>NZ_BDFD01000016.1 GCF_001895085.1 Mariprofundus micogutta | reverse complement strand
CATGGAAGCATTTACGAAACGCTCGCAAAACCTTGTTCAAAACAATCTTTGGGCAGAACAACGAGGCAGCATGAACTATAAACCATGCGATCAGCTTTCAGACTCATTTACGGATTGGAAAATACTGATGGGTAGCCAGCCAACAAAAGCTGCAGACCTGTTCCACTCACTCTTTCAAGCATGTATGATTGTCGCAAGGAGATTGCCATGCCCATTTATGAATTTCGATGCTCTGATTGTCAGCAGCAATTTGAGACATTGGTGCGGAACAGTTCTGAGTCTGTATCTTGCAAACAGTGCGGAAGCCTGAATCTGAAGAAGCTGATCTCAGCTCACTCCATCACCTCAGGTTCACTGGAGACAGCCTGTGGAACCGCTCCCTGCTCTCCTGCACCTGTATGTGGCAGCGGCGGATGCTGCCCGGCATTCGAGTAAAGCCATGATTATTCGATCCCTCATCGCTCTTTTCACCCTGTCACTTATAGCTGGCTGTTCTTCTCAGGAGGACACCGCCACAGATAGCCGCCCACGTCATGAAATCGCGGCTGAAAATGCTGCCAAAGGCAGTGCCTTCATGGAAGCCAATGCAAAGCAGCCCGGCATTGTAGTGCTGCCTAGCGGCATGCAGTACAAAATCATCCGAGAAGGCAGTGGCCCATCGGCTAAAATCGATAGCAATGTTACGGTGGATTATCGCGGAACCACGATTGAAGGACGTGAGTTCGACAGCTCTTACGCACGTGGAAACCCGATGATATTCCAGGCCAATCGGGTTATTCCAGGCTGGACTGAGGCACTACAGCTCATGCAGGAAGGTTCGAAATGGCAGCTGTTTATCCCCGAAAACCTGGCCTATGGCGAACGAGGTGCTGGAGCAGCTATCGGCCCGAGAGAAACACTCGTGTTTGAGGTGGAACTGCTAAAGGTTCATTAAACCCGCCATGATTGATAAAACAGGCCAGAAAACCGGCATTGTTGGTACTATTCTTGCTGCCTGACTATTTATGACAAAGCTATCGCCATTCGAAATATCGATTCAACTGCCTGAATGGTCTGCTGCGCTGCTCCGGAACGCTGGCTCGGAGTTTGCAACAGTTGAATCGCGCATGGCTCTGGCAATCAGCTTATCCAGCATGAACATCGAGCACGGCACAGGCGGCCCGTTTGGCGCAGCCATATTCAATATCGATACCCATGAGCTGCTCTCTATCGGCATGAATCTGGTTGTAACATCGAACTGCTCGATGTCACATGCAGAAATGGTCGCCATCAGTAGTGCTCAACAGCGACTGGGGCGCTTCGATCTTGGTGCCACAAAGGATAGCTATGAACTGGTGAGCAGTTGCGAACCCTGCGCCATGTGTTTCGGTGCCATTCCATGGTCCGGCATCCGGCACCTGGTCTGCGGGGCCCGTGATGAGGACGCACGGGCCATCGGCTTTGATGAAGGGCCGAAGATGGACAACTGGCAGGAAGCACTTGAAAAACGCGGCATTACAGTCGCTACCGATATCTGCAGGCAGGAGGCCGCTGATGTATTACAACAATATGCCAATGCCAGTGGTACCATCTACAATGGCAGGCATGCTTAAACAGGTTTCGTCATCATTGCATGTTTTCAGCTGCTCTATGCTTGCTGCAGCATGTTTATGCTTCACACTGCCAACACAGGCTCATGCGTTTTCAAGCACCAATCTGCAACTGCTCTATGGCAGTTCGTTCAATGACAACTATTACGGCAACAACACATCCGATGGCAAAATGACCACCTTGACGCTGGAGCATTTCAGCACATGGGCCTATGGGGACAACTACTTCTTTGTTGATTTTCTGTCCGGTAATTTTCTCGATTTCACAGGCGCACCAAGCGGCAGCAAGTCTCGCATCTACTCCGAATGGGCGCCTCGCCTGAGCCTGTCCGCCATCACCGGGCACGATCTCTCTGCGGGCATGATCAAAGACTTGTTTATTGCCGCTCAGCTCAATCGCGACGGTGAAGGTTTCCATGCTGAAATGATTGGTCTGGGTGTCGATTGTTCCATGCCCGGCTTCAATGTGTTGAGTCTGCATGCTTATCTGCGTAAAGATAACCTGAACAGGAAAACATGGCAGAGCACAGGTGTATGGAATATACCGCTGGGTGAATGGTTATCATTTGAAGGTTTTATCGACCTCTATGGCACAGACAATAATGGTATGGAGCTGCATACACAGCCCCAACTTCTGGTGAATATCGGCAAATTGACCGCTGAGGATTTTGACAACCTGAGTGTCGGCCTGGAGTACTACTATCACCACAACAGCAACCTCGATAGCAGTGCATTACAGGGCATGTTGAAATGGGTATGGTAAGCATAAACATGCGTCACTACCGACCACTCAATGCCCTGCTGCTTGCCATTCTGCTACTGACAGGGGGTGGCATCCCATCTGCACACGAAGAGATCAGCCTGCAACTGAAATGGAAACATGCCTTTCAGTTTGCCGGTTTTTATATGGCCGTGGAAAAAGGTTATTATGATCAGCGGGAACTGGATGTCCGGCTCCTTGAAGGCGGGCCCGGCATGAATCCAATCGAGCATGCCAATACTGGCGATGGCCATTATGGCATTACAGATACAGGCATTATACTGGCACGCAACAGTGGTAAGCAGGTAAAAGCGCTGGCTGCAATATTCCAGCATTCACCTCTGGCTCTGGCTGTCGCCAGCAGCTCCGGCATCAAGACATTTACCGATTTGAAAGGCAAGCGGGCCATGATGCAAAGCGAACATATGGATGCAGTCATCCTTGCCGCCATGAAAAAAGCCGGGGTGAATGCGCATGATTTCACCCGCCAAAATACCAGCTTTAACATTGAGGACCTGATTCAGGGTAATACAGATGCCTTTAGTGTTTACATCACCGACCAACCGCACCAGCTCAAGCAGATGGGTTTTGCCTACAATATTCTCAGTCCAGGCGATATAGGCATTGATTTTTACGGCGATATACTGATTACATCCGACGATGAGACCCGTAATCATCCAGCCCGAGTTCAGGCATTCATTGAGGCCAGTCTGAAAGGCTGGGACTACGCCCTGAATCATATCGATGAGACAATTGATCTTATTCAGCGCAAATACAACACTCAAAACCTGCCTCAGGGGCAGCTCTATTTCGAAGCCTATAAAACCAGTGAAATGGTGCTCAAGGATGTCGTGAACCTCGGTTATATGAGCCTGCACCGTTGGCAGAAAATCACCGACACCTATGCTGAGCTGGGACTTATCTCACTCAACTTCCCTGTCTCTGAAATGTTGTATAAAGCCGAACCAGGCTTTGCAGATGTACTCAAGCAATACAGATGGCAACTATCTGTATTCGGACTGATTGCGCTGTTACTGATATTCGGACTGCAATCTTTCCTGCTCAAGAAAATGGTTCGCAGCAGAACAGAAGAACTCACAGAGAGTGAAACCCGTTTCAGAACACTGGTAGCCAACCTGCCGGGTACCAGTTACCGCTGTCGCTGCGATGATGCATGGACCATGAATTTCATCAGTGATGCCATAGAAATTATTTCCGGATACCCCGCCAATGACTTTCTGGACAACCAAATTCGCTCATTCAACAGTATAATTCACCCGGATGATCAGACATATGTTCGGGATAAAGTCATGCAAAGTGTTCGGAAAAAAAATGCTTTCACTATCGAATATCGTATTGTGCATGCTGATGGTGAGCTTCGCTGGGTACACGAGCAGGGGCAACCGATCTTTAACAAGCAAGATGAATTGATGTGGTTAGATGGAAACATCTTTGACATCACTGAACGCAAGCAGATTGAAAAGCTGAGAAACTCTACATCTACCATTCTGGAAATGATCGCCAGCAACAACAATCTGGACCACATTTTCAATGAAATTGTTCATTCCTATGAAGAACGATATACGAACATGAAAGCCTCCATTCTTTTACTAAAAGATGGGCACCTCTACAAAGCTGCGGCCCCCAGTCTGCCTGATGTATATAACGATGCGATTGAAGGGATTGAAATCGGCCCCATGGTGGGCTCATGTGGTAGCGCAGCATTTAATAAAGAGCGTACCATTGTAGAAGACATTGAACACGATCCACGCTGGGAAGCTTATACGTCTCTCGTCCTGCCGCTAAACCTTCGGGCATGTTGGTCAGAACCAATTTTCAATGCCAGCGGCGAAGTTTTAGGCACATTTGCCATGTATTACGACCGCCCTTGTTCCCCTAGACCTGAAGAGATCGAAGACATTTCCAATGCGGCGAAACTTTCAAGTATCGCCATAGAAAGAGATCACACCCTGAGCAGCCTGCAAAAAGTTTCACAGGCTATTGAGCAAACTGCTGAAGTCATCACCATCACTGACAACAATAGTATCATTGAATATGTTAATTCAGCATTCAGCCGTGTTACCGGTTTCACCGCTGAAGAGTCCATAGGCAAAACGCCTTTGCTATTCAGGAGCGAAGATTATCGTGACATCACTGAGAATATTCGTGACACCATAACATCAGGAGAGACCTGGCAGGGTAAAGTAATTGAAAAGAAGAAGGATGGCACAACTTACCCTGCTATGCTGACAATTTCTCCGGTCCGGAATGAGGTTGGTAAAATCACCCACTATATCGGCGTGCATGAGGACCTGACTAAACTTGAACAGATGGAAGAACAGTTCCGGCAGGCCCAGAAGATGGAATCCATCGGCACACTGGTTGGTGGTATTGCTCACGATTTCAACAACATGCTGGCAGGCATAACTGGCAACCTCTATCTGGCCAGACAAGCTGCTAAAACCGAGCCTCAAATTACCGAGAAACTTGGTCGAATCGAAGCCCTTACTGGTCGCGCAACCGATATGATCAAGCAGTTACTTACCTTTGCTAACAGAGGTCTGGTTCAAAAATCCACCCTGCCTCTGACTTCATTTCTGAAAGAAACCATGAAACTGCACCGGGTTTCCGTACCTGAAAACATATCTCTGAACCTGAACATACTTGATAATATGCAGGTATCAGCAGACATGACCCAGCTGCAGCAGTTGCTGCTGAACCTGATTACCAATGCCCGTGACGCTGTCGCCGGAGTGGATCAGCCACGCATCGACATCCAGCTACAGCGATTCACCGTTGACGCTGCATTCCGGAGAAAACATCAAGCAGCAACGCAGAAGGAGTATGCCCATCTGAGTGTAAGCGATAATGGCCATGGTATCTCCCAGGAACATCTGGACCAGATTTTTGAGCCATTCTACTCCACGAAAGAGGTTGGCAAAGGTACAGGGCTCGGGCTTGCCATGGTATTCGGTGCACTGAAATCACATGATGGTTTTGTCGAAGTCGATAGCTCACTGAACAGTGGCAGCACTTTTCATATCTATCTTCCCCTGCTTCAGGGGGACAGTGCCAAGCCTGAGCATAGTGAGGAAGAGATCATCTACGGCCATGGAGAAACGATTTTACTCGTCGATGATGAAGAAGATGTACTTGATACCATTGGAGAGGTGCTCTGTTCTCTGGGTTACAGCGTGCTGAAAGCTGAAAATGGAGATGAGGCACTGACCCTGTTTGAAGAACAGAGCAGTAACATCAATATGATTATTACCGATGTAGTCATGCCCAAATCCGGCGGGGTTCAACTGGCTGAAAAGGTCCGCACAATGAATCAGGATATCCCCATTCTTTTTGCTACAGGTTATGATGACAAGTTGATTTCCGGTCTCAAACAGCAACTGGATCATAGCGAAACGCTCGTCAAACCATTCACCATTGAACTTCTGACCCAGACGATTAAAAAATTGTTCGACAGCTGAATCCGCAGGCAAGAATCAAGCAATCATGCCGATTTGGTCTATAATGTTGTCATGAAATTCAATCGCCTTGGAAAAACCGAACTGCAAGTCAGCCAGATCTGCCTGGGAACCATGACATGGGGAGAGCAGAACACAGACAAGCAAGCCTTTGCGCAGATGGACTATGCATTGGAAAAAGGCGTGAATTTTTTTGATACTGCCGAGCTGTATGCCATTCCGCCTAAAGCTGAAACCTATGGTGCAACCGAAAGCATCATCGGTGAGTGGTTTAAACAAACAGGCAATCGGGACAAGGTAGTGCTGGCATCCAAGGTATGCGGCCCAACAGAATGGTGCCCGCACATTCGGGCTGGCAAAGCCCATCTAGACCGGAAAAATATTATCTCCGCCTGTGAAGCTTCTTTACGCCGCTTACAAACAGACCATATCGATCTTTATCAGACCCACTGGCCGGATCGAAGTACCAACTATTTCGGCAAGCTGGGGTATCAACACAGGCGTGAAACTTCAGCCACTTCGATAGATGAAACGCTGGAGGCTCTGTATGAACTGGTACAATCCGGCAAAGTGCGGCACGTCGGCATCTCCAATGAAACGCCATGGGGTGCCATGCAATATCTTAATCTGGCGCAATCCAGCGACTTACCTCGTATCGCATCAATTCAGAACCCGTATAACCTGCTCAACCGTTCCTATGAGATAGGCCTTGCAGAAGTTTCATGCCGGGAACAAGTAGGACTGCTGGCATACTCTCCATTGGCATTTGGTACTTTATCCGGCAAATACCTGAATGGGGAAAAACCTGAAAATGGCAGGCTCACCCTATTTGAACAATACAGTCGCTATTCCGGTGAAAGAGGTGTCGCAGCGACAGCCGCATATATAGATATCGCCCGCAAATATGGCATCAATCCTGCTCAGATGGCATTGGCATTTATCCGCCAACAGCCATTTGTAACGGCAACCATTATCGGTGCGACCAACATGCAGCAACTGGCCGAGAATATCACCAGTCTGGAGGTGGAGCTTTCACATGATTGTATTTCAGATATTGAAAACGTGCACAGTGGCAACCCCAACCCGTGCCCATGAATAATTACCGACTGCTTATTCGTGCATTTATCTACAGCTTGGGCATAATTGAATGATGAATCGAAGCCGCCTACCCATTATTCTGGCACTGCTTCTGACACTGTCAGCCTGCGCCACCACTGAGAATAACCACGATCCTATTGAGCCAGCCAACCGTGGCATGGATAGCCTCAATGATACCGTTGACCGTATCACGCTTAAACCTGCGGCTCAGGGGTACACTGCCGTTGTACCCAAGCCCATGCGCACGGCTGTTAGCAACTTCTTCGACAATGCGACCTATTTGAATACTGTACTGAATAGCTTCCTGCAGGGTAATGGCACGCAGGGCATTTCTGACCTGAGTCGCTTCCTGATTAACACGACGCTGGGTGCCGGTGGTTTGGTGGACGTAGCATCATCAATGGGGCTGGAACGTCATGACGAGGATTTCGGGCAGACACTTGCGGTCTGGGGTGCTGGTCAGGGCGCTTATATCGTCTACCCCCTGCTCGGACCCAACTCAGTACGAAACACACCTGATTTTGTCACTGCCACTGCAACCGACCCCCTATTCTGGGCTGGTTTTGTACTGGCTCCGCAAGTCACTATTCCAGTGGCTGTGCTGAAATATGTCGATAAACGGGCACAACTTCTCGATGCATCGAATGCACGTGACGAGCTGGCTCTGGATCCATATATATTCACGCGAGAAGCATGGCGTCAGAATCGCATATATAAGATATACGATGGTAATCCGCCCAAACAAGAGTCCACGGATGATGGTTGGGAAGAAGATGAGGACTGGAGTGAAGATGAATTTGATGATGAGCCTGCTTCATCTGAGGCCAGCTCTGCTGAACAACCCGACGCAGTAAACGATTCATCGCCTGCGACTGAAACAGGCACACCGGATACTGAAGTTTCCACCCCCGTGGCAGAAACTGCTAGTGCGGCACCAGCCACAGCCGACACTTCAGACAGTAGCGCTGAGAGCACTGCAAATCCAGAACACACAGCCGATCATACAGGTATCAAAACATACATCATCAATCTGACATCGCTTGAAACTGAGGCTCAGGCCACCCGCGAGCAGGAAAGGCTCAAAGGTTACGGTTTTGAAACAGCGATCAGACAGGTAAACGTCAGCAGTAAAATCTGGTATCGCCTCTGCTACGCCGAACAGCTTGGTAACAAACTGGCAAGGCAAAAAATGCAAGAGATCCGCAACAAGACCGGTTTAACCGGCACATGGCTGGAACCTGCGCAACAATAATCGTTAAGTTTCAGCCTGAAACAGGCCAGCGAATGGACTCCTGACCGATGGGAATTAAATCCTGCTAGCCCTGTGGCGCAAGAGATGATCAGCCAACACCAGCGCCAGCATCGCTTCGGCAATCGGCACAGCCCTGATACCCACGCATGGATCATGACGACCCTTGGTCACAATCTCAGTTTCATCCCCATGAATATCAATCGTGGGGCGTGAAGTCAAAATGGATGAGGTCGGTTTCAATGCCATGCGGGCATGAATGGTATCGCCATTGGATATACCCCCCAGAATGCCGCCAGCATGATTACTCTGAAAACCGTCCATTCGGATCGCATCGCCAAATTCTGAACCCCTGGCCTCAATGCACGCCATGCCATCGCCGATTTCCACCGCTTTCACTGCCGGAATATTCATCAATGATTTAGCTATATCAGCATCAAGTCTGTCGAACACGGGTTCACCAAGGCCGGGAATCATGCCATGCGCCTCAACCGTGACACCGGCACCGATCGAATCACCGGACTTGCGCAAGCCATCCATAAACGATGCCATCTGTTCAGCCGCAGCTGCATCGGGACAGAAAAATGGGTTATTAGAGATTTCATCAGCGCTGAATGCCGTCGGATCAGCTTTTACAGGTCCGATCTGGTCCACCCAGCCCATAATGGAGATGCCGGATTCGGCCAGTAGCCTCCTGGCCACAGCACCTGCCGCCACGCGCACCGCAGTTTCACGTGCTGAAGAACGGCCGCCGCCGCGATAATCGCGCCTGCCGTATTTCTCAAAATAGGTAAAATCGGCATGCCCAGGACGGAATTTATCCTTGATATCGGAGTAATCCTTACTGCGCTGATCGGTATTTCGTATCAACAGTGCAATAGGACAACCTGTTGTTTTACCCTCGAAAACGCCGGAGAGAATTTCCACCTCATCAGCCTCACGGCGCTGTGTGGTGTATTTGGACTGGCCCGGCTTTCGCCGATCCAGATCCGGCTGTATATCGGCTTCGCTTAAAGCCAGACCGGCAGGGCAACCCTCAACAATGGCTACCAGCGCTGCACCATGCGATTCGCCAGCAGTAGTAACTCTGAATATCTGTCCGAACGAAGAGCCGGACACGATTAATCGACTTCCGGATCGCCTGCGCCGATATGGAAGCCGGCATCGACATAATGAAGTTCACCGGTCACACCCGATGCCAAATCAGATAGCAGATAAACCGTGGTGTTACCCACCTCTTCCTGAGATACATTGCGTCCCAGCATGGAGCCACGAGCGCTCTTCTCCATCAACTTGCGGAAATCACCAACCGCTGATGCAGCCAGAGTACGGATCGGACCAGCTGAGACTGAGTTCACACGTATGCCATCCTGTCCAAGATCCTGTGCAAGATAACGCGTTGATGCTTCAAGTGCTGCCTTGGCAACGCCCATAACGCCATAACCCGGAACCGCACGTTCAGCTCCAAGGTAGGACATGGTGACCATGCTACCGCCGGCCTTCATCATTGGTGCTGCGCGCTGCGCACAAGCAACAAACGAGTATGCAGAAATGTCCAAAGCAAGATGGAAATCTTCGCGCGACGTGTTTGAAAAGCCGTTCTGCAGAGCATCTTTATTGGCAAAGGCTATCGAATGCACAATGAAATCGATCTCACCCCACTGCTCCTTCACCTGTGCGAAAAATGCATCAATACTGGCTTCTTCAGAAACATTCATCGGCGCGATGATGTCGGCATCCAGGCTCTCGGCCAGCGGACGCACACGTTTTTCCATCATCTCACCAAGATAATTAAATCCAAGGGTAGCACCCTCGCGTTTGGCCGCCTGGGCAACACCCCATGCGATAGATTTATTGTTAGCCACTCCAAGGATTAAACCTTTTTTACCTTCAAGAATACCCACGTATAAACTCCTGCGTCATTTCTCTTATGCCGAAATAATATCAGCAGCACGGTCAAAGCGCACGTACTGCCACGTTAAATCTTATTCATATAAAAGAAACCGGTCAGCATTGAAATATCAGGACAGTCATTTCGAATGACTTAAGGCTTGGACTCCTGCTCAATCGCATGCATCTGAGCATCAGAAAATCCAAAATGATGACCAATTTCGTGAACCATCACATTCCGGATGCAGGCAGAAATGCTCTCGCCACTCTCAGCCTGCATAGCCAGAATAGGCTCACGATAGAGATGGATCAAATCCGGCACACTCCCCGACTCAGCAATCTGACGTTCTGTAAGAGGCACCCCCTCATAGAGTCCGAGAAGGTCGTAGGCAGATTCAATCTGCATGGATGCAAGCACCTCAGCACTGGCAAAATCTTCTGTCACAATGACAACATTCTGCATAAGCCGGCGAAACTTTGCCGGTAGTTCATTGAACAGCTTCTCAGCTATCATGTGAAATTGATCCGCATTCATGCAGACAGTTTAGAGAGATCCTGATCAATTGCATCCAGCCTGAGGCACAAAGAGTGTCCTGCATCACAGTTTGGTCGCTGTGAACTGTGCATCGTTGGCTCATTATTGCCGCAACAATGGAGGACGCATGTCACGCTTAACATCATATGGGGATGTGGAAGTTTTTGAAAACAACGCCAGTTCACCCATTCGAATGCTTGGTGCTATTGCAGCACTACTGTTTGCCATGTTGTTGGGACTGATCTTCATAGGCTAAGCAAACAATCCTTTATCCATTAAAAAGGGAGGCGTCAGCCTCCCTTTTGCATTTACAGGCAGAAACGATCACCAGGATTCGCCAGCAATCTCTCTGCCTTCTGCCTTCCAGGCAACAAATCCACCAGCCATCGATTTTACATTGGTAAAGCCCATTTCCTGCATCGTTGCAGCGGCCAACAGGCTGCGAACACCACTGGCACAATAAACGATTACAGCCTGATCCCTGTCTTCCAGCTTCTCTTCGCGGTGTGGAAAATTCAGATCAGCCTTAGCCTCAAGCAGGCCGCGTGGAACATTCACTGCATTAGGTAAATGCCCTTCCCGAACCTCACCTGGTTCTCTCACATCAAGAAACAGTGCCGGACCTCCGACAATCAACTCAACCTCTTCTGTACTGATCTCTTCAACCTTTGCTCTGGCTTCCGCCGCAAAATCCATCAATCCTTTGGCCATAATCTTCTCCTGTTATCCAATCAACGTTTCTACTGCATCTCTGAACGAAGGATAATGTAGTTCCGGCAACAATTCACGGTGCAAACATCGATTTGAAACCCTCTTATTATCCCGAAAAAACTCCAATGCCATCGGCGAAAGTTCACGCGCACCCTCTTCCGGGGAAAGGATGACAGGCGATGGCGCGCCAATCATTCCAGCCAGTTCTGTCACATATTCGACATGCGGCAATGGCTCATCATCCGCCAGATTCACAATACGACCGGCCCGTTGCCTTTGCATCGCAGCCATCAAGGCCGCCACGATATCATCCACATGAATGCGGCTTGACCAGTGTGGAGGCTGCCATGACACGGCTTGATATCCACCAGCTTTCAATCGTCCGAGCATATTACGTTCAGGCCCGTAAATACCCGCAAGCCTGAATATCTCGGCTGGCAATCCCGACTCCTGCCAGAGTGATTCAGCTATCAGGCGCTCTCTGCCCCGCGCGCTTGTCGGTTGGCAGACATGCGTCTCATCAACCCAGCCACCATTCGCATCACCATAGACACCAGTCGTGGACAGGTATGCAGCCCATTGGATGTGTTGCAATTTTTCAGCCAGCGCTGGCAACCACTGATGCTGAGGCGCAAACATATGCTGTCCGTCTCGACAAAGCGGAATCGAGTCGAGCACAGCATCAACTCCGGCCAGCACTGTTGTGGACAGATTCGCAGGTGAATCCACTGAAATGGCCGTGATGCCTATTCCCTGAAGTTCAGTGGCACGCTCCCTACTACGCGTTGTAGCCGTCACCTGCACACCGCCATTCAGACAGGCCCGAGCCAACTTTTCTCCAACATAACCACAACCGAGAATCAACAGGTGTTTTGGTAAGCTCATCATTGGCGACAGTTTACATAGTCATCTGTGCTCAGTCTTGCAAACTGTTCGCTGCATCACAGAAAGCTGGAGTCACAAAGCACTAGCATGCAGCGCAATGCTATCGCTGCAAACGAACGCAGCTTCGGCAAAAGGAGTAATAACAATGAATAGATTATTTAGAAAATCATTTATTACGCTGCTGGCACTGATGATTGGTATATTAAACATACAAATCCCGCTGGCTCAGGCAGCCATGGTTACAACCGATCAGGTGATTGAGCAGCAGCAAGCGGACAATGAACGTGAAAAGGTCATCGCATTTCTCAATCGTGCCGATGTACAACAGGAACTGAAGCAACAGGGTGTTTCTCCTGATGAAGCACAGGCACGTGTTGCACACCTGAACGATCAGGAATTACAGATGTTGGCCGGCAGAATCGATTCACTGCCTGCCGGTGGTATTATCGGTGAAGTGATCGGTGCTGCCGTATTTATTTTTGTGGTACTGCTGATTACCGACATTCTCGGATTTACAGACGTATTCCCGTTTGCGCACAGACATGCCCATTAAAACAGGACACCGCACCCGCTTGATCGCGGGTGTCTTTCTTGCCTGCCTGCTGTTCAGTGGCTGCATGCCGAAACAGACTGCCAATCTGGTACAGGAAAAACCTGTCGGAATGAACAGTTCAGCAAAGATCGAGAGTGTACCCTTTTTTCCCCAGCAGGATTTCCAGTGTGGCCCGGCGGCCCTTGCCATGGCACTCGGCCATGCGGGTGTTGCCATTTCACCCGAGCAGTTAAGGCCTGAACTGTACATACCGAACAAACGGGGCAGCTTGCAGATTGAAATGCTGGCGACACCCCGCCGCTACGGCATGCTGGCTTACAAGCTGGCACCGTCACTCAACAAGCTGCTGCTGGAGATACAATCCGGGCATCCGGTGATTGTTTTTCAGAATCTTGGCCTGAGCCTGACTCCGCAATGGCATTATGCTGTTGCCACCGGCTTTGATCTTAGCCATCAAACCATCACATTACATTCCGGCGACAGCCCCGATTATGTCATGCCACTCTCAACATTCGAGAACACATGGGTTCGCGCCGATAGCTGGGCCATGCTCGTACTACCTGCCGGCAAACTGCCCGCCAGCGCTGATGAAAAGGTCTATCTCAGAGCAGTGTCATCACTGGAAAAGGCTGATTTTCATCCATTAGCACTGAAATCGTATGTAGCCGCAAGCAAACGCTGGCCGGACAGTCTCGCTGCCAGAATGGGGCTGGGGAACAGCCAGTACGCCCTCGGTAAACTGCAACAGGCACAGCAGACATTTCTTAAGGCCAGCCGGGACTACCCCGACGCAGCCGAAGCATTCAATAATCTGGCGCAGACTTATCTTGATCAGCAAAACTATGACCGGGCACTGCAGGCGATCCAACGCGCCATTGAGATTGATAGCTCCTCAGCACTATACCACCAAACCTGGGCAGAAATTGAACAACAAAAGAATATTTCGCCTCAGCACCATTCATAGACCTTACCCCTCGACAAACAGCATAGACCACCCGATAATGGAAATGTCCATATAATAATGAGGAATACACATGAACATTGTTAATCTTATCCTGGCTATTTTTATTCCACCTGTTGGTGCGTTTTTACAGGTGGGTGCCTCAAAGCATTTCTTTATCAACATTGTGCTCACACTGCTGGGTATACTTCCCGGGGTTGTTCACGCTGTTTGGCTGGTGGCAAGCAACCAGAAAGGCTAACACTCGAGCAAATGCCAGAGCCTGCAGCCCAAGTCAAACACACACTGCTGATCACCCTGATCAGTGCGCTCTTGTTTGCTGCCTCTTTCGTCAAAATACCGGTCGCAGATAAGCTCGCAGACAACTATTTCAGTGAATCCATTCAGGCAGCCACCATCGCTTATGCCACAACACGCGGAGTCAATGCCGTGGTCTCTGTGGTCAAGGAATCACATCTGGAATTAGCGCCAGCTGGCGTAGGCATTACCATCGCAGCGGGTCAGATTCTTGATCCGATAGATGACATGACCGAACGCCTCTCATCTGTACTGGTTGCAGCGATTGCCTCGCTGGGTATCCAGAAAATCGGCTTTGAAATATCCGAAGTCATTTCATTCAAAGTAATTGCCATCATTTTGCTGCTATCGGTTCCGATGATCTGGCTGAATAAGACAGGTCTGGCAATGCCTTTACTAAAACTGGCGATCAAATTCTGCCTGATCCTGCTGTTATTACGATTCATGCTGCCAGCCTCCGCATTGATCAGTCACTCCCTATATGCCAACTGGCTACAACCGGGCATTGCCGATTCCATGCAAAAACTTTCCATCATTTCCGAAAGCTATGACAAGATGAGCAATATGCCGCCGGAGCAGAGTCAGGGCTTCTTCTCTTCCATGACAGCCAGCGCAGCCGATAAAGTTGAGAATACACGCAAAGCATTCCTGACCATGGTGGAAAATGCTGAACATATCATCAACTCACTATTGCAACTGATGACTGCCTACCTGACGATCTTTGTGGTTCAGGTTCTGCTGTTGCCACTGTTGATGCTCTGGCTGATTGCCGCCATGTTCAAAAGCAGAACGCTCGATGAGTTCACTGTGGTTCTCACCAACAAGCTAGTGCCGGTTCACAGCTAGACTCTAGCTTCACCACTCTTTCATCAGGAGCTACAGGACAACATGGAACAACCCGCACGCGCTCTGGCCCAGTCAGGACGTTTGGCTGCATAAGCTTCAAATTCAGGTTGTTCATCATAAGGGTGTTTCAATAACGCATAAAGCTGATGAATTTCACTGTAGTCGCCACCTTCTGCCTTATCAATGGCGACCTGAGCCAGATAGTTTCTCAGCACATACTTGGGATTGCTTCGATTCATTAAAGCCTTACGCTCTTCGTTACTGCACCCATCGAGTTGCAGGCGTTTGATATAACGACGCAACCAGTTGGATATCTGCTGCAGTGTCTCGCCTTCAAGCTCTTCCGGCATATAATAGGCATCAAGCAGTGGCTGTATGATTTCAGCATTCTGTGCCCTGTCCGAATCGATTGAGATATCCAGTTTAGCCAGCTTACGATAAAAGATAGTCATATCTGTTTCCGTCAGCCTCAGGATGCTCTGCAACTCCTCCAGCAGAGCCATATCGGTTTGTTCAACAAATGATTTCAGCCCCAACTTGCTTGCCATCATATGCTGCCACCCGGATTGATAACTTACCTTATACCGATCCAGAGCCAGCTGTAATGGCTGCGCATCACCAAGCAGCGGAATCATCGCATCACCGAGTCTAGCCAGGTTCCAGCCCGCAATCGCAGGCTGCCTGCCAAAGCTGTATCTGCGCATTTCCCTGTCCGTAGTATTCGGCGTCCAGTCGGGGTCAAAGCCTTCCAGCCAGCCATAAGGCCCATAATCAATAGTCAGACCGAGTACTGACATATTGTCGGTATTCATGACCCCATGTACAAAACCGACTCGCATCCAGTGCACCATCAGCCTTGCAGTGCTCTGACACACCTCTTCAAACCATTGTAGATAACAATCCCTGTCCGGCTCACCCAAATGGGGGAAATCATGGCTGATGGTGTGATCAAGCAGAGCCTGCAATGTATCCACATCCTTGCGGGCAGAAAAAAGCTGCAGACTGCCAAAGCGGGTAAATGAGGGGGCAACACGACAGACAATTGCGCCGGGCTCCAGTGCCGGGCGTCCATCATAAAACATATCCCGCATCACCTGATCGCCGGTTAATAAGAGACTTAAGGCTCGCGTAGTCGGCACCCCCAGATGAAACATCGCCTCACTACAGAGAAATTCTCGCACTGAGGAACGCAATACGGCCAAACCATCAGCATTACGAGAATAGGGCGTTGGTCCGGCCCCTTTAAGTTGCAGCATCCAGGACTCACCAGCATCATTAATCAGTTCACCCAGATTAATGGCACGTCCATCTCCCAGTTGACCGGCCCAGCTACCGAACTGGTGTCCACCATAACAGGTCGCATGCGGGTCCATGCCATGAAGCAGCCGGTTGCCTGAAAAAACCTCTTTAAAGGCCTCCGTTCGGCAATCTGATTCAGTCAGGTTGAGTAGTTCTGCAACTTCAGGAGCGTAAGCGACAAGTGCAGGACTTGAGACCCGAATCGGTTTCACCCGTGAATAACAGGCCTGAAAAACCTGTCGCCGATAATTCTCATCTTCCGGGTCAGCTGGAAGCAGCCGGGTAAAACGATTATCGAAATGCCAATGATCCATAAGCCTAAGCGTGCAGAATCAAACTTGCTGCTGCAACTCACGCAATAAAGGGTTTTTCAGCTGTTACACTGATTATATACTCTGATTGCAGATTATGCCGGCTTGGAACAGGCTTCGGGTCAGATGAAAAAGACATTTAAATTAACCCACCCGAAAATCAAATACGCCAGACTTGTCGATACAGTAAGACGCGACGTTAAACGGTACCTGAAGAGAGAGCGCAGTAAAGAACTGCCGGAAGGCTTCGACATCTGGGATTTCGACTGTAAATTCGGGCCCTCAGCCGAAGCAGCCGAAGTGATTTCAGTGGCTGAAATTGGCACAGCCATCAACACTGCCGAAGAGCGGCAACTGGAATCGTTTTATATTGAGATTCTGGCACGAGCAAGCCACAGGACAGGAAAGGCCTGAGTATTCCCGCCGTATGGAATTAAACCTCAACTGATAACACCCGCAATGCCATTCGATTTAGCAGTAATTGATCTCGACAACACATTGTACGCCGCAGATAACGGCGTATTTGCCCGCATGGACAAACGCATGACCGCATTTGTTGCCAAGGAACTGGATGTGGATCACAAAGAGGCGGACCGGCTACGGGTGAAGTACTGGAAAGAATACGGCACCACCCTGCGCGGCATGATGTTACACCACGGCATGGAAGCTGAAACCTTTCTGCACGATGTACATGACATTGATGCACATCAGATACTTAAGCGCGACGATGAACTGGATGCAGCCCTGGCTCGACTGCCCGGACGCAAGGTCATCCATACCAACGGTATTCTCGAACATGCTGAACGTATTCTGGATGTTCTGGGTATCGCCCATCACTTTGCCGCAATCTATGATATCCGCTTTAACAACTACATTCCCAAACCATGCAAAGAGACGCTGGCTATGTTAATTAAGGCTGAGGGCTGCACAGCTGAGCGGACACTGGTAGTGGATGATATGGCGGACAATCTGAAAGTGGCCCGGGAACTGGGCTGCAAAACTGTCTGGATTACGCATGAACCGGATGGTAATTGGGATTATCACATGCCGAGATTCCATCACCTTCCCGATTCATTAAAACTGTAAATAACAGAAATCGTTTCATATTATGGAAGCAACTGGGTGCGTGAAGTAACGCCCTGAGATCTCAAAATCGCTGTAACGTGAGCCTTTACGGTTGCCTCAGTAATATTCAACCGTCTGGCTATCTCCTTATTCGACAAATCGGCCCGAAGCAAATCATATACTTCAAGCTGTCGCTTCGTTAAGGAGTCCCTTGTAAAGGCCTTGGCTGCCGGGGACCCTTCTTTTGAAAGATACGCTAGCAGATGGGTGGGTATATAGGTGCCACCGGCAAGCACAAGCTGAATGGCAGTGATCATCACGGATGTTTTTGTGCTTTTCGGAATATAACCCAAAGCTCCGACTTCCAAAGCCTGCCGCATCAGTCCGGGATCCTCCCAGCCGGATAACATCACAATCTTTAGGTAAGGATATTGATTTAATATCTCTTCCAGCAGTACCACCCCTTCTCCATCGGGAAGGCCATGATCAAAAAGCATTAGGTTAAAAGAACGATGGTGCTGCCCCGTGAGGTCACGCGCATCAGCCACCGAACGTGCTTCTATAATATGAGTTGCCTGAAGATCCTCCTGTAATACCTGAACCAATCCCTGCCTGAATTCATCATTATCATCCACAACAAGAATATGCATCTGCTCATTTCACATCTAATACTTAGCCAAAGCAACCTAATACAGGTCGTACGACCTCAAGCTTATTCCATTCTATTGCTTCTATTCTAGATTATGAATTTGGGACAGGGAGGTTCCTTCGCCAGGGGGATTTACATGCCAATACACATTATCGATGATAAACCTGAAATTTCTGAAGTTTTATCTCTGGCGCTAGAAGCACACAGTGAGCAAATCGCCTGCTTCTACAGCGCTGAAGAGTATCTAGCACATACGCAGTCTGAAACGTATTTTGAACCAAAACTGCTTATCTCTGATGTCAGGATGGGAGGCATGGATGGGTTTGAATTGATCAGAACCCTGCAAAGAAACGGCTTGAAAGCTAAAGTCATCATCATGAGTGGCTTTCACGATAGACATGAGCTATGTCATCACAACAGCTGCTATTTCCTCGATAAGCCATTTAACATCAACGAGTTGAGCAGCCTCGTAGGCAAAGTCATCGCCTGTGACGACTGCCCGACCCGTTGTCCTGTTGCTAATTTGGCAAATACCATCTGCCATAAGGTCTGAGAGAATAGCTGTGAGATGTGGCTGCTGAACCCACCTAACATCTCACACTGCGTTTCTCTACTGATTCATGCGGTCGAAGAATTCTGCATTGTTCTTGGTGGTACCAAGCTTATCGAGCAGAAACTCCATCGCATCAATTGAGCCCATTGGCGAAAGAATCTTACGCAGAATCCATACCTTCTGCAGATCATCTGCAGGTGTAAGCAGATCTTCCTTACGTGTGCCGGATGGCGCAATATCGATGGACGGAAACACGCGTTTATCAGAGAGCTTACGCTCCAGCTTAATCTCCATATTACCGGTTCCCTTGAACTCTTCGAAGATCACTTCATCCATCTTGGAGCCGGTCTCAACCAGAGCCGTAGCGATAATCGTCAAAGAACCACCACCTTCAATATTACGTGCCGCACCAAAGAAACGCTTCGGCCTATGCAGTGCATTGGCATCCACACCACCGGTAAGAATCTTACCTGAGGATGGGACAACAGTATTATAAGCACGAGCAAGGCGCGTGATCGAATCAAGAAGGATGACAACATCCTTGCCTGTCTCAACCAGACGTTTGGCCTTCTCAATCACCATCTCGGAAACCTGTACATGGCGCTGTGCAGGTTCATCAAAGGTGGAAGAAACCACTTCGCCCCGCACAGAGCGTTTCATATCGGTCACTTCTTCAGGGCGCTCATCAATCAGCAGCACAATCAGTTCCACATCCGGATGATTGGCTTCAATAGAATGGGCGATGGACTGCATCATCACTGTTTTACCGGTACGCGGCGGCGCCACCAGCAGAGCACGCTGGCCTTTACCGATCGGAGATACAATATCGATAATACGACCGGTAATATCTTTACGAGTCGGATTCTCAACTTCCATGGTCAGACGTTCATCCGGATAGAGCGGCGTCAGGTTATCGAACAGTACCTTGGTACGTGCCTGCTCAGGTGATTGACCATTGGTGGTATCAACTGTTTTCAGAGCAAAATACTTCTCACCTCTGCGAGGAGAGCGGATTTCGCCGGCTACGGTATCACCCTTACGCAGAAAAAAGCGGCGAATCTGATGCGAGGAAACGTACACATCGTCCGGACCTGAAAGATAGTTTGCATCAGGGGAACGCAGGAAACCGAAACCATCCGGCAGGATCTCCAGCACACCTTCGCTATAGATTGTTCCAGAGCGCAGACCATGGGCACGCAAAATAGCAGACACCTGCTCCTGCTTGCGCATACCTGCAGCATTATCAATATCGTACTCGTCAGCCAGTTCCAGCAACTCAGTCGGAGATTTGGATGAAACCTCTTTCAGGTTCAGGGTTACACCTTCCATTTCAGTAGAAATTTTCTCTTCTACCTCATCTCTGCGAGAGCGTTTGCCGCCATTGCCTCCCTTCTTCCAACGATTGCGACGCGGGTTTTCCGCGACTGTATCCGCTGTATCGCCTTTAGACCTGGCATCGGATTTACCACTGCTATTATCAGATGCTGCTTCGCCACTCTCATTTTCTTTAGTACTTTCAGCAGACTCATTCACAGTTTTAGTATCAGTCTTCTTGGGACGAACACGACGGCGAGGTTTTTCTTCACTCACTTCGCCAGATTCTGCTACCGGCACAGCTGCTTCTGCTACAGCCTCTTTATCTGCCTTGCGCGGGCGCCCACGGCGACGGGGTTTCTCTTCAACCACATCCGAAACGGTTTCCGCACTTTTAGCCTCAACCTCTTTTTCCACTTTGCGTGGACGGCCACGAGGACGAGGTTTTGCTGCTTCAGGTTTTGCTGATGCTGAGGAATCAGCCACTTCCTGTGCGGTTTCGTTTTCTTTAGACATTAAAATACTCCAAAAGTGGACACGGGTCGGATCTTTGGTCTGATGTGTCATCAATGAACTTAACTACGACAAATCCTTGCGGATAAACGGAACGCCGGAGAAACCCGACGCATGCATTGTTAATGTGCAGGCTTACGCTGTCAACCTTCGACTGTGCCCTCTCATCTGCTCATGCTTATGAATTTCGCTGTAATTTCTCATATAGCGAAACCACCTGATCCCGCAGTGCTGACAGAGAACCATTATTATTGATAAGATAATCTGCCTGCTCTACCCGCTGTTGATCATCACACTGGCGTTTCAGAATCACATGAAACTGATGTTCATCCTGCAGTCCTCGTCGTAAAACTCGCTGCAAGCGAAGACGCTCTTCAGCCATGACGACTATCACCGCATCCATTCGCCCGGCACCACCTGACTCCAGCAAAACAGATGCTTCAATAATAGCCATCTCCCCCTGTTGTCTGTCTAGCCACTGCTCCTCAGCCTGCCAGATTAAAGGGTGCATAATGGCGTTAAGTCGCGCGGTTTTTGCTGCATCAGCAAAGCAGTGGGCTGCCAGCGCCTTTCGGTCCGTAGGACCATCAGCTAGTACAAATGTAATTCCAAATGCATCTTGAATCTGCTGCACAGCAGCAGAGCCGGGAGCTAGCAGGTCGCGCCCCACCTGATCGAGATCAAGGACAGGGATCCCCTGTTCAGCAAACATCGATGCCGCAGTTGATTTACCACTACCTATACCGCCAGTCAGACCGATTCTCTGCAGCTTGCTCACGGGTTGATCCCCGATATTCCCAGATACCAGTTCAGGATCTGTTCATGCCAGATATACCAACACATGCCAGCCACCGCGATATAAGGACCGAATGGAATTTCAGTGCGAAACCCGCGATTAGACAACTTCAACATCACAGACCCTATCACTGTACCTGCTACAGAAGATGCAAAGATGATAAATGGCAAGGCTTGCCACCCCATAAATGCTCCGAGCATGGCGAGCAGTTTGAAATCGCCGTAACCCATGCCTTCCTGACCTGTCATTTTCAAAAACAACCGGGCCACCAGCCATAGAACAGCATAACCGGCGATTGCTCCGATCAGAGCATTCTGCCAATCACCGAACCACCATGAAAAAGCCAGTCCCATTGCGATGCCGGGAAAGGTCAGCACATTCGGCAACAGGAAGGTTTCCAGATCAATAAAGGTTAATATCCAGAGCAGTGAAAACAGGCATAGCGCCTCGGCCAGCATCGGGGTGGGGCCATAATGCCACGCGAGTAATCCCCAGCTCATCCCCATCAGCAGTTCAAGTAGCGGATACCGCCATGAAATGGAACCCTTACAATGACGGCAATGGCCTGCGAGCAGTAACCAGGAGATCAGTGGGATATTGTCATAAAAGGCGATGGCATGATGACACTCAGGACAGTGACTGCCGGGAAAAGCAATTGACTCCCCCTGAGGAATGCGATGCACGCAAACATTGGCAAAACTGCCAAAGATCATACCGACGACAATGGCCAGCAGCACAACAGAAATCACGTATCATCTCCGGAAAAGCCGAGCTTTTTCAGTCTATAACGTAATGACCGGAAACTGATACCCAACTCCTCGGCCGCACGCGTAATATTACCACCGGTTTTGGCCAGCGCCTCATCAATCACCTGCTTCTCAATGCCTTCCATCCACTCATCCAGGCCATGCTCATCCTGCTGCAGTGATGATAAAGAGAGCTGTGGCTCGCTGTGTGCCGTGGAGTAGAGTTCACTGAGCAGTTGCAGATCAAGGTCCCCTGTCTCACTCAAAGCCAGCATGCGCTGCAGAATATTTTCCAGCTCCCGCACATTCCCCATGAATGGCAGTTCGCACAGGCGTTTCATGCATGCTTCGGAAATACGTGCCCGTCCCTCACTCCACTGACGCACAATAGCCTGAGCCAGCTGTGGTATATCTTCGCGCCTTTGCCTGAGCGGCGGCAGATGTACAGGCACTACGTTGAGCCGGAAGAACAGATCCTCTCTAAAATGCCCCTGAGACACTTCAGTATCCAGATCCCGATTAGTGGCTGCGATAATGCGCACATTCACATCGCGCTCACGATCATCTCCAACCCTGCGAATACGTCTCTCCTGCAAAACCCTGAGTAGTTTAACCTGCACCGAGAGAGGCATTTCGCCCACCTCATCAAGGAACAGAGTCCCTCCATCGGCAGATTCAATCAGCCCGACCCTGTCAAAATCTGCACCGGTAAAAGAGCCCTTACGATGCCCGAATAACTCAGATTCAAACAAACCTTCCGGAATAGCAGCACAATGTACCGGTACAAACATGGCTTTGCTGCGTGCTGAATAAGCATGCACAAAACGGGCAGCCAGCTCTTTTCCTGTACCCGATTCTCCTGTAATCAAAACAGTGAAATCTGATTTTGCAGCCCTGCCCAGTCGCTGTCTGACTCGCTGCATCAATTCCGACTCACCGATCAGCATCTCTTTGTCCTCTGATCTTTCCGGCATAACTTCCGCTTTATGCTCGCTTGATGATGCCGCATTAAATAGCGCGCGCTCGACTGCTGCAGCCAACTCTTCACCGGAAACGGGTTTAGTCAGATAATCAAACGCGCCCTCTTTCATTGCAGTTACAGCCGTTTCAGCACTGGCATAAGCCGTCAGCAACAGCACCCTTGCCTGTGGCTGAAGCTGTTGACTTGTTTTGATAACCTCGAGTCCTGCATCACGCCCCTGCATGCGAAGATCCGTTAGCACAACATCAAACGATTTTTCCTTCATTCGCTGTTCAGCATCTTCAGGAGAAGCGCAGGCAACCACCTGATGCCCCTGCAACTCAAGCCCCAGAGATAAAATTTTGCGTGCATTCGCCTCATCTTCAACGAGCAGTATTTCAGCCATGCTGTCTCTCCCTCGTATCAATCATCTGATCTGTCGCATCTGACAGAACCTTGTCCGTTAATATCGGCCCGCTGACTGCAAAGCAGGTTTGCCCCGTACTGCTCTCCAGATGCACAGTCCATCCATTGACATCACACACCTGTTTGACTGTGGCCAGCCCCAGTCCTATGCCTCTGGAGCGACCAGTTGTGAATGGTTCGAAAAGTGAGCCGCGCAAAACATCGGGAATCTCTCCCTGATTACTGACAAACAGACACCAGCTATGCTCTTCAGCACCCAGACAAACATTAACTTTGCTGCCATCAGGACTGTTTGCAAGTGCATTGGAGAGCAGATTATCCAGCACCAGTCGAAAATGGTCACCATCAATAAACAACTCATTCACTTCACAGCTCCAGTCAATGACTCCCTGCTCTACCATCTCCACCTTATTCACTGCAGCTTGCAAAAGTTGTGGCATCAGAATCGGTAATTTATTTGGCAGCAGAGGTTTTGAATAATCGAGCATGGTGGAGACCAGCCTGTTCAGGCGCAACATTTCATCATGAATAATCCCATGAATATCCACTCCCACCGATTTATTGGCCGCCATAATTTCCAGCCCCTGGGTCATAGTCTGAATCGGGTTGCGGATTTCATGGGCCAGCATGGCAGACATCTGCCCCATAGCCGCCAACTTTTCTTTCTGAATCAGCTGATGCTCCAGAGTCCTGAGATCACTAATATCAACCAGAGTCAGCAGCCAGGCTGCATCTTCATCTGCAGATAATCTGGTTACTGCCAATAACAACGTTATGTCATTCAGCCGCTGTTCAGTTTGAAACATCGAGGCCTTTGATGTCTGAAAAAAATCATTCAATGCGGAGTTTTCGATAAGTTGTTCGATGCAATATTCACCCAACAGTTCGCGAGCTGCGTCATTCATATCACTGGCCTGCAGTTGATTATCCAGCACAATCACACCCTCTCGCATGGATAGCATGATTCTATCATGCAAGTCCTTCAGTTGTCGGTGTTGCCTGACTGCCTTATCACTACTGGCACGCAAACTTGCGTGGCGGCGGGCAATATATGCCATCACCCCCCCGACCAGCATCAGCGTGGAAGCCTGAAACAGGATATGTAATGCCTGCTGTGCGTCCGGCAGTGTATAACTCACAAACGTGGCTTCGCCATATACTGCGATCAGATACGTGACACAGGTAACGATGGTCGTAAGCAGCGGAAGCATGCGGTAAGCATGTGTACCCGATGCGATAATAATCAGGCCAAGCAGCAGGGAAAACGGACTATTGATACCCCCTGTGGCATAAATCAATATACCCGCCAATATGATATCAACCATATAGCCGATACCCCTCTGCGAAGGCTCGGACAACTCGCTATAGGTCAGAGCCGACTCAATGGCCAGCCATAGCAGAAACAGGACGCCTGTAGCCAACAGCAACGTTTGCTGAGCTGCAGCTGTCGGATAAAACCAACTGGCAGTAACCACTGCGATGACCGCACCGGCAATAGCTCTATATACAATCAGATACATCAGATTAAAAAGTTTGCAGAAAGCGGATTACACAGGTTTCATACCTGTCATCCGGAGCACACTCCAAAGTAATCAAACAATGGCAGCCATCTGGAAGATTGGCAGATACATCGCAATCACCAGGCCACCAATAACGACGCCCAGGAATGCCATAATCAAGGGTTCCATCAACTGCTGCATATTATCTACAGCTGTGTCCACTTCTTCTTCATAAAAATCGGCAATCTTGCTTAGCATCTCTTCAAGACTACCGGTTTGCTCACCGATGGAGATCATTTGCGTCACCATCACCGGAAAGATTTTACTGGCTTCAAGCGGAGCAGTCAGAGTCTGACCCTGTGAGATCGAATCTTTGGAGTGCAGAATTACCTCTTCAATCACCACATTTCCGGATGTCTCCGCGACAGTATCCAGCGCCTCCAGAATCGGCACCCCAGCGGCTGAAAGAGTAGAGAAAGTACGGCAGAAGCGGGCAACTGATGCTTTACGCAACACATCGCCCAGAATAGGCAGCGCCAACATCAATTTATCGAGTTGATAATGTCCCTTGGGCGTTTTGTACAAGGCCTTGATCAGCATAACCAGCAGAATCGGAGAAAATATAACCACATACCAGTATTCAACAAAGATATCGGATATGGCCATAGCAAGCTGGGTTGGAGCCGGTAGATCCGCTCCGAAATCGGCAAACATCTCGGCAAAGATAGGAATCACGAAAATCATCAGAATTGAGGTCACAATAAATGAAACCACGAGAATCGCGATTGGGTACACCATGGCCGATTTAATTTTGCCTTTCAGGCTAAGCGCCTTCTCTTTATAGGCACACAAACGCAGCAGAATAGAGTCAAGTATACCGCCCTGTTCTCCTGCTTCGATAAGCGCACAGGTCAGACGATCAAACTCATCCGGAAATTTGCGCATGGTTTCACCTAGGGGGTTACCCCCCTCCAGATTTTGCCGTACATCTTTGAGCAACCTGGTCATCGCCTTCTTCTCTGAACCGCGCTCAGCCAACTCAAAGCACTGTACCAGGGGCAGGCCTGCATTGATCATGGTCGCAAGCTGGCGAAAGAATATTGAAATATCTTTCTCTACCACTTTCTCAGGGAACAGGTGAATTTCAACCGGCTTCTTCTTTGCCTTGATCTCGGACAGGCCCTGACGGCGCAGAATTGCGATAACGACATCCTTGTTGGCAGCATCAAGCTCACCGGACTGCGCTACACCCTGTTTATTCTTTGCCTGCCAAACAAATGTTGTCGCCATCAGTCAGCCACCGTTACCCTGAGACACTCTTCAAGAGATATCTCGCCTTTTTTCACCTTTTCCAATGCTGCCATGCGCAGGGATTTCACTCCTTTTGCAATTGCAATCTCATTTATTCTATCACTGTTCTCGCCAGCATATACCGCCTCGCGGATTTCTTCAAAAACCGGCATCACCTGATAAATACCACTTCTGCCCTTATATCCGGTACCATTACAGTTCGGGCAACCTTTACCCACCATGGGTTGGAAATCTATTAAGCTGTCGACAGCAACACCGGCTTCAAGCAATGCAGCATCAGGAATGCGTTCTTCTTCTTTGCAGTCCGGGCAAATTTTTCTGGCCAGGCGCTGCGCGGACACCAGATTCACGGCTGAACCGACAAGAAATGATTCCACGCCCATATTCACCAAGCGTGTCATTGTCGATGGCGCATCATTGGTATGCAATGTTGCCAGTACCAGATGACCGGTCAGGGCAGCCTTAATACCAATCTCTGCCGTTTCATGGTCACGAATTTCGCCAATCAGAATGATATCCGGATCCTGTCGCAAAAAAGAGCGCAGGGCCGATGGAAAATCAAGGCCTATATCGGGATTTACGTTCACCTGATTGATACCCATGAAATTAAACTCAACCGGATCTTCTGCCGTAGAGATATTCACACCGGGCTGGTTCAATTCGGACACTGCAGAATAGAGGCTAACGGTTTTACCCGAACCCGTCGGACCGGTGACAAGTATCATGCCATAAGGCCTGTTAATCGCGTCCTTCAGCCAGGAAAGCGCTTGCGACTCATATCCAAGTTTGGTCATATCCAGTTGCAGACTGGTTGGATCCAGCAGACGCATCACCACTTTTTCACCAAACAGAGTCGGCAATACGGAGACGCGAAAATCAACCGTTTTAGCACGTGACAGCCGTAGTTTGATACGTCCATCCTGAGGCACCCTGCGCTCGGCAATATCTAGCCTGGCAAGGATCTTTATTCTTGAAATCATCGCATCCCGCATACTCATGCGTGGCCGCATAATCTCATGCAGTACACCATCAATACGGTAGCGCACACGCATCACCTTTTCGTAAGGTTCCAGATGAATATCTGAGGCACCGCGTTTGATGGCATCGAGCAGCATCAGATTAACCAGCTTCACCACCGGAGCAGCTTCCGTTTCGGCAGTCAGCGAATATTCATCCACCTTCTCATCAAGTGCCTCAACCACCTCAATTTCTGCAGCGCCAAGATCATCCATTACATCCTGAAGGTGTGAATCACTCTGACTCAGCTCATCAAGTTTTTTCACCAGCTGACTTTCCGGTGCAATCACCAGTTCAACCTTGCAGCCACTTATAAATGCAATTTCGTCATGACTGTTAATGTCATATGGGTCCGCCACAGCCAGTTTCAACACATTACCTGTGCGAACCAGTGGTAATGACATATTTTTCCTTAATATATCAAGCGGTATCTTAGTAACGTCCGCCTTAATCTCGACCCGCTCCAGATCTATGACTGGTGCACCGAATGATCTGGCCACAAATGCGACCAGTTCATTTTCGGTAAAGATATGTTGTTTCACCAGCTGTCCGGTCAGTGTGTCACCATTGAGTTGAGCCTCACGCAACACATGCTCAAACTGCTCACGCGAAATTCGACGCTGACGCAGCAGAATGTCACCCAGTCGGGAACGCGTCATCAGCTTCGACTCCATCCCGGCAGTTGCAACGATTCACGTCCCAGAAACGTTTCTATTTGTGCCAGAGCCGCCGAACAGTCGGGCCTGTTGCAATCATGCCACCAGGCAAAGGCTTCAGCCCCCTGGGCAATCAACATCGGCAACCCGTCAACCACTTCTCTGGCAACAGAAGCCGCATGCACAAATGCGGTCTGACCATCCGGTTTATACACCGCATCAATAGCCACACCGGCACCTGCAGAAAGATCAAACGGAAACCTGTGTCCATCCTGCAAACCAATACTGGTCGTATTCACCAGCAGCGCTGAATCCCGGCAAGCTGTCGTTACAGCATCCTGCTGCCAGGCAATTTCATGGCAATTCAGGTGGGGATAATTTTCTTTCGCAAATGCGATAAATCCGGCTAATCGATCAGGATTGCGATTACAAATATATACGGTTTCCAGCTCACTCTGTGCCAATGCATGCAATACAGCGCGGGCGGTGCCTCCTGCCCCGAACAGCAGAGCAGATTGACCAGCTGATGCAAACTCCAGGCCTTCGATTACAGCCAAAAAACCACGCCAATCAGTATTAGTGGCCACCCATTTCTCTTCACTTCGTTTTACAGTGTTTACAGCACCAATCAGCATGGCATCCGCATCAGCCGATACCATCTGAAACACCGTTTCTTTGTGCGGCACTGTCACATTGAATCCCTCAATACCGAGAGCCCAGAGTCCACTCATAGCATCTGCCAGCAAATCAGGTGCCACTGCGAATGGAAGGTATGCGGCATTGATGTCGTTCTGCTGCAAAAATGTCGTCTGGAATAGTGGCGATAGTGAGTGTTTCACTGGCCAACCGATAATGCCATAAGTCTTTGTCGTACCATCAATTTTCATGTATGTCAGCCTAGAAACAGTAAGTGCAGGTGTCAAAGATTGTCATATGGTTTTTTTCCGGCTAAACAGCAGAATTCACAGTCCATGTTCAGCACTGCACCTACACCCTCTTATATTACGCTACCCAATCTTGCTATGCCCTATCCGTGCCTGCTCGACTTTCTGGACCAGCGTTTCCCTTTTGTGGGGCGGGACATTTGGAAACACAGGCTTGATCATGGAAAAATTCATGATGAAACAGATAGGACTGTTCATGCAGACACCCCATATCGTGTGAATGCGCGCCTGCGCTATTACCGAGAAGTTCGAAATGAACACCCCATCCCGTTTGAAGAACAGATCGTGTTCCACAACGAAAACATACTCGTTGCAGACAAACCCCATTTTCTTCCTGTCACACCATCCGGCAGCTATGTAAATGAGTGCCTCCTGCATCGCCTGCGCCGCAAAACAGGCCTTAACCACCTCGTGCCTGTACATCGACTGGATCGTGAAACAGCAGGACTTGTCCTGTTCACTTGCAAGGAGCATAACCGTCGCCAGTGGTTCGAGCTGTTCCGTCACAGGAAAATCAACAAGTGCTATGAAGCGGTTGCCACATTGCCGGCGCATTCCGACCAGCGATATTGGTTGATCGAAAGCCGCATAGAACGCGGTGAACCAAGGCTGCGATTCCGGAATACAGAGGGCGAAATCAATGCCCGTTCCCGGATCCGTTTAATGGAAACGCGTGGCAAACTGGCAAAACTTGAACTTGAGCCCATCACCGGCAAAACACATCAGCTGCGCCTGCATCTGGGACTGATCGGTTCCCACATTATAGGCGACCGACTCTACCCCGAATTCAATCCGCCCGAGAATCCGCCCCGCTACGACAGGCCCCTGCAACTGCTGGCTAAAAAACTGAATTTTACCGATCCGAATTCAGGTGAATTCCTGTCATTCGAAAGCCGCTATAAACTCAACTGGTAATAGCCTGGCTTGTGCGGGAGGTGTATTCTGCTTCGACAAAGCGCAAGGAGCCCAACATGTCCGACACCACTATCGATTCCGATGCCATGCTGAGTGAGCTACAAGCGCGTGTGCTGGGCAGTCTGATGGAAAAGCAGATGACTACACCAGATTATTACCCGCTGACGCTCAATGCGCTGGTAGCCGCGTGCAATCAGAAAAGCAGCCGCAATCCGGTCATGAGCCTAACGCCCCAACAGGTTGGAACTGTCATCAATGAACTCCGGCATGAAGGTTTAGTCACCGCCAATACCCTGGCCAGAGCAGATCGTTATGAGCAATTCTTCTCTCGCAAACTCAACCTCTCCTCAAAAGAGCGGGCTATTGTCTGCGTCATGCTGCTGCGCGGCGCACATACATTAAACGAGATCAAAGTGAACACCAACCGCATGGTCGAGTTCGCAAACCATGACGAAATCCTGCAAAGCTTGAACAAGCTGATGGAACGAGATGAGCCCATGGTCGTTCTTATCCCCAGGGCCCACGGTCAGCGCGAGGATCGTTATACTCACCTGCTCTGCGGCATGCCTGACATTGAAACTGTAACAGTAAAAGCGCCATCAACCGCATCACCCCTGCCTGACAACGCACTGACTCGTATTACCCGCCTTGAAGAAACAGTTGCTCAACTACAGCAGGAAGTGAAACAACTCAAAGGGTTAGAGTCCTGATCCCTATTCGACTGTCACAGATTTTGCGAGATTTCGTGGTTGATCCACATCCGTGCCTTTGATCAGGGCAACATGATAAGCCAAAAGCTGTAGCGGAATGCTATAAACAATCGGCGCTGTGCCAGGATAGATATCCGACAACATCAGATTCTGATAACGATCCAGATCAATCTCCACCTTATGATCAGAAAAGAGAAATAGTTCACCACCACGGGCACGTACTTCCTGCAAATTGGAAAGCACCTTCTCAAGCAACGGGTCATCCGGCAAGGCACAGACTACCGGCATGGATTCATCCACAAGCGCCAAAGGTCCATGTTTAAGTTCGCCAGCAGGATATGCCTCAGCATGAATATAGGAAATCTCCTTGAGCTTCAACGCCCCCTCCATGGCAACCGGATAAAAGGGCCCACGGCCAAGGAACAGTGCATTCTGCTTATCTGAGAAATCACCCGCCATCATCTGGATCTCATCTGCCAACTGCAGCACAACCTCAACCTGCCTCGGTAATGCATCCAGTTCGTTGACCATCACCTCTTCCTGTTCAGAGGTCAGTCCGTTTCGGCGAGCCAGGGCAATGGTAAGTAGCCGCAGTGCCACCAACTGAGTGGTGAATGCCTTGGTAGAGGCAACACCGATCTCGGTACCCGCACGCGTCATCAAAGATACATCAGACTCCCTGACCAGAGAGCTTTCAGGAACGTTACATACAGTCAGACTGCCGATGTAGCCTTGCGAACGGCTACCTTTCAGTGCAGCCAGCGTATCCGCCGTTTCACCCGACTGAGAAATTGTCATTAACAAAGAGCCTTGCGGCACAACGGCCTTGCGGTAACGGTATTCACTGGCCACTTCTACATTACAGGAAATCCCTGCTTCCTCGAACCAGTATTTAGCCACAAGACCTGCATGATAACTGGTGCCACAGGCAATAATCTGTACATGTTTAGCCTTATCCAGCAGCGCTGTTGTCTCATGCCCGAAACTCGCTTCTAGCAGACGCCCATTGTGAATACGCCCCTCCAGGGTTTCCGAGATCACACCGGGCTGCTCATAAATCTCTTTGAGCATATAATGCTCATACGGACCTTTATCGATGCTTGAATTGGAAAGTACTGATTCCTTCACTGGCCGGTCAACTTCATCACCGGATGCATCGTATATGATTACGCCATCACGACGAACTTCTGCAACATCCCCCTCTTCAAGAAAGATAAAGTTGCGCGTAACCGAGAGCAGCGCTGCAACATCAGAGGCGATGAAATTTTCACCTTCACCAAGGCCAATCACTAAAGGGCTTCCCTCACGTGTCACGATAATTCGGTCCGCATCTTCAGGGCTGGAAGCTGCCAGCGCATAAGCACCATCAAGTTCAGCAGCAGTATTGATCGTAGCTTCTCGCAAACTCTGACCTGTCTCCAGTTTGTCAGCCATAAGATGTGCAATCACTTCAGTATCAGTTTCAGATGTGAAAGAATACCCTTTGGCAATTAACTGATCGCGAAGTTCTTTATGATTTTCGATAATGCCGTTATGAACAACTGCAACCCTGACGCCGGACATATGGGGGTGAGCATTGCGCTCTGCCGGAACCCCGTGTGTAGCCCAACGGGTATGAGCAATTCCCAGATCACCGGTAATATCAGACTGTTCTACCAATCCTTTAAGGGCAGCCACCTTGCCCAGGGATCTGAACCTTTTCAGCTCTCCTGAGCCATCTCTGACAGCCACTCCGGCTGAATCATAACCCCGGTACTCCAGCTTCTGAAGCCCATCAAGCAGTACAGGAAGCACGTTCCTGTCTCCGATCGCGCCAACGATTCCACACATTAGCCGTTATCCTTCTGCGGGCGCTTCCAATTCACTGTATATTTCTGAGGGTTGCGCTCTGATAGCGTCAAGCCACCTTCGGGCACATTACGGGTAATAGTACTGCCGGCACCAATAGTAGCATCATCAGAGACCCTCACCGGCGCCACCAACTGCGTATCAGATCCAATGAATACATTATCACCGATCTCGGTAACAAACTTGTTAGCACCGTCGTAATTACATGTAATGGTGCCAGCACCAACATTGCAGTTCGATCCCATGACTGTATCACCGATATAACTCAGATGATTCACCTTGCTGCCTTCACCGATAACAGACTTTTTGATCTCAACAAAATTACCGATATGAACTTTTTCGTCGAGACGAGCTTCAGGTCGCAGACGTGCATATGGACCAACGACGGCATCTGATCCCACAGCTGCACCATGAATATGACTGAATGCATAAACGTTCACACGATCATCCAGCCAGGCATTCACCAGCACTGCATTCGGGCCAACCCTGCACTCATCACCGATTTCGGTCGTACCGATCAGATAACAACCCGCCTGAATAACGGAATCAATGCCGATTTTTACACCGGCTTCAATGCGGACTGTGTCCGGCTTTTCAATGGTCACACCACGACGCTGCCAATCCTGAATAATGTGTTTCTGCATCAGATCTTCAACATGCGCCAAATGAACTCGATCATTCACACCGAGCATTTCATCAGCATCATCCATCGCCACAGCTTCTACGCTTTGTCCGGCTTTCAATGCCAGAGGTACAATATCAGGAAGGTAATACTCATTCTGGGCATTGGTGTTGCCAATCGCATGCAGAAGATCGAACAGAACTTCGTGGCGAACACAGTAAATCCCGCTGCTGACTTCGTTAATCAGGCGCTGTTCACCAGTTGCATCCTTTTCTTCAACTATGCTTGATACTCGAGTTTCACTATCCCGAACTATCCTGCCATAACCGAAAGGATTTTCAGGTTTGGCAGTAAGCACTGTCACATCAGAATCAGATGCACGATGTTCATCAACAAGCATGGCCAGTGTCTCAACTTTCAGTAGAGGCGTGTCACCACAGACAATCAATACATCGCGAACATCACGGATCACCTGTTCACATTGCTGAACCGCATGCCCGGTTCCCAACTGTTTATCCTGAATAACCCAATCAAGATTAACAGGCTGCCCGACATGATCGCGAACCATCTCAGAAGCGTGCCCGGTAACCATGGCAATGGCCTTGGGCCGCAGAGCCTCAACAGTGTGCAGCACATGATCAATCATGGCTCTGCCGAGAACTTTATGCAGAACCTTGGGCAGATTGGAACGCATGCGTTTGCCTTTACCTGCAGCCAATACGCACACCTGCAAATCCGGATAATGGAGTTTGCTCATAGTTATCCTCCAATGGATAGTGGGAAATCTGAATTCAGAATTGATTATAGACTAATTATTTCTGATTGCAGTGACTATATTGAAATTATAAACAAAAAAAAGGCCGCACTAAGTGCGGCCTTTTTAAAACATATCTGTTTGTTATTTCTTTTTCTTTTTGAGCCAGATCAAACGAGCCGTCATCATTGCCAGCTCAGCTTCAGCAGCAGCATAATCGATATCGTCTTTGCTTGAATCGAGTGCCTCTTTTGCTTTACGTTCAGCTTCGATAGCAGCGGCTTCATCAATATCAGTAGCACGTTCAGCTGAATCAGAAAGAATCGTAACCATATCCGGTTGAACTTCCATAAAACCACCGGACACGAACACCTCATCAACATTTTCACCATTGGTGATGCGGAGTTCACCTGAGGTCAACGCAGAAAGCAAAGGACTATGCTTGGGCAGAATACCGAGTTCTCCAGCTGCTCCGGGAGCAGCAAGAAACTCAGCTTCACCGCGATAGACTTCGCGTTCAGCTGTAGCGACCAGCACTTGCATGGTAGAAGCCATTAGCCTTTAGCCGCCATTTTTTCAGCCTTGGTAACTGCTTCTGCAATGTCACCAACCATGTAGAAAGCCTGCTCAGGCATGTGGTCGTATTCGCCAGCCAGAATGCCTTTGAAGCCCTTGATAGTTTCATCTTTCTTGGCGTAAACACCCGGAGAGCCGGTAAATACTTCAGCAACGTGGAATGGCTGTGACAGGAAGCGCTGAATCTTACGAGCGCGCTGTACCGCAAGCTTGTCTTCATCAGACAGCTCATCCATACCCAGAATCGCAATGATGTCCTGCAGTTCCTTATAACGCTGCAGTGTCTGCTGTACGCCCTGAGCAACTTCATAATGTTCAATACCGATGATCTTCGGATCAAGCTGACGGGATGTGGAATCCAGTGGATCCACCGCAGGGTAGATACCCAGCTCAGCAATCTGACGAGACAGTACGATAGTTGAATCCAGATGTGCGAAGGTTGTTGCAGGTGCCGGGTCAGTCAAGTCATCCGCAGGTACATATACGGCCTGAACAGATGTGATTGAACCAGTCTTAGTAGAAGCAATACGCTCCTGCAGACGACCCATTTCTTCAGCCAGGTTAGGCTGATAACCCACAGCAGATGGCATACGACCCAACAGTGCAGATACTTCAACACCTGCCAGAGAGTAACGGTAGATGTTATCGATGAAGATCAGTACATCGAGGCCGTCTTCACGGAAGTACTCAGCCATAGTCAGACCAGTCAGTGCTACACGCAGACGGTTGCCTGGAGGTTCGTTCATCTGACCGTAAACCAGTGCCACCTTGTCCAGCACGTTGGACTCTTTCATTTCGTAGTAGAAGTCGTTTCCTTCACGGGTACGCTCACCAACACCTGCGAATACGGAGAAACCACCGTGAGCTTTCGCAATGTTATTGATCAGCTCCATCATGTTAACGGTTTTACCAACACCAGCACCACCGAACAGACCAACTTTACCACCCTTGGCGATTGGCGCCATCAGGTCGATTACTTTAATACCCGTTTCCAGGATTTCTGCTGCAGGAGACAGCTCGTCGAAGCTTGGTGCAGCGCGGTGAATTTCCCAGCGTTCTTCGGAAGGAACATCAGCACCTTCAAAGTCGATGCCGTCGCCGAGTACATTCATGATACGGCCGAGCGTCGCTTTACCGACAGGAACCTTGATTGCTGCACCGGTGTCTTCCAACTGCATGCCGCGCTTCAGACCATCAGTAGCACCCATGGCAACCGCACGCACGGTGTTATCACCAAGATGCTGCTGAACTTCCATGGTCAACTTTGGATCTTGCATAACCAGAGCGTTGTAAATTTTTGGCAGTTCGCCTGCATTGAAACGGACGTCCACTACCGGACCGATCACCTGAACAATAGTACCTGTACTCATTTTCTGACCTCTCCTAAATCTTTAAACTGTTTTAGCCAGCCGCAGCTGCACCGGCACAAATTTCTGCCAGTTCCTGCGTAATGGCGGCCTGACGGGCCTTGTTATATGTAATGCTGAGATCCTTAACGATATCTTTAGCATTATCGGTTGCAGCTTTCATTGCCACCATACGGGCAGACTGCTCACATGCTTTGTTTTCCAGCACTGCATGGTAAACCAGTGATTCAACATAACGGCGCAGGATACCTTCAAGAACATCCTTTGCTTCAGGTTCGTATAGATAATCCCAGTAACCGTTGTGCTCTCCTTCCGGAATCGGACAAGGCAACAATGGCATCGACGTTGGTGTCTGAGTCATGGTGTTTACGAACTCGGAATATACAAGATGCACTGCATCCAGTTCACCAGCCTCATATTTCTCAATAGCAAGTGTAACTAAGCCAAGAATATCAGCGAGTTCAGGTGTATCTGAAATATCCTCTGCAACGCCGTTGATGCTGGCGCCAACACGTCGCATAAACATGCCCGCACGTTTGCCGATGGTGAATACTTCGATATCAGCAGTCTGTTCCTTCATCAGGCCCAGAGCTTCTTTCAGCGCATTGGTATTCAAGCCACCACAGAGGCCTTTATCGGTAGTAACAACAATTACGCCGACTTTTTTGACCTCTTCACGCTGAACCAGAAACGGATGCTGATACTCGTTATGAGCACTCACGATGTTCGCAACCACTCGTCTTACACCTTCGGCATAAGCACGGGCTGCAACCACGCGATCCTGGGCTTTGCGCATTTTGGATGCGGCAACCATTTCCATCGCCTTGGTAATTTTACCAGTGTTCTGGATAGCCTTAATCTGGGTGCGAATTTCCTTGGCTGAAGCCATATCTAACTACCTAACTCAGTATGTGCCGGTAGACTTAAAGTCCGCGACAGCATTTTTCAGGCCCTCTTCAACCTGTTCGTTCAATGCAGGGTTTGCATTCAAACCTTCCACCAGATTTCCGTGAGATGAGTTCAGGTGCGCCAGATAAGCCTTCTCGAAAGAAACAACTTTCGATACTTCAACATCATCCAGATCACCGTTATTCAGTGCATACAGCACAGCTGTCATCTCAGCGACTGACTGAGGTGCATTTTCATCCTGCTTGAGGATTTCCATGCCACGCTTACCACGTTCAATCTGCATGCGAGTTGCTTCATCCAGGTCTGATGCAAACTGTGCAAATGCAGCCAGTTCACGATACTGAGCCAGATCCAGACGCAGACCGCCACCGACCTTCTTCATGGCTTTAGTCTGGGCAGCACCACCAACACGGGATACAGACAGACCTGCATTAATGGCAGGACGCTGACCGGCGTTGAAAAGGCTCGTTTCCAGGAAGATCTGACCATCGGTAATAGAGATCACGTTGGTCGGCACGAATGCGGATACGTCACCTTCCTGAGTCTCAATAATAGGAAGTGCAGTCAGAGAACCTGTTTTACCTGTTACTTCACCGTTGGTGAATTTTTCAACATATGTTTCATCAACACGGGAAGCACGCTCAAGCAGACGTGAATGCAGGTAGAAAACATCACCAGGGTATGCTTCACGGCCCGGAGGACGACGCAGAATCAGGGAAACTTGACGGTAGGCCCAGGCCTGCTTGGTCAAGTCATCATAAATAATCAGCGCATCTTCACCACGGTCACGGAAATACTCACCCATGGTACAGCCGGAATATGGTGCGATGTACTGCAGCGCAGCAGATTCAGAAGCAGAGGCAGCTACGATGATAGTGTTATCCAGTGCACCATGTTCTTTCAGTGTGCGAACTACAGAAGCAACTGTTGATGCTTTCTGACCAACAGCTACGTATACGCATGTTACGCCAGTGTCTTTCTGGTTAATGATGGTATCGATTGCAATCGCAGTCTTACCAGTCTGACGGTCACCAATGATCAACTCACGCTGTCCACGACCTACAGGAACCATCGAGTCAATTGCTTTAATACCGGTCTGCAATGGCTGATCTACAGATTTACGTTCAATAACGCCCGGTGCTATTTTTTCAACAGCATCAGAAGCAGAAGCGTTGATCGGACCTTTACCATCTACTGGCTGGCCCAGTGCGTTTACTACGCGACCTTTCAGTTCAGGGCCTACAGGCACTTCAAAGATCTTGCCGGTGCATTTTACTTCGTCGCCTTCAGACAATTCAGTGAACTCACCGAAGATTACAGCACCAACGCTGTCTTCTTCCAGATTGAGCACCATTCCCATAATGCCACCCGGGAATTCAAGCATCTCTCCAGCCATTGCGCCGGAAAGACCGTGCAGCAGTGCCACACCATCACCAACGGAGATGATACGACCGACATTTGCGTCAGCAGCACTGGCTTCAAAGCCTTTGATCTGTTCTTTAATGATCGAACTAATTTCTGCGGTATCGAGCTTCATACTATATTTCCTCTAATACTCAGTCTGCTGCTTAGGATGCCAGTGCACGGCGGAGGCCGGCCAGCTTCGTACGCAACGAATAATCTATTTTACGGTCACCAATACGGACCACCATCCCGCCAAGGATTGATTTATCCTCAGAGATGGAAAGACGAACTTTTTTACCAGTTGATGCAGTCAATGCCTTGGACAACTTGTCCTGCAATGCCTCATCCATGGAAGATGCAACAGTCACGTCAGCTTCAAGTTCACTTTCTGCCTGATGAATCATCTCATCAACCATGTCAGCTATCTCAGGCAGCAGGGCCACCTTGTTCCGTTCAGCCAGCAACGCAACCAGACGTTCAATTTCAGCAGAAATCTTGCCACCTGATGCCTTGATGATCACCTGCTGTTTAAGTGACACCGGATATTCCGGTGAAACCAAAAGTGCAGCCACTTCAGCTTCGGATGCTACTGCAGCTACTGCTGCCAGATCTTCACGCACATTCGTGCCTTCAGAGATCAGGTCGAACAGGGCGCGTGCGTAGCGGCGGGAAATCTGCGACGTGCTCATGCGTTACCGAACCCGCTGCTGACAATTCCTTCAACCAGCTTGGCATGACGTTTTGCATCCAACTCGGCTTCTACAACCTGCTCAGCAGCTATCATTGCAATATCAGCAACTTCGCCACGCAGGGTCTGACGTGCACGGTTAAGCTCTGCATTCACTTCGTCGCGAGCACTGTCCACGATTTGCTGTGCTTCAGTACGAGCCTTGATAACAGACTCCTCATTAAGCTCAGCTGAACGCTTCTCAGCAGCAGCGATGATTTCTGCAGCCTTGCTGCGCGCTTCATTCAGTTGCTCGGCAATTTCCACTTCAGCTTTCGCCTTTGCTTCATTGCCCGCATCGGCAGCAGCCAGTCCCTGTGCAATCTTATTGGAACGAGCTTCCATAAGTTCTGCCATAGGGCCGTACAGGTATTTCTTCATCAAAAATACCAGGGTCAGGAATACAACAATCTGACCAATAAATGTCAGGTCTAAACTCATATGACCTCCTCTTTAGATTCCAATGTTCTTTTTAATTAGCCCAAGAATGGGTTTGCGAACAGGAACCACAGAGCGAATGCCATGATGATGAATGGGAAAGATTCCATCAGACCTGCAAAGATGAACATGTTAAACATTAGCTGTGGGCGCATTTCTGGCTGGCGAGAGATGCCTTCCAGAGCCTTCGAGCAGATAAGACCCCAACCAATTGCAGAGCCTAGGCCTGCAGCGGCTAGAATAACACCAACTGAAATTGCGGTTGCAGCTGTAATCATTGAAACGTCCATATTTATTACTCCTATCGTTGTTGAAAATTAAATTAGTGTTCTACCGGTTGGTGTGCAATAGACAAGTACACCACCGTGAGAATCATGAAGATGAATGCCTGCAGAAGACCGATGAACAGGTGGAATGCAGTCCATGCCAAGCCAACAAAGAAACCTGCTGCCATACTCACCGCACCACCACCAAGCAGCAGGAATGCGATCAACAGGAAGATTACTTCACCAGCAAACATATTACCGAACAGTCGGAAGGAGAGTGACAATGGCTTAGCCACCTCTTCAACGAGCTTCAGAATCAAATTAATCGGCATCACAATCGGCTTAAGGAAACCTGGCACCAGTGATGTAAATGGCTCCATAACCAGTTCTTTACAGAAATGAACCGGTTTAAGCTTGAATTCGTAGTATAGAACCAGAGCAAATACAGACACAGCCATAGCCGCAGGAAGGTTCAAGTCGTTCGTTGGAACCGGGCGGAAATGCTCAACACCGAACAGGTGAGCAATATTGCCCAACAGGAAGGCCGGCAGAATGTCGATCGTATTGATCAGGGCAATAAAACAGAACACTGTAAATGCCAGCGGAGCAATCAATGGGTTATGAACAGGGAAGTTATCCTTCACGGTCTGGTCAATAAAACCTACAACTGATTCCATGAAGTTCTGTGCGCCGGACGGAGCACCTTCAACAAGCCTGCCTTTTAACCACAGGGCAAAGATAAACATACCAGCAGCAACCACAATGGTAACCAGCATGGTATCAAGATGAATTTGCATGAATGGATTGGACTCATCAATTTTGAGTGTCCAATACTGCAGATGGCCGGCAATTCCGCCGTCGCCGTGACTCTGATCAGCCAAGTCCCTCTCCTTTACTCTCTTTCTTAAACTTCATCATCGCAGCTACAAACACAGCTGCCTGTGCTACAAACATACCAAGCGCAACCACTAACAAGTGCAGGCCGAAAACCTGAGACACCAGCAGTGCTGCAATCAGTGCAACAAACCTTAATGCAGCCCCCGCATACAGAGATCGCTGCCCGGCTTCCACACTCAGATCTCGAGTCCCCTCAAGCCTGGATGCAAGCCACCATGCATTTCCGATCATAAGGATCAGACCATAGAGCATGGATAAAAAATGCTCGGACTGCCCTGTTAAAACCAGACATGCTAAACCGAATGCGCCTGCGATGATCTGAATCCGGAAAACAGTTGCAAATGCAGTTGATTCTTCCAGAGCCATATATCCTCAAGAACTTGGTTGTGAGTCGCTTGTACTATGCGAGCCCTCTCCCCTCGATTCGTGCGAGCGGCATTATAACGACAGACCACCCTCATGACAAGCGAACAATATACACTCCGCGAGTCAGTTAATACTTGAATACACTCCACCATTTTCGCTACGATTTGTCTATAGCGTGATGAGACAAAGAGTTAAACCAAACCACCCAGAGCCTGCTTACACAGGTCCATAAGTGGACTTGGGAAAACACCAATCAAGACAACTCCGATCGCTGCGACAATCACAGTGAACTGAATCGGCTTGCTTTCAACAAAGTTAAATGCCACACGCTCATCATCAAAGTAGATGTATTTCACAACGCGAAGGTAGTAAAAAGCACCGACTGCAGAGAACAGCAAAGCAAACAGAACCAGATACAGGTGGCCAGCCTCTACAGCTGCCATAAATACTGCATATTTTGCCCAGAAACCACCGAGAAACGGAATGCCCGCCATTGAGAACAGCAGCAACCCCATAGCCAGTGCGTATCCAGGCCGTACTTTTGACAGGCCGGCAAAATCGTCCAGTAACTCACCTTGAATACCCTCACGATTCATCAGAATTATAATCGCAAAGACACCCATGGTCATAACCAGGTAGATAGATAGATAAATCAGAATGCCGGAAAAACCGTCAGCGGTACCGGCAATCAGACCCATCATGATGAAACCGACATGACCAACTGTTGAATAAGCCAGCATACGCTTGATATTGCGTTGAGCAATGGCTGCAAGGTTACCGACGACAATCGTCAATACAGCCAGAATAGTCAGAATTGTTTCATATTCGTGCTGCACAGCTGGCAGAAGATCGGCAACGACACGCATCAGGATAGCAAAACCAGCCACTTTTGGTGCAACAGACATAAATGCAGTGACAGGTGTTGGTGCCCCTTCATATGCATCCGGTGTCCACATATGGAATGGTGCCATGGATACTTTAAAACCAAGCCCGGCAATCATGAACACCAGACCAAGCATGACAGCTGCATGGCTGCTATCGTCAGCGTTCTGCAGTGCATGTCCCATTTCAGCGAAGTTGAAGCTGCCGGTCACGCCGTACAGGAAGGTAATGCCGTAAAGCAGCATACAGGATGAGAGTGCACCAAGAATAAAATATTTCAGTGCTGCTTCATTTGAGCGCAATACCTCTCGCTGATAAGCCACCAGCACATATACAGATAGCGCCATCAACTCAAGACCAAGATACATAATGATAAAGTTATTGGCTGAAACCATCAGCATCATGCCAAGCATGGCAAATAACATTAGGATGTAATATTCACCGATATTCACTTCTTTCTTCATGTACTCCAGAGACAGAATCATACCGAAAGCTGTACCTGCGAAAATTAGCATCTTGCTATAAACAGCAAATGCATCGAAGACAAACATACCATAAAACGCTACAAGCACTTCGGAACTCTGCAGACTCCATGTCGCGACTGCTGCAATCATTGTCGTCAGAATTGCCAGATAGGCAGTGATTTTACTTCCCTTGGTGATAAACACGTCGATGAGCAGCAGCGCCATAGCCAGCACAGCCACGATCATCTCAGGCAGCAGCGTGATCAGATGCTCTGGGAACGGAAACGGAAAAGTCACATTAGCCATGAATTACTTCCTCAATGATGGACTGCATCGATAGCAGGCAAAGCCTGTACCAGTGCTGCAGCCGCATCCAGCTTACTCGTTGTTGCCTGTTCGATCAGATGTGCAACCGATACATGCAGAAAATCTAGGAATGGTAATGGGTAGAAACCCATCCACAGGGTCAGTACCATCAATGGAACAAAAAATCCGAATTCGCGTACAGTCATATCTTTCATCGACTTGACTGAATCTTTGACCAGATCACCCATAATCACGCGCTTGTACATCCACAGCGTATAACATGCTGACAATACCACTGATGTCGTAGCTGCAATGGCAACCCACTTGGTGGATACGTCCATATATACAGGGTTCGCTTCAAAAGTGCCGATCAGAACCATGATTTCACCGACAAATGCAGATGCGCCTGGCAGTGCCACATTCGCCATACAGAAGAACAGCATGACAGCGGCAAACACCGGCATCACATTGACGACGCCTCCGTAATCACCAATCGCACGTGTATGCAATCGGTCATACATGACACCGACACAAAGGAATAGTGCTGCGGCAACAAAACCATGAGAGATCATACCGATCACAGCACCTTCAACGGCGGCCTGCGTGAACATGAATGTTCCCAGTGTTACAAAACCCATATGTGCAATCGATGAATAGGCAATCAGCCGCTTCATATCTGTCTGCATCATGGCAACCAGTGAGATATAAACAATCGCTACCAGTGACAGGCAAACCATGAACGGTACAAAATACTGTGAAGCATCGGGCAACATCGGCAACGAGAAACGCAGGAAGCCGTATGCACCCATCTTCAGCAGGATACCGGCCAGAATAACTGAACCTGCAGTTGGCGCTTCAGTATGCGCATCAGGAAGCCATGTATGCACCGGCCACATCGGCACCTTCACTGCAAAAGCAATAAAGAAGGCAATGAAAATCCAGATCTGCCATTCCAGATCAAACGGATAATCCATGAAGGCCAGCATGCTGAATGTTTCGCCTGCCTTGAAATACATGGCCAACAATGCAATCAGCATCAATACGGAACCGGCCAGTGTATACAGGAAGAACTTCAGTGTTGCGTAAACACGATTCTTGCCACCCCAGATACCGATAATCAGATACATTGGAATCAGCAGTGCTTCCCAGAAGAAGTAGAACAGCACGGCATCCAGTGCTGCGAACACACCAATCAGCGTTGTTTCCAGCACCAGGAAGGCGATCATATATTCTTTCACACGACTCTGAATACACTGCCAGGCTGAAACGATACAGATAATGGTCAGCAAACTTGTCAGTAGAATGAATGGCATGGAAATACCATCCACACCCAACTGATAATTGATGTTGAATGCCTCAATCCACGGGTGGAATTCTTCGAACTGCATATGTGATGTCGTGGTATCAAAAGAGAACGCCAACGGCAACGTGACCAGGAATGTGACTACGGAAACTGCCAGCGCAGCCCAGCGCACAGCGTTATCACCACGCACAAACAGCCAGATCACCAGTGCACCTGCCAGTGGCAGGAAAATGCTTAGTGAAAGGATTGGAAAATCCAGAACGTTATGTAAATCCATTTCCGCCTTCTCCCCCTTAAGCCGACAGCATCAGGTAAGTGAGCAGTCCGAAGACACCCACTACCATGGCAAATGCATAATGGAACACCATACCGGTCTGCATAATGCGCATACGTGCAGCCCCTGATTTAATGGTATCAATAATACCGCCGTGAATTGCACCCTTATCAATCATGGCCAGATCACCCTTCTGCCACAGGAATGTGCCGAGATTGCGTGTCGGACGAATAATGATCTTGTCGTACAGTTCATCCCAGTACCACTTGTTCAGCAGGAAGGTGTAAACAGGGCCGGCCGCGCGAGCAATAGCCGCTGGCATTTTCGTTTCACGGAAGTACATGAAATACGCCAGGCCAATGCCGCCAAGCGCCAGCCAGAACGGCAGGGTAAACGGGGCATGAAGCATCAATGCTATTGCGCCATGAGCACCCCCCTCAGCAGCCAGAGCCATTAGCGGGTTATGTTCATCCAGCACAAATATAGCATCGCGGAAGTATCCGTTAATGATTTCAGGGTTTGCGACATCAAGCATCGTCACACCCCAGATACCTGTAACCACTGCGCCAAATGCAAGAATCATCAATGGCACGGTAATCACCTTGGGAGACTCATGCAGATGAGCTTTGGTATGTTCATCCACACGATCCGAGTTATGGAATGTCAGGAAGAACATGCGGAAGGTGTAGAAGGCTGTCATGAATACACCGGACAGAAGCGCAAATGCTGCAAACGTGCCCACCCAGCCGAATTCAGTAAACTCACGCATCATCGTCGCTTCAATAATAAGGTCTTTCGAGAAGAAACCTGCAAAGGGCGGCACACCTGAAAGTGCCAGAGCAGCCAATAACATCGTGATATAGGTAATTGGCATATATTTCCGAAGTTTACCCATCTTGCGAATATCCTGCTCAGCCATCACGGCATGAATCACGGAACCTGCGGCCAGGAAGAGCAGAGCCTTGAAGTAGGCATGTGTCATCAGATGGAAGATACCCGCCGAATAAGCCGATACACCACAGGCAACAAACATATAACCAAGCTGCGAACAGGTCGAATAGGCAATCACTCGTTTAATGTCATTCTGCACCAGACCGATCGTTGCGCACATCCATGCCGTTGTTGCACCGACAATCACAACAGCAGCAAGGGCCACTTCCGAGAACTCGAACATAGGTGACAAACGTGCCACCATGAACACACCCGCAGTCACCATCGTTGCAGCATGGATCAGTGCGGAAATAGGAGTCGGGCCTTCCATGGAATCAGGCAGCCACACATGCAGAGGTACCTGACCGGATTTACCCATGGCGCCAACAAACAGTGCAAGACAGATAAAGGTAATTGCTGAGATCTCCCAGCCCATGAAACCCAGTGTAATATTCTGGGAGACAAAATCAGGTGTCATGGCAAACACAGTTTTATATTCTACAGAACCGAAGTAATACCAGACTGCCAGAATACCGATGGCAAAACCGAAATCGCCAACGCGGTTAACCACGAATGCCTTCATCGCAGCAAAGTTGGCTGATTCACGCTGATACCAGAAACCAATCAGCAGATAAGAGAACAGCCCCACAGCTTCCCAACCGAAGAACAGGGTGAAGAAGTTGTTGCCCATTACCAGCACCAGCATGGAGAAGGTAAAGGCGGAAATATAGGCAAAGAAACGGGGATAACCCGGATCACCGTGCATATAACCGATGGTGTAGATATGAACACAGGCCGAAACTATCGTAACGGTCATCATCATAATCGTAGTCAGCGGATCAATCAGCATGCCTACAGGCACCATGAAGTCGCCGGCAATCATCCAGGTCCAGAAGTTACCGTGGAAAGATGCACCATTGAGCACCTGGATAAACACATGCACTGATAGTATGGCGGACAGAATCACCGATCCGGATGTTACAATGTGTGACAATTTCTCTTTCAGGGCCCAGCCGAACAAGCCGGCCGCCATAGCTCCCAGCAGCGGCAGCGCAGGGATCGCGAGTAATTCAGTCGTATTGAGTGTCATCTCTTGCACTTAATCCCCCTTAACCCTGCAACGTGTTGATATCTTCAATTTCAATCGAGCGGCGCAGACGATAGAACGACACCAGAATCGCCAGTCCTACAGCCACTTCACATGCCGCGACAGTCAGCACGAAGAACACAAATATCTGACCGGCCAGATCACCAAGATGGTGTGAAAAGGCCACCAGATTGATATTTACAGCCAACAGCATCAATTCAATGCACATAAGAATGGAGATTACATTCTTACGATTCAGGAATAGTCCGATAACGCCCAGAGAAAATAGAGCGGCAGCGACAATTAGGTACTGAGATAATCCAACCATTACATACTCACCTTGCGAACGCGGTCTTCTCTGCGCACCTTCACCTGCGCAGTCATATTCTGGTACTTGGCATCCTTGCGTCCACGCAAGGTCAGCACGATTGAACCGATCAGTGCCACCAGCAGAATAATCGCTGCAATCTCAAAACCCAGCAGATACTTGGTGTACAACACCTGACCAATTTGCTTGGTATTATTGACTTCCTGACCGAGATGCGCAGCAGTCGCCATCGCACCATCTGCGAACACACCGGAACTTGCAGCGGCAACAAATTCAACCAGCAGAATCACAGCAATCATGCCACCCAGTGGTAAATACTGTGTAATACCCTCACGCAGCTTAGCCACATTCACTTCCAGCATCATGATCACAAACATGAACAGCACCATCACGGCACCGACGTAGATCAGAATCAGAATAATGCCCAGGAACTCTGCATCGAGCAGGAAAAAGAGACCTGATGCATTAAAGAAGCAGAGAATCAGGAACATGACTGAATGCATGGTATTTCTCGATAGCACCACGCCTATTCCTGAGAGTATACACAGGCCAGCAAACAGATTAAAAAATGCGGTTTCGAGCATCTCTCCCCCTTGATCTACACTTAAGAGTAACGCGCATCAGCAGCAAGATTCGCTGCGATTTGCTTCTCTAAACGATCACCGTTGGCCAGCAACATATCCTTGGTGTAATACAAGCCATCGCGTTGTTCGCAGGCATATTCAAACTCCTGCGTTTCTACAATTGCATCTACAGGACAAGCTTCCTGGCAAAAGCCACAGTAAATACATTTACTGAAATCAATGTCGTAACGGGTCGTACGACGCGATCCATCATCACGCTCTTCCGATTCAATCCAGATCGCGGTTGCAGGACAAACGACTTCGCACAGCTTGCAGGCAATACAACGCTCTTCGCCGGACTCATAACGACGCAAAGCATGCAGTCCACGGAATCGTGGAGAAAGCGGTGTTTTCTCTTCCGGATACAATACAGTAATTTTTTTCTTGAACAGGTAACGGCCGGTTACGGACAATCCGATCAGCAGTTCCCACAAGAACCAGGTTTTAAAAGCACGTTTCAGCATCCGATTACCTCCACGCCAGCCAGAAGTTAATGATGCCATCTAACCCGGGTGTATAGATAAACAGGCCAATGACGAAAATCCACCCCAGAGTCCACGGCAGGAAAATTTTCCAGCCCAACCTCATCATCTGGTCATAACGGTAACGCGGGAAAGTGGCGCGGAACCAGATAAAGACAAAGATCAGGAATGCTGTTTTGCCTAGCAGCCATACCGTACCCGGAATCACATCAAGAGCCGGAATCGGCGCATACCAGCCACCCAGGAACAGAATCGAGGTCAACAGCGAGATAAGAATCATGGCACCGTATTCAGCCAGTGAGAATGTGGCGAACCACATGCCTGAATATTCAGTATGATAGCCGGAAACCAGCTCTTCGGTTTCGGTCAAATCAAACGGGGTACGGCCCGTTTCAGCACAACCGGAAATAAAGAACACGATCAGCATCGGAAACAGAGGGATCATATACCAATGCAGAATGCCGCCGGCCTGTGCGTGCACGATATCTGCCAGATTCAAAGAACCAGCCAGCATCATTACTGTCACCAGACCAAAACCCATAGAAATTTCATAAGAGATCATCTGACAGGTAGAACGGATTGAGCCAACAATCGGGTATTTCGAGTTGGATGCCCAGCCTGCCATCAATACACCGTAAATCGACAGTGATGAGATTGCCATAACATACAGTAATCCGACATTAAGATTGGATATAGCCATGATGTGTGGCTTTTCCCAGATACCGAACAATGAAGTCTCACCAAACGGTACAACGGCAAATGCAATCAGAGCCGGCACCAGCGACAGCAAAGGGGCCGCAACAAATAGAATTTTATTGGCTCTTGCCGGGATAATGGTCTCTTTCAAAAACAGCTTGAGACCATCAGCCAGTGGCTGCAACAAACCTGCGGGACCGACACGGTTGCAACCCTGACGAACCTGAACCCAACCGATAATGCGTCGTTCAAAATAGGTAATATAGGCAACTGAAAGCGCCACAGGGGCAGCAATCGCAAGAATTTCCAGCGCCCAGATACCGGCCTGAATGGCCATATCAGTAATACTCATTATGACGCACCCCCTTCAATAGATGCACCGGAGACATCGGAAAGGTCACCTGCAACACCACGTTTACCCACAAACAGTACGCCCGGACTCACATCTTCGCGCACACCAATATGATATGTGGATTCACCCAGGAAAGTACGAACCTTGTGCTCGCCTGCAGTCAAACCTTTAGCAGCCAAGGTATCAGGATGCACCAACACATCATCCAGCGCGTGAATGCGACCAGCTTCACTGAGAAGCTCTGATGCGCGCGCCCACATACCTTCACGGTACATGGAGTAGCGGCTCACCACATCCAGATCAAAGTTATCGCTGCACTCTACAGGCACAAAATCAATACCACGATTGCGACGCGGCTTGATTAGAACATTATCCGTTTCACCGCCTGCCCATACATCGGCCAACTCCGGTAAACGCTCGGCAACAGTTGCACGCAACTCATCCAGGTTAACCACCGGCACGTCGCCACCCATCACCTGAATCATACGCATCATCACCTTCCACAGTGGACGCTCCTGACCCAGAGATTTAATCGGGTTGCTCGCCACACGAATGCGCCCTTCCATATTCACGAAGGTACCTTCGATTTCGGAATAAGCAGCCGCAGGCAGTTGCACCGCGGCATATTCAGCCATCTCACCGGAAATAGAACCAATCTGAACCAGCGGAACCTTGGCAAGCGCAGCCTTGGCCGCTGACGGGAACACACCATCACCAATCGGATCACTACCGATAAGAATCAACGCATCCAGTTCTCCTGATGACGCTGCAGCGAAAATATCGCCTGCACTCACACGAACATCACCATGCGTCGCAGACAGCACCTGACGATTCATGCCTTCAGGAATCAGATTACGCCCATCATTATCAGCTTCTGCATGTCCACATGCACGCATCAACAGGTCCAGACCATGAATCAGGGCCGCTGCATCTTCATGGGCGCGAATTTCTTCACCCACCAGCAGCGCACAGGAGTCCGCCAACAGGGCATCGGCAAGAACCTTGCCAGCCTCATGACGACCCGACACCGCAGCCATCCAGCTATCGAAACCGGCAGCTGTTTTGCCCACTTCACTGACCTGCTCCATGGCGCGGGCAATCACTGCAGGCCAGTCGCGTGGACGCACCAGTGCATCACTGTTGATATCCATATTCGTGCGATAATTCATTGCGCCAATACGGGAAACAGGTTTTCCTGCATGACCGCGCTTACGCAGACGCTGCATCAGCAACGGCAAGCGCTGCCTGAGATCAGAACCAAGCACAACAACCTGCTCAGCATTTTCGATCTGATCTGTAGTCATCGAAAAGCCTTCTTCAAAGGCAAAGGAGCGCATGTCACGACGATGCAGGCCATACGCGACCTTGGCATCAGGGAATAGAGCATCACGCGTCAGGCGGATGGCCATCTGCCCTTCAATACTCCAGTCCGGAGAGAACAGGATGCCAACACGCTTGCCTTTCAGCAGAGCACTGGCCTGTTCAAATGCCTCATCCCAGGATACTTCGGACAATGCACCATCACGGCGCGCAGTAGGTTTTAAAATACGATTATCGGAACGGAAACCATCATAAACATAACGTCCACGGTCACAGATCCAGGGTTCAGGGCTATCTTCAATCGGACGGATGCGCATCACTTCATCGCCACGTGATTCAATACTGATATCACAGCCATTCGGGCACTGAGTACATGTACTCTTATGATGAGACATCTCCCATGGACGGGAAACATCATGTGAAGGTTTGTCCAGCAGTGCACCAACAGGGCAGATATCCGGCAGATTACCTGATAATTCAGATTCCAGCGCCTCTTCAACAATGCCGGCGATATTCATATGATCTGAACGGTTCAGAATGCCGATATCACCTGTGCCTGCAACTTCATCAGCGAAACGCACACAACGGGTACAATGAATACAGCGGGTCATACAGGTATTTACAAACGGCCCTAACTCATAGTTCACAGCTGCACGCTTGTGTTCCGCATAGCGACCCTTGGATGCACCATGCTCAACAGCATAGTCCTGCAGCTTGCAGCTACCACCCTGATCACATACAGGACAATCCAGTGGGTGATGAATCAACAGATACTCCATCACCATCTCGCGATCTTTTGACAGCGATTCGGATTCAGTGATGACCTTCATACCCTCGGAAACAGGCGTGCAACATGAAGCGGCAGGTTTACCCCAACCTTCAACTTCAACCAGACACATACGACAATTCGCTGCAACAGACAGTTCCGGGTGGTAACAAAAATACGGGACGTCAGCCCCATGCTCACGACAGGCCTCCAGAATACTGGTGCCTGGTGCTACTTCGACTTCTTTGTCATTAATAAACAACTGTGTCATTCTGCTTTCTCCGCCAGACGGGATTGCACATCTTCAGGGAAGAACTTGAGCAGCGACAAGACAGGAGCTGCCGCACCCTCCGCCAACGCACAGATTGTACGCCCGGCCATATGTGTTGCAGCATCTTGAAGTACAGTCACATCATCCGCATTACCCTGACCATTTTCCACACGCTTAACCACGCGCTCCAACCAACCCGTACCTTCACGGCAAGGTGTACACTGGCCGCACGACTCATGCGCATAGAAATGTGCCAGACGACGGGTCAGCGCCACCAGGTCAGCAGTCTCATCCATCACGATAATCGCACCAGAACCAAGGAATGAACCAGCTTTCATAATATCATCATAAGTTAGCGGCACATCATAATGTTCAGCGGTTAACCACGGTGTGGACGAACCGCCCGGAATAATCACCTTTGGCACAGTGCCGTGCTGCAAACCGCCGCACTGATTTTCGATCAGCGACCTTAATGATGTACCCATCGGAACTTCATAATTTCCGGGTTTATTCACATGACCGGAAACCGAGAAAATTTTGCAACCTGTATTATTAGGAATACCGATTGATGCATGCCACTGGCCGCCAAACTCAAGAATGGCAGGAACTGTCGCCAGCGTTTCCACATTATTCACCACGGTCGGACACTGATAGAAGCCTTCCACAGCAGGGAACGGCGGCTTAAAGCGAGGACGACCTGCTTTACCTTCCAGCGACTCGATCAGGGCTGTTTCTTCACCGCACACATAGGCGCCGGCACCGCGATGCACTGTCAGATTCATGGAATAACCAGTGCCAAGAATATTGTCGCCCAACAGATTTGCTTCATACGCTTCAGCAATTGCCTCATTCAGCACTTTCGCTTCATGCAGGAATTCACCACGGATATAAATATAGGCATCGTGCACATCGAGTGCAAAACCGGCCATGATCATGCCTTCAATCAGCAGGTGTGGATCAAAGCGCATAATATCGCGATCTTTAAACGTACCGGGCTCACCCTCATCCGCATTACACAGCAGATAGGTAGGTTTGCCTGTATTGCGCGGTACAAATGACCACTTAAGACCAGTCGGGAAACCCGCGCCGCCACGGCCGCGAATACCTGAGGTTTTCACCTCGTCGATAATTTTAGCTGAATCCATCTCATTCAAGACAGTCGGCAAAAACTTATAAGCACCATTTTCACGTGCCACAGATAATTTATGCTGATCAGGGATATTAATGCGGTCGAAACAGATCTGGGTTACCTGTTTTGGATCAGAGGAAATGGTCATGCCACACCTCCGTCTGCACGCACTTGCGTGATCAGTGCATCCATCGACTCAGGTGTTGCCTTCTCATGATAAATGTTATTCACCTGCACAACCGGCGCACCGCCACAGGCACCGGCACACTCCACTTCAGCAATGGTAAACATGCCATCCGGCGTAGTCTCACCCATATTGATGCCCAGTGTTTCACACATGTGATCAGCCAACTCATAGGCACCATTGAGCATGCAGCCTGCATTGGTACACACTTCCAGCAGATATTTGCCGGTAGGCTGCTCTTTGAACATGGTATAAAAAGTAACCACTTCACGAACCTGCATCAGACGCAGACCCAATACTTCAGCAATCATCTTCTGAGCATCCATGGAAATATAACCGAAATCTTCCTGCGCCATATACAAGACAGGCATCAGAGCCGACTGCGCTCCGGGATAGCGCTTTACCAGCGCCTCAATTTCAGCCAACCGTTCATCGCTGAAGCGAACTGCATCCGCACTCATCGGTCAACCTCCCCAAATACGATATCCTGTGTCCCCAGGATCGCCACAACATCGGCAATCATGTGACCACGACACATGTAATCCAGTGCTTCCAGATGAGCAAAGCCAGGGGCACGCACTTTCATACGGTATGGCTTGTTTGAGCCATCAGAAACAATATATACAGCAAACTCACCCTTCGGATGTTCAACAGCCTGATACACATCACCTGCAGGCACATGGAAACCTTCCTGGAAATATTTGAAATGATGAATCAGGGCTTCCATATCACCCTTCATTTCACCACGACTCGGGTTTGTCAGCTTGTAATCTTCAACCTTTACAGGACCCGGGTTCTTCTCCAGCCATTCAACACACTGGCTGATGATGCGATTGGATTCGCGCATCTCTTCCACGCGCACCAGATAACGGTCATAACAATCACCGGTTGCACCCACAGGAACATCAAACTCCATCTTATCGTAGACGTCATAAGGCTGCGTTTTACGAAGATCCCATGCAATGCCGGAACCACGGATCATCGGCCCGGTAAAGCCCATGCCCAGTGCAGTATCCTGATCCACCACAGCAATATCCACATTGCGCTGTTTCCAGATGCGATTCTCAGTCAGCAAGGTTTCATATTCATCGACATAGGTCGGGAAACGCTCGGTAAAACCTTTAATCTTATCCAGCAGACCATCAGGCAGATCCTTGGATACGCCACCCGGACGGAAATAAGCAGCATGCATGCGCGCGCCACTCACCTCTTCATAATAATCAAAAATATCTTCACGTTCACGGAAGCAGTACAGGAAAACGGTCATCGCACCGATATCGAGTGCAACAGCGCCCAGCCACATGCAGTGATTCAAAATACGAGTCAGCTCGGCATACATCACACGGGTATACTGGGCGCGCTCAGGCGCCTCGATGCCGAGCAGTTTTTCAACCGCCAATGCATAAGCATGCTCATTGGCCATCATTGACACATAATCAAAACGGTCAAAATAAGGCACGTTCTGCAAATAGGTCTTATATTCAAAAAGCTTTTCCGTACCACGATGCAACAAGCCAATGTGCGGATCAGCCTTTTCAACCACCTCACCATCAAGCTCAAGCACAAGACGCAACACACCATGTGCGGCAGGATGCTGAGGACCAAAGTTTAGCGTATAGTTTTTAATCTCAGCCACGGTCTACCCCCGGCCATGTGCGCTCAACAAGCACACGTTCTTCCAGTTGATTCGGCCGATAAACACAACGCCACTGGGATTCATCAAAGAACATTTCGACTCGCCCGGTCAACGGGAAGTCTTTACGCAACGGATAACCTTCAAAGCCATAATCAGTCAACAGGCGACGCAAATCAGGATGATGATTGAATATCACGCCGTACATATCAAAACACTCACGTTCAAACCAGTTTGCTGTTGGCCACACTTCAGTCACAGAATCCACCAGGTCGCGCTCATTGGCACCGACCTTCAAACGAAGACGTTTGTTTCGGGAGACTGACAATATATTATATACAACTTCAAAACGCGGAGCGTCTTCAGCGTGTCCCGGATACGCCAGTTTATCCACACCACAAAGATCCATCATCTGCTCAAAGCCATGTGCGTTTTTCAGGTAATGGCACGCTTCCACAATGCATTCACGCGCCAGAACAACAACCTCACAGTCAAGCCCTGCTGTAGCCGAGAGAACCTGGTCGCCGAACTTCTCACGCAAACCTGCCACTTCAGCCGAAACGCTGGCAGATTGTGTCACTCCGATATCATCCTGTAACTTCTCTTCTGTCATCTTAACCTACCGGGCAATCGTATTGGTACGTTTGATTTTTTCCTGCAGCTGAATAAAACCGTAAATCAGCGCCTCTGCAGTTGGAGGGCAACCCGGAACATAGATATCCACAGGAACAATGCGATCACAGCCTCGCGTCACCGAATAGGAATAATGATAATAACCGCCACCATTGGCACATGAGCCCATAGAGATTACCCAGCGAGGCTCTGACATCTGGTCGTACACCTTGCGCAATGCCGGCGCCATTTTATTACACAGCGTGCCAGCCACCACCATCACATCCGCTTGACGCGGAGACGGACGAAACACAATACCGAAACGGTCAAGATCATAACGTGAAGCACCGGCATGCATCATTTCCACCGCACAGCAGGCCAGACCGAAAGTCATAGGCCACAGCGAACCGGCACGAGCACCATTAATGAGCTTATCAGCCGTCGTGGTGATAAAGCCCTTTTCAAGTACGCCCTCTATTCCCATTGCAAGGCTCCCTTCTTCCACGCATAAATATATCCAACCAGAAGAATCACCAGGAACAGCACCATCTCAACAAAGCCGAACAGGCCGATTTGATCAAGCACTATCGCCCACGGAAACAGGAACGCACTCTCCAGATCGAAGATAACAAACAGGATGGCTAATAGATAAAAACGAACGTCGAATTGCAGGCGGGCATCTTCGAAAGCTTCGAAGCCACACTCATAAGCGGAAAGCTTTTCCGCATCCGGCTTCTGCTCAGCAAGAAGGGCTGTCAGTACAAGTGGTGCAGCGCCCATGCCAATCGCTATCAAAATAAAGATAAAGATTGGTGCATATTCATTCGCGAGATAAGTCGCGCCCATGAATCTCCCCTCCTAAAACTTTATGAAACTCCCCGTTCCTCTCCCGAAAAAAAGGACGTGCTTGCTACCATCGGCCCTATGTCCGGTCAAGCATATAAGGTGGTTTCTCCCTAAGAAAACTACGGAAAAATAACATAAACAGTGGTATTTTCAACCACAATAATTTGTAGGTTATTTCACAACTTAAGCGATTTTCTTTAAACAGCGCGGTTGAAATACAATGTAAAAAAACATGGGCGGCAAACCCATGCAAAAACATAAATCGAAAAGAGGTCTGACAAGGATAAACCCATTGAACCCTTAGGCTTCAAGCGATCGGTAGAAGAAACAAAAAAACCTTGGTAATTACAAGCCGGCAAAGCCAGGCATCATGTGAATCAGCAGGCGCTTAAAAAATGGTTGAAATAATACCCAATGCACCGAGGGCCACTACAACAATAGCAACCGTTGCTACATTGCTCTGCTCATCAAGCTCTACATTTATGCGTCCTGAGTCATTCGCTTATTCATATCAGCCTCCTTGGCATTGACTTGAGGCGAAGCCTATTGGCGCATCGCTCCGGTTAATGTGAGATAGATTACAAATACATGACATCACATGGCTTGCAACAGCGCTTCAGGGCCTGCCCACCACACTAGCTTTAAGAAATACTGCCCCCCTGTGACGCCTGTCACATCACTTGCCGCCAGAAGTGATACAAACGCCCAATACTTCAGCCCTGCGGAGGCAGCCATGTCCAAGTCACGCGATCAATCCATTCATTTAAATAATATTACGATTCTCGTTGCAATCGGACTGATTGTCGCATTCTACGGGACAGTATCGGCCCTGATTCAACAGTAATCAGCATAGGCGAGCGCAGTGCATCCTTGATGCAGATTGGGCTCAAACCTTTCAGTTACACTTAATACACCAGACATTAAAACAGCATCCCGTCGAAGCTGACTGAGGATGCTTACCCCAACAGAACCACCAAATACAAAGGGCCGCCCGATTGGTTGGGGATACCCCCAATCAAAACTCGGCTCAATGAATGGGCGGGGTTGACTACGGGCATCCTGCCCTTGCCCTGCGGGCGGCCTTTGGCCGTCCAATTCGGCTGTCATGCCGAATTGTCGAACCGTGGGCACTCATCCCTAACACGCTCACCAAATACAAAGGGCCGCCCGATTGGGCGACCCTTTGTATTTGGTGGCGGCGTCACTCGAATAGGCTTTAACAACAACGGATTAGGGTGCATGTGGTCAAAGTTACTGTGGGAGTTACTGCATAATAGCTTCGCTTATATAGTATATAATAGATGATGGAGATATAAAAAATACCATCCAATAATTAGGGGGTCTAATTAACCCACAGAGTCAGAAAAAAACTTTTTCACCTTTGGTGATGCGTGATGTGACTTCATCAATCCGTCACAAATAGACTGAAATGAATTGGCATTCATGATTCCCTTATAAATAAATTCATTGCACTCAACGCCCTTCATTATTTTTTCAGCAGGCTCGATACGCGCTCGACTATACAGCACGAAACTATCACGCTTGATAAAGTCATGCTCACCAGCCTTTAAAACACAACTGTTATCATAATACTTCCCATCACGAATTGTAGATATACTGACCATTAAGGCTTTTGGTGGCTCACCATGTGGGTTTGTTAATAAAATAAAAAGATGCTTTCTATCAGGGTCATCACTTGGGCCAGAGGGAATAAGAAGGGTGGCTTGCTGTACCGGAAAAAATAGACTCACAATCGAGCAAAGACACCTTCAATTGCGACCTCATCTTCAATGCGGGCCTCCAGAGCAACAGCCTCTTGTCTACTCTTCCCTAGTGCCTCAAAAATCTTGCGAAAAGGAATCGGCATAGATGAACCTTTAGGGTCCTCCCACTCAGGACAATTGTCATGAGTGTAGTCCCTAATATCCCAACGTCCCATATCTTTAAATTGAATCCAAATCTCATCAAGAATGTCTATATCAATATCACTTAACTCATCAAAATCGCCACGAGTGTGACTACTGCTGCGCAACGAGACCCTGTGGTTCGATCTGTCTGAAATCCACGACTCCCATCCGCCTGATGATGATTTGGCTGCACCATTAATGAAATCTAGTGTCATAGAGAGAACTGGGCCATGGGGCATAGCAACAACGCTATCCCCTGAAATTGGAAAACCATACTCATCCAAGGATTTGCGATCAGCAAGATATAAGAGCTTCATCAACTTCAAATGAGGCATGCTATTTCCTTCACACAATGACAGAAAGTAGCCCGCCATCTGAGAAACTTTATGCTCACTAAACATGATTTTCCCCCATAAGATTCCGCAATCTTAATGCTTGATTAGCAAAAAATGCAAATTTTTGGTTACGCATCATAGGTAATATGTCGACAATAACATCGGTATCATTAATCATCTCCTATGAAATGTAGCACATAAATATTAGCCTGGGATTAAAATTGATAGAATATATTCCATGTGATTTAGCACCTACAATCTGCTATGACTTCCATCGCTGAATGTATAAATCAGAAGGATGATTGATAACCATTCCTTGCCCCCCCTTCAATCCTCCAATAACTTTTGATACATGGCTGCTTCAGCCGCAAGCTTAAAAAGCGCCTCATCAATTACCGGTTCAACTTTAGCCATATCTTCATCCGTGAGAATTGCATCCAACTTGTTCTTTAGTTCAGGTTTGATTGCCTGATATTTCTTTACACCCTCAATAGCCATGCTCTCAGCCCTAGCTTTGGCCAATCGCTTCTGTTCATGAGCAAGGCTTAGAGGCTCAGTTTTATTATTTACTTGTACTTTCAAATTAATTTCTCCGTTTTAATATAGTTTTTTATTTCAGTATTGGACCTCTGATGAGGGCAAGCACAAGCAGCTTACTTTCCTTCATACTCATCAAAGTCCAAGTCCATGTCGGCCATTTCGTTTCGCCACTTGGTAATTTCAGAGTCAATCAGGTGAAGGTCTGTTGCGTTTAGTTTCGGGCAACGGCGCTTCAACTTCACCGGCAGAGACTCAAGGCCACTTGCCAGCTTCGCGCATACGCCACCGACCAGCCATTCAACCACACCCACCGGAACAAGCTCACGGCGCGATACAGCATTTTTAATCTCAAGGCCATCAGCACGGGCTTTAGTCTCACGGGCTTTCTCTACATCAATATCAATGTCAGACGAGCCCGTAGGGCGCTTGGCCGCCTCCTGCGGGTATAAGGCTGCAAGGGCATCCACTGAGCCATACAGGGCTGTCCTACCCTCCTGTCGAACGGGCTCAAGCTTGGCTTCAGTCAATCGCTTTTTAATTGTGCGGGGAGCCTTCCCCGTCATTTCTGCAAGTTTGTTTATACTGTATGAGCTCAATCTGATCTCCTTTTATTTGCTGTGATATAAAATCACAAGGTACTGTAAGAATCGGTGCGCCGTGGGTAATTCGCGCCGCAATGGTTCGGCGTTTATGAAAAATTTTTCAACCATGTCGTCATCATGAAAGGCACATAAGAATCTTTTTATGCTTTTCAAACTTTTTATGCAGAGGGGGTGTAGTAAGACACCCTGAAATGGGTGATTGGCAGGGGTAGAGGAGGTGGGTGTTTGAATGACTGGATAAGTATATTTATAATAAAAAAATCTATATATACCAACACATACAGCCTCTATTCTTTTCCCGCATCTTTTCCAAACATACTCACCTATTTCATGCGCTATAAACTCTCAATTCCATTATTCTTTATGCTGGAAAAGTCATTATGACCACTTGGGCGTCTTGGTAGGATAAACATAGGTCTTCGCTCTACCCTTGGTTGCTTCCACCTCTTTGGCCGCATCGCCTCTTTCTTCCATGTCAGTAATAAGGGCTGCGCGTTCTCGTTGATTCAATCCGCGAAAACCAGCAAGGCCAGCTAATCTAGTTAGATTCACTCGACCATTTTCACGCAGAGTCTTCAGAGCCTTTGCATACCTTTTGTCGTAGGGGCTTTCATACATCCCTTCCTTAACAAACCTCATAAACCGCTCACCATGAAACCGAACATAATCAATACACCACTCAGCGATTCTCCGTGTCACCACTGGCGCATGTGGGTTATTGCAGGCTGCAAAGCCGGTACTGATTCGCATGGCATTTTCAAGCCATCGGCGGGAGAAATTAGATTTCCACTCGTCATGCTCCCATGTGTCAATTTCATCATCGAAGGCATCAAACAGGTCTTTTGCTTCCTGACTGAAAGCAACAATATTAGGCACTGGTTTCATGAGAGCGCTATCAAGGGTTAATTCAGCATCTGGTGAATAGACTGCGTTTACCTCAATGATCTTATCAATGAGTGACTGGGGTACTTCATCAGATGGCGTACGGTTTTTTATTACCGGTTCAGAGTGAAGCACGATGCCAATAAAACGGTTTAGAAAACCACCCTCAATATGTGAACCCTCCATTGCATCGAGATACTGACCAGGCGTAGTCAGACAGAGTAAATTCAGTGCTGGCCAATGGACTGTGTTATCGCTGGATGACTGCCTTTTGCACTTCTCTATCCCAAGCTGTGACATGGCCTTTGGCATTGTCCGTGAGTCTGCATCTGAATATGCCTCCTTAAATAACATGAAGGCAGACTTCTTTTGACTATCGCCCTTGGCACGGAATGCATTACCCATCTTATCACCAAATTCATCTATCACTGAGAACTGGCGCGGATAGCCAAGCAACTCTGACCTAATAGCTGAATCACTACTGTAATCAGTAGCTCCATACATTTGATCTAATCCGGCATCGGCAAGCAGTGATGAAACTCCTTTTTTGGTGAAATTCTTACCTGCACCGGACGGCATGATGAGTTTCTGGTAAATGGATGTGACGTTTTTATTTTCAGAGTAAAACCGGCGCGAAGTGATAGCGCACGCAACCGAAACTGCCGTGCTTACTGCAGCAGCCCTTACTGCCTTACGCGACATACCATTGAGGTAGTTAGCTGTTTCATTCACAAAGTCGCATGGCGTAGTCTGGAGGCGATCAGGTATGCGCTCGATCTCATCCTCTTTTTTAGCATCCCATCTTTCTGGTGTTACACCATCGTCATTGCTTGCAGCTATCAATCCAGATAGATCAAAAGGCTCATTAGACGGCGTGGGTATATTCACCCATCCTCGGTCAGTTGCCATTGCAAAAATCGACTCAACATTGATACCGCCTTCCGGTGTGATACTCGCCCATTTCTTAACCTGGGCCTCTGCATCAAACTTGGGTGATCTTGCACTCCACTCAGCCCATAGCGTATAGGCTTGCTCGCCTGCACCGGTAGATTTCAAAGCCATGCCGATCTGTAGCCATGTGTCGTAATCATCCGGTGAGATATAGGCAAGTGCATTGCGAATATCTGTTACCTGATTATCAGGTATCGGGCCGCTACTGACCGGCTGACTCACATGAGCGGCAGGCTTGGATTTCTGCTCAATGATTCCTTTGATAAATTTTTGCCAAGTCTCAGGTAGCTCGATAATGCCTGACTCATCGCCACGCATGACTTTGTACTCGCCACCGTCTGCTTTGGCACCGGCTGGAAGGACGTAACCGGCATCACATCGAATATCAATGTCTTTGCCAATATCAATGTTTCCGATGAAGTCACACCCTGCAGGGCGTTTGAAATAGGCATGGAACCCTCCTGACGGTGTAGTGACCATGTATGTATCGTCTGGCCGACCGTATTTTTCCTGCAGCTTTGCGAAGGTTTCCCTGCCGACTTTCCCATCCTTAACGTCAATATCTATGACGATATAGCCTGACTTTCCGACCACTACGCCATAGTTGCCATTAAGGATTGTTGGCCATCTTTTCACGGCCTCGGATTGTGGTAGTGCATCTTTGAATGAAACGTCTTTGATAGGTATTTTAGTACCGGCAGTGAGCGGGAATATATGCCACTCAGCCTTATCCGGCACCTTGGGAGCGACCTCTGCGCTCGTCCTCCAAGGGTACATCATGTAGCACCTCCTGTGTTAGGGGTAGCTGCACTCTTTAAATAATCCCCTTTCCTTCTCTCAAGCTGGCGCAGGTTGAACTCTAATTTGTCAGCAATATTGGAAGCTGCGCACCTGCCTAAATTTGCAAGGCTTCTTATAGTCGAATGGTGACCAGCGTCTTCATAAATCTTCTCGAACAAGATTATAAAGTCATAAACCCCCATAAGTGCAGCTTTTAGCTGTTCGATTTCATAATGTAAGTCATCCAGATCGATTCGTTTTCCGATGATTCGCTTATTAAGCATGGCTGCCTCCATCAATCGTATAGACAGCTATCCGATGGCCTATACCTGCATGGTCTGTTTGGTTTATCCAATTGGTTACGATCTTATGACCCTGATTGCGTAGCTCTTTCACACGCATTGCAGGATGCATGATGCCGTTATTTCGGGCGTCCAGAGTGGACATGCGGCCCTTACTGCGAATCATACGTATGATTTCATTTCGCTGCTGAGAAGTGGATGCACTCATGATGCACCGCCTAGCTCATCAACTAATTTTCTAATATCAGATACTCGGTAAGCAGTAGTTCTCGGGCCAAGACTTATGCCTTTTGGGTAGCGGCCGTTCCTTACCCCTTCGTACCACTGGGTTTTAGATACTGGGATAATACGCAGCACTTCTGGCAGCCGCATAAAGCCTTCTGGTTCTGGGTTCTCGTACAATGTAGCACCTCTACGACTGATTTACGCCATTGGCGTGCGTCGTAACCCGAACTACATCAGTGGAAGCTTAAGGCGTCGTAGGTATGAAATAAGCCATTTCACACCAAGCTTTTTATTTTATCTGGGAACTCGTAACTATCTAAGCGACCTCGATAGGGCTCTAGCCATTTCAGTTTGTCCTCTAGTGATAAATCTGAAAGGTCATAGGGATGGTCGGATTGTCGGAAGGGGTCTATGCCTCTATTACAGATATCTTTTATTGTCTCCTCAGAAATAGCTCTGATATTTAAGCCGGTCAAGTCCCAATTATTTTGACCATCCATATGTTCAATTCTTCTAAACACCATGAAAGCAGCCTCTTCTATGGAAATATTAAAGAGATGACGAAGCCGATAAGCCTCTAATGCAACATTTTCATTCCGATCTTTATTTATTAGCTCTTTGAATGCATTTGTCTGACCCTTTCCTCTTACAAGCCCAAGCACCCTATCAAGTGAAATCTTGCCGAGAGCTTCATGGTATTCTTCAAAACCATTGGCGAAAAAGTTAAGAACCCACATCGGCGGAAACAATCCAACTTTGTGTGAAATGACAAAAGCCTCCATGGCTATAATTGGGTTTTTTGTGCGATCAAATTCATCCTTTTTCGTGATCAGCAACATGCGCACATCACAAGCATCATCCTCATCAAGCTTATAGCTTCCAAGATCATCCAGTTCTGTTATGCAAAGCTTTAAATTATGAAGGTCATCAACCTCTAAATCATCACCAGTTGGATGGCGAACAAAGCCTGAAAGTTTGATTTCATCTTCCACTAGCACACCTCGCACACAGTAATTATTAAGCTGGGCGGAAGGGGTGTGCAACCTTTTCAGCAGGGTGATCAGGCCCCGCCTATCCGCCCAGCCAGCTTTTAACTAAGCTGCCTTTAACCGTGGCTGATTAACTTTATCAATCATGGCTGATTCAAGTGTCATTGCATCATCAATCAATGTTGAAATGGCCCATGCAGCCTCGCGTACAACAGAATCGCCCATTTGCATGTCAGTACCATCTGGTTGGCTTCCATCACAGCGAATATAGTCTGCTATGGCCTTTGCATGTGCCAGCCGTTCATTCAGCGCATCTCTGATTTCATCAATCCTTGCGAGTGGATTAACTATAAATACATTTTCTTGTTTCATGATTACTACCTCAATGTTTTTTTAGTTATTCCTATGTGGTGTAGGAGGTGGGGCGTATTTCTAGCTCTCATTCTCATCAGGGCCGTCTATAAGGGTAAAGATGAGCATGGTAAACAGGACGGCATAGCCAAATACAAGATAAATCAAGCCCTGAGTAACCATTAGGTAAAATATGATGAATGGTGCGGCGAGGCAAAAGAGGATGAATAGAAAAGTTTTCATTTCATACACTCAATGATGCATTGGCACGACCTATTGGTACCACGTCAGCGCCATCGCGTAGCCCGTCCAGATAGTCTGCCCAGTGTTGCATCATCTTCTTACGCCTAGGCAGATGTTGAGCGTGATTGTACGCAGCCTTAACCTTGTTAGTTTCACGATGAGCAAGTTGTCGCTCAATAACATCTGATTCCCAACCTCGTTCATGTAATAGTGTAGAAGCCATCGCCCTAAAACCATGTCCACATATATCTGATTTTTCATAACCCATACGTCTCAATGCAGCATTCACGGTATTTTCACTCATTGGGCGGCTATCACTGCGCACACTGGGAAATACATATTTTCCGTTTCCAGTAAGCACCTGTATTTCGCGCAACACAGCCACAGCCTGCAACGATAATGGTACAATATGCTTTTCCTTCACCTTCATCTTATGGGCAGGAATACGCCACTCAGCAGCTTCAAGATCAAACTCAGCCCATTCGGCATGACGCAACTCACCAGGCCGTACAAACACATAAGGTGCAAACTGCAAAGCACAGCGGGTAATAAATGAACCTGAATAGCCAGTGATTGCGCGCAGCAACTCGCCCACCCTTTTAGGGTCAGTAATTGTTGCCATGCGCTTATGCACTACAGGTGTCAGCACATCCTCACTTTTTATATCTTCACATGGGTTACGCTTCGCCTTTCCAATGGCAATGGCATAACTGAATACTCTGGAGCAATTAGCCTTGATTCTGTGCGTAGTCTCTATTGCACCTCGTGCCTCAACCCTACGTAACATTTCTAACACTTCAGGGGCTTCAATCTCGCCAATTGTGAGGTGACCCAGCCAAGGGAACACGTCTTTAACAAATTGCAGTAGTATTCTGTCGGCGTGCTTTTCTGAAAGCTTTACGCTTCGATTCTCGTGCCACTCGCGGGCAACTTCTTCAAAAGAGTCTTGAAGAGGAACCCCATATTTAATGCGCTGCTCTCGGTCTATTGCAGCCGCTTCAGCTTTCTTCTTCGCCTTACGCTTATCACTAGGGTCAATGCCGTCAGCGATCAATTTACCTGCCCTATCCGCCTCAGCACGGGCTTTTTTCAGCGTCACCTTATCATACACACCTAGAGATAATGTTTTGCGCTTACCTGCAATTGAATAATCCAACCGCCACCATTTCGCACCACTGGTCTGAACCAGCATATACAGGCCTCCACCATCTGAAATGCGGTATGCCTTATCCTTTGGTTTGGCAGTGCGAATGCTGATGTCTGATGCGATCATGTGCTTTGCCATCGCAGTAACCTCCAACCAGATGCAGTAACTTTTCTACAAAAACAGCTACAACACGCCTGTTACTGTAGCAGTTACTGCATAAAATGTCGACTACCATGGGATGTTGCTGCACATTGCCGGACTACTGAAAAAGAAAAAAGCCAGCAATCACAACGATTACTGGCCTTTATGGTGCATCCTTGGATGCTCTTTTGGTGGAGGCGGCGGGGCTCGAACCCGCGTCCGAAAACCATCAGCCTGCAGTTCTACATGTTTAGTCCATTTGAACAGCACCCCTTGAGAACCAAACGGACAAAATGCCCAAGGGGTCGATTCGTAGCTATTTAACTCTACAGACCACGAGTCTCCGTTCTGTAGTAGCGATTCCATCTAAATGGCCCCGATTTCTCAATGGATGGACACCTCAAGAGCGGGGTAACTTACGCAGCGTAAGCTAGTTCTACGTCGTCGTTTGCAATTATTGCAAGTTGCCTTTTTAACGAGAGTGCAATCCCGACATGCCCTACAGGGTTCAGCATCTTCGTCGAAGCCAAATCGCCCCCATATGCGAACACCGACCATATCGGCGAACAGGAGCAATTCTACACTATGCCTTCAAGCTAACAAGCCTTGCAGTATTAAACCTGTCGCAAATAGCGCACCAACCCGGTGCGACTGGAGAAAAAAACTGAATCCCCATGGCTCCCCCAACCGCAGTAATTTCAAGCAGAGATAGAGCTGCAGTGCTGTCGCTGCACACAAGCCAAGCATCACCCAAAGGCCACCCAGCGAGATAGCGGCAAATCCAAGCAGCAGCAATACCATAACACCCAGGGCAACTACGGCAGCCACGGCCCGATCACCGAGCCAGATTGCTGTGGACTTCACACCGATATTGATATCATCTTTCCGATCACCAAATGCGTATGCGGTATCATAAGAGAGTGACCAGCAGATATTGGCCGCGAAAAGTAACCACGGCACAGGAGAATCCAATACTGAGCCGGTTTCAGCAGCCCAGGCCATCACAGCCCCCCATCCGAAAGCCATGCCAAGCCAAGCCTGCGGAAAGTGAGTATATCGCTTGAGAAAAGGATAAAAACTTGCCAGTACGGCCCCCACCACAGCCAGCAAAATGACAAACATCGAAGTCTGGGATACCAGAAGCAGCGCCACCAGCATCATCAGCAAAAAGCCGGCAAGGGCTGATGCCGGAGATATAGCTCCGGAGGCGATAGGCCTGGTTTTAGTACGCTCCACGTGCGGATCAAAATCACGATCTGCAAAATCATTGATCACGCAACCTGCAGAGCGCATCAATAACACACCGCAAACAAATATAATCAGGTTTTTCAGACTTGGCATTCCACCTGAGGCGGCAAACAAGCCCCACAAAGTAGGCCAGAGCAACAGCCAGTAACCCACCGGCTTGTCGATACGAAGCAGTCTGTACCAGTCAGAAGCCGAACCAACCGGTGAGAACTGCATCATTAGCGATCCCTGACGCTATAACGGCGAGATGATGACTCAAGCCGCTTCCACATTTCAGGGTGAAACAGCTCAACCACAAGCGCGCGCGTGCCCGATGGCGAACGCAAAACAGAGCGGCGCGCCCAGCAGCCGTTAATGCCGCCATCGGCCTGCAACTGAACAACACTGAGATCCGAGCGTGAAAGCGACAACCCCCGATCCAGCAGCAGATTACCCAAAGGGCGCTTACCCTCTTCCAGGTCACGCATCAAATCGGCAGGCAGATCTTCCAGCGGCAATACTGATTCAGCATCAAAGAGCACTGAACCGCGATGCATCAGGGACACCTGCCGCCGCAAAGCCCTGTCGCCAGGCTCACAACCAAGCAGCTGCGCCTCTTCCAGCAGTGCCATATCAACAAACTGATCATGCAAGCGCACTTCAAGCTTAATACCGAAATGGCGCTCCAGGAAACGCGTCAGAGAACCAGCAGTCGTTAAAACTGCGGCAGCATCGCGGCTTACCCCCGCATCATCTGCTTTCCAGTGACGTACTGACTGCCAATCTTGTGATTCCAGAGACCCGAAGAACATGCGCGCATCATGGGGCAAGCAGAGCGTGGGTCAAGCCTCATGTTCGCCGACACACGCATCAAAAGCGCTTGCCTTACCAGGCCCGATCAGGCCGTATTTGCCCATGCATTGCAGGCTTTATATCGAAGAAGAAATCAACATTGGCGAAAGCATCGGGCTTCCCTCTGACCAGGGCCATTACCTGCGCACGGTTATGCGACTTGGCCCCGGCAGCCCTGTGGTGTTATTCAATGGCTTTGGTGGTGAATATCAGGGTACGATTGAGATACTCACCAAACAGGAATCAAGCATCCATGTGGAATCTTTTGCAGACATTTCACGCGAGATGCCTGTATCTGTACATATTGTTCAGGCTGCCTGCCGCAACGAAAAAATTGAAACTGTGCTGCAAAAAGCTACCGAACTGGGAGCTGCCAGCTTTACAATTATCCGTTCAGAACGCAGCTCTTTAAAACTGGATGCCAACAAGCTGGGCAAACGCATTGAGCGCTGGCAGAAAATTATTATTGAAGCTGCCGAGCAGAGTGAAAGAACCAGCGTTCCGAAAGTGCAGTGGCTGAACAAGCTCAGTGATGTCGATGCCAAAGGCATGGCCTTCACCCTGCATCCCGAAACAGACACCAGTTGGCCGGAACAACGCAGCAATATGGCCTCAGCCTCAAATATTACACTCGCCATCGGGCCCGAAGGCGGCTGGAGCCCGCGTGATATAGAAATACTTGCAAGCGCAGGTTTTCAGTCACTCACCTTCGGCCCGCGCGTCATGCGCACCGAAACTGCTGCCCCTGCCCTGCTGGCGGCCATTCAGTCTCTACTTGATTAATGCTGAAAACAGATCACTGAGACCCTGATTTCTCTATACAAACCTGTCACATAGCCCGAAAATGTTAAGATTCTGCATTAAATAGTGTGGCAACCCGTGTTTTTGTGACCCGGATCACAGAACAGCCTTATTGCAGCCCACAACGTTTGCCGACCAAGTCACAACAAGGAGGAAACGATGATCAAATTTGATATTGCTTACACGATTCTGGCTCTGGCCTGTCTGTATATCGGCTCAAATATAGCTTAAACCTCACAGGCATTCAGCGAACCCTATTCGCCCCGTCCGGGGCAAGCTCAAGCGTTATCAATCTCGCTCGCAGTTCAATACGTTCTATTCAAAACAATCACTAATGTGACTTCGGACACATCAAAAACCATGATTCCTCATAGCATCAGCCCTAACACTGTGGAGGGTGAACCTATGATTGAACTTGATATCGCTATTTCTTTAATCTCTTTGGCCGGTTTCTATGTTGCCGGTTCTTTGATTTAAACTTTTGAGATGCGTTAGCGACTGATTCTCGGATCGCTGGCCATACCGACTGCGGAAACAAACTGCAGGTATTAATTCAACTTTTGAAAACCGGATAACAGAGCCTGCAGATCCTGCCAGGACTTCTGCTTCTGGCCGGGTGATCTGAGCAGATAAGCCGGATGGTACGTCACCCAGACAGGAATCCCCTGGTAGTCATACCAGCGTCCGCGCAGTGCCCCCAGAGGTTCATCCGACTTCAGCACAGTTTGTGCCGCAACACGGCCAAGCAGACAAATCATTTTCGGCCGCAGCATATCCAGCTGCTGCTCAAACCATAAATTGCATGCCTGCACCTCATCCGGTTTAGGGTCACGATTATTTGGCGGCCTGCATTTTACTGTGTTCATAATATAAATTTCGTTCCGACCCATCCCCATTGCTGCAAGCATACGATCAAGTAACTGACCAGCGCGCCCGACAAAAGGCTCACCCTGCAAATCCTCTTCACGCCCCGGAGCCTCACCGATAAACACCAGATCGGCATCAGGGTTACCCACGCCAAAGACCACCTGATTACGTTCCTGGCTCAAACTACAGAGACGACATGTTGACGCTTTTACCGCCAGATCTGACAGACCACCGGAGACAGACTTCGCTACAGCCGGAACGTCGGCCTTGACCTCGAAATTCTGCTTTGCCGGAGAAGTTATAGCGGAAGCATCCGCTGCAGGAGAATGTACTTTCGAATCTGTTTGCTGCACTAAAATCTCAGGCCTGAGATTCGACTGCCCGGAAGCGGATTGATCAGAAGCAGATTGCTCTGAAGTAAAAAGGGAAACCGGTGTCTGCACACCGATTTCCCTTAAATATGTTTCTACAAATTGTTTGCTTTCAGCCAAGATTAGCCAAGCAGAGAATCAACGTTGGTATTCGATCCCAAATATACAGGTACACGCTGGTGCAACGCTTCAGGTTCGATATCCAGAACTGCAATACCGTTGCTCATCGCTTTACCACCAGCCTGCTCCATTACAAAACCCATAGGAATTGCTTCGTACAACAGACGCAGTTTGCCGGTCGTGTTCTTTTCATCAGCAGGGTAAAGGAAAACGCCACCTTTCAGCAGCGTACGGTGCATATCTGCAACCATCGCGCCCACGTAACGCATACCAAGGCCTGTTTCTGTTTTCATGCGGTCCAGATTATCGCCCATGCCATCCAGCCATTTATCTTTGTTGGACTCATTCACGGAGTAGTAACCGCCGGTTTCAGGAATACGAATATCACCATGACTCAGTTCAAAACGGGCTGAAGCAGGGTTAAATGTATAACCATCCACACCGGCACCTACTGAGCAAACCATCATCAAAGACGGGCCATACAATACATAACCGGCAGCAATCACACCCTGACCGGACTGCAATGTATCAGACACATGAGGACGATCGGAATTAGCCGTTTTACGTTTCACAATGGAGAAGATCGTGCCAACAGGACCATCAACATCAAGATTGGATGAACCATCAAGCGGATCCACCAACACCAGATAATCGGCATGCGAATACTCTTCGATCACCAGCAACTCTTCCTGTTCTTCAGAACCTACTGCACAGACAAAACCTGTGGAGCGCATTTCATCAAGAAAGATTTCATCGGAGAGAACATCCAGCACCTGCTGCTGCTCGCCCTGTACATTTTCACCGCCAGCTTCACCCAGTGCACCGCGAAAAACGGCACCGCGCAGAACAGCTGCGATTTCAATCGCTGCACGGCCTACACCCTGGATAATCGGCATCATGGCTGAGCCATTGTCACCCTGTGTGGCTATCTTGTTCAATGTTGTTGGCATATCCCCTCCAGAATAATCATTACGAAAAAGCGCGCTCATACTAGCCAAGTATGGCCGTGAACACAAAATTCAATGCGCCGTTCAGCTTAAGTTTGCCAGCAAACGCTTATGAATACCTTCAAAGCCACCATTGGAAAGCACCAGCACATGGTCGCCGGATGCTGCGCCATCAGCAACAAAGTCGACGATGGAACCTACATCCTCAATGAGCGAGGCCTTGCTTCCAATTTCCCGACAAACAGCAGCAGCGTCGAGCACCTCTTCCGGTTGCAGATTACGGTCAGAAGGTGCCGCAAACACCACATGATCTGCGGCATCAAAACAGAGTGGCAATCGTTCCTGATGGATACGGGTCCGCATGGTATTGGAGCGCGGCTCGACTATCACCCACAGTTTTCCGTCTGCCCCGTTCTTTTTCATGCTTGCGCGAGCAGCACTTACCATACCGGTAATTGCAGTCGGATGATGGGCAAAATCATCAAATACTTTCACACCGCCAGCTTCGCCCACCAGCGTCATACGCCGACGAATACCGGAGAAACTTTCAAACGCCTCTTTGATAGTCTCAATCTCCACACCCATTGAGGTGGCTGCTGCTGCAACCGCACAGGCATTGGCCACATTGTGAACACCTATCATGTCCCATGCTGCTTCCAGTACAGGGCTGCCATCCCGATATAATCTGAATAATGATCCATCTTCACTCAAAACCTGCCACTGCCACTCTGCCTCAGCATGACCGAAGCGGGCAAAACTAATAACCGGCGACCAGCAGCCGCGCTGAATCACATCCGTAATATCTGCCTCATCGGCGTTGGCGATCACTACCCCATCAGCTGGCACGGTGCGCATCAGATGATGAAACTGGGTTTTGATCGCATCGAGATCCGGAAAGATATCTGCATGATCATATTCCAGATTATTCAGGATCAGGGTACGGGCATGGTAGTGCAGAAACTTGCTTCGTTTATCAAAAAAAGCGGTATCATATTCATCACCTTCCAACACGAAAGGCGCAGCGTTTCCGATTCTCGCACCACCACCAAAATTCTCCGGCACGCCGCCAATCAGAAAGCCGGGACTTTGCTCCGCCACTTCCAGCACATGTGCGATCAGTGATGACGATGTGGTTTTGCCGTGTGTGCCTGCAACAACAACAGCATGGCGCCCCGGCAACACATGATCACCAACAAACTGAGGCCCTGAACAGTAAGCCAGGCCTCTGTTGAGGATAGCTTCCACCTCGACATTACCGCGGCTCATGGCATTGCCGATCACACAAAGATCAGGGGCCGGATTCAGATTCTCTTCAGAAAAAGCTGCAATCTCCACACCCAGTTCAGCCAGATAGTCGGACATCGGCGGATAAACACCGGCATCAGAACCTGTAACTATCCAACCCTGTGCCTTGGCCAGAGCCGCGATTGCTGCCATGGCTGTACCGCAGACGCCGAGAATATGAAGATGTTTGGACATATATGCGGATTGAATCAGAAAAGCGCACGCGGTCAATAGAATTCATCACTGCTGTCCGGTTAAGGAATTAGCAGCAAGAAAACAGGCCTGAATTCCCAACGATTATGGTAAATTTGTAGTTATCCAGACAGCAAATTCACAGAACGGAGAACTCAGGCCATGAAGCACATT
>NZ_BDFD01000015.1 GCF_001895085.1 Mariprofundus micogutta | reverse complement strand
TCATTGTGACATTATAGAGACCGGAAATGAGAGCTGGAGATTCAAAAATAGAGCATGATTTAAACAGACTTTAGGGGGGTCAAAATTGGACGCTGATGGGGGGTCAATTTTGGGTGCTGATTGACAGCCTGTTCGGGTATTTGCGCCGACAGAGGATGTTGATCGCCCCGAAACGCAGCTATACCAAGACGACAGATAGTAAACACTGGATGAAAAAACATCCGAACTTGCTGGCTAATCTGGAGATTCACCATCCGGAGCAAGTGTTGGTCAGTGACATTACATATCTGGAAAGCGATGAGGGTGTACATTATCTCTCACTCGTTACAGATGCCTGTTCGCGTAAAATCATGGGACATGAACTAAGCCATGATCTGAGGGCTGTTCATCCGAATGCAGCGTTAAAGCAGGCAATAGCACAGCGAGTGGCGGATCACCCAATGATTCATCACTCGGATCGGGGTGTGCAGTATTGCTCGGCTACATATCAGGAGACGTTATCAAAACATCACATTCAGCCATCGATGACGGATGGATATGATTGTTATCAGAATGCGTTGGCGGAGCGTGTGAACGGCATACTGAAACAGGAGTTCCTGTTATACCGGTGTAAAACCTTTGAGAAACTTAAAAGGTTGGTGGATGAATCCGTTGATGCTTACAATCGACTCAGACCGCACCTCAGCCTGAGCATGAAAACACCCGAAGAGGTGCATAAAAAAGCCGACTGCCAATGGCAGCCGGCTTGAATAAAAAAAGTGTCAACGTATTTTAGGACGAGACATCGTAAAGCTAAATTACAGAGCTTTCAACTCAGCAATTGCAGCTTTTGCTTTGTCGCCACATACTTTCTGGTTAGGCATTTTAGACTTGCCGCCAGCTGCTTTAGCAACTTTCTTGGATGCGCACAGCCAAGCTTCAAGAGCTTCGTCTGTCCATACGCCACCAGCTGCGTGCTGTGCTTTCAGGTATGAACCATACTTGAAGCCTTCAGACGCGCCCTGTGGGCCGCCAGCAACACCTTTCAGACCAGGACCAACTTTCTTTTTAGTAGTGAAGTTATGACATGCTTTACACTTACCCAGTGCTGAAGCATTAGCAGTCGCTACGCCACCCATTACGAATGCAGCTGCTGCTGCGATCAATAGTGCTTTTTTCATAAAAATCCTCCTCTCGAATTTGGAGACGACTTGCTACGTAAGACGGCTCATGGTGTCAACCCTAAGCATGACGATAAACATGGGCAGTAGCAAAGAATCCCCCTATGGGGAAATGGATTCCCCCCCTCAGGAAGTTTTATTACTTCAAACCGCCTTTAAAAGTAATCTATCATTAGCAATATCCACCCCAACGCTGCCACCTGGCAACACATCACCAGCTATCAGCATACGCGCCAAAGGTGTTTCCAGCTGCTGCTGTATAAAGCGCTTCAATGGTCTGGCACCATACACAGGATCATATCCATTGCTTGCAAGCCAGGCTTTTGCTGCATCTGTCAGGACAAGTCCAATCTGCTGCTCAAGCAATCGCTGCGACAATTCTGAGAGGAACAGTTCAACCACCCCAACAATGACTGACTCGCTTAAAGGATTGAACAGAACTGTTTCATCCACCCGGTTCAGAAACTCGGGTCGAAAATGAGTACGCAGCGCCGTTATAACCTGCGAGCGTGATGTTTCACTTACAAGACCTTGCTCGTCGATGCCTTCAAGCAGGAACTCCGAACCGATATTGCTGGTCATAATTACAATCGTATTCTGGAAGTAGACCGTACGCCCATGGCTATCGGTCAGGCGGCCATCATCAAGCAGCTGCAACAGGATATTAAATACATCCGGATGCGCCTTCTCCACCTCATCAAGTAGCAGAACACAGTATGGCTTACGACGTACTGCTTCAGTGAGCTGCCCGCCTTCTTCAAAACCGATATAACCCGGAGGCGCGCCAACCAGACGGGAAACCGTATGCTTCTCCATATATTCAGACATATCGATACGCACCATATTATCTTCGGAATCAAACAGGTTACGTGCCAGTGTGCGGGCTAGTTCTGTTTTACCGACACCGGTAGGCCCAAGAAACAGAAACGATCCAATCGGTCGTTTGCGGTCACGGATTCCTGCCCGGGCACGCAGCACCGCATCAGCCACAGCTTTAACTGCCTCATCCTGTCCGATCACACGTTCATGCAGTACTGATTCAAGTTTGAGTAACTTGTCGCGCTCACCTTCGAGCAAACGTGTTACCGGAATACCCGTCCAGCGCGCTACAACCTCGGCAATCTCTTCCTCACTAACCTCTTCGCGCAGCATACTCTTCTGCTCAGTAGCTACAGCTTCGAGTTCGCTCAGTTGCTTCTCCAACTCGGGCAGTGTGCCGTAACGCAAGGTCGCAACCTTCTCCAGTTCATAGTTACGCTCTGCAGTTTCTATCTCCAGACGGGTCTGCTCAATCTGCTCGCGCAAACTGTGAACCACTCCTATGGCTCCTTTTTCAGCTTCCCATTGCGCACGCATGGCATCCCTGTGTTCCTGCAGGTCAGCCAGTTCCTTGCGTAACTGTTTCAATCGTTCTCTGCTCGCAGCATCCGACTCTTTTTTCAGTGCGGTCTCTTCAATCTCCAGACGCATGGCGCGACGAGTCACTTCATCCAGTTCTACCGGCATTGAATCCATCTCAGTACGAATAGAGGCGCAAGCTTCATCCACCAGGTCAATCGCCTTATCAGGCAAAAAACGATCCGATATATAACGGTCAGACAGAGTCGCAGCAGCCACCAGTGAGCCATCGGAGATACGTACACCGTGATGGAGCTCAAAGCGTTCACGCAAACCGCGCAGTATCGAGATGGTATCCTCTACATTCGGCGCATCCACCAGCACAGGCTGGAAACGACGTTCAAGTGCTGCATCCTTTTCAATATACTTCCTGTATTCATCCAGCGTCGTTGCTCCGATACAGTGCAACTCACCTCGTGCCAGCATGGGTTTAAGCATATTGCCCGCATCTGAACTTCCTTCTGTTTTTCCGGCTCCAACTATCGTATGCAACTCATCAATAAACAGCAGCGTGCGCCCTTCTGATGCCTTGATTTCCTTGAGTACCGCTTTCAAGCGTTCTTCAAATTCACCCCGATATTTGGCACCGGCCATGAGTGAGGTCATATCCAGTGAGAACAGACTGCGATCTTTCAAACCCTCCGGCACATCGCCGGATACAATGCGCTGCGCCAGACCTTCGGCAATCGCAGTTTTACCCACGCCGGGTTCACCGATCAGTACCGGGTTATTCTTGGTTTTCCTGGATAAAATACGGATGACCGAACGAATCTCACTGTCCCTGCCTATAACCGGATCCAGCTTGCCTTTCTGTGCCATCTCGACCAGATCAGTACCGTATTTTTTCAGTGCCTCATATTGCGACTCAGGGGAATCGCTGGTGATGCGCTGATTTCCACGTACGGATTCCAGCGCGGCAAGAAATGTCTCCCTGCTTATGCCCTGCTGCCTGAACAGTTGACCGGCATCTGTCGCCGGCCCCTCTGCTATCAGTCCCAGCAACAGGTGTTCAACAGAGACATATTCATCCTGTAGTGATTTTGCTTCGTCCTCGGCAGTGACAAACAGTTTCTGCAAACGCTGTGTGATATAAACCTTGTCGGCTTCAGTGGAAGTACCACTGACTTTCGGGCGTTTGGACAGTGAGCTCTGAGTTTGTGCTTTGAATTCGTCAACAGAGCCACCAGCCTGTTCGATCAAACGGCTTGCCAGGCCATGTTCCTGAGCCAACAGTTCTGCCAGAAGGTGTTCACCATCCACTTCCTGATGTGACAAGCGGACAGCCAGTTTTTGCGCAGCTGCAATCGCTTCTCCAACCTTCTGTGTTACACGATTCAAATCCATAATCGAACTCCTGTTTCAGCCTGATAGCAACACGGCCACCAATAGCTCTATGGGGTTCTAAATAGAGAAATCCAAGTCCTCTTTGGAAGTTCTGGCCAGACCAAGTCGCGCAACTTCTTCGAGCAATGCCTTTCTGGTATATGGTTTTCGCACAAAACCTCTCAAGCCAAAATGCTGCAATCGTCCTACCGCCTCTTTAGCGGAAAAGCCACTGCTGAGTAATATCGGGGTATCGGGTCGAATACCATGCAGAGCATGAAACGTCTGTTCACCATCCATCACCGGCATGGTCAGATCCAATAGTACAAAGGCAATCTCATCGGCATGTTTACGGAACAACTCAACAGCCTCTTCTCCGTCACAGGCTGTGATGATCTGCAGGCCTTCATGCTGAAGCAATCTTGATGCAACACTTCGGACAGCCTCTTCATCATCAACGACCAATACAGTCCCGCGCAGGCTTACCGACACAACAAACTCTCCGGTAAGTTTCTCCGGCTCAACCGGTTCACACTTTGTGAGTGCCGGAAGGTAAACAGTAAAACAGGAGCCTCTTCCAAGCTCACTGTTTAATGTCAGTGTACCATTGTGGCTGCGTACGATGCCAAGCAGAGCAGCAAGCCCCAGTCCACTACCAGTCTCCTTGGTCGTAAAAAACGGATCAAAGATACGTTCCTGAGTCTGCGCATCCATACCACAGCCGTTATCTTCAACTTCAATGTAGACAAAATCGCCGGCTTGTAAGTCTGTAGCCATATACATGGCTGCAAAATCCTGGCTGGAAAGGCTGCGTACACCGGTACGCAAGGTGATATCACCGGGTTTGCCGGACAATGCTTCAGATGCATTGGTCATCAGGTTCATGATTAATTGCGTCAGCTGATTTTTGTCGCCATACACATAGGGTAAAGTCTCCATCAACTGCTGATGCAGGCGTGCATGCTTACCGATCACTGTTTCAAGAAGATCGGACACATCCTGAATCATCTCATTGAGATTCTGTTCACCCATGGCAAATCTGCCCTGCCCGGAATAGGCCAGCATCTGGCGCACCAGATCAGCGCCTTTACGTGATGCCTTAAATATCTGCTGCAGGTAATAACGGGTCTCGCCCTGCTCAGGGGCATCGAGCATGGCAAGCTCTGCATTGCCCATCATACCGACAAGAAGATTATTAAAATCATGGGCAATACCACCGGCCAACACACCGATGCTCTCCATTTTCTGCGCCTGTTGCAGTTGCCCTGTTAGCTCCTGACTTTCGCGCTCTGCCAGCTTGCGTTCATTGATATTTCGCACATTGCCTTCAATCCCCATCTTACGGCCATCTTTATCGTGGCAGTACTGGGAATTCACTTCAACCCAAACCCGGCTTCCATCTTTGTGCTTCAGACACAATTCATAATGCTGCAGGCTTCCACCGGACTCCTCCAGTGCTTCGAGAAATGCTTCACGTCCAATTTCATCATAATACAAGGAATGCAAAGGCACGCCGATTAATTCACTGCGCCCAAAACCCAATTGCCGTTCACAGGCCAGAGATACCCAGACAATCTTTCCATCCATATCAGCCCTGTAATAGGCATCCTGCATGGAATCTAAAATATCCTTGTATTCCGAACCCACCTGTTCCAGAGCAGCTGTGCGTTTACGGATACCGCTACGCAGCTGCACGGTATAAACATAAAGCAGCAGCACCAGCGTGCAAAGCAAAGCAACAGCAATCCAGTAACGATAAATCCAGAGTGCAGAAGCAACATCCGGTTCAGCCTGATATATAAAGGCATCCCAGTTGATGTCATCAACTTGATAACCCAATCCATTAAACACACCGGCCAGGTGTTTCCAGCGTTGCCGGTTTGATTCTCCAACAGGTACAATGTCAGGAAATACAAGGTCCCGAATTGCCCGCGCTTCAAACAACAGGTGTTCAGTAGACTTATGCTGGCTGTTATATTTCTGCTGAATCACTTCAACAGACTCATCAATATGATCCAATGCATATGTCCAGCCCTTAAGACTGGCACGGCGAAATGCTGCAGCGCGCTCAGGATGCTGATTCACCTCATTTTCAGAAGTAATCAGCGCATCACCATAAAAGTCGATACCATAATCGTGAGGCTTGAACATTGTAAACGGAATACCCATCTGCTTCATCAAATAGGGTTCATTGGTACTGTATGCTGAGAAAGCATCCGTATTCCCATTGACTAAATCCTGAATATCAAAACTACTGGGAAGACGAACGTAATCAGATTCATTGATACCGAATTTCTTCAGTACTGCCAGCGTAGCAGCAGTAACATAACCGCCTTGCACCATGACTCGCTTATTGCGCAGATCTGCAGGTGTTTTGTACGACACACCTTGATCAGAACGCATCAAAAGTATGACAGGGGAGTGTTGAAAAATATTTGCCAATACGACGACAGGTTTGCCCTCAGCACGATGAAGCAGTGCACCTGTATCAGCCACAATGTACTGAGTCTGGCCCTGCATAAGTTCTTCCATCAAAGAATGACTCGGACCACCCTCTGCCAACTCGACATTCAGACCTTCTGCAGCGTAATACCCTTTCTCAAACGCCATATAATAACCGGCGAACTGAAACTGATGCTTCCATTTCAAATGCAGACGAACCTTCTCGCCGTCATTATTAGCCACTACACCATTATCAGAATGTGCATTCGCTACTGAAGCCCATAGGGTCAGAATTACCATGAAACTCAATGCCATGAATGATCGCATGGCTAGAGATTAGCCTATTGCTTGGGAAGTTCCACTACGAAGACAGAAACCTTGGCTACTGCAGCCGGATTTGAATTGGCAATTTCTACAATCAGATCATCACTGCCACTGCTATTATCAAAACGCGTCTGAAATTCGTGGTTGCCAACACTGTAAGTGCGTTTCTGTGTTAATGTTTTCTCCATTTCATCGCGTACCCGAACAATGCGAAAGGTTAACGGGCCTACCGTATCAGAGACCAGAGTCACTTCAAAAAAACCCGGCCTGTTGGGCATATCAAAAAACTCACGTGATTTCTGGAATGGCGGCACATTGGCATCACGGTAATAGAGATAGTTTTTGTCAAATTCAAAGGCATGCAGATGTGGCGCTGTCGTCAATGACAGCAACAACATAAACATCAAACTACGAATCAATACATTCATGGGTTCTCATGCACCTCGATATCGTATTTGTCACACAGATAACGCATTTTATCTTTAGCCCGATCACCAAATCCCAGCCAGCGACCAGCTCTGGCCTTGATATGCTGATTACGCTCCAGCGCAACTTCAACCAGTTGCATTTCAAACTGGGCCACTGCTTTTTCAGCCCGGATACCTGTCTCAGGCAGCTGATGTAGCCACTGTTCCAGAGGATCGAGATTATCCGCAACCATCTGCGGGCCGGTTAATGATGGAATAGATTCCACCACATCAGCAGCTGCCAGCACCACTGCACGCTCGATCACATTCTCAAGCTCTCGCACATTGCCCGGCCAACTGTATCTGCCCAGCTGTTCCAGCACTTCATCTGACAATGGCTGCATACGTTTACCACACAATGCTGCTTTCCTGATCAGAATTGCATCGGCCAGAATCGCTAGATCCTCCACATGCTCTCTTAGAGGCGGAACTACAATCTCAACCACATGAATGCGATAATAGAGATCATCCCGGAATGATCCGTCCGTCACTTTCGCTTCAAGGTCTTCACGGGTTGAGCAGATTAGACGCACATCTGAAGTAAGAATGGCATCACCACCAAGCCGCGAAAATTCACCCGATTCCAGCACACGCAACAGTTTCCCCTGCACCTGCAGTGGTAAACCTGCGACCTCATCAAGAAAGAGTGTGCCACCACTGGCGCGCTCAAACCATCCGAGTTTACGCTCACCTGCACCGGCAAATGCCCCCTTTTCATAACCGAACAGTTCCGACTCAAGCAGTTCCGCATTCATGGCTGCGCAATTGATCGCAATAAACGGTTGCCCCGCTCGTGCACTGGCCGCATGCAGGCGGCGTGCAACCAGTTCCTTACCTGTTCCTGTTTCGCCTCGAATTAACACCGTGGACGGTGCACCAGCGACCTGCTCAACCAGCTTTTTCAAATCCAGCATGGCTTCGGATTCACCGAGCAGCTCATTGTTTACCTGATTCTGTAGAGCCCGCTGCATCTCCTGTTCGCGTACTTCCTGCGAACGTGCCTCCATACTGCGGTCAATCGTAGATTTGACTTCATCAGGATCGAACGGTTTACCGAAAAAGTCCTGGGCTCCCAGTTTCTGGGCCCTCAAGGCCATGGCACGTTGATCATGACCGGTAATCACCACCACGGGCGTATCCGGACTCTCCTTGCGTAATCGTGCCAGATAAGCCATGCCGATTTCAGGATTGTCCGGCTCAGGCGGCAATGCCAGATCGAGAACCACCAGGTCCACGCGATGACCAGAGAGCATTTCATCGGCACCATCGAGGTCACCGGCTTCGAGAATCTGGTAATTCTCTTTCAGCAGCAATTTCAGATTCAGACGGTTGATATCATTATCATCAACAACCAGTACAGTCCGTTTCATCATGTTACCTCCTCGGCTAAATTACTCATTTCGCGCTGATTCTGCCATAACGGCAAAGAGACAATGAAGGTGGAACCTTTCCCCGCCCCTTCACTTTCTGCGGCAATGGTTCCACCGTGTGCTTCTACGATGCGTTTGCTTAAATAAAGGCCCACACCAAGCCCGTTACTCTTACTGGTAGCGAACAACCTGAACAGTCGGTAACGGATAAAGTTCTCAGAGATACCACAGCCCTGATCCGACACTCTCACCTGAGCCATTTCCACATCCTTCGCATCTGTAACAAGCCGTGTTTCAATGCTTATCTCACCCTGCCGCAACATCGCCTGCACAGCATTATCGTAAAGGTTCTCAAATACCCCCTGCAACAGGTCCGCATCACCTGCAACAGCCGGAAGTTCGTTATAAGACTCCGACATCGTTAATGATTCCGGCCACAATCGCTCTTTGACCGTGGACTTCAGCAATTGCACCAGATCCAGGGGCGCAAGTATCGGGTCAACCGGTGCATTGGGATCGGACATACGCTGCATCAATGTCTGCATACGCCCGGTCACTTTTCGAATCGCAGACAACATACGCTTCACATCTTCTTCATCCAGCTTGCCCGAGCCCAGATGATGAGCGAGAAATGATAGATCGTGCAGTCGATTTTTCAGATCATGAGAATGCAGCTGCTTGGTCACACGCGAAAGCGAATCAAGGCGGGCAGCTTCGGACTGCTGATGAGTCAGGCGTGCGTGTTCAAGACTCATGGCAGAGAATTTGGACAGGCTTTCCAGACTTGCCCGTTCCTCACTATCCATTGGCCAGCGATCTAACCGCGGCCCCAACCACAAATATGCCTCGCCCATAGCAGCGGGCAAACGCAGACATAAATCGTATGATTTATGGCTCTGATTTTGATCGCCGATATCAATCAAGGGCGCGTTGGCCGGGAAAGCATAACAGTCGCCATCGGGCAACTTGCGTTCATCCAGCACCGCATAAGAACGATGGCTCACATTACAAATGCGCTCGAGCAGAGCTGTCTCCACATCCTGAACCGGCAACTGTGCAAGATCACCGGCACCAAGCTGACGGATAGCTGCCAGGGTATCCAACTGGTGACGAAAAAACAGTCTGTCCAGCGTGCGCTGCATCGACTGCACCAGCGGCGCATAACCAAATGCTGCAGAAATGGCTGCAATCACCATGGCCCAGACTGAAACAGGCTGACCTGTAACGACATACACCGCTGATTCTGCCAACATCAACACCAGTACAAATACTGCAATGGCAGCCAGCGTAGCACCAAAATAGGCAAATGAGTGCACCAAGCGCCTGAAGCTGAACATCAGACGCAACGATGAAAGTGTGTTTTCAGTTATTGACCAACTCCAAACGCTCAATGCCTGATGGAAGATCAGCCTCAAAAGCCTGCATAGCATCAATCAGCTGTAGTGCATCCTCCCCCGACAAAGGTAGCAGCGGCAGACGCAATGTATTTTCCATCCAGCCAAGAGCAGCACATGCCGCTTTAACCGGAATTGGGTTGGACTGCACAAACATGGCCTGATTCAATGCAGACATGGTAAACTGAAGCCTGCGCGCCAAATCCACATCGCCCTTGCGCATCGCTGTAGTCAATGCGGCCATACTTCGCGGTGCCACATTAGATACGACTGAAATCACACCATGCCCGCCCATAGCCATAAACGGCATCACCGTGGCATCATCACCAGAATAGAATTCCATGCGTCCATCACATGCATCAATAGTCTGAACCAGTTGCTCCATATCTGCAGTAGCATCTTTGATAGCGATAATATTTGAAACATGCGACAAGCGGCCTACTGTTTCCGGCAGGATATTGGAATTGGTTCTTCCCGGCACATTGTAGATCACCTGTGGCAGGTGTACGGCATCAGCAACAGCTTTGTAGTGCTGGTAAATGCCTTCCTGGGTCGGTTTGTTGTAATAGGGTGAAATCAACAGTGCTGCATCCGCGCCCAGCGCTTTGGCTGCAGCCGTTAATTCGATGGATTCAGCTGTATTATTACTGCCGGTGCCTGCAATCACCGGCACACGACCGGCAACCTGCTCCACCGCAATGCGGATGATCTCTTTGTGTTCATCAAATGAGAGCGTTGCTGCTTCACCGGTTGTACCGGCTGGCACAACGCCATTCACACCTGCTTCTATCTGACGATCCAGATGTGCACGAAATGCATCCTCATCAATGAATCCATTCGAAAATGGTGTGACCAGAGCGGTCATCGTACCATGAAACATGCCTGCCTCCGTCTGACTATGAAATGACATGCAAGCCTTTCACATCAGCTGTGGCTGAACTATAACCACTTCGTTTGCAGGAGAAAGGGAATATATTACGCGCACATCACTGTTCGGCATGCACAGAACAAACAACCCTGTTCAGGAGAGCTTTTCCAGACCCTGATACTCTTCCACCTCGACATACACACAGGCCGGATACACCGGTCCGATATCAACCATCACCCAGGTATCTCCGCGTAAACCCAGTTCCACATCGAAAACATCTCCCGTTTCGATCAGGTCGAGAATGACTTTAGGCAAGAGAAGCGGGCCAATAATCTCATCCTGCGCATCAAAATCCATCGTGATACCGGCATCATCAATTGTGTTCACACGACCATGTCCCTCAACAAAGCGGGAGAAACGCTTGCCGCGCAAACGTGGAGCAATACCGCCACCGGAACGCACAAAATGGAAAAGTACACGTGCAACACGTGCAACACGTTCTGCCGCAGGCGTTACCTCGGCCATGATTTCGACGAAATCGATATATTCGTTCTTTTTCCACCAGCCCTGAGTATGGATAAATTCTATCCACTGCTGCAAAACCGCAGCGTAACCCTGGATCAGATCGATATCACTGGTTTCACGCACCACAAACCAGCCGAGAAAATCACGCACATGTTCCGGATCAAGCGCATCCAGTGGCAAACGTCCCAGATCACTGGATGGTTCAACATCACCCTCCAGCAGATCAACCATGTGCGACTCCAGGTTTTCCTCCCATTCGGCAAACTCATTTTCATCGGCAAACTCAATATCCTGAAACAGATCAGAGAAATGGATGAGATACTGACAGAGCATTTCAAGACACTGCTCAGCCATTTCATTTTTTATTGCCCCGGGCTTACTGACCGCTGGAAGGCGCTTGATAAATTGATCCATGGTCTCCTGAAGCGTACAGGTATCAGGCATCAATTTGCCCCGATAGCGAGACAGCAAACAGATAAATCATTGAAACTCCCGGAATAGTTAGAAACACAGCGCTCAATTGTTGCTCGAAAAACCCGAAATAGCTATGTTCGCAACCTTTAAATAGGTTACGCTGTTATTAAACAGATGAGAGGGACACCATGCAAATTGCAGTTACCGCCATTCGCGTAGGCAATATTCTTGAGTACAACAACGCCCTGTGGCGTGTCATGAAAACCCAGCATGTTACACCGGGCAAGGGTGTGGCTTGCATGCAGGTTGAAATGCGCAATATTGAAACCGGCAACAAGACCAATAAACGTTTCAATTCAACTGAACGCATTGAACGCGTCATTCTTTCCCAGCGCGAGATGCAGTATCTCTATGCTGATGGTGATGACCATCATTTTATGGATACAGAAACTTACGACCAGATTACACTGAGCACGGACATGCTGGATAATGCACTGCCATACCTGCTACCAGAAGCCATGGTGACTGTTGAATTCCATGAGGAACGACCATTGAACGTGCAACTGCCACAGGCTGTAACCCTGGAAGTTGTGGAATGCGATGCCGCAATTAAAGGCCAGACCGCAACCAGCTCCTATAAACCGGGTAAACTGGAAACCGGAGCTGCAATCATGGTGCCTCCATATCTGGAAGCAGGAACCAAGGTTCGGGTGAACACCGAATCCGGCGAATATATGGAACGCGCCTGATTATTTGGATCTGAATGCAATCAGAAAACGGCCCCGAAGGTTTTGATAGCTTCGGGGCCGTTTTTCTTTCATATCTGTTCAACTATTTACTTGATTGATTTAAGATTGGATAGCAATCGTTGCAGCACAGCTTTGGTAGCCAGAAATTCCTCGTCAGAGATACCCTCATACAACTGCCCCAGCAAAGCCCCCAGGACAGGTCGTAAACGATTCACTGCTTCAAACCCCTGTTTAGTGAGCCTTGCGCGTACAATGCGACGATCCTGTTCATCCGGAGTACGCAGCACCAGGCCTTCACGACTCAAGCTGTTCAGCAAGCGTGTGATAACCGCTTTGTCTTTCGCCAGTGTTTCAGCAATTTGCGTCTGGGTTAATCCCGGTTCAACCTCCTGCTCAGAGATAATCATCAGTACAGCCAGCTCTTCGGCAGTAATATCACAGCCACTTTCACGGCACTGACGCGCCAGTGTCTGTCGCATCGCATACATCAAATGATGAATGAGATAACCCAGACCTTCCTCGAATCGACGTGGCATTTTAGTATCCATACAGCGACCTTAACCAAATTGGTTGACTATGACAATAATTGACATCATCAATATTTAACCCATCATTCATCAAAGATGACTGTAATTCGCGCCCACGTTAATCAGGGCCTGCCAACAGGTGCTAGCCAGGAGACCTATGAACAAGTTTTTTCGCCACATGATGCTTCTGACTATTCTGTTTTTTGCAGCTGGCTCTGTTCACGCCGAAAGCATGAGCCTGAATGAAGTTGTGGGAACCGTTCTAACCAATCATCCCGATCTGAAAACCGGTGAGATTGATACCGCTATTGCTAAAACAGAAACACAACGTATTCAGGGTATGCTTGATCCAATGTTTACTGCACGCATCGGGGCCAGCGAAGACAAATCACCTGTATCAAGTGACTTTCAGGCATCTTCGACTCGCATCGGTCAGCTTTCCGGTTCCATTGCCAAACCGCTGGAAAATGGTGGAACACTGGGAGCCAACTTTGCCTATAACCGCACATCCCAGACCTACAATTCACCGCTGGCCGCTCAGCTCTCCCGTTTTAATCCTGCCTATCGCAACCAGATTAATCTCACCTACCGCCATCCTCTGTTAAAGGGGGCCGACAGGCCTGATTACCATGATTCACTGATCGCTGCTGAAGCCGGCATCAAATCTTCGACGGTGCAACGCGCAGTCATTGCGCATCAACTCAGCCTGCAAGCCATCAATGCCTACTACCAACTGGCATCTGATGATATCAATATCCGCATTGCCGAGCAGGCTGTGCAACGCGCTAAAAAATTACTTTCCTACCAGCGCTCTCGTGAACAGTTCGGCCTGATTGAAAAGGCAGATCGGCTGCAGGCAGAAGCACTGCTGGCTGCACGCAGGACCGGGCTGCAGCGAGCATTGTCCAGACGATCAACCGACCTGAACCGACTCAATCGCCTAATGCTGCGACCAGCAACTTCAGAGATCGATATTGAGCAAGAGCGACATGCATTGATTCACCTGCCATCGATGCAAAAAGCAGTGGAGCTGGCTGAATTTCACAGACCCGAACTACGGGTATTACAAGCACAGATGGAAGCAGCTGAAGCACGGCTGAACATGGCCCGCGAAACCGATGATGTGCAACTGGATGTAGTAGCCGAAGTAGGAACCCGTTCGCTTGATACCAGTGCTGCGACTGCTGCCGCGCGCGGATTTACCCCCCGCAATCATTACGCTGCCCTGTCACTGGAAATGTCCGATGTTCTGATGCGTAACAGTGTGAGTGCTGGCATACGCAAGGCAGAACTGCAACGTCAACGTATTCAGTCTGAACGCATCAGCAAACTTGAGACAATTAAAAGTGATCTGTCAGCCGCCATGACCGCTATTACATCCGGCCGACCTGTTCTCGAAGTCGCCCGCTTTCAAGCCAATGCTGAAAAACGTAAATACAATGCAGAGATCAAGCGCTACAGGGCCGGTCGCTCCAATACTGCAACGCTGGTGCAATTTGAAGGTGAACTGCGCAATGCAGAACTCAATGCGGAACTTCAGGCACTGACCCTGCAGCTGGCCGCACGCCAACTGGCATGGGCACAAGGCACACTGCTCAGTGATCTGGGCTTAAGCGAACAGCAGACAGGCCAATAATTATGAAGAGTATCATTGCATTTTTTGTTAAACGCGGCGTACTGGTTAACCTGATTTCCATCATCCTGCTACTTGGTGGCATCTATGCTGCCATGCAAATGCAACGTGAAGCATTTCCCAGTGTTAACTTTGATGTAATCGCTGTCTCCGGTGCTTATCCCGGAGCTGCTCCCCGGGAGGTTGAACGACTCATGGTGGCTCCTATTGAGCAGGAGCTGAAAGGTATCGATGGCATCAATGTCATTCGCTCAACGGCTTATTCCGGAACCATGCAGATCACCATTGAGGTTGATCCAAACTTCAAGGACCGCTCACGACTGGTATCCGATATCCAGCAAGCCATCAATCGCGCAGACCTGCCGGTAGATTTGCCTGCTGACCCGATGATTATGGAAGTGAAATCGGAGCAAACACCTGTGCTCACCTTCTCTATTTTCGGCGACTTTAAAGAACTTGAACTCAAAAAACTGAGCAGCAGCATTGAGGATGATGTGCGCACCATCAGCGGTGTTGCCAATGTGTTTGTGCAGGGAGATCGAAAGGAAGAGATTCGTATTGTCCCGAATCCTGAGGAAATGCGCCAGAATCGAGTCTCCATTAATGATGTCGTAGCGCTGATCAGAGGCTGGAATGTCAATGCTCCGGGCGGTCGCCTGAAAGCACATGATGGCCAGCGTATCATTCGCATCACCGGTGAGTTTGTATCTGCTGAAGATGCGGGCAACCTTGTCATTCGTGCCAATGAACATGGTCAGGCCCTGTACCTGAAAGATGTCGCAGAAGTTACACAGACCCTGCAACGACCATACCGTTATGTGGCCGCCCGTGGTGATCCTGCCATCACCATGATCGTCATCAAAAAAGGCGATGCCGATATCATTACGCTTGTGGATAGAGTACGTTCTTATCTGGACACCATCCCTGAAAAATATGGTGAAGGCGTACATGTCAGTGCCTATAACGACTTCTCCACTATCACCCGCCTGCGTCTGGGTGTGTTGACCAACAACGGCATGATCGGACTTGTACTGGTACTGGCCCTGTTGATGCTGTTTCTGCGCCCGGCTGTGGCACTTACCACCGCCTGGGGACTACCGATCATTTTCTTCTCCGGTATTGCCATACTCTACTTCTCCGGTATCACCCTTAACCTGCTCGTAATGTTCGGCTTTATCATGGTGCTCGGCCTTATGGTGGATGATGCGATTATCATCGGCGAGAACGCCACCTATCACATGGAGCGTGGCCTTTCGCCCGAAGATGCTGCCATCGAAGGCACTTATGAATTGATCGGTCCGGTAACAGCCACGGTTTTGACTACTATCGTGGCCTTCCTGCCTCTGATGTACATGGATGGTATCATCGGTAAATTCATAGCCTCCATTCCCATCGTTGTCATTGTACTGCTGGCCTTTTCGTGGTTCGAGGCGATTTTCATTCTGCCCAACCATATCCGGGATGTTGCCAACCCGAACAAACATCCGAAAGAACGTGCCCTGTTTATCTGGATTACAGGCATTTACACCTGGATTCTCGAAAAGGCAGTCAAACTACGATATCTGACCATTCTGCTAACCATCGCCGGATTGCTCGGCAGCTTTGCGCTGGCCAGTACAATGAAATTTCAGCTCTTCCCATCGGGTGCTGAGACAACATTTTACCTTCGCGTAACCACTCCTACCGGCACCACACTTGAAGAGATGCGGGACCAACTGATCAAACTGGATGTTGAAGTTCGCAAGCGCATTGATCCTTCTATTCTTGAAACAACCACAATGATTGCCGGTGAAAACAGTGCTGACCAGCGCGAGGCACTGAAACAGATCGGAGATCGATTCGGCTTTGAACGCATCATCCTGATCCCATTCACCCAGCGTGATATCAAAGCCTATGATGTCATGAATGTGCTTGAAAAAGAGATTCCTCCGCTATTTCCAAATATGGAAATCAGTTTTGCCATGCAGAAACCGGGCCCTCCTGTTGGCCGCGCCCTGCAGGTTGAAATAACAGGTGGTGATGAGGCGACAATGACAGGTGTGGCCCAACGCCTTATTGCCTTACTGGAAAGTGTAAAAGGCGTGTATGCGGTAGAGAGTGACCTTGAACCCGGTGACCCGGAAATTCGCATTGTCATGGACCGCAAACTGGCCGCTTATGCAGGTGTCGACCTGGCCACTGCCGGCACCCATATTCGTGCAGCTTTTGATGGTCTGCGCGTATCCACCATTAAACGCGGCAAAGAAGAGATCGATGTGACCATCCGCTATCCGGAAAAATCACAACGGGACATCAACACATTGATGAAGTTGGAAATCCCTAATAAACGCGGTGGTTTGGTACCTCTGCATCGCATCGCGCACCTTGAAAACAAGCCGGGCACCAGCAGCATTCGTCATAAAGATGCACGCCGTGTCATTAATGTCTCTGCTGAAGTGGACCAAAAAAACATGACCTCGAAAGAGATCAATGAAATTGTAAACCAGCGCAAGGCCGAATGGCTTGGCGAGGATGCCAGGTTTGTCAGCATTAACCTTGGCGGTGAAGAAGAGAAAACACAGGAGTCAGTACGCGGTCTGATCTTCAGCTTTGTCTTCGCTCTGCTTGGTATTTTCGCCATTCTGGCTGTGCAGTTCAATCGCGTCGGTTATCCGATTCTGGTCATGCTGGCAATCCCGTTCGGAATCATTGGCATCGTTGTCGGATTTTTCCTGCACGGGGCGCCACTATCATTCATGGCCATGATGGGCTTTGTCGCACTGACTGGAGTTGTGGTCAACTCGTCACTGGTCATGGCTGTGTTTATTCAAAGGCAGATTCTTGATGGTGTGCCATGGCGGGAAGCCATTGTTGAAAGTGGTAAACGCCGTCTGAGAGCCGTACTGCTCACTGCTATCACCACTGTGGTTGGCCTATTGCCAACTGCATATGGCTGGGGTGGCCATGATCCCTTTGTCGCACCGATGGCACTGGCACTATCCTGGGGCTTGATGTTCTCCACTGTAATCACACTGTTTTCAGTACCGGCAGCCCTTGGTATTGCCATGGATATCAAACATAAACTACAGCGACTATTTGGAAAAACGGTTACAACGAACTGACCTGTTCATAGCTTTCCTGCTTCGCCAGTCGTTTTCGAATAATACGGCTCAGGAGGACAGGACACACTCAATGGCTTATTGTAATAGCAGTACATTGTCCTGCACGCTGGCTCTGGCCAGCGTGCTCTGTTTATCATAACCACTCATAAAAATGACCTTTGCATACGGATCAATATCCATGATACGCCTGGAAGCATCGAAATAGAGTGCACACAGGAAGATCAGAGTCGGTACAAGAGCAACAACAAACACATCTTTATAAAAAGTACTTCTCTCCTTTTCGTCTTCTGTGCTCTCTAGCATTCGGAGGCTCCATACTGGAAAACAACAACTCGTCTGAGTGCTTCCCCGCATCGTCCATAAAACATGTATATTGATAAGGCTCAAGCAAACTTCTAGCTAAACAGTGATGCAGCCACTCACCCCTGTCGTAATACCCGAGGGAAACAGTGGGTTATATTAAAGATTATTAATGAGCCGTTCACCAATGCCTAACAGGCAAGATATAAACTTACGCATGTCTGGTGTCACCCTCCTCCCCTCCCTCCCACGGCATCAGACACTGTTCAATAAAAAGGCTCCGCTTATGCGGGGCCTTTTTGGTAAGGAGTCGAAACAACATGATTACCATCACAGCCTTAACTGATCACCCGCTCATACCAAGCGCTGCATCATCAAGGAATTAAAGTCCATCCGTTCAAAACCGATAGATTGGCATTAAGGTTGCTTATACAAGGACTAGAAAGCAGAAGTGAGTACTACGGAGGTTAGCATGCAGGCGTATCTGAAAATCGAAGAAAGTTATGCTACGCAAGATAATTCACTGCGTTCTGACCTGATGGGAGTCTCATTATTGGCCCTGTTTATCTCACCCTGGGCAATTATTGGCTTGGCACTGTCAATTTTTGGAGTCAGCTTTGTGACACCTGTCATCGTAGCTGTCTGTATGGGCATCATTATTGCCGCCATCCCACAGGCACTGCAGCAGTTCCATCCCAATCCTGAAAAGGATATGATGTAAGCAACAGTTAGATCTGGCACCTCCCACTTCCCACACTTCCCCACAGGGTGTCGGATCTAAAAAAGGCCCTGCATAGCAGGGTCTTTTTCGTATCTACGGATTAGATCAACGTCGAAGCATCAGTGATGGCCACCTTCATCTGCAAGTTCCTGAGAGAATTCGGCCTTATTCTTGCCAATAACGCCTAGCAATATGGCTGAATAGATAAAGGTGGAAAGCATGATCACGCCAACCACAATGGCCTTGAACATTTCCAGGTGCTCAAAACCAGCCGGAATCATCATCAGCATCACAACCGAGAGGCCACCCTTGATACCCGCAAAGGTCAGCACACCCCACCAACGGAAATTTACATTAGTCATTTTATCTGTCTGATTGGTAATAATTGCAAACTTGGCCATCATTGCAGCGCGAATGACTGTCGTGGCCAGGAACATTACCATAATCTCGGTGCTGTATTTCCATAGCAGATCAATATCAACAATTTCAGCCATTGCGACAAACAGCATGGTGTTCGCAACGATAGCCAACAACTGCACATCTTCTTTGGTACGCAAATGACGATCACGCTCTTCTACAGTAGCTTTAATTTTCTGGATTGCAGTATGCACCAGAGAGCGTGACGTTTTTTCTGATGCCGATTCACGTTCCAGATACTGCTCCTCCTTTTCCAGACGCATATCATCATAGGCAACCGATTTGGATAAAAAGTGGTGCACTGTCACAGTTGAAAAAATACAGGCCAGAATACCGGACAGATGCATATGGGAGTGACCACCAAACAGATTAAGAATCACGTAGAAATGTTCAGAAAGTTCAAAAGCTCCATAACCAGTCAGGATAAGTACCAGCAATTCAGCAATACGATTTTCAGTTGTTTTCATCGCCATCAGACCGATATATCCGACCAGCACACCTAACACTGCCGAACCGCCAACCACAACCAGACTGGTTTGCGCCACGTAACCAAAGGTAATGTCTCCACCATCAAGGGCATAGAGTCCGATAAATACAAATACAATCAGTGCAGTCGCATCGTTAAACAGGCTTTCGCCCTCACAGAGAATTTTCAGCCTGTGCGGCAGTTCAAATTTGGAAAAGATACTCACAACCGAGACCGGATCTGTGGCCAATACCATGGCAAACAGCAGAATAATGGCTGCAAACGACAGATCATACTGACCAAACAGTGTATCGCCAATCAACAGGGCAGTTATCACCGATAGCGAAACAGCAACTACAGCCAGATAAAACAGGCTTAAACCATGCTCTTTCAGATCTTCTACCTTAAGTTCCAGCGAATCCCCGATCAGCAGTATGGGCAGTAACAAAATCACCAATGCTGCGAAATGCTCAGCATCGCCAGTGAGCATAAACAGGTCACCAAAGAGAAGATGAAAAGCGAAAGAGAGTCCGATCAGTCCGACAGGCGACGGGATTTTAAGCTTATCCTCACACTGCAACGCCAAAAATAAGATGGCACAAATCGATAACACAGTAATAATCATACACAGCTCCTCGTGTGTTTCATAACTGAAAACATTGTAGAATATAGGTATAAAGCAAGTCTCGGGCCAGCAATCTTCATACAAACTGGCGCTATGACTCATATCCTGTTGCAATACGGCAATGGCTGTATCGGCAGATCAATTTCACTCCGCTTCAGATGCGAACAGGGTCAGTAAATGGCAACAGCATCTGTCTCTGCAATTGCCCTCCTCTCAAAGCGGCTGCATCTGGCTACATGCCTGTTCTGTCGGGGAAGTTGCTTCGATTGCACCCTTATATAAAAAGCTGGCCGAGCAAGGCTATTCCATGCATTTAACTGTCGTTACTGCTACTGGTTTTGCACATGCCAAACGACTACTCGGATCAGATATATCAATCTCATACCTGCCCTGGGACATTCCCGGCACCATGGCCCGACTGGTAAATAAACTCAGACCCGCACTGCTGCTGCTTGCCGAAACCGAATTCTGGCCCGGTATGCTACTGGCCTGCAATAAGCGCAATATCCCGGTCATCGGCATCAACACCCGTATTTCAGACCGTTCTTTTCCGCGTTATCAGGCTACACGTTTTTTCTGGTCTCGCTGTTTGAAACCTGTAGCCATGTTTCTCGCCCAGAGTGCTATCGATGCAGAACGACTTGTTGGCATGGGTGTATCAGCCGACCGTGTTCGGGTGGTTGGCAACCTGAAATATGCAGTATCAGCCCCCACAGTAGATGCCGGAGCTTTACGCCTGAAAATTGACAGCAGCTGCAATCGACCAATTCTACTCATCGCCAGCACGCATGAGGGCGAAGACCGTGCTATCCTGAATATGTGGCCAGTCTGGCACGCAGTATGCCCTGATCTGTTGACCATCATTGTTCCTCGTCACCCTGAACGCTTTGATCAGGTTGCCAACCTTATTCGGGAGCATGGACATGGACTATCGAGATGGTCGCAACATGAGCAGCATGATAGTGACTTCATACTGGTCGATGCCATGGGCATACTGGGCGAATTATATAGTGTCGCTGATGCCGTGATTATTGCCGGCAGCCTGAAAAATATTGGCGGGCATAATCCGCTGGAGGCAGCCGTATGTGGTCGCGGTGTAGTGACAGGCCCCTTCGTGCAGAACTTCCGGGAAATCATGGATCATATGCAGCAAGACAATGCAGCGATCATTGCAGCAGATAATCAGGAACTCGAGCTGGCCATCTCGCGCCTTTTGCAGCACCCCGATGAGTTAAAACAGCTGCATGCGCATGCGGCCCTGTTCATTCAGAATAAAGCAGCTGTGCTGGAATCCACGCTGGAATTCATTTCGGCCTATCTTCCTGACTCCAATACATCCGATGTCTAAACTACATAGTAAAATTGAGAATATCTGGTGGTCAAAACATCAACCGCCCCTGCCTCTACGCCTGATCGAACCCGTATACAGCGCAATTAGCAACAGGCATCTCAGGCAACGTGCTGCACAAACTGTCCAACCTCCATTACCATTGATTTCTGTTGGCAATATCACTGCCGGCGGCAGCGGTAAAACACCCTTTGTACTGTGGCTGGCTGCTGCATTGCAAAAAAAGGGTTTTAAGCCGGTTATTATCTGTCGTGGAGATGGCGGCAATAATAGTAAGCCCCGTATTGTAGAAAGTAACATGTCGGCCTTAGACGTTGGCGATGAAGCACGCATGCTTGCCGAGCTTGCCAGTAATACGGTAATTGTCGGCTCTGACCGCGTCGCTGCAAGCCAGATAGCAAAAGATTTCGGTAACATCATCATCCTTGATGATGGTTTTCAGTATCGCCACCTCGCTCGTGTATGTGATATTGTACTTATCCCTGCCGAAGGTATCGGTAACGGCCACAGAATCCCTGCAGGCCCCTTACGTGAAGCCGTCACAGCTTTGTCCCGCTCTGACCTGATTGTACGAACAGGCAGCAGAGCAGCCCTGCAACAGTGTGAAAAAATAAGCCCTGCACAAGAGTGGCACTGGTTTTGTGAAACTGGAGATCTTATTGATGCCATGGACAGTGGTGCAGAACCTCCGGATACTGTGTATGCTGCAACATCTATCGCCCGCCCTGAACGCTTCCTGAACAGCCTGTCTGCCAGCGGTCTGAGAGTAAGTGGTCACGTTATTTTTCCGGACCACCACCAGTTCACTCGTCAGGAGATCGATCAACTGCAAACCAAAGAGCATGTAGCAATCACAGAAAAGGATGCGGTTAAACTGAAGCCTTTCTGGCCCAAAGATAAACCATTGTGGTTACTAAAACTCAAGGGCTTTGGCGAAAGCGGCTTATTGGATGCCATTATCGGGAAACTTCCCCGGCCATAAAAAAAAGCCGCCCTCTCTGCTATCAAGCAAAGGGAACGGCTTTTTTATCGATGTGTTGATAATCTAGAAAAGAGACAGGGCCTTTTCATTCGTAGTAACTTCATAACCTTCGCGTACTGAACTGAGCCAGCGGGCAAAACGTACCTGCCCCTTGGCCTTCACAGCTTCTTTGGTGATGGCCTCTTTCTGAGTATTGTAATCATCCTCGGAGGGTGCAATCACCTGATCGACATGTACTACAGCAAAACCTTGTGGCACAGCAATGGATTGATCTACCCAGCTGCCCTGAGCTGCTTTGAATCCATTACCAAGTACAGCACTGGTCAACCAGGCTGCATCATCACCAACGCCAGTACTACGTACAGGTTTAGAGATAAATTTTGCCTGACCAAACTGCTGGGCCAGTTCATCCAATGATTTTCCGCTCTGTTTGCGAATCTCTTCAGCCACTTCGAAGGCTTTTTTATTGGCAGCATCCTGCTTGGCATCTGAATAAACCTGACGGGTTACTTTGGCAAACGGCAGCACATCGGGGTCAATACGCTGAACAACTTCAATCGCGATAAAACGCCCGTCATCAGTTTCGATAATCTCGACAGCCTGACCGGGCAGCGTTGCAAATGCTTTCTGTCTGATCTGCTGGTCTGACAGTCCCGGCTCAACAATTGCTTCATCCATGCTTACTGCTTTTGAGCTCAGCATTTTCAAATCTACTGCTTCCGCAGCAGCTTTCAGGGAGTCTTCCATACCCAGTGCTTCATCCAGATCCTGTGACAACTTATAAGCTTCCTCAGCACCTTTTGCCAGGAGTAGCTCGTCCTTGATTTTACCCTTCACATCTTCAAAAGGAGTCACTCTCGCTGGACGAATATCATCGATTCGAATCAGGTGATAACCGAACTCAGTTTCTACAATATCACTGGTGGTACCCTTATCCATGGAAAACACAGCAGCATCAAATGCAGCAACCATCATACCCTGTTTGAACCAACCCAGCTCGCCACCTTTTACAGCCGTCGCCGGGTCAGCCGATATCTCTTTGGCGATGGCAGAAAAGTCTTCTCCAGCCTTAATGCGCGCCTGAGCCGCTTCAATTTTTTCACGTGCAGCAACCCTCAGCATCTCGGAATCCGACTCGTTAACGCGCACCAGAATATGACGGGCTTTACGCTGTTCCGGCTCAGAGAACTCGGCTTTGCGTTTTTCGTACTCTGCAAGAAGATCTGTCTCATTAATTACTGCATCAGCAGCCAGGGTACGAGGGTTGATTTCAACGGTATTCACCTGAACACGCAGAGGTGACTGGTAGCTGGCTTTATTGGCTTCATACCAGGCTTTAGCAGTCGCATCGTCCACTTCCACTTTGGACAGCAGGCTAGCAGCATCAACGACAATTGAAGACAGTACGCGCTGCTCAAACTTCTGGTTAAAAAGATCACGAATTTCGGCTTCACTAACGTATGAAGATTGAATAAGTGATTTCTCCAACGCATCAATCATAATGGTCATGCGCACATCATTTTCATAATCCTGCGACGAGCCAAAACCCATATTACGGGTTAGAATCTGATAACGTTTTGGATCAAATTGCCCTGCTGACTGAAATGCAGGGTCTGTCTGCACAGTAGCCAGAACAACGGATTCCGGTGCTGCCAATCCAAGTTTGGCCGCAACATCCAGCATGATTTTACGATTTATCATCGTCTGCAGAGTCGTCTCTTTCACATTCAACGAATCCAGCAACTCACGGGAATACTGCTTACCCAACATTGAGCGATAGGCATTGAGTTGGCGCTCGTAAGCAACATAGAACTCACTGCCATCAATCGGCTTCTCATTGATTGTAGCGACCGGCTCAGCATTGCCGCCAGTAAAGTAGTCACCCACTCCCCACAGTACAAATGAAAGTGCGATACCGGTAAGAATGACTTTTGCTATCCAGCCTTGCGCGTGATTACGCATCGATTCGAGCATGATAAACCTCTGTATTTAGAGTCAGGGAATACGGAACGTCTTGTAAACTTTCCCCATAATTTCAAAGACTGGGGACGCTACCGAAGCAAGCAATTTAGAGCAATGGGGTTGCTCTAAATTGTGCGATAGTGCAAGTAGTCCAGGGCAATGGGTGTTGCCCTGTTTAACGCGATAGTGCTAATAATCCAGGGCAATGCCTGTCTCCCTGTTTAACGCGATAGTGCAAATAATCCAGAGCAATGGCTGTCGCCCTGTTTGACTCGATAGTACAAACAATCCAGAGCACCAGAATCACCCTTCATAGTTCGACAACAAAAAAAGGCGGCCCAATCGGGCCGCCCTTCTCTATACATCAGTAATAAACGACTGATATAAAACCAACTCAGAGGAGTGGTTTTACATACCCATGCCGCCCATACCACCCATGCCACCCATATCAGGTGCGCCTGCGGCTGCACCAGCAGGTTCAGGGATATCTGCAATCATTGCTTCAGTTGTGATCAAAAGGCCGGCAATAGAAGCAGCATACTGCAGTGCAGAACGGGTAACCTTGGTCGGGTCAATAACACCCATCTTCACCAGATCGCCGTACTCTTCTGTCTGCGCGTTATAACCGAAGTGACCTTCACCGCTAGATACTTCATTCACCACTACAGACGCTTCACCACCACCGTTGGTAACGATCTGACGCAGAGGCTCTTCAATAGCGCGGCGAATAATCTTCACACCGGTATCTTCGTCATGGTTGATTCCGGATACATCAGCCAATGCAGTGCGCGCACGAATCAGTGCAACACCACCACCGGCAACGATACCTTCTTCAACAGCAGCACGGGTTGCATGCAACGCATCGTCAACACGGTCTTTCTTCTCTTTCATGGCTACTTCAGTTGCTGCACCGACTTTGATCACTGCAACACCACCAGCCAGTTTGGCCAGACGTTCCTGCAATTTTTCTTTGTCGTAGTCAGAAGTGGAGTCTTCAGCCTGCTTGCGAATCAGCGCAACACGAGCTTCGATGTCTGCACTTTCGCCTACACCGTCAACAATGACAGTAGCATCTTTGCTGATCTTCACGGTACCGGCAGTACCCAGATCTTCCAGAGTCACATTTTCCAGCTTCAGACCAAGGTCTTCAGAGATAACCTTACCACCGGTCAGGATAGCCATGTCTTCCATCATCGCCTTACGACGATCGCCGAAACCAGGCGCTTTGACAGCAGCAACATTTACAACACCGCGAACCTTGTTCACAACCAGAGTAGCCAGCGCTTCGCCTTCGATATCTTCAGCGATAATCAGCAGAGGTTTACCGGTACGTGCAACAGCTTCCAGAACCGGAAGCAGTTCACGCATATTGCCGATTTTCTTCTCAAACAGCAGGATGTACGGGCTGTCCAGAGATGCTTCCATACGCTCTGTATCAGTTACAAAGTAAGGAGAGAGGTAACCGCGGTCGAACTGCATGCCTTCAACAACGTCCAGCTCTGTTTCCAGGCCTTTCGCTTCTTCAACAGTAATGACGCCTTCTTTACCAACCTTATCCATTGCATCTGCAATGATCTGGCCGATTTCGGTATCACCATTGGCAGAGATAGTGCCAACCTGAGCAATCTCTTCCTGATTCTGAACTTCGTTGGACAGCGATGCCAATTCAGCAACAACAGCAGTCACCGCTTTATCGATACCGCGTTTCAGGTCCATAGGGTTCATGCCGGCAGCTACAGCTTTGATGCCTTCTTTGGCAATGGCCTGAGCCAGAACGGTTGCAGTCGTGGTGCCGTCACCTGCAATATCCGCAGTTTTGGAAGCCACTTCTTTTACCATCTGTGCGCCCATGTTTTCAAACTTGTCTTCCAGTTCGATTTCCTTGGCAACAGAAACACCATCTTTAGTGATATTCGGTGCGCCCCATGATTTATCCAGAACAACATTACGACCTTTGGGGCCGAGAGTTACTTTTACTGCGTCAGCGAGTTTGTTTACGCCGGTCATCATCTGAGCACGTGCGTCTTCGCCAAATTGAATGTCTTTAGCCATTCTTCAATCTCCTAATTCATCTATAATCTTAAAACTTTATTTATACCGACTATCCTTCCATACATGGAAGGTAGCCTTCGATAATTATTGAAGCTGAAATCAGCCTTCAATCACGCCGAGGATGTCGTCTTCACGCATCATCAGGAATGCTTCGCCATCAAGTTTGATTTCTGTACCGGCATAAGTTGAGAAGATGACAGTATCTCCCTCTTTCACGTCCAGCGGACGCACTTCGCCATTTTCCAGGCTTTTGCCTTTACCAGTGGCGATTACTTTACCCTGGACTGGTTTTTCTTTGGCAGAATCAGGAATGATGATACCACCGGCAGATTTTTCTTCCTCGTCCAGGCGACGGACGATTACGCGATCATGTAAAGGACGAACCTTTGTTGTCATCGTTGTTTCTCCTTCAATATTAATATTGGAAACTGTTATATAGGAACCGGATCAAACCGATTCAAGTCCCTTTATGGGGCCGAATTAAATGCTATTCAACCCCCCTCTGTATTATTTTTTAGCACTCTGACAGAGGGAGTGCCAATAGTGGGAAGAAGCCCCTGGCTGTCAACCGTTCCGGATTTATCAGGATGCTCTGAATAAATCTATGCATCAATCTGGCGCAAAAGATGCTATGCTAGTTAAGAAGAAGGAGGTGCTTAAATGCTGAAACATCCCGGACCATTGGCTCCGCTATGCATGACCGCCGCTTTCATCACCCCACCTGCATGGGCAATCTGGTTTCTGATTGCCGCCTGTCTGATTATCACCATCGTCATTTTTAAGCTGATTGGCCTGCCTCACTAAGAGAGACCAAATCGCCAATAGAGTTGTTAAAGTGTCGCTGCGCCGTAGATGGCCAGTACTAGTGTCATAAGTACGGAAAACCCGACTACGCCGATCACTGCCCATTTGACATATCGATACCATGTAAAATCACTGAGTTTCTTGCCTGTTTTTTCCTGCCAGTTGGTTACAAGCACCACAGAAACAAGAATGGCAAATACGAGAAAAAGACCAATTGCATTATTCATGGGCCCACCCTAAGCAAAACTTCGAGCAGTGGAAATGCTAAACATTCAAAGGTTAAATATTCTTAGCAAACGATTCATCTACACTTAAGTCAAACTTTTTAACCTATCTCCCCATTGAACTGAGGAGTGTGAATATGCCGCAATCAATCAAAGTATGGGACATACTGGTGCGACTGTTTCACTGGTCACTGGTGCTGTTCTTCATCCTTGCCTATCTTACAGCTGAAGGCGACCTGGAAACCATGCATGCATGGGCAGGATACACGATTGCCGGGTTAATCGGATTTCGCCTGATCTGGGGGCTGATCGGCACAAAATATGCCCGCTTCTCCAACTTCATATACCGTCCTGCCGAAATCAGGACTTATCTTCGCAGCCTCATGACACGACATTCGAAGCATTATCTTGGCCATAACCCTGCCGGTGGTGCCATGGTTGCCATGATGCTGGTTGCACTCGTCCTGGTTACATGGACCGGACTTGAAACTTATGCGGCTGAAGGCAAGGGACCGCTGGCAAACAGCAGCATCTCATTGCAGATACCTGCAGCTCATGCAGACGGGTGGGAGCATGGTGACAATCAGAGCGATGAGTTCTGGAAAGATGTGCATGAATTCACCGTCAATATGATGCTGATGCTGATCCTGATACACATTGCAGGCGTGCTGGTTTCCAGCCTGCTGCATGGTGAGAACCTTCCGCGTGCAATGATCACCGGCCGGAAATCAATTCAGGATTCTGATCAACAGCCCTAGAAGAACTGCTCCAGAAGCAGCTGGTAACGCTTGCATGTTTGCTTATCGAAACAGGCAAAAATAATCTGCTGAGGCTCACCATAAACCTGCTGGAACTCCGAACATGTTTTGACCGCAATGCGTGCAGCACGCTCAATCGGATATCCATATACACCGGCTGAAATTGCAGGAAATGCAACTGAACGTGCATCTTTTGCACATGCCAGTGTCAGGCTATTTAGGTAACAACTAGCCAGTAATTCCGCCTCACCGCGATCACCACCATGCCAGACAGGGCCAACGGTGTGCACTATCCAATCAGCTGGCAACTCATAAGCCGCAGTGATCCTCGCTTCACCGGTCGGGCAGCCACCAACAGTGCGGCACTCTGCAAGCAACTCAGGGCCGGCAGCGCGGTGAATCGCAGCATCAACACCGCCACCACCCAGCAGACTGGAGTTTGCCGCATTGACTATCACATCTACCTCCATGGTCGTGATATCAGCCTGAATCGCTCTCATGCTATGCATAAACCCAGTTTAGCAGTTGTAGCCGGATACGAAAGTCACTCGCAATGATTCCTTGTCTGCGTATGCTTCCAATCTAACTCTATACACCAGCACTTGCTCAGGAGGTACACATGCAGCTTGCACTCAGCACTTGGCAAGAGATCGAGGCCTATCTTGAACACTCTACCGGCATAATTATTCCGATCGGTTCAACCGAACAACATGGCCCCAATGGGTTGATTGGCACGGATGCAATCTGTCCGACCCGCATCAGCGCTGGCATTGAAGAGCAAGCAGATATACTGATCGCCCCGACTATCAACTACGGCATGGCTCAACATCACATGGCCTTTGCAGGAACGGTAACACTCAGACCATCCACACTGATTCAATTGGTAACGGACGTGATCACATCGTTACAGCAACACGGATTCACCCATTTCTATTTTATCAATGGCCACGGCGGCAATATTCCACCAGTGACCACGGCCTTTTGTGAGATCTATCATGCCGCTGGAAAAAGCGTTGGCCCTGCGCCTCGCTGCCGTTTAGCCAACTGGTGGCGCAATGATCACATCACTGCACTGGCAGCTGAACTCTACGGTGATGCTGAAGGACATCACGCCACAGTCAGTGAAGTGGCTCTAAGTTATTTCGCCCACCCTGAAGCAGTAAAAAATGTATCCATGAGTCCTGACATTGCACCCAATGGCGAGATTTACGATGCGGCTGACTACCGGCTCAAGTTCCCCGACGGGCGCATAGGCTCCAATCCTGCTTTAGCTACCGTTGCTGATGGTGAACGTTTCTATCAGCTTGCAGTCGATGCCCTGCTTGCTGATTATAAAACATTTATTTCTGGAGCAAGCTAATCAGAGCAATTGCAGTTGCTTTAATGAGTGCGTTAGTAATAAATTAAGAGTCCATCACTGAAACTATTGGAGCTGAATCGCTCCGGATTACTGGAGAGTATTATGAAATGGCTGGATGAATTACCCTGGATTGCCCTGCTCGCTATTGCCGTACTCATGGCCATGTTGCCATTTCAACCGGAACCTCACCTTGTCGAAAAGCTAAGGATGTTGGCTGATGGCTCACTTGCCAAACCACTGGATATCTTTGATCTGTTCTGGCATCTCCTGCCTTCCATCCTCCTGGTCGTGAAATTTGTTCGCTCCAGAAAACAAGTCGATTCATGAGTGGATGGGGTTGCCCGCATGAACAGAACGGGCAATGCAAGCGTGTGCCGGGCAAATCGTGTGATCCAGGCATGAAAGGCTGTACGCTGTTCGGTAAATTCACATTCAGCAGTGAAGCAAAGAATATCTCTCGTCGCATCCGGGATGGTGATACCGACAAAGCTGACTAACAGCTTATTCCTTTTCAGGGCCGCGTGCCGTCAATTTAAACAAGTAAGGTTTCAGCCGTGCTTTGAATGCCTGATAGAAAGGTTTCCCCAACAAGAACAGGCTGACAATAAAGCTGACTTCGGCAACCACCAGACATGTTGTGACAACGATCGTGATCGTGGCTGCATCTGTATCAAGCACAAATGGCACAAACAACATAGCAGCCCATAATATCCATGATGCCCAGAACAGAGAAAGCCCCAACACACGTTTAAACTTCAACATTGCAGGCCCTTGTTACGCGTCCAGCTCCCGTCCTGAGTCGAAAAGAACCACACGCACAGGGTTATCCAGTCCTTCCAGTGGCAACATCGTTTCATAATGAGCCACTCGATCTCGTTTGGCATTGGTTTCCGGATGTTTGGCAATCAGAAACGAGCATATATCACAGTACTCTTCAACAGAGATATCATAGGTACCAATTCGGCGTCCCAGCGCAACAATCTCTTCCTTATCAGCTCCAATCAACGGGGAGAGAAGAGGCAAATCAGCAGCATCATAAATCGCGCTGATATTGGCCAGTGTCTGACTTGCCACCTGCCCCAGTGAATCACCCGTCACCAAAGCCTGGCCTCCCTGCTCATGAGCAATTTTGGCAGCAGAGCGGATCATCTCGCGCTTGTAGATTATCATACGATACTCTGCTGGCACATGGGCAATAGCATGGCGCTGAAACTCTTCCAGATCGATCAGATAAAGTTTCACCCTGCCCTGATAGCGTGAAAGTTGACGGGCCAGATCCCTGATTTTAGCAAAATCACGATTGATCGTGCTGTTGTAGAGATGAACCAGAACTACCTGCATACCTCGTTTCATCATGGAATAGGCAGCGACAGGCGAATCGATTCCGCCGGAAAAGAGTACAACACCGCGCCCGGAAGTCCCTACAGGCAGGCCGCCGATACCAGTGATTTTGCGCGTATAGATATATGCAGCATACGCACCCACTTCGACCCGTACATCAATCTCCGGAGCATCCAGGTTCACTGTCAGGTTCAGCTGGTTCTTCAAAAAACCACCAACCTCAAAGTTCAATTCCGGTGACAGAATCGGAAAACCCTTATTGCTGCGTTTGGATGTAACCCGGAATGGTTTACCCGCAACATCAGGCCCGAAATCAGCGAGTACAGCAGCTTTTGCTGTTTCCTGCATAGCTTCCAGATCAAGTGCACACTCATGTGCCACTGAGAAATTACGGATGCCCGGCAACAGGGCCAGAAGATCAAGTAATTCGTCACTGATGGATTCAAGGTCGGCTGTCATGCGGCCATGTTCGCGATGAAAACCGCCGGGCTTAAGTACAGGTTTAACCACACGTTTGATGTTTTCAGCCATACGGCGCTCAAACGTGGCACGGTTTTTGCCTTTTAAAGAAAGCTCTCCGAAATGAAACAATAGTTTTGGCATGGCGCAGAAACCTAGCCGGTTGAATTAGAAGATACAGTGATTTGATGAATCATCTTTTGCTGGAAGAGAAACAGGAGTACAAGTGATACTTGCCGAGACATACCATATCACGCTTGTAGTGGTATCCATTCTGACAGCTATCGGTTCATCCTTCGTTGCCCTGTCCACAGTGCCGCGCATTCACTCAGCGATTTCCAGCAAGCACTCATTCGCCTGGATTGCTATCTTTGGCTTAAGCTTGGGGGCCGGTATCTGGGCCATGCATTTCATTGCAATTCTGGCGCTGCAGTTACCAATCCCGGTACATTTTGACATTACACTGACCATATTCAGCCTGTTGCTGGCCGTGGGTGTCACTGCTGTTGCTATCTCTCCACTGAGATCGGGTGGCAGCCTGCACCTGTTCAGCCCGAAAACCCTGTTTATCGGTATCATGATGGGCCTGGGTATTGCCGGCATGCATTATTCCGGTATGGCTGCAATGCGTTTGAATGCAACCATGCAGCATCATTCACATATTATTTTACTGGCTGTAGTGATCGCCATTGTTGCCTCAACCGCTGCGCTTCTGATCGCCAATCAGCTGCGGGATACTCGAATATTCAATCAACTGGGTGTCAAAACTATGGCTGCCATAGTGATGGGTTTCGCTGTATCTGCCATGCATTACACAGCCATGTATGGCATGGACTTTATAGCAAGCGATACTCTGATTCATTTTGAATCAGTTATTGACCCCCTCATCCTCGCCATATTTATTATCATCATCGCTTTTTTGATACAGGGCGGCATCATTATTGGTGCCCTGTTTGATGAGGCCTATGCCATGTCTGAGGAAACAGCCTCCGAAATGAAGCGCAGGGCAGACATCAGCAAGGCTTTGTCAGACATCCTCTCTGTTGCCATGCATAAACAATCACTGGAATCGATGATGGAGAGGGTATTGGACATTATCCTGTCCGTCGAATGGCTCGCACTTGAAAAGAAGGGTTCAATCTTTATTTCCGACAGCCGAACAAATACCCTGTCCATGCTTACCCAGCAGCATCTTCACCCTGAATTATTAAAGCAGTGTAAAAAGATACCATTCGGACATTGTCTATGCGGCAAAGCTGCGGAAACCCGCAATCTGATCTACAAGAACTGCATTGACCACGAACACGTTATCCGCGTGGATGGAATGACCGAGCATGGACATTACTGCATTCCTGTTATGTCTCAGGGAGAAGTACTGGCCGTGATTAATCTCTATCTGTCACCCGATCACCAACAGTCTGCGGAGGAAATATCATTTCTCAGCACAGTTGCCGATGCAGTAGCACCCATGATTCTGAACCACCGCCTGGAGGCTAAGTCACTGAAAATATCCTCCGCCATTGACCAGGCAGGAGAAGCTGTACTCATTTCTAATTACAACGGTCTGATTGAGTATGTGAACAAGGCATTCACTGAGATTACCGGCTATAGCATGCAGGAGGCCCTGGGCCAGAAACCTTCCATCCTGAAAAGCGGCAATCAGGATCAGTTATTTTACAAGCAGATGTGGGACACCATCAAATCAGGAGAGGTCTGGCAAGGGGAAGTGATTGAGAGGCGTAAAGACGGAAGTTTTTATCCTGCGATGCTTACCATATCTCCAATCCGGGACTCTGAAGATAAGATTACCCACTTCGTTGGTATCCATGAGGATTTAAGCGAGCACAAGAGTCTGGAAGCCCAGTATCGTCAGGCACAGAAAATGGAAGCGCTCGGTACTCTGGTCGGAGGTATTGCACACGATTTTAATAACATGCTGGCTGGTATGATCGGCAACCTTTATATCATCAAGGGCAAAGTGAAAGAAAACCCGGACATACTCGAAAAGGTTGAACGGGTAGAAAAGGTCGGTTTTCAGGCGGCAGATATGATCAAGCAAATGCTGGTTTTTGCTCGCAATGATGATGTGGAGCGGCATAAGCTGTCACTAAGTTCGTTCATCAAAGAGGCTTTCAATCTGCATCAGATTGTCATTCCGGAAAACATCCAGCTCAACAGAAACATTAGTGGCTCCAACCTCTTTGTGTTGGGTAATCCTGCCATGCTTCAACAACTACTGCTTAATCTCGTGGGTAATGCTGCTGACGCGCTGGCTGGCGTTGAAAATCCAACGATTAATTTCTCACTCAATGAACTAAGAGGCAGCGAAGAACTCTGTCTGAAACATGCCAAGGCCAAAGCTCACAGTAATTATGCATACATCCATATCAGTGATAACGGTGCTGGTATAGAAGCCGAACATATCGAACATATTTTCGACCCATTTTTCACCACCAAAGAAGTCGGAAAAGGAACCGGCCTTGGTCTGGCTATGACGGCAACCATTATCAGCTCACACAATGGTTTTGTTGAGGTGGAGAGCGAACCGGGTCGTGGCACGGATTTCCATATTTATATCCCACTATGCAATCATGAGGAACAGAAACCTTTAGCCGCGGACTCAGCAATGATCGCTGACAGCAAAGGAGAAACACTCCTGATCGTCGATGATGACGAAACGCTCAGAGACACCACTGCTGAAACATTACAGCTGCTGGGTTATCGCACACTGGTCGCAAGTAATGGTCGTGATGCTGTTGAAATTTTTCAGGCCACTGCTGTTGACGCTGTTATTCTCGATGTGGTCATGCCTGTCATGGGTGGTCCGGATACAGCCAGAGAAATGTTAAACCTTAACCCTCATACAAACATCATTTTCGCCACAGGGTATGACAGGGAGAATGCACTAAAAGATGCCAAAGACCTGGAGAATACTCCAGTGCTCTCCAAACCATTTGAAATTAATGAACTGCACCGCACCATTCGTTTACTGCTGGATTAGAATCATAACAGGTGCTGATGATTCGGGGCCTGTTTACACTAATGATGATAACGTCGATTCGGGGCCGCAGCGACAACACCCGAATTAGCGTAAACAGCCCCCTAAACTATGACTGCCTGAACATGCATCCAGTCATAGTTTTTTGTACGGCCAAGGCTCACCCAACCTTCGGCCTCCCAGAACTCCCACCATTTGTCATATTCCGAACTGGAAAATGAAGCTCTGTCTCGCCCCCACTTCAATTTATTATTTGCGGAATCATAGTCGAGAGCAATGCCCCAGCTATGTGTTGAGTAGCTGCTACCACCACGTTTTTTCCGAACATTCAGACAACCACCCCAGAGATCGAGCCTGAGTCGTTTGATCTCATCCATGCCATAATGATCAAGCACTTGAGTTAGTACTCTGCACAGACTGTCCCGCACCTTTTCATGACAATAAAAACTATGAATGACTTTTCTTTTATCCCAGGCAAGGCGGTGCGGATACGGTAGTTGAAGTCTCACCTGATTTTCACCGACTTTTCCGTAAAACTGGTCCAATTCGCTCTCAGCAGGCCAGTTGTTTGGATTCCTCTTTTCTGGGTTTTCGTTATCGCGCCATGGGGAGGGTAATTCACCAAATTGAATGACATGTTTAAGCTGATCAAATGCAAACTCGGTTTGTGGCCCCCAGTAGCCATCCACTTTGCCTACTTCAATGCCCTTGTCCCGACACATAATCTGGATAAAGGCAATCACCTTCCTTGAATTCGGCCAGCCTGTGGAAACCCCATCAATTGAATTTAATGCAGTCTTAGTTTTGGTTCCGATGATACCATCAACAGTACCGACACTTATTCCACGCCTATTAAGCTCCGCCTGAACTATTTTAATTCTATCTTTCATCAGTCCCTCCCCAAGTATTTATGGTTCTTGCCTTAGGTAAGCAGATATATTGGAAGTAGGGTATCCCATAAATATGGGACAAGAGAATTATCAGCTAGAAAGTGCTTCCTGTTTTGCTTCAAGTTCCTGCCAGCGTTCGTACGCCGTTTCCAGTGCTGGTTCGAGTTCACTTAAACGCTTTTGATCATTCTGGAAGGATTCAGCATCGGTGGTGAAATAGTCCGGGGCACAGAATCGCGCCTCGATTTCTGATTTCTCGTCTTCCATCGCTTCGATTTGGACAGGCAATGTATCAAGCTCGTTCTGCTCTTTATAGGTGAGTTTGGTTTGTTTCTTCGTAGATTTTGCAGGTGCGACACTTGTAGCCTTTTTCGCATCCGTTTGTTTCTGAACCTCCTGCTCTTCCAGACGGCGTGTTTTCCAGGCCAGATAATCGGAGTATCCGCCTTCAATTGGGATGATCTGACCATCACCTTCAAAGGCCAGAACACGCGATGCCACACGGTCCATAAACGCCCGGTCATGACTGACAACAATTACCGTACCATTATATTTCGCCAGTGCCTGCTCCAGCACCGTTAAGGTACCAATATCCAGATCATTGGTCGGCTCATCCAATACAAGCAGGTTGGCTGGATCCAGTAACAATTTGGCCAACATCAAACGACCACGCTCCCCACCGGAAAGTGCTGCAACAGGCGCATTCAGACGTTCTTTATCAAACAGAAAGTCCTGCATATATGAGATAATATGACGCGGCTCATGACCTCCGATATGCACATAATTGCCACCCTGTGGCAACAGAACCTCTTTCAACTTCAATTTTTCATCCAACTCCCGCATCTGGGTCAGAAAAGCCGGTGCAAGACGCACGCCATGGCGTACACGGCCACTATCGGCACGCAACTCACCAAGCATCATCTTCAACAGTGTGGTTTTACCAATACCGTTAGCACCGACAAAACCAACACGATCACCGGACATTATCTTGTGACTGAATGATTTGCAGATCACCGTATCATCAAAGCTGTGTGACAGTTCAACGGTTTCGATCAGCATCTTTCCGACTTTAACTCCGGATGAAACGCGCAGTTCCACATCACCACTTCTCAGCCGTCTGCCGGCACGTTGTTTTCGCAGCTCTTCCAAGCCGCGCACGCGACCTTCATTACGGGTACGACGTGCAGGTATCCCCTGCCTGATCCAGCGCTCTTCACCAGCCAGCATTTGATCAAATTTACGACGCTGACTCTCTTCCACTGCCAGCATCTCTGCCTTTTTCTCCAGATATTCTGCATAGGAGTATGGAAAATGGGTCAAATGCCCGCGATCGAGTTCGATAATCTCTTCGGCTACAGCATCAAGGAAATATCTGTCATGGGTAATAAATATAACTGAACCCGGGAATGCAGCGACAAAATCCTCTAACCATTCAATCGATTCAATGTCGAGATGGTTGGTTGGCTCGTCCAGTAACAATACATCCGGTTCAGCCACCACCGCACGCGCCACCGCCACCCGTCGCAACCAACCACCGGAGAGTTCTCCCACATCACGGTCCGGGTCCAGATGCAACTTAGTGATAGCAGTTTCAATGCGATTGTGGAATTGCCATGCTCCGGTTCGCTCCAACTCAGCCTGCAGTTCATCAATCCGTTTCAACGCATAATCAGAACTATCGGTCTCCAGAGCATGCAGAGCCAGATGATAATCTTCCAAAGTTTGAGCTATGGCACCCAAACCTTCCGCCACCACATGAAACACCGATTGACCTGCAGCAAAGTGCGGTGCTTGCGGCAGATAGGCAACCGTCACCCCTGTACGCAGTGTCACCTGCCCTGAATCGCACTCCACTTCACCCGACATAATCTTTAACAGGGTCGACTTACCTTCCCCGTTTCGACCAATCAGACCGATGCGTACACCACGCCCAATACTCAAACAAACCCCATCCAGCAGCACCTGAGGTCCGAAAGCTTTATCGATATGGTTTAAGGTCATGATTGGCATGAGCGAAGCATAACCGTGAAATGAAAAAAACGCCCTGCAATAATACAGGGCGTTTCATGTCATGGCATTGCCTGTGCCGGTTGAGTCGTTCAATTTAGGAAACCCTGAAAAACTACGTCCATATAGTTTTTCAGCAGGCCATGCGTGGACTGCAAGGATTCACTGAATTTCTCTGAGAATCCTTAATTATTGCAACGACCTGATCCAGGACCACCGCGTCCAAAGCCACCTTTTCCTCCCTTGCGGAAGTTTTTCTTCAATTCGGCAGCTTTTGTGCGCTGTTCCGGTGTCAAAATCGCGTGGATTTCAGCACGTACTTCAGCACGATGTACAGTCATCTGCTTCACCAGATCGGCTTTTTCATCGGCCAGTTTTGCCACCTGCTTGCTGTACCCCTTAGCGCCCGGATCAAGTTTCTGCATTGCATCACGGTTATCCTGCATTGCATCACGAATGATCATACCGGCACCGCGATTATCCCGATGAATCTGCTTGAACTGCTGTCGTTGCTGGTCGGTCAGATTCAATTCATCGGCCATACGCTCCATTCGCTGCATGCCGCCACCGCCACCCGGAGGAAATGCATACGCCATATTGGCAAAGCTCACTGCCAGCATGGCTGCCACAGCAAAGCTCAGTACAGTTATCCAGTTTGATGGTTCTTTATATGTTTGGGTCATGATCTACTCCTGATGTATTTCTCTGCACGTTTCTCACCGCGCAGATCGAATGCTCTTCTTTTCTCTGCAAAGCGGATCACAGGATTTGAAAAAGATGTGCCTGAATATGTAAAGAAAGCGTAAAAGCGGCTTCCCGCAGGTCATTTTCGTGGCAATATAGCGTTATGACGATTCTGTTAATTGATGACGACCGTGAACTGTGCGAACTAATGGGTCGTTTCCTGAGCTCCGAAGGCTTTGAAGTAGAGGCGGAGCATGATGGTCTGTCCGGTCTGGAAAGACTGAAGCAGGATAGCTTTGAACTGGCCGTGCTTGATATCATGATGCCGGGTAAGAACGGCATGGATCTGCTGCGTGAACTGCGTCAGTTCTCAAGCATGCCGGTGATTATGCTCACCGCTCGCGGTGAAGAGATGGATCGCATTATCGGGCTGGAACTCGGAGCCGATGATTACCTGCCCAAACCGTGTAACCCGAGAGAACTGGCTGCGCGTATCAGAGCTGTATTGCGCCGTAGCAGTGAACAACAGAACAGCGGTGATATACAGGACAATCGATTCGGAAGCATTGAGTGGCAAGCACAGTCACGCACTGTGTTTGAAAATGGACAGGCTCTTGAACTCACTGCAACGGAATACAATATCCTGGCGGCACTCATGCAACATGCCGGTGAAGTGGTCAGCAAACATGAATTGAGTCAGACCGCACTCGGAAAACGCTATGGCCCGTTTGATCGAACACTGGATGTACATATCGGCCACCTGCGAAAAAAACTTTCTGAGACAGTTAATCACGAACCGCGTATCAAAACAGTTCGCGGCATTGGCTGGTTATTTGTTCCTGAGTAAGTCATGAGACTATACTGGAAAATATTTTTTCTGCTCATGCTCACCCTTCTGGTGACTGCAGGACTGTCCGGCTGGCTGAGTCAAAAATGGCTGATGGAAAATCAGGCCATTGAAGCACGCCTGAATACACTGACAAGCATGGGTGAAACAGCTGTCAGCCTGTATGCAGACGAAGGTGCTATTGCCTATCGACAATGGCAAAGACATGCCTCGCGCAGCCAGCATTTCCAGGCTGTGCTGATTGATGCTGAAGGCAGACATGTACTGAACCGCCCAATCCGAAGACCTCTACAACCTCTGCTGGAACAGGTGCAACGTGAGCAAAAGAAAATCACCATGATTAATCCACCCAGACTGGGGGTCGCACTTCCGATTATGCATGAGGGACAGCAATACTACTGGCTGGCTGGCACCCACCTCTCTCCGGACATCATGAAACAAGGTGGCAGGCAGATGTTGCTGATCAGAGTCGCTATTGCCCTGCTGGTTATATTACTCATCAGCTGGCTGTTAACGCGCATGTTCACACAGCCCATTCGTCAGTTAAAGCAAAGTGGCAAACAACTTGCAGCAGGAGATTTTAAAGCCAGAGCTCCATCAATTGTTTCCAGTCGCAAGGATGAACTCGGCGATCTTGCAAGAAGCTTCGATCATATGGCCGAGGCGCTCGGCAGCCTGGTAAACAGTCACAAACAGTTGTTACGGGATATCTCGCATGAATTGCGCTCACCTCTTTCCCGTTTGCAGGTTGCTCTGGAGTTGGCCCGCAATGAAGCTGATGACAAGGCAAGTGATGAACTTGATCGTATCGAGCTGGAGGCTGAAAGACTTAATGAGTTGATTGGTGAGGTATTAACACTTGCCCGTTTTGAACAGGGTGCGGTACAGGCTGAAAACAAACCGCTGCAATTGCACGATCTCATCCAAACCGTTCTGAGCGATGCTGCATATGAAGCAGAAGCTTCGGATAAACAAGTTTCTCCGCTTCAAATCGACACATGTATAGTATCCGGTGACCCGTTATGGATTGGTCGTGCTCTAGATAATGTTATTCGCAATGCCATCAGACATACAAGGGAGCATGGCAGTGTTGAAGTTGCATTGCTGTGCCAGCCCACTGAAGCTGTGATCACTGTTCGTGATTTTGGTGAAGGCGCTGATGAATCGGTATTGTCAGATCTCTTCGAGCCTTTCTTCAGGGCTTCTGAAGCGCGAGAACGTCATCATACGAGTAGCGCCAGCGGTTACGGCCTCGGTCTTGCCATTGCCAAGCGGGCCATTTCAATGCACCACGGCACAATACATGCCCGGAACCATCCGGAGGGAGGGCTGGAGATACAAATCAGCTTACCAAAACTATAGAGGCTTCTGCACTCAGAGTTTTTCAACCGGTAATCCTGCAGCCATATAGACATACGACCAGAAGCAAGACTCTCGAACAAAGTAATGCGTGTGTTGGTGATAGCGAACCAGCAAACCTCCACTACAAGATTTTACCATAAAATTCAGGTTTCCAGCGAAGCGATCTGCGATTCTTTGTGCACGGATGCTTTCCATAAGCACCTCCTGCCGGGGATATTTGGCTCCACCGGCCATTTCATCTCTTTGTAGTTATATATCGCATAATTCGTGCCACATATAAGTCCTCATTATCAATTAGTCTGGAGGATCCTGGATAAATAACAGTGATACTATTTCCTATGCAATGGAACTATTTACCATTGCATAGAAATATCTCCAATCTCTGTAAGCATTTGCACTATAAATCGACCATTCACTGTAACGGGCATCCGGTCAGCCTCCTTTCCCCCTCCCTTGACTCTGGCCGGATGCCAAGGGTTTGCACCAACAAAAAGAGGAGACCATCTGCTACAAATGGCCTCCTCTTTAAAGTCCTGGGATAGTTAGACAGCTAGACCAGTGAACTCAAACGTTTGATACCTGCCACCATCTCATCTCGTTTGGCTTTGGCCTCGTCAAGATCAAGCCTGACCTTGGCAACTACCGCTTCCGGCGCATTCGCGCAGAATCGTTCATTAGCGAGCTTGCCTTCGTTCATGGTGATATCTTTATCAAGCTTGGCGATGTTCTTCTCAAGCCTGGCCGTCTCCTCAGCAACATTGATCAGCCCTGCCAAAGGGAGGTAGACCTTTGCCTCAGCCAGCGGTGCAACAGCAGCGCCTTCAACTTCCGTATCAGCATCCTGCCATGCCACCGACTCCAGCTTGGCCAGAGAGATCAACAGCTTCTGCTCAGCCTCAAGATCGGCCCGAACTTCAGCATCACATGCAATGACCGCAGCGATGCGTTTACCCGGATTCACATTCATCTCACCACGCACAGAACGGATCGCAGAGACCACCTCCATCACGCGGTTCATACGCCTTACAGCCTGATCATCAGAGACATAACCCTGTGCCCAGTCATCGGTCACCAATCTTGCATCCGGACCGTGAAGCTCCTGAAACAGGGTTTCAGTAATGAACGGGCAAATCGGATGCAGCAGACGTAACCAACCATCCAGGGCCGTCAACATCACGACCTGAGTCTCGGCCTTGGCCGCTTGATCATCACCGTAAAGTGCAACCTTGGCCGCCTCCACATACCAGTCGCAGTAATTGCCCCAGATGAAGTTGTACAGCGTACCAGCCGCCTCATTAAAACGGTAATCTATCAGTGCTTTCTCTACATCTGCAGCACAGCTGTTGAGTTCACTGAGGATCCAGCGGTTCACATCCAGTTCCGGCTGAATCGAGGCATCCGGTTTGGCATCTCCCCGATTCATAAATACGAAACGAGCGGCATTCCAGATTTTGTTCATGAAGTTACGGTTGGATTCAATGCGTTTGATATCCAGCTTCACATCGCGACCCGGTGTTGCCATATGCGCCAGCGTAAAACGCAGCGCATCAGCGCCGTAATCACCGATAATCTCCAGCGGATCAATCACATTCCCCTTGGACTTGGACATCTTCTGTCCCTGCGCATCACGAATCAGTGCATGAATATAGATATCCTTAAACGGAACCTTATCAGTGAATTTCATGCCCATCATGATCATGCGGGCAACCCAGAAGAAAATGATATCAAAACCGGTGACCAGCACATTGGTCGAATAGAACTCTTCCAGTTCTTTGGTGCTTTCAGGCCAGCCCAGAGTGGAGAATGGCCACAGACCAGATGAAAACCATGTATCGAGAACATCTTCATCCTGACGGATATTTTTAGATCCACAACCGGCACAGCATTCAACCGTTTCACGACTTACCGAAATATGATCACAGTCTTCACAATACCAGGCAGGAATCCGATGACCCCACCAGAGCTGACGGGAGATACACCAGTCCTGAATATTGCGCATCCACTCAAAATAGGTTTTTTCCCAGTGTTGCGGCACAAACTTGATATCACCGTCTTCTACGGCAGCAATGGCAGGCGCTGCCAATGGTTTGATATCCACATACCACTGATCGGTCAGATACGGCTCAATCACAGCATGCGAACGATCGCCTCGCCCAACCTTGTGCGTATGCTCTTCAATCTTGTACAGCAGTCCCTCTGCTTCGAGGTCAGCCACCATACGTTCGCGTGCTTCATAACGATCCAGACCGTGATACTGCTCAGGGATGAAATCTTCCTTAGCAATGTGGGCACGATTGGTAAAAATGTTCAGCAACGGAAGATCGTGACGTTTACCGACATCGTAATCGTTAAAATCATGCGCCGGGGTAATCTTCACGCAGCCTGTACCGAATTCGGGATCGACATACTCATCAGCAATCACAGGGATCGTACGATTACACAGTGGTAGAATCAGCTGCTTACCGATCAGAGCTTTATAACGTTCATCATCAGGGTGCACTGCAACCGCACCGTCACCCAGCATGGTTTCAGGACGTGTGGTTGCAACAATCACGTGCTTGGATGGATCGTCCGCATGCGGATACTGAATATGCCAGAAGTGGCCCTGTTCCTCTTCATGTTCAACTTCAAGGTCAGAAACTGCTGTCTCAAGTACCGGATCCCAGTTTACCAGACGTTTACCGCGATAAATCAGTCCCTCTTCATACAGACGTACGAAGACTTCACGAACAGCATCAGACAAACCTTCATCAAGTGTAAAACGTTCACGACTCCAGTCACACGATGCACCTAGGCGTTTGAGCTGCGAAACGATAGTTCCGCCGGATTCTTCTTTCCACTCCCATACCCGGTCAAGAAAACGCTCACGTCCAAGATCACGGCGGTGTACACCTTCCTTATCGAGAAGCCGCTCGACAACCATCTGTGTTGCAATGCCGGCATGGTCAGTACCCGGCTGCCACAGTACCGATTTGCCTTTCATACGTTGCCAGCGAATCAGCATATCCTGAATAGTAAAAGTGAATGCATGCCCCATATGCAGGCTGCCAGTCACATTCGGTGGAGGAATCACGATGCAGTATGCATCGTCGGATTTGTCTCCGCTGATGGTTTTCGGGCGAAATGCATCCGAATTCAACCACTGGTCATTGATTGCAGGTTCAACCGCCTGCGGGTCGTAAATTTTAGCAAGCTCGTGCTGGCTCATGGAAAATCCTCGGTACCGGTTACAGATTAGACGGCCATCCTACGGTCTGCTACCCATCGGGCAACCAGTGAATATCCGTTTAAAATGGAACCCGCTGTGCTTTACAGAGAAATGCCATGAGTGAGCGACCAGCTTTGAAATAGTCGCAGACGATATCTGCCAGATCTTCCTGCTCAATCAGGGCCGGTGCCAGATCACTGATTCCGATAAAATCTTTACGTTTGATATCATCAATCACCGGATGCGTTTTATCAAAACCACGTGGTGCGGTTTTCAGGCTATCCCCCACCAGATTGAACCAGCGGCTGAACTGGGCGTCATCACGAGCATGCAGCCAGAGGTCGGGCTCATTGGCCATCAGATCACGGATTTTATACAGGGCCTCCGATGGCGGATGCCAGGTGCCGACACCGACAAAACATTCAGCAGCACTAATATGCAGATAGTAACCCGGGGCGTGTACGTCCTTGCCTGCTTCGTGACGAAACTGGATCCCAATATTGGTTTTATACGGTGTTTTATCTTTGCCGAATCGCGTATCACGATAAACCCGCATCAGCGAACCACCCATTTTTCTCGCATCGGCTCTGAAATGCGGTGAGATTTCCGGCAACTTCACACCCACAGCCTCGATCAAGGCCAGTGCAGGACCGCGCACCACTTCTTCATAGCGCTGCTTGTTATCATTAAACCAGTCGCGGTTATTGTTCTCGGTAAGCTCTTCCAGAAAAGCGAATGTTTCAGTAGAGAAATAGTTCATTCAGGCTCGCCCAAAATCAGCTGCAAATTTTCCAATCCACTCAAGTGATGCCTCCTCGAATGAGATATTGCGTCCCTCTTTCGACTGCTGTTTCTGATAATTCTTTATATGACACACCTGCTGCACCATTTTGATACGGAAAGCTGTCTCTTCATCACGAAACATCACACCAACCTCAAAACCCTTACCGTTTTCGAACGGCCGTTGCCAGCACACCACGCAAGGTGCATCGAATGGAGGATCAACATAGGGAATCCTGACTCTTAATACCTTACCCGCCTCGATAAACACATTGGTTTGGAAAGAGAGGCCGCCCTCACTCAGGTCGGACATCGGTGCATACTCGGCAGACTCATGCTGTGGATAAACCTGAATCGGTATATCGATCGGATGGCGGTAATACTGCCTGCGCTCGTCATCCATACTCAAACTGCTCACGATTTCTTCCCCAGATATTTAGGATCCAGACCCATCTGCCTGTAAGTGCGAAAACGCTCACGTGATGCCTGTTTAAGGCCTTCATCCCAAGCATCAACAAAATCAACCAGGTGAGCAAAGCCGGAAATATCAGGAGGCACTTCCAGGCCGCCGTTTATTATTACTGCCGGCTGGTTATCACGCACAATCGATGTTGCCAAAAGAATTGGCTGGACTGCATTTTTTTCAACATCAGTGTCTGCCAAACCATGGGCCAGAAAAGATTCGGGATGTATCGTCCACAAACGTTCATTGAGTTGGGCGGCAAAACCGTCATTCGGACAAAGAACGAGTACAGACGGTGTTAGCCGGCCTCGTCTGAGAAGCAACTTTGCGATGCCTTCAACACGATCCGGCTGCTCAAGTAGTTCAAAGTGAACCTTCATCTCATCACTCATCTGCCGACCTCTGTTTCCATACCTGTGCCAGTATCACTAGCGAAGCTACAGGTAAAATCAATGCCAAAGACTGCGCAGTAGCTGGCTGTACATGATAGCCCAGGCCGAGCACAGCAGCCTGAACCGCCACGATCACCGCCGGAACCTTCCATGCCCATGCTGATTCCAGCCATGTTTCAACAGGCAACCTTTCAGATGCCTTCCAGCACAGCCACATCGTCACAACACCAATTGTGAGGCCCGTAGCAACATCTACGGGGAAATGTACTCCGCCATATATTCGGCCAATCGCCGCCAGGACAAACAGTATCGCAACACTCCAGCTGCGCCAGTCAGCACGACTCCAGATGAGAAAAGCCAGCAAGACCATCACGCCATCGGACGTTGAGTGGCCGGAAGGAAAGCTGTGCGATGTCAGACTATGCCCCAGCACATGCACATTCTCGAGTACTGCGGGTGGGCGTGGCATATCAAACAGACGTTTCAGCAGCTGTGCAAACAGGCCTGAAACAATAAATGCAACCACAGAAGCAATGCCCAGCCTCAGCCGGAACAGCATCAACAGTGAGCAGAGCAGGGAAATAACCAAGCCATCACCCAGGCCGCTGATGGTGCCGAAAAATATATCACCCAATGGTGAATGGGCGTCATTAATCAAACGAAATAGATCATGAGAATCTGTAGCCTGCTGCATCAGCAGGAGACTACTCATCTCTGTCTGAGGATTCTATAGAGTCATGTGAGAAGGAGTGGTAATCCGGGAAAACCTGACCAAGGCACAATCAGAGGCTCCAGGTCACATCACTGAGTAGATAAAATCGTTGTAATCGATGATGCCTTCAGCAGCCATCTTCAGGGCTGATGCTGATTTCGGCTGCATACCGCTTTCCACGGCAACCTTCTGCAGGTTCTGACCAGTCACACCATCATGAATGGCCTGCCTTACCCTCTCGTTGACCACAAGAAACTCATAGGACATCACACGTCCGGCATATCCGGTCTGATTGCAGTGATCACAACCCACGGCTTTATACAGCTTTTCAGGCACTTCAAAACCAAGGTCTTTGACTACAGTAAATGCTGGATCGCCCTGATCCAGTTCAGCCCGGCAATGCGTACACAGCTGTTTAAGAAGATTTTGACTGATCACCCCTAGCAGGGCTGGCGCAATCAGGTAATTCGGAATGCCCAGGTCATTCAGACGGATAATCGTATCCACTGCAGAGTTGGTATGCAGAGTGGAAAACATCAAATGTCCGGTAAGGGCTGATTCAATACCGATTTCTGCCGTTTCCGGATCACGCATTTCGCCAATCATAATAATATCAGGATCATGCCTGAGCACATTTCGAAGGATGCGGGCAAAGGTCATGCCGATTTTGTGATTCACCTGGATCTGATTGGCCCCCTGAATTTCAGACTCGACAGGATCTTCAATGGTCAGAATATGTGCAGGCAGATGAGAAATTGACTTCAGTACGGCAAATAGTGTGGTGGATTTACCAGAGCCCGTCGGACCGGTTACAAGCACCAATCCATAAGGCTTCCGCGCCATACTTGAAAGTTGTTTCATATCATCGTCGCGCAAGCCCAGAACATCAAGTTCAACAGCCATATCCTTATTCAATACACGCAGGACCAGCGACTCACCGAATGAGTTGGGAATACAGGACACACGAAATTCGTAACTCTGCTTACCATCGCGCAATATCAGTCGTCCATCCTGAGGCAGGCGTTGTTCAGAAATATCCATACCGCACAAAATCTTGATGCGTGCCGCAATCTGTTTATGCAGACTTTTTTCCAGCGCATTTTCTGACAGTAACTGCCCGTTGAGGCGATAAGCCAGCGTAATCTTTTTGGCCTGGGGTAATATGTGAATGTCAGATGCTTTTTTATGCAGACCGTTTCTGATGATACGATTAACCAAACGAACAATCGGGGCATCTTCTGCTGACTGGGTCATCTGTAGTTCAGAAACAGGCTCATCTTCTTCCTGATCATCATGATGCAGGAATTCGCAGGCCAATTCATCTTCCACCAGTTCCTCTTTCAGGTAGTTATCCAGATAACTCTTCAACTGCGACGCCTTAGCCAGCACCTCATGCACTTTTTTACCCGTTTTAAAGCTAATAGTGTCATATGCTTCCAAGCCCATAGGGTCTGAAAGGGCAATCGTCAGAGCATGATCGTCAGTTTCAACCGGCAAAATCCGGAACTTTTCAATGACATCACGACCAATTTCCATACCAGCCATGGGATTAATGTCATAATCATCCAGATCCACGGTGGGTAAACGAAACTTTTTAGCCAGGGCAGATAAGAGCTGATCCTCGGTAATGACCTGAGAGCTAATTAGAATTTCTCCGATTCTTGATCCACGTACCTTCTGTTCTTCCAATGCATATTGCAGGTCTTGTTCATCGATCAAACCTGCCTCAATCAATAATTCCCCAAGTCGCATCTTGCGTCGGCTCTGCATTTTCAGTGCAGAACTGATATCCGAATCCTTGACCTTACCCTTCTCCATCAGGATATGACCGATCGGTTTATCTGTCTCACCCAACTGGTGTTCGAGAGCCTGCTCCACGTCTTCTGTGGTAATCAGATCCTGATCGACAAGCAGGTCACCCAACTTCATCTGTTGTAATTGCTGCATTTCCAGCGCCTGGTCAAGCTGATCTTCATTCAACTTGCCCTGCTCTTTAAGGATATTTCCCAGCGGCATCATTGATTCAGCCTGTTTGTCCAGTGCTTGCTGAACATCCTCGGCTGATAAAATTTCCTGATCGATCAGCAGGTCACCCAGGCGCTCGGGCTTTTCCTGATAGCGGATACCCTGATTATAAAAAAAGATACGCTCATACGGAAGGCTGCCATCGCTGCCGATAGCAAAAAAACCGGGAGCATTAGACATCACCGGTGAGGCGAGAACATGGAATGTTTCAAGATTTACCGTAGTGACTTTCAACTCATCCATATGCAGTAGTTTGGATGGGTGGTCAGGCGTTGCATCAGTGCCATGATGCATCCCGATATACACTATTTTACTGGCGTCCAGCTTTCTGGACACATCATTCGGCTGATCATGCTCATGAAAGTGCAGTCGTCTCATAATGGGGGAGAAACCGAGAAGGTCTCCTTCCAGAGTCTCTCCGTTAATCAGGTTGATCGTTACCCGCTGATAACGACTGCTTAATGCTTTAGCTTTATCCACTGGCTATCTCCTGACACCGGTCATTATTCATTTGCCATGTTCCTCAGCACTTCCTTCACCAAAACAGGCCTGCCAGACATGCGTTGGCAACAGGTGACAAAAACTTTCCCATCGTTTTTTGTCCGATGATTCGCTCATACTATTGATGAGATCATTTCTATCTTCAATACGTCCGGTCTCATGATACAGCTGAGCTCGAAGTATAGATATGCGCAGAGAATTTGGTGCGAGAGCAACGGCCTCATCCAGCAAGCTTTCAACCTCTTCGTATTTACATTGGCCGAGACACTCTTCAATTTTATTGATTTTTGAATCCACTGCATCCAGTGCCTTGTTCGGTACAGGCTGTAGAGGCTGAATTACATCCTCATTTTCTTTAGCACTCTCTTCTTTCACCTCTGACTTTTCAGTTTTCTGACGATGCTCAACAGGGCTTTTCTGTTTTGATTTTCGTATAAGCATGCCGATAATCAAACCGGCCACAGCCGCCAATAAGAGAAAGAATGATATCATCCAGAAATCATCAGATGATTCTTTGGGTTTCTGCGCATTGAGTTTGAGAAGTTTCACATCCGCTTTGATTGACTTCACATCTGCCTGTAAGCCATCCATGGATTTACCCAATGTCGCCACGGTTTCATTCAGGTTATCCATCTGCAGTTGACCAGACATCATCTGCTGATGAATAGATTCGAGTTTCGCATTGGATGCCTTACTCACTTCATCCAGAATCTGTTCAGCCATTTTCTGGCTTGTCGCAGCATCCGCCAGATTGATTCTTCCGGAATAGTGAAGTTCCTCTGTTTGTGCCGCTACTTTATCGCTACCAGCCGGTATTTTTGCAACAGGTGGGGCAGACACAGCAGCTTTCGGTTTGTGTAACAATCCAGCGAGTTTTTTCATTGCTGTAGCTGATGCATATTTTTTAACAACTTCTCCCGATGGAACTGTCAGCCACGCACCCTGTTTCAGATGGTTAATATTGCCACCGAGAAAACTGCCGGGATTCTGTTCATACAGGGACAGCATCACCTGCCTGTTGGAATAGCGCTTATCTTTTCTCAGTCGGTATGCGATTTCGCTGAGATTATCTCCGGCACGTACAGGGCCGTATCGCCAAATCCGGGTCCAGGCTGAATCATCAACAGTTTCCTCAGAGCCTGGTAAAACGGATGTCTGCAATTCCGGCAAACGTACGGGCAAAACGCTCGGCAAAGATCTGTTCATCGCAGTCATTTCAACGGGATCCAGCAGTAGTTGATAATGACGAAAATAGGTACCACGCCCTGCTTTATTAGCCTTCAGAACAATGGAAAGGATGGGCAAACGAATGACAGCAATAGAACTCAGGGCAATAACGGGTGATCTCGAATGTTTATTTTCAATCATCACCTTGATCAGATCATAACTCTCATGCCACGGTAAGCCCATCTGACGATATTCAGAACCTGATGCCAATTCAACCTTGATTTGATCTATATTTTCGGAACCTGACAACACAATGGGAACCTGGGCTTTTAGCCTCTCATTCAGATGGCTGTTTAATTCAAGCGTGCCAAAACCGAGCGCATACGCATGGACCGGAAGAGCAAACAGCACAACAGCAAACAGCCATTTCATTGACCGGGCCACATGCTTCAATATCTGAAAGTTCATCCGTCTTCTGAACAACTCGAATCTCCCATACCACCCCCTTCCCCTGAATGGATATCATCATGCCATACCGGCAATCTTTATTACGATACGCAAAAACAGTGCCATTTTTTATGGCATAATTTTGACTTCGCTCCAGACACAGTTGTTCAATGGGATAAATACAGGTCGCTAAAAGGAAGACTCCGATCTTCCTTTTGTTATCGAATGGTCAGTTGGCTTTCCGCTGCAGATAATCAAGCACCAGCCGCACGCCGGCACCTGTGCCGCCTTTGGCTGAAATCTCCGTACCTTGCATATTCCAGGCAGTACCTGCGATATCCAGGTGAGCCCAGGGAATATCATCAACGAAACGGGAAAGGAAACATGCAGCTGTGATGGTTCCCGCTTCACGACCGCCTATATTTTTAATATCAGCTATCTCGGACTTGATCTGTTCCTGATATTCATCATACATGGGCAGTTCCCAGACTCGGTCATAGGTATAATCACCCGACAGCTTAAGCCCCTTCTTTAACTTTTCACCGGTGCCCAGCAAGCCTGTTGCATGAGAGCCGAGTGCAATCACGCATGCGCCGGTAAGTGTCGCAAAATCGATAATTTCAACAGGTTTCTGCTCCGCAGCATATGCCAAAGCATCGGAAAGAATAATACGTCCTTCTGCATCTGTATTAAGTACTTCGATATTAATGCCTTTATAACTGGTGATAATATCACCGGGTTTGTATGCCGCAGCACCAAGCAGATTTTCAGTGGCTGGAATCACGCCAAACAGATTGATCGGCAGATCCATATCAGTGACCGCCTTGAAAATACCCAGCACCGCTGCAGAACCGCACATATCAAATTTCATCTCATCCATCTGTGGTCCCGGCTTGATTGAGATGCCCCCGGCATCAAAAGTCAGCCCCTTGCCAACGAGTGCAACCGGCGCGTCATTCTTTTTACCACCCTGATAATCCAGCACGATAAAACGAGGCTCTTTCGCCGAACCCTGATTAACAGCTAGCAGTGCAGTAAAACCGGCCTTCTCAATCGCCTTTTTATCCATCACATTCACTTTCAGCTTTTTATGTGCCATTGATGCTGCCTGATCACCGAGGAATTCAGGCGTACAGACATTACCCGGTTCATTTGCCAGATCGCGGGCAAAGTTTGTGCCTGCAGCAATGGCACGTGCGCGTGCAACCGCCGATTCTGCCGCATCCAGATCACGGCGGGATGGCACCATTAAAACTAGAGAGCGCAGTGCGCGCTTGTTTTCATCTTTTTTACTCTTGTACTTATCGAAAGTGTACAGCCCCAGCCATACCCCTTCTGCAAGGGCCTGTATTTTTTCTGTGATCGATGCACCACGCACAGCCAGTTCCGGAAGATAAAGGGACACATCCCTTGCCCCGCCCTTGTTCAGTTCACGTGCGACTTTGCTACCCAGGACTCGCAACTTCTGCAGCGTCAGCTTCTTTTCATCACCAGCACCGACCAGCATCACACGCTGGCTGAATGTACCTTCCACATCATAGAGCAACTGGCTTTCGCCAAATGCACCGGACAGATCAAACTTGCGCAGGAATGATGGTAATGTTTTGTCTGTAGCCTCCTGCAGTGCCCTGCCGGATTCAGTCAGTTTACGCCCATCCAGAAGTGGCAGAACTACCGCATCATCACGCTGTTTATGGGCATGCCCGGCTTTAACAGAAATTTCAATCATGAAGAACCTCTTGCTTAGATATATGTATGCTTACCGTTTTGAATGATTTGGTCGAACTCTCAATCTCTCCAGAACTCCGGCACCAGCAGCACGAAGAAAGTATAAATCTCAAGGCGGCCAAGAACCATGCCGAAGATAAGCACACCCTTGGCCATCTCCGGCAAGTCTGCATAAGTACTCGCAGGCCCCACCTGACCGAAACCCGGACCAGTGTTGGTAATACAAGCAGCTGCTGCAGTAAAGGAGGTCACCATATCCACGCCTGTAAAAGCCAACAACATGGCAATGATGATATAACAGACGAGAAACAGGACCGCAAAACCCCATAATGCTTCAGTAACATTCGATGAAATGCGTTGGCGCCCCATCTTGACATGGATGATGCCATGCGGGTGCACCAGTCGATGGATTTCACGCATACCCTGGCGAAACAGCAGTAGAATACGTACTACTTTCATGCCACCACCGGTAGAACCCGCACAGGCACCGACAAACATCGTCATCAGCAGCAGCATAGTCGCACCGGGTGGCCACAGGCTGTAATCACTGACAGCAAAACCGGTTGTTGTTGCAATGGATACAACATTGAACACTACATGTATGGCCTCATCCTGCCCCGTCCAGACAATCATCGCGCTGATCACTACCACCAGCACGATTATCCAGAGGATATACGTCCTGAACTCCTCATCCTGAAAGTAAGCAGACAAGGAGAAACCACGCAGTGCGGCAGCAAAATGAAGGGTGAAGCTTACACCTGCCAGAATCATAAACAGAATTGCTACCAGTTGTAGTGGGATACCATGATAAAAACCGAAGGAAGCGTCATGCGTTGAAAATCCTCCAATCGCAATCGTACACATGGCATGATTGATCGCATCAAAAGGTGTCATACCTGCAGCCCAATATGCAAGTCCGCAAGCGATGGTCATGCCAAGATAGAGATACCAGAGCAATTTGGCTGTCTCGGTTACACGAGCAGTCAACTTATCTTTTACCGGCCCCGGTGTTTCCGCTTTAAACAGCTGCATGCCGCCCACACCGAGCAGCGGCATAACCGCCACTGCTAATACGATGATCCCCATACCACCCAGCCACTCCTGCATGGAGCGCCAGAAAAGAATAGAGTGAGGCAGATTATCCAGACCGGAGAGTACCGTTGCACCGGTTGTTGTCAGGCCCGAAGTGGATTCAAACATCGCATCAACAACGGAAGGCAGTGTGCCTGTTGTGACGAAAGGGACTGCCCCAAGCAGAGCAAGTATGAGCCAGGCCAGCGCCACAATCAAAAAACCATCGCGATGACTTAACTGCTCAGGTGCCTTGCCACCGTAGCGCATCATTAACCAACCCAAGATAATCACAATGGCACCGGCTTCGAGGAACTCGACAAGGTGTCCTGCATCGTAATACAACGCCACCAGAGCCGGAATCATCATGCTGCAACCATACAGCGCAACAAGGATGCCGATGGTCCAGATTACCCCCCTTAAATGCATTTAGAAAAATTCCAGATGTACTTCAAACAGTTTCTCTACATCGGCAACGGAAGCGCTGGTTGTCACAATCAAAACGTGATCATGTGGTAACACTTCAACCGTACCATCGGGTACAATGATCTGACCCTCACGCAGAATTGCTCCTATCACCGTATCTTCCGGCATCGACAGGTCTTTCAACGGTATATTCAGAATTGCACTTGTCTCCAGTGCTTCAGCTTCCAGTACCTCAAGGTTCCCATCAGCCAGAGAGGCCATGCCGTGAATACGACCTTTACGCACAAAACTGAGTATGGATGCCACCGTCGACAGGCGTGGAGAAACCGTCACATCAAGACCGATCTGACGCACCAGTTGTGTATAGATTGAGCGGTTCACCAGAGTAACCACATGCGGTACGCCATAGCGTTTGGAGATCAGACTACTGAGGATATTCGTTTCATCATCATTGGTCAGAGCAAGGAAATCATCCATCTTATCAATATTTTCTTCTTCCAGCAGCTTCTGATCCAGCGCGTCACCATGAATAACAACAACATTGCTGAACTGATCGGACAGCCATTCTGCACGTGCAGCATTGAATTCAATTAATTTGACCAGGGCACCTGCTTTCTCCAGTTCCCCGGCCACCTTGTAACCAATATGTCCGCCACCGACCATCATAACATTGCGGCCTTTTGGAGAATGACAGGTCAGATCCAGTATCTCCATCAGACCATCAAGTTGCTTGCATGACACAGCCACATATATGCTATCGCCTGCGAGCAGTACGGTATCCCCTTTTGGCACACGCCAGCGCCCGTTATGTTCATGAGCAACCACATAAACATGCAACTTGCCCATCACCTCAGGCAGCTCCTTCAGGGACAGGCCGGCCAGTAGACTTTTAGGTCGAACTACAAATTCTACCAGTTGGATCGCACCATCAAAAAATTCCCGTGAGTCCAGGGCGCTGGATACATTCAATCGTCCCATCACAACCTTGGCTGCTTCACCTTCGGGTGAAATAATCACGTCGATGGGCAGGTCATCCCTGCCAAATAATTCCGGATGCGATGCATAATCTGACTCACGTACACGCGCAAGCTTGGTAGGCACCTTGTACAGCGAATGCGCCACCTGACAAGCCAACATATTGACTTCATCATTGGTCGTTACAGCGATCAGAAGATCAGCATTTTCAGCCCCGGCCTGTTCCAGAATCGAAGGCTGGGCGGCCATGCCGCAAACTGTTCTCACGTCCATCGAGTCTGCAATGACCTGTAATCGATCAGTATCCTGATCTACAACCGATACATTATTACCCTCTGTCGCCAAACGGCTGGCAATATGAAAACCCACCTCGCCGGCCCCGAGAATCACAACATTCATACAGACTCCTTGTCAGGCGGCAGAAGCCCGAATGCCTTGATCTTGCGATGCAACTGGCTGCGTTCCATACCAATATCTGCAGCAGTACGGCTGATATTCCACTCATGCTTGTCCAGATGCTGGAGCAAATAAGTGCGTTCAAAAATTTCACGTGCATCATGAAAGCTATCGGCATCCACACTTGCCATGTTCTGTAACTGTGCTCCCGTCTGCGATCCGGATGCCTGCATATTCTGGGTTGTCGTCTGATCCGGTGGCAGCATATTTATCTCTGTCATCTCTTCTCCCGGCATGAGAATATGACAGCGCTCGATATAATTGCGTAATTCACGAACATTACCCGGCCAGGCATATGCTTTCAGCCGGTCCAGTGCCTGATCAGAAAATCGTACCGCTTCACCGCCAAGTTCTCTGGCCTGTTCAGTTGCCAGAGTTTCAACAATCAGTGGGAGATCTTCACTGCGCTCGCGTAAGGATGGCATACGTATCGAAACCACATTCAAACGATAGTAGAAGTCCTCTCTTAATTGCCCGTTCTTCAAAGCCTCATCAAGTTCCTGTGAACTGGCTGCAATCAAGCGAACATTGCTTGGCAGGCGGGCAGGGTTACCAAGGCGCTGAACAACTTTCTCCTGCAACACCCGCAAAATTTTGGCCTGCGAGCTTAAGCTGAGTTCGGTCACCTCATCAAAAAAGAGTGTTCCCTGATGGGCTGCCTCAAAACGCCCCCGTTGTGCATGCAGAGCACCTGTAAAGGCACCTTTTTCATGTCCAAACAGTTCGGAGTCCATACGATTCGCAGCCACACTGGCTGTATTCACTTCAATAAACGGAGCACTTTTTCGTTTCGAGGCTGCGTGCAGCATTTTAGCTGCGACAGCTTTACCTGTTCCATGTTCTCCGAGTATAAGCACCGGACTATCAGACAGAGCCACGCGATTAATCAGCGCTTTGACTTCAACAATCGCTTTACTGTTACCAATCAGTTCCTTTCGACTCTGATGTGATTGTTCCTGACGCTTGAGATCCTTGTTTTCCTGTTCCAGATGACGTTTCTGTACGGCATTACGCACCAGAATCAACAAACGATCAAAGGAGAGTGGTTTCTCCACAAAATCAAAAGCTCCTTGCCGGGTGGCACGCACAGCCGTATCAATCGTAGCGTGTCCGCTCATCATAATAACTGGCAGGTTCACATCCATCTGCTGGATACGACTGAGTGTCTCAAGGCCATCAATTCCGGGCATCCAGATATCCAGTAGCACACAATCCACCGGCTGCTTACGCAAACGGGCAATCGCCTCTTCTCCGGAAGGTGCACAAACAACCAGATAATTCTCATCTTCAAACAGACCCTGAAGAGAATCGCAAATAGGCTGTTCATCATCCACTATCATGATTCTTGCAGTCATGATGCCTCCTCTGTTTCCAGACATTGTCTGGGCAAACGCAGACAGAAATGTGTCGGTTTAGCATTTGATATCAGCTTCAACTCGCCCCCGTGATCTTCGGCAATCCTTTTAGCAATTGCCAAGCCCAGACCTGAACCACTGGCCTTGGTTGAATAGTATGCTTCAAACAGTTGCGAAACCGAAGCGGAATCAATGCCTTCTCCATCATCCTCAACATGCCACTCTGCATGATCTTCATTCACTCGTGAATACATGCGCACTGTTTTGCCACTGGTACTTTCCGTCGCGGAAAGAGCATTATCCATCAGATTTATCAATACCTGACGCACCTGATCAGGATCGCAATGACATGTCCATCCTGCATCAACAATGCTTACGTCAATACGTTTGTAACCATTAAACAGCTCTTCCATCTCTTTTAACAAGCCATCGACTGAAACATCGCGCATTTTCGGCTGCGGCATTCGGGCCAGCGTTGAAAAATCAGCAATCAGACGCTGCAATCGTTCCACCTGAGTAATGATTGCCTGGGTACAGACATCAAATACGGTTTCATCATCAACCTGAGCCCGGAATCTGCGCTGCAATCTTTCAGCTGAAAGCTTGATAGGTGTCAACGGATTCTTGATTTCATGTGCCAGACGACGGGCAACTTCAGCCCAGGCCTTGTTTCTCTGTGCCTCAGCCAGATCAGAAATATCATCAATCACCAGCAGATAACCCGAAAATGAGGTGGAGGCTGTTGCACTCAAACGGGCACCTCGCGCCAACAGATGCACACTCTTGCCATGCGGCAGATCTACATCAAACTCCCGCTGCAGGTGATCTTCCTGTTGATGTCTCAGCTCGTCATAAAAATCACCAACATCATGCAAGCTGCCCTGACTAGCCTGCAAAATATCCACGCTTGGCACCCAGTTGCCCGGCAAATGTAAAATATCACGCACAGCCTGATTGAGCAGTCTCACCCGCCCTTCCGCATCCACCAGGATCACACCGGTGTGCAGATTGGCAAGCAAGGATTCAAGCACATATTGCCGCTGCCTGGAATTTTCCAAAGCTTTGGTCAGATCTTTCTGAGCCTTCTCAATCGCTTCTACATTCAATTTCAGACGATTGGCCATTTCGTTAAATGATCGTGCCAGTGACCCCAGTTCATCCTGTGATGACTCGGAGATCACCACGTCCAGATCACCTTCAGTCACACGTCGCAATGCCTGCGCCAAATCTCCGATCGGAGCGGTCAATCTGCGTGCAAATAACAGCCCGAACAGGCCGGCAACCAGCAAAACAAGCAGCGTAACGAATAGCATGGCATGAGTGAATGTCGCAGCAATCGATTGTCGGTTGTGTTCAAGCTCGCGGTAATTGCGATAATCCGACTCCACAGCGCGGGCATTCTGAATCACACCGGCCGGAAGATTCATCTCCACACGTAAAAGACCGACCACAGATGCTGCACCGATCAAAGGACCATACGCTACAGCGACTTCACCATCCTTGCGTGTAACTAGCTCAGTAGCCACGCGCCCCAGACGCATGGACAGACGTGCTGAATCTGATAGCGGAGCTGCCTGCAGTGAACTGAGTTCCCCTTCTTGTACACCACCGACCAATCTTTCATTGATATCGAATAGTTCTACTTTCTGCCAATCTTCCACTGCCCTGATTTCAGCCAGGTAATTATTTATCGAACGGTAATCAAGGCTGCCGCTGGCAGCAGCTACCAGTGTTGCATCGGAAATATAATTGAACATGTCACGCTTCATATCTGTTTCGACACGCGCATAAAATCCCTGCGCCAGATTCAAGGCCCGATCCAGCAGTGTATCTACCCGCACATCGAACCAGACGTCCATGCCTCGCTCAACCATCTGGGATGCAGCCAACTGAATAACAGCTGATGGAATCAGCAACATGCCTACCAGCCCTATCACCAGCTTGGCTCTTAACCGTGAACCGGCTGCAGGCTCTGATCGCTCTCTTAATAAACGTACGCCGTATTGAAGCAGCACCAGGGAAAGTACCAGCATCAGAATCACATTGATCCAGGCCAGCAAACCGCCGTCTGCATCTTTTTCTGGCCATAACATCACCGTAATCATCAGCAAAACAGCAGACATGATTAAAGGAATCAATCTCATAAAACCAATCCGGCTCATGGCTGACTGAATTCCTTATTCAATTCCAGATCAACCGACTCCCACAAACCTGCCCACCAGGCTTCATTGATCTCCCCGTGTTTGATGGCCACTACCACAGACATCTGATACATCTCATGATCAAGCAACAGACTGCGATCCAGCACAGAGAAATTTTCCAGACGTGAAAGAAAATGATAAACCTCAGCCATTGAATAAACGCGTCTGGAAATACCACTGGTCTCATCAATCAGCATCCAGCTCCGGGAAAGCAGATCCGGATTTACACGATGAGTCACCACAATCTCGGCAATTTTTTTGTTCAGCCAGTAGTCCCGCAGCTTGCTCACCTTAATCTTCCATACCGTCGTGACTGGAATCCCATCCTTCAGCAGGTGGGAAAATGCTTCTTCATCTTTGTTCAGGGTGGCATCGCAATATACGATCTGCTGATCCATACGAATCTGCATGTCACCAGTTTCCTCAGCATATGCAGTGGACAAGGCAGTCAGAAGAACAACTACCAGAACAGATAGAAACTTTAACTGTTTACATTGCAAAACATGCTTCATCACGCCGGAGTGTAGCAGTAGATCACAGCTTATTCGATGGGAATCTGAACCGTGAATCAGCCCGGCTCAGCCCCTGAATCAGTACGCACCTCATAAAGATCAACAGCCTTCTTTTTTCCCTTAAACAGCTGCGGACCAAGAAACGAACAATATCGATCTTTGCTATGGCCTGAAATATCCGCAACAACATGCTCAGTCATAAGCGCTTGAAACGGCAAGGCAATACCACACAATCGTGCCGCGGTATTCGCGACATCACCAACGACCGTGTACTCCCATCGGTCTTCATCACCCAAAACACCGAATAGAATCTTTCCACTATTGATACCAAAACCCACCTTGCATGGCAGTAACAGTCCTTCATGTTCAGGCAAGAGCTTGAGCAATTCTGCCACGCATGCCAATGCGCGTTCACTCTTCCCCTCACCGGCAAAGCAAGCCAGCAGGCCATCACCAAGAAATTTATTCACGCTGCCACCAAACGCATGAATACTTTTCACCTGTATTGCAAGGCTGGCATTGATGGCTGCATACACCTCCTGCGGCTCATACAGCTCAGCCAGTTCGGTAAAACCGCGCATATCACTGAAAACAACGGTCATATCCTGCTCCAGGGCAAGATCGTGAGGGAATTTGGCACCATACTGATCTATCAACGCAATTGTTTCGCGTGGCAAAAACATTTCAACCGGCAATATGGCGTGGCTGCTGCTCATCTGTAACTCCCGAACATCCCGAATAAATGAAGGTCAGCAATAGCTATGCCAATTCCAATCCCGGAAGCAAACGGATAGATTACATTCATGCACATATTTACTATGAAGCAAACCCGGTTTACGCATGCTTATACAGTCAGCAAAACTGATTTGAATCAATATGGAATCATGCATGGAGGGCGGCTGCTCACGCTCTGCGATGAAAACGCATATTGCGCTGCTCAAAAACTCACCCAGCATATATGCCTGACCCGTGCCGTGCACCGAACTCAATTTCACCGCGCTGCTCATCCGGGTGAAGAGATTATTTTCTCTGCCACTGTTGGTCTCACAGGCAGAACCAGTATATGGGTTGCTGTCGAAGTGAACTCCGCTGTAGAAAACCAGTCTATCATGGATGCTGTATTTGTATTCGCAGCTATCAATGATAACAAACAACCACAGCCGGTGCCGGATATTTTGGCTGAAACGGATACAGAAAAGCTGCTGCAGAAACGACTTCAAGCTTTGCGCGACCAGATTCAGAATATTCCGTAAACGACGACTTATTTTCCGTGACCAGTGTAAAAAGAAAAAGGCCCCGGCAGATGCCAGGGCCCAGTATCCGGCACGAAACACTAGGGAGGGGAGGGAGGAATAGTGCCGGACAACGCGGACAATAGCCGTGGTGTCTTAATGAATGGGTTAACTACGGGTTAAAAGATGTTCATGTTGAGGGGGAGTGATTCAAGCTCTTCAGCCTGAATACCTGTTTACGAATGAAGTGAGTCAACGCTGGCGAACATCGTCTCTTTGGCTTATTCTGAGACTTGAGTTCAGCTTCATGGCATAAGTTCGAACTGCATTCAGAGGAGTCAGGTCAATGAATCGTCTTCTGTTTATTGAAATCGTGGTACTGGTAATCATTTACGGGATCATCTCATCTTTGATTTAATCAATGGGAAGAGAACTGTTCATTCCCTCCAATAAACAATAATTGATTTCACCATTTCAGGGGGATTGGATTATATCGACAATGCTGCAACAGCAGCATTGCACGCATTAAGCGCCCTGTAAGGGTGAGTTCCATAAGCAGACATAAAAAAAGGGCCCACAAGGGACCCTTTTTTTATGTCTGGCTGGGGGACGTGGATTCGAACCACGATTGACGGTGTCAGAGACCGCTGTCCTACCATTAGACGATCCCCCAATGAAGAGGCGCGCACCTTAATAATATCAGATGAGTTCGTCAAATGTTTCGCGAATCATACTGATGTTTCTCTTGAAACCACGCGTGCAGTTGCAATTACAGCACCCAAAGTGCCCACAATGCCACCACCGAAAAGCAGCGGCAGCAGCAATACCCAGGCGTTCAAATCTACCTGCATAGTGGCCATCCAGCCACCAACACCAAGGACTACCGGCCAGAGTAATAACCAGGCTAGTACGCCTGCGCCTGCGCCCAGCAACATACCCTCAAGGATAAATGGCGTACGCACAAACCACTCTTTTGCACCAAGTAATCGCATCAGATGAATCTCATCTGCACGCGCCAGTAAGGTCATACGCAGGGTATTAGAGATAATTAAAGCCATGGCTATAGCAAGGATCAATGAGGCAAACCAGGCCAGATAACTCACCTGTGAGAGCAGATCATGTACCTGGGCCAGATTCACTTCATCCTCATTGATCTGAGCACCAAAACGGCGAGCTGTGTCGCGTATATCAGCAAATAAAAACTCTGACTTCTCATCCGTTAAAGACAGTTCAAATGTAACAGGCAGCCGCTTAACCAGTTCATGCTGCTCCAGTCCACCACCTGTGAGCCACTCCTGCATCCAGCGGGCAGCCTCCTCTTGTGAAATTCGCCGTACCGATGAAACCTGGGCAATAGAAGCAAGTTCCTGCTCTAAAGATTTAGTGATATCGGACTTTTCTCCATCAATATAAACGTGGATATGGATATCATCCTGCCAACTGCCAACCCACTGGCTTGCAGCCTGCATGCCAAGCCATAATGTACCCACAGCCCATAGCGAAATACATACGATAATCAGGGCCAGTATCTGATGCACTCCGAACGGCGGCAGGTTGAAACCACCGGGAAGTCTTGGATTAATTTTATCGGGAATCATTTCAGTACTCACTGTAATCCCCCGCCAATGATCCTGCATGCAGTTGCACAACACGACCCGGATGTGATTTCAACAGGTGCAGATCATGGGTAGCCATAATCACAGTTGTCCCCTGTTTGTTTAAATCCATCAGATAATCCAGAACAGACCTTGCCGTCTCGACATCCAGATTGCCCGTCGGCTCATCGGCAAGAATGACTGCAGGGTTCGCGGTCATGGCACGGGCGATGGCCACACGCTGCTGTTCACCACCGGACAGGGCTTCCGGATACGACCACAGTCGATCCTCCAGACCCACGTATTGCAAAACTTTGCGCACACGAGGAATCAGACGCTCAGTTTTCCAGCCCTGAACCCGCAGTGGCAGAGCCACATTCTCAAACACGCAGCGTGAAAACAGTAACTTGTGATCCTGAAAAATAATGCCGGTGCGACGTCTGATATCACGAATCCGGCTCTCACTTGCATCACGCATATCAATCTGCTGTGTCACCAGCAATCCGGAGCTCGGGCGTACACCACCATACAACATTTTCAGCAATGAAGACTTCCCTGCCCCACTCTCGCCAACCAGATAGACGAATTGCCCTTGTTCGATATCCAGCGTTAAACCTGAAAGCGCTGTTTTTCCGGTCGGGTATCGCAACATCAATCGTTGCATATGTATAAGTGGCTGCTCTGAAGACATGCGGAAAACGGTAACTTCGAATCCAGTGAATGTCACCACATGCAAACAGAACGACTGGATTCCCACAGATGCAGCTGACAAACAGTACATAAGCATTCAACATGCCGCCATGCAGATTCAATGTCCTCAGTGCCACAACCAGTGCAAAATTGATACTGACAACGCTGAATCGATGATACTTTGTCATCGTTGCGGCAATAAATTCACCCCTTCCCACCAGGCCGAAAAGAATCAGACCCACACTGAAAATAACGTCTCTGCATGGCAATACAGCGAAAATACATTCGCTACTCCGCCTTTTGTTAAGTCACTGGCAAGTTCAGCAATGAACGGCTTTCAACCACAGGGCGAGACTGTACAAGACACGAATTCCGTTCCCGATTCAGAGCTGAGAATAGCGCCACCGCAGCGCAGTACGGTACAGCTGTGGCCGTGGTTACTGGTGATGCTCATTGCCACCATTTTCGCAGGCTTCCTGATACAGCAAGACAAATGGCTGGATAATCGATGGTTCAGAAGCACGCTGATAAACCTGAATTTACCCGTTCAACAACGAGATAAAGACTGGCTCATCGTACCTGAAAGCGTGCAGCCTGAATGGGTGGTTCGAACTGACGGCAGTAAAGTTCTGCTCATTCGGGGCAAACTGAGAAATCTGCTTTCATGCGAACTACTGGTACCCGAAGTAGAAATTACCCTGTATGCAAAACATCAACCCGACCAGATACTGGATACACTGCAACTACCAATCACAATGCAACCGGATGAACATGCCATCAAACAGGTTCCATTCATTGCGCCTGATGCAGACAGCATGCCTGTCGGGCCGCTAAGCAGCCGTGACTTCATCCTGCTTCTGCAATCACTACCTGATAATGTCGGGGATTTCACATTGTCGGCAAAAGCCCTGCAGGGCTAATCACCTGCTCGCCAGCCTAAGTCCGACTGACGCCTACAGTTTGATAATATCCCACAAGATGGCTGCGCGCACGAGCTCGGCACTATTATTCAAGTAGAGCTTCTTCATAATGCTTGTGCGATGTGCACCCACTGTTTTGGAACTGAGATGTAGCAGGTCCGAAATTTCCACAACTGATTTACCTTCAGCCAGCATGGTAAGCACTTCAAATTCACGATCTGTCAGTACACTGGCCGGGTTTTTATTCTGAAGTATCTGTTGCGTCTCAGTATGTAGTCGCTCTTCAATATATTGGCTGCCTGAACAGACTTCACTGATAGCTGTTTGTAATTCATGGAATGGTGCAGATTTTGAGACAAAACCTTTCGCCCCCAACTTGAGCGCTCGTGCCACAATAGGCGGATCATCATGCAGACTCAGGACAATGACATGTATATTTTCATCTCTGGCAACAAGCCTGCGCAGAGTTGCCAAACCACTGGTGCCGGGCAAGGAAAGATCCAGCACAATAACATCAGGGTTATGCTGCATATATTTTCTGCAGGCTTCTTCCCCTCCGGATGCTTCAGCAACCACCTCAAAATCATCACTGGTTTCCAGTAACTGTTTGAAAGCCGCACGAACCATATCGTGTTCATCCACCAGTAGAATTGAAACCATCACTTGCCACTCCATCTCTGTTTAAACTTGAGCGCCAATATAAACAGCAATAAGCCCCATTTTCACTAAGGATTATTCTTGTTTATACCATCCCGGTCTTTAATGATCCTCCGTTTCTGCCTGTAAAAGACAGGAACAGTCCATGCATGATGATAATACACCTCGCTTGAAACTATCCATCATAGGGATGAATCCTCGCAATCATGGTAATTGCCTGCGCCGCGATACCTTCCTTGCGCCCAACATAACCGAGCCACTCAGTTGTCGTTGCTTTTACGCTCACTTCATTTTCAGAGACAAACAGTATTCTCGCCAGGTTACTCTTGATGCGGGCAATATGCGGTGCGATTTTCGGCTCCTGTGCAATAACCGTGATATCGACATTTCCAACAGCCCACCCCATACGCTTGAGCTGCCCCACAGTAAGCGATAAGAATAGTGTACTGTCGGCATTTTTATATTGCGGGTCAGTATCCGGATAATGAAAACCGATATCATTGAGCCCTGCGGCCCCCAGCAGTGCATCACAAAGCGCATGGGTCAAGACGTCAGCGTCAGAGTGTCCGACCAGACCTCTGTCATACGGAATTTCGATACCACCCAGAATCAGCTTTCTGTTTTCGCCGAAAGCATGCACATCAAAGCCCTGACCTATGCGATAATTCAGTTTCATGGTTTACATCCCCCTCATCATTTTACTCACACCAGAAAGCCCGGCTATCGGTCGCAATGCCCCGGAGCAGCGCACTCACTATTCAGATGCGCTTCCAGCCAGTTCATATCTTCGCGCGTGGTAATTTTTCGATTATTCACATCACCCTGGCTGATATAAACATCAAAACCTGCAGCTTCCAGCAGCGATGCATCATCGGTATGCAGATGCAATCGCTCCGCCTCCATCGCAATGGCTTGATCAAACCACACCCTTCTTGCCACCTGAGGCGTCTGAACTGCGCGAAGAGTATTGCGCGCAGGCGTCTCAATCACTTTGCCAAGCTCATCCACACGTTTAATCGTATCATGCACCGGCACACCGGGTACTGCCGCACCATATTGGTTCGCCGTTTTAAAAACATCAGCTAAAAGCCTGACAGAGGGCAACGGACGGGCGGCATCGTGAACTGCAACAAGGTCCACTGCTGCGGGCAAGCCTTCAAGCCCTCTCTGCATGGAAATCGAACGCGCCGAACCACCTGCAACAGGATCAAGCAGAGTAAACGGGAAAGATAACCCGGCCACCAACTCTGAAAACCTCATATCCCCTTCGGAGACAACCGGCTGTACAACAGTGATATGTGGATCAAGAGCCAGATGATCCAGAGTATGCAACACCAGTGCCTTGCCATGCACCTGAACATACTGTTTCGCAATCTCTCCACCAAAACGGCTGCCAGAGCCTGCAGCAAGCAATAAAACACCAATATTCATAAGCATCGATTGTGCGCCTTTCGAAGATATGGTCAATGATGATTGAAGTCCTGTTCTGCGCGACAGCATTGCACTAGCGTTGTGCATCGGATATAACCCTGCCATCATGTGTTTATGTCCTACTCAGCTTTCATTTATCCCCTGTTAAGGAAGTAAAATGACCTCGACGATTTTTTTCTCATCTGCTGGCCTGATTTCACTGATTTGTGCTGCCATAGTCTGGCGTGGCTCTTCCCAGACACAATCAGATCGCAGCAACAGTGCCAACACGATTGTCGGATTGATGGCTGTTGCCATTGGCCTGAATATCTGGGCTATCCATTTGGTAGATTCGGTTACGGCTGAGGGTATCAACTTCACCCTGGCGACAGGAGTAGCTGTTTCTACACTCATCGTGCAATGTATTTATACTTTGGGTGTCATCCGGCATGGCATTCAGGGACTCGGACTATTTCTACTGCCTGCCACAGCAATTCCGCTGTTTATTATCCCTGTGCTTCCCGAAGCGCATGCTGCCAACTGGGTACACACATCCAGCCTGCTTGAAACCAGCCATCTGCTTCTTTCACTGATATCCTATGCCGTACTGACACTGGCGGCCATTCATGCACTCATGCAGATACTGCTGGATCGTGCACTGAAGAAAAAACGTATGTCAAAAATGATTCAGGCTCTGCCTTCACTGGTCAGCATAGAACGTCATATGATGGCACAAGTAAAAGCCGCCACCATACTCATAGCACTGAGCATTTTAACCGGACTGGTATGGCAGTGGGTCGAATATCAACACTTTGCCCTGTTAAATCACAAGGTGCTACTAGCTATTTTCACTCTTGCAGTACTGATTACGCTAATGGTTAAACGTCAACAAGCCAGTTGGCCGACGCGTCTGGCCAGCCGGGCAGTACTAACGGCATATACACTGCTCATGCTGGCTTATTTCGGTGTGAAACTGATCACATCGTGGGTCAACTAAGGGACTGATCACTTCCCCATGGACATCGCAGGCATTTCCCTTCCCCTTGCAATCGGTACTCTGTTCTTCCTGCTTTTGCTATCTGCATTTTTTTCAGGCTCTGAAACAGCACTGACACGGGCTCGCCGTGCAAAATTACGTGTGCGCCGCGAACAGGGTGATCAAGGGGCACAAAAAGCTGAAGAGCTGCTTGAACAGCCTGAACGTATGTTATCAACCATTCTGCTGGGCAACAATTTCGTCAACATTGCCGCGTCTGCTTTGGCAACCGCCCTGTTTGTCGCCAAATTCGGCGAGGCAGGCATAGTTTATGCCACGATTGCCATGACTGCAGTTGTACTTATTTTTGCCGAGATTTTACCCAAGACCATCGCCGTTGCCCACGCTGAAAGTATCGCCTGCAAAGTTGCAAGCCCCATGCGCAGTACACAGAATTTGCTTGCCCCGCTGGTAAGTATGTTGCTCTCGGTTATCGCCATGCTCAAACGTATTCTGCGCGTACCTGAACAGGCAGACACACCGTTAACCCATAAAGAACTGGCTAGCATGATTGATATGAGTGCAGAGTCGGGCGTGCTCGATCAGGCCAGAGAACAGATGCTCAACAATAGCCTGACTCTGCATGAAGTCGCGGTAAAAGCCCTGATGACTCCGCGTAAATCCATGCGCCTTCTCGATGGCTCACTGAGTGTTGCCGAGTCCTTGCGCAAAGTTACAAAATCACCGCACTCCCGCTATCCGGTATATCTGGATGAGCCGGATAATCTGATCGGTATTGTCCACCTTCGTGACTTGCTAAAACTGAAAGCTCCCGCTATGCGCCTCTGCGATTCGCTGATATGGAAAAACCCACCCTATATTCCTGCTTCCAAAAATGCGTTGGCCCAGTTATTTGAATTTCAGGCCAACCATCAGCATATGGCTATTATCGTCGACGAGTTCGGAGATATTGAAGGGCTGGTAACGCTGGAAGATATTATCGAAGAGATTGTCGGTGAAATTCATGATGAATCAGATGTCCCGCCACAACTGGACATGTGGCCTCAACCTGATGGTTCATTGGTCACTTCGGCCACTGTTGCACTGCATGATATCAATCAGGAGATCGATGCCAATCTGCCGGAAGAGAGTGCAACCACTATCGGTGGCCTGATTGTCCATATTCTTGGCGATGTGCCTGAAGGGCGTCTCTGCATGAGTCTCGGCAATATGCGCGTTGAAGTATTAAGTATCAAAAGCGCCCGGATACACCGTGTTCGCCTGATCCCAATTCACGACGACACATAAAAAAGGCCCCCGAATGGAGGCCTTTTTACATACTGCTCTAGTCTTACTTCAATGACCTCAGATACGCGACAACATTCTGTGCATCAGCCCCACAGACATTTTGTTTGGCCATTTTTGTTTTTGCGCCTGAATTCCCGGTCAGTGATTTGACCGCAGATTTCGAGTCACACACCCACGCTGTCAGTGCAGCATCATCCCAACTGAATGTCGCACCTTTCAAGCCACTGCCATATTTAAATCCGGCAGCCTTACCTGCGACTCTGCCATGGACACCAAACAGGTTCGGACCAACCTTGTTCTTGCCCCCGGCATCAAATGTATGACATGCCTTACATTTTCCGGCCTTGGCAGCGCCGGCAACTGCATCACCTGCTGGTACAACAGGAGCCTCCACTACAGGGGCCGCAGGGGTTTCTTCTACGGGTGCAGGTGCCACAGCTGCCGGTGCAGCAGGTGTTGGCTCAACAACAGCTGGTGCCGCTGGCGCAACTGCGGGTGCAGCAGGCTGGGCCGGGGTTTCCACGGCTGGTACTGTTTCTACAGGTGCCGGAGCGACAGACATCTCAGGTTTAACTTCATCTGCCACTTCAACAGCCGTATCTTTAACCGTATCTACTGCTTCTTCAGCAGCCTGAGTTGCTTCATCCGTCACAGTTGCTGGATCGGCCGGTTCAGAAGCTATCGGCCCCTCTACAACTGGCACGATAGGATACTCTTTTTCCTCATAATTATTACAGCCGGTTAATGCCAAACCAAATGTAATAAACATCATCAGTATGATTTTCATATTGTCCCCCTATTGAACATACGATAGTACATTATAGGCAGGGTTTAGAGATATTTGAATAGATTTGTATTTTTTCAAACTTTCAATCAGCGAAAAAAGAACAAGGCAGCCAGAGCAATCAAGGCAATCGGAATCTGGAAATCATACAGTTTCTTTTCCCAACCCTGCACTTCCGGGAACTCAACTTGTTGTACATCATCATGAAATATAGCAGACATAACTTCCTCCTTTAGCGTTCTTGCCCCTTACAAGCACAAGTTTACTGAGCAGGGGAAATTCAGCTGTGAGTAAGATCACTTCAAGGCTAAAAGAGAAAAGATCCGGCATTTTGCCGGACCTTTTGTGAATGCAAATCGTACCAATTAGATAAACGCTGTTGCAGCTCCGGCCACACCAATAATTGCCACCAGTGCAATAAGAACGCTCCAATTATCTGATTTTTTCTTTTTCATTTGAAGCCCTCCATATCAGTCATTACCTACGGCTGTTTGCTATCGCAACATTTTTCAGCTGTAAAGTTCAAATGAGGCCTTTCCACCCAATTTTCACAGTTTAGGCTATAATATGTAAACAACAGCGCATATTCAGGGGGTGTCATATGAATGAACTATGGTTAAGGCGCTTTCAGCTCATCGCTGGCCTGCTGTTTATACTCCTGCTGGTCGTTACATCCGAAATGATTTTTCACAGATAGCTTGAAGCATCACAGTAATGACAGGATACAAAAAAAGGACCCGCATTTCTGCGAGTCCTTTTTAATATGGCGCTCCCTGAGCGATTCGAACGCCCGGCCTTCTGATTCGTAGTTAGTGTTTTTATTATATATCTGTTGGTAATATTAATTTTTTAGTGTCTACTTTTATGTCTACTATTTGATAAACGTCGCCGAATGCCTACTATTCGTCTACTGATTCCCTGATACGGAGATAGGCGTGAAAAAGAAAATAACTCAGAAGTTCATCGACTCCCTCACCAACTCGACTGGAAAGGATATGTTTGTTCGTGACACGGAGCTCCCGGGGTTCGTGGTGAAAGTATCTAAAGCTGGGCACAAGACCTTCTGTGTTGAGGCACGAATTAAACAGGGCCCAACTCGGCGAATTACGATTAGCCCCTGCGCTCGAATATCACTACGAAAAGCCCGCGACACTGCCAAAGAACTGTTGGCGCAGATGAGCAATGGTATCGACCCGAGAAAAGAGGCCCAAGCTATACAAAAGGCCAAAAAACTTGAGGCTGTTAAAGACATTACCTTGGAAGCAGCTCTCAATGATTATTTCGAACTAAGGAGAACAAAGCCCAAAACAGAGGTGGATTACCGCTCTGCAATCAACAACCATCTCGCTGATTGGCTCAAGCGTCCTCTACGAGAGATTACCACGGAAGAACTCCTCAAAAGACATCGCCATATCGGAGAGTCAAAAGGGAAAGAGGCTACCGCCAACCTGACAATGCGAGCACTTAGAGCCATTTTCAACAAAATGATTCAGGTCTATAAAATTATGGACGACAACCCAGTTAATGCCGTTCAATCAGAGATGTATCTCATCAGGCCAAGAGAACGGTTTGTTTCACTCGACCTGCTAACTGACTTTATTGATGAACTTCTCAAGTTGAAGAATCAAGTGGCTCGAGACTACCTGCTAATGACACTGCTCACTGGCTTACGTAGAAACGAGATGGCACCATTGACTTGGTCTCAGATCGATTTCAAAAACAAAATATTCACTATTCCCGGAGACCAAACCAAGAACCACAAAGACCATCACGTTCCGCTCGCTCCCCTGACCTACCTCATCTTATGCCATCGAAAAAAATTTAACTCAAAAGATGGCCCGTATGTTTTTCCAGCAAGCAGGGGCAGAGGCCACATCTCCGAGCCAAAGAGCTCGCTCGCTAAAATCGAGGCAGAAACAGGCGTACATATCACCACCCACGACCTACGCCGAACCTTTGCCACGTATCAGGATGAAATGGGCGTCAGCAGCGAAACGATCTCCAAGCTACTCAACCACAAGCTGAAGTCCGTTGCCGAGCGACACTACATTTTACGACGAAAAGACAGGTATCGAGCCGAACTTAAGGGCATCTGCGACTATATTGAATCATTAACAAGCTTTGAGAAACACGAGCAAGGTGAAACAATATCTATTAACTGGCTCAAAGAGTTTTACGTAACCGAGCTCACTGACACAGACTATGACTCAACCTGGTTGGTCGAGAGAACTAATGAAGACTACACCGAGATCGAGTAGCTCAGAGCCCTCACAAAGCAGCCCGCCTCTTCGTGGCGTCACATTGCTTGAGCACAACAACCATTAAACATTCTCCAGCTGAACACTATTTATGAACAAGCGCGGTCGATCTGATCGCGCCGTCCAATACTTTTTACAGAAAAAGGAGAACAGCGAATGAAAAAAATACTTGAAGACATTGAGAATGCGCAAGACAAACTACTCAGCTCACCACGAGATAAGAGCGGAACGAGAGAATGCCCGCTTTGTGATTACCCGTTGATCGATGGGTTATATGACTCAGAAACGAATGAACACTACTACTGCCGACTTATCCAAAAAGCACGACAGCGAATCGAAGAAATAAAGAAGGAGGGAAACTTTGAGCCCGCCAACGAGTATGAAACGCGCCTGAGAGAAATAGAGCAGGTGACAAACAAGGCCTTTAATCTTTCCCCCAACGACCGAAGCCGCTTCAATATGGGCGGAAATAATGGGCCGAAAATCTGAGGCTATTTCTTTCGTCTCGTTACTTGTTTCTTGTGAGCGATGCGCGAAAGCGCATCGCTTTCCATTTCGCGGGATTCAGGCTTGCTATCCACGGGCTTGTAGCCATCGGCAACCTCAGCAACTGGATTCCCATATCGCGGTGAATGAACATCGCCACGCATAAGCTGCTCTGCGACCATCGCATTCACCCCCACAAGCGGTAGCTTCTTGCTCTTGTCCAGTTCGGCCACCGACAATTTCAGATTATTTTCGTCAGCCATATTCTTTTGATAACGCTTCAACGCTTGCAGGTCTGACTTGTTATTCAGCGTTCAAAATTGACCCCCCTGTAGTATCCCCAGCTAATGATTTAGTTGGAGGAAAAAACAGGAGTGATCACAGTGGAAACGAAAGCAAAAGTAAGGCGGGATTTTTACGTCCATAAGAAGAGCATCAAACAGATTG
>NZ_BDFD01000014.1 GCF_001895085.1 Mariprofundus micogutta | reverse complement strand
GCTATATGATGCTACCCTACATTTGTTGTCAGGAGGTTTGCTATGTTTAATAGCTGCTCATACGGCAATATTGGAATGCCCTTAGGGTATTATTGGAAGATTCCACCCTTATTGGAATATCCCAGTACGAACATAAACGTGTAGTACTGGAAACATTAAGGCAGCCGCTTGAAGATGGCCGAGTCTGCATTGCCCGTGCAGCCGATACGATCTCCTATCCTGCCCGTTTTCAACTCGTTGCAGCGATGAACCCCTGCCCTTGTGGTTATCTGGGCCATCCAGGCAAAGCCTGTCGCTGTTCCCCATCCCAGATCAGGCGTTATGTCGGACGTATCTCAGGCCCGTTGCTGGACAGGTTTGATTTACGTATTCACGTCCCTCCAGTGGACCGTGAAGAACTTTCCAGTATGCGGCCGGGTGAATCATCAGCATCCATAGCTGATCGCGTACAGCGGGCCAGAGCCGTTCAATATCAGAGACTTGGGTATGGCAAAATCAATGCCCGCATGAATACCCGGGAAATCGAGACCTATGCCAGGCCCGATGAAGAAGGAGCCAGACTACTTGACCGGGCCATGGACAGTTTTTCACTCTCGGCACGAAGTTATCATCGTATTCTAAAAGTCGCACGAACCATCGCTGATCTTGAAGCAATGCACGTTGTCTCCGCCGCTCATATCGCCGAAGCCCTGCAATACCGAGGAGAAGACTTTATCAGCAGTTGAATCCAATGAACTCACTGCGGTAAAAGCATGGTTTTCAGTTACAAAGCAAAAAGGGCCCCCGAGTCGGGAGCCCTTTGCATGATTAATGGCTGCAGTTAATCAGCCCAGTTCAGTGCATGACCTGCCGGACGCGGCAATACAGGGAAACTTACTTCCGGAGCCTTACCGGTCAGTGTTTTCAGAAATTCCACGATATCCGCCGTATCTGCATCGGAGAGATCACTGCCCAACTGAGCTTTAGCCATGATACGTACAGCTTCATCCAATGTTTTGACCGAACCATCATGAAAATATGGAGCCGTCATTGCCACATTGCGCCATGACTGCACACGGAACAGATGATCATCTTCATCCTTGCCACTGACCGATTTCACGCCGTCATCCGTACCATAGGCAAAGTTCTGGAAAGTGTTATTGGTAAATAACGGACCTGAATGACATGAGGTACAACCGATATCAGCTACTTTCTTCATACCGCGTTTTGCAGCTTCGCTGATTTCACCCCTGCCCTGCACATAAAGATCAAACGGAGCATCCGGTGTAATCAATGTGCGCTCGAATGCGGCAATGGCTTTGGCCATATTGTCGTAGTTCAGGGAATCTTTACCGAATACTGTTTCAAACAGAGGCCCGTAACCGGCTTCGGTAAGACGACTGACAACTGTTTCAGCACTCATACTGGCCATCTCAACAGGATTCAGTGGCGGACCTTTGGCCTGATCTTCCAGCTGTGGGGCACGACCATCCCAGAACTGTGCACTCCAGAATGCAGAATTGAATACAGTTGGCGCATTACGGCCACCACGCTGCCATTGATGACCGATGGAAAACTGCTGATTGTCTACACCTGCAGTACCAAGGTTATGGCAGGAGTTGCATGAAAAGTTACCGCTTTTGGAAAGAGCCGGTTCAAAATAGAGTTTTTTACCCAGCTCCACTTTTTCCGCAGTCTGGGGATTATCAGCAGGAACCGGTACTTCGGAAGGTAAAGCCCCCATACCTTCAGGTATATCCGTCGGCAAAACTGGTGCAGCAGGTGCCGCCATCGATGCAGTGTTTGCGTCTGCAACAGCCTGAGGTGCTGCATCCTGTGAACTGTCCGAACAAGCAGCTGTCGCTGTGACAACAACTGCCCATAATGCAGTGTTAATCAATGAAGGTTTTCTCACATCCAAACTCCTTTTTATAAAATCAGTAATAAAATGCTACAAGAGACTATCACACTGTCAATGATTGCCAGCCGGCAGCGATGGTTCAACTTCCACTACACGGATTTGATTGATATATTCGGCTACAACACGACAGGAGGCAGGTCTTGATCTCACCCACTTCACTCACCATTGTCTCTTATGCGATTCCTGCGTCTCTCATCAGCGGCCTGACACTGATCGTAGGCAGACAACGGCACATTGACTGGCGATTCTGGGAACCGATTGTCATCACACTGCCATTTCTGATGGTTATGGCCTATGTCATCCTCACCTTCGGCAGTATTCATCATGGGATTATGGAGATGGAGTTTCATCCTGTGGCCGTAGCCATGATCGCCGGCATCGGTGGTTTTTTGGCAGGTTTATCGCTTTTACCTAGAATTATTTTCAGTCATGTGGATGTTCCCGGCGGCACTTTGTCGGCAGCATCCGCATTTCTGCTTGGACTACTCTGCCTGAAAATGTTTTTCCTTATGGCCGCCTTCGCCAACCCCATGGCCCTGCTTTCTCCAGACTGAATCTTCTACTCTACAGGCCAGGCTTCAAAATAGGCATCGCCGGAGAGTGCGAAAAGAAACACACGACTCATGGCAAACACGGCAGATATTCCCATGCTGGCAATCAGGTTGACCAATAGCTTGGCTGCCAGCGTATCGGCTTTAACCAGATAGCGCGGCATCAACACAAAACTGCCCACCAGACCTGCACCGATCACCTGCATAATCCAGAAGAAGACCCAGATTCCTGTACGCTCGTATAAGGCATCAATGGAACCAAAAAAGATATAAGCCATACCGACTACTGTCAGCCACGGCATAAACAGAAACAGCAGTTCAAAGGGTTGGATATTATTGAATTGACGACCTTTGCTATGAACCATAGAGGCAAACACAAGCAGCATCGCCATATAAATCAACAGAGATTGGAAAAGTGGGTTCAATGTCCTACCTGTATATTCATATCCAACCTCGCTGGCTCATGATGAATTCAACTGACTCAAGCAGCATATTCACATTTTGCGGCAGAAGCAAAAACAATACGCTAAATATGACCAGCATAATTAGAGCCAACAGTGTAATGCCGCTGAACATCGCGAGAAAAGACAGACCGTAGCCGACACCACAATGGTGTTTCAAACCTTTCCAGTTCAGCAGTAAATTCCACAACGCCATCACCGGCCCCAGATATGGACCCCAGGCAATGACAAATGGTGGTCCACTATAGGCACAAACCTGAAATACCGATTCCGTTGATATTACCCGTCCACTTAAACGACTCAACGTCCAACTCAGGTATTTTGCCCACAACCATGAACTGGAAACACCTATGGCCAGTGAGATTGGCAAGATGGAGATAAAAATGAGAACACCGACAAAGAAGTTCGGAGCCAGACTTGATGCCACAGCACCAAAGGTCGTGGTCATCAATATCGATGGCACAGCCAAATAACAGGCCAGCAGTACAGCACTGTCTTTGAACCCTTCAGCCTGAGGCAAACCAGTAAACATACGGCGCGGAAAAAACAGGCCGACAAGAAAAATGGAAAACAGCGATTCAGCTTTTTTTTGCGGATTGTAATAGGTGATTTGTGGATTAAATCGACTGCTCATACCTGACTCTGAACAACTGCTTAATCGCGTTTACAGATAGGACGGTAATCCGGCTCTTCTACAGCCTGAGTAATTGCATCGACAAACTGAGCCAACTCATCAAAATCCAGGACTGAAAGCACTTTACCGAGAATCATTGCATCCACAGAGGCCATCACAGACTCACCATTTTTCAGTTTCACTTCCACCCCGGTGACATTAAAACTCTCGACACCTTCAGCCTCGGCCATCAGTTCTTCGGACATATCCAGCGTGGCCATAAAGAAGTTTTCAACCTGATTATTGATATCATCAGTCAGATCATCTGGAAGCAGAACCAGCAGCTCTTCCCCCTTCTGTTTCAGGCTGATCTCAACACCCAGTTCATGCACCTGTGATATAAACAGGTCGCGCGGGCGCGGGTCAAAAAATACGTATTCAAGCATCTATTCAGCTTGTGATTCACGCATATCAGCAAGACGCGCCTTTTCCATATCCAGCACGGTTGATGCTGTTGCCAGTGCCAGCACCAACTCTACAGTTCTGCCTGAAAACATGGCTGCGGCGATAGCATTACCAACACCCAATGAAATCATTAGCCATACGATGACGACCCCGGCATAGCTATTGCCTACAACAGTGTCTGTAGAAAGCTGGAAAAACAGTACCACAGGTACCAGAAACAGCAGGCCTGAAATGACTGCCCAGCCCATCAACCTCTTACTCTCGCGCCCATCCAGTTGTGTCTGCGCTTCTTCTATCGCCAATTCAAGTGATTCAATACTCATCAGGGTATCCTCCTAAACAGTGTGTCTGTCATGAAAACGGAACATGCCTGAGCATACGACGATTGTGCAATCGCCATACACTCAGGAATTCCGTAATCAGTTTGTCGTCAGATTAATATTTATGTCAGGTGTGTGATGCAGGGTCGCATGTATCAGACATGATGATGCTACTCTCTCCACTGCTTTCCTGCGTTTTTCAGGCAGACCGGGCAAAACCACATCTATGGTAAATTCACCGATACGGCGGGGTGAATCTTCATGCACAGACCAGTCACAATCGACTTTCAAACCCTCAGTATCTATGCCTGCCTGCTGGCAATAGCGTGCGACATAGAAACCGATGCATCCGGCCAGCGAGCCGGCAAAAAATTCCGGCGGTGTCATGCCGGAATCTTCGCCACCATTGCTTGTCGGCTGATCAGTCAGAACAGAGTGACCACGACATTCAATATTAAACGCCGCCCCACTCTTGAATGTGGCTGTTAGCCTTGCCATCTTACTCGCCGTCCAGACGTTTGATGCCAAGTGTTTTCAGGAATGCTTTCTCGTAGAACGGCTCGGATACACCGGTTTTCATCTTACGCATAAAGTATTTCTCGAACATCACCTTGGCCGTGTGTACCCACTTGCCCTTCTTCATCCACTGCACGTTACGTGGTGGAATCTGAGGCAGAGCAACGAATGCTGCACCGGTATCACCCATATCTGCCAGACAGATGGCATTCCATGTGCCACATTTTTCTGGCGATTCACCCTGAATATCGTGACAGATATTATGAATCGCCGCAGTCACCATGGATTCAATCAAATAACCGGTTTTCGGTGTCCCGCATGGAACCGGCGTTGCTTCTACCGGCGGAATCGCAACACATACACCGGCAGAATAGATCTTGTTATAGGTCGGGTTCTGCTGGAAATCATTGATCATGACGAAACCCATCGGGTTACACATCTCTTCAACCTGAGCCACAGCTGGAATACCACGGAAAGGCGGCAACATCATGGAGTATTTGAACGGTACTTCATGTGTGTCTTCAGTCTCACCTTTACTGTTGACCGTTTCAACATGCATCAGACCATCTTCGATTTTGGTGGTTTTGGCATTGGTCATCCACTTGATGTGACGATTACGCATTTCTGATTCCAGCATACCTTTGGAATCACCCACACCGCCAAGTCCCAGGTGACCAATATATGGCTCTGCTGTTACAAAGGTCATCGGAACTTTGTCACGAATCTTGCGACGGCGCAGTTCAGTATCGAGGATCATGGCAAATTCGTATGCCGGACCGAAACAGGATGCGCCCTGTACAGCACCGACTACAATCGGACCGGGATTCTTACAGAACTCTTCAAATGCGTGATACGCTTCTACCGCATGATCCACATGACATACTGAATGGGTATGACCATCCGGACCAAGACCCTCCACCAGCTCAAATGCCAGTCGTGGACCGGTTGTAATCAGCAGATAATCATATTCAAGGTCATGGCCGTTATGCAGCGTAATCTTGTTATCTTTTGCATGAATCTCTTTTACACCACTGGCAACAAAGTTAATGCCTTTTTTATTCAGATAAGGGCCAACCTGAAAGCTGATATCTTCTTTGGTACGCCAACCGACAGCCACCCAGGGATTAGAGGGTACAAAATGGAAATAATCCACATTGGACACCACTGTAACTTCGTGTCCTTTTCCCGGTAATTTATTCAGGGCTTCCTTCATTTCATAAGCAGCAGGCATGCCCCCGATTCCCGCTCCTATTACGACCACATGTGCCATAGTTCCTCTCCTTCCCGGGGTATTAGCCCCTGTTTTATTATTTTCCCGGATAACGTATCGAATAAGTACGAACTTACTCCTGTCCCGATGCATCGGTACCACAATCCGGAGTTACTTCTTCAACCTCCAGGGTTGTAGATGAATCAGTCAGCTGCGTTTTTAGTGCAGGTATTGATGCCAAAAATCATATATAACGGACAGAACTTGATCAGTGCTGTCAGCATAAAGGCACTGCCTGCAGCAATTGCTACCGCATTCCACGGTGCTTCAAGCCCCCCGATATAACCTAAGGTTACAATGAAACCTCCGGCTATCAGGCGCAGTGCACGATCCACTATTCCTACATTTGCATTCATGCGTCAGCCTCCTCTGCAATGGGATAACCGCCCTGCATCCATGCAGCAGTACCACCGTCAATATTGATCAGATTATCAAAACCAAACTGCTGACTTAAATATGAGATAGCCTGTGCGGAACGTCCGCCCATCTGACAAATCACATACACATCGCCCTGTTTAGGGACTTCATTGGCCCTTGCCATCAATGTGTTAAGTGAAATCAGTTTAGCACCCGGAACATGCGCATTGGCATACTCCTGCGGTGAGCGGACATCAATCAGTTGAATCGGCTGGTCATTTTCGTTCCCCACCAGCCAGCGTGGATAAAGCTGATTTACATTTAAACTTTTCAGCATTATTTCACCACCGGGAAGCCGGCATCTGTCCAGGCATTGATACCACCGGATACATTCTCAATATTGGAAAACCCTGCTTTGGCCAGAAGGGATGAGGCTTGCGCAGAACGTTTACCTGATCGGCAATAGACGTAAACCTGTTTATCCTTCGGCACTTCATTCAAGCGCTCAGCCAGTTCCTGAACCGGGATCAGTCTGGCACCTTCAATGTGTCCCGCGGCAAACTCTTCAGCAGTACGTACATCAATAAACTGGAATGGCACAGCAGAAGCATCGCCCTGGCTCCAGTGCTGATTGGCATGTTTCACAGCAGTGTTTTCATAACCTTCTGCGGTTTTCTCACCCATGCCGCAGGCAGAAGCTGTAAACGGTATAACTAGCAGTGCCATTAACACCAATCCGAACTTTTTAACCATGTTGTTCTCCTCTTACGCTCTAAATATTAGCGAATAGTAATATGTTTCAACTTTTTTTCTGTGATATTGTCACCAAACAATACACTTATGTATTAAGGGTATTGTCTTATCGCCCCCTGCTTACAGGCAGATTGGCGCTACTCCATGCACCCATGCCTCCGGAGAAGTTATATACTTCACTGTAACCGGCATTGGCCAGTGCTGTTGCAGCCATGGAGGAACGGCCACCTGATGCGCAAATCACCACGACGGGTTTATCCTTGGCGATTTCATCCATGCGCTGTTTGATTTCGCCGAGCGGAATATGGCTGGCCTTGGCAGCATGGCCGGACTCCCACTCACCCTGCTGGCGCACATCCACCAGTGTATGCGGCTGATTGCGCATCTGCTGATAGGAAGCTGCATTGATGGATTTTACACCAGACATCTTCGGTCCGATGATGCGTTGCCATAACACCCAGGCTATGACGATAATGATAAATATATAAACTGCATTTTGTTGCATAAATTGCATCTATTGTGTCCTCTACTGTTTTTAAATCGATGACAGGCACAGGTGATATCCGTGTATGGGGAGGGGGGAGGAGCCCACCTGTACCCGTCAACTTGGGCAATAAGTACTCATTAATCAATGACAACACTGACTAGTAAAAACCATTGCGTATTCTTTTTATCTATCGCTTCAGGAACGCAACTCCATTGCGAATTTTTTTTCACTATCACACAAATAATCGCAAGGCCCATTGCCTGAATCTCCTTTGACTATCGCACAAATAAAAGCAATACCCATTGCTTTTATTTGTTTGCTTCACAGCAGCTTTTCATACCCAACTTGGCTAGGATGGTTTCCATCAGGCACCATTTGGTGATCCCTGATTGTAGTAAATTCACACCAATAAATATGGTGAACCAAAGCCAGCTTGCTTCACTCAAAACCACACCATTGTAAACTGAAGCCAGATACAGGCTCAAAAGAATAAATGATCCCGCAATAATGCGAATCGCACGTTGAATACTCATGTTAACTCCTTGTTTGTGTGTCAGGCATTTCAGAATAATCGGTTTCAGTACAGTCCGGTTTACCCTTCATCCAGAGGTAATACATCAATGGTGTGATAAACAGGGTCAGAATTGTTGCTGCAATGGTTCCGAATGCCATCGATACACCCAGGCCGCCAAATACCGGATCAGTAATCATCACCGATGTGCCGGCAACAACAGCAAGGGCAGTGAGCAGGATCGGGCGAGCACGCACGGCCCCCGCTTCCAGCACCGACTCTTTTACAGCAAAACCCTGCTTACGATAATCAAGAATAAAATCGATCAGCAGCGTTGAGTTTCGTACAACAATGCCGGCCAGTGCGATCATGCCTATCATCGATGTGGCGGTGAACGGCTGCCCGGTAATCCAGTGCCCCGGAAAAATACCGATCATGGTCAATGCAGTCGGGGCCATCACCATCATTGGCAGAATAAATTCACCATAATATGCCACCATCAGCAGATAGATCAGCACAAGTGCGACAATAAAAGCAGCTCCGAGGTCACGGAACACGTCCAGAGTCAGACGCATCTCGCCGTCCCACAACATGTGATAACCGAAAGTATTTTCCGGGGCCGTATTGGTAAAACGCATACCTCCGGTTTTCACTTCCGTTCCCGGCAGCACTTCTGTTTCATCAATGGCCCAGTCCATCTCCAGCAATGGATAAACCTGAGAGCCCTGCTTCGGCTCAGCCATCACATAAGTCACCTGATGCCCGTCTTTCGTGTAAATCGGTTTGGAGGCTACTGTTTGTTCAATCGTTGCAAATGCTGAGAGTGGAACTGCGCCCTGTGAACCGGAGACATAGATACGGTGCAGGTCTTCAGCATGAGCGCGAAGCGCTTTTGGCAAACGCACATGCAACTTCACCTGATGGCGTTCATCATCCATATGCACAGCACCGAAATCATAACCCTGCAGAAAATCGTGCAGCGCAGTTTCTACCTGCTGAGTAACCACACCAAGATGTGCTGCACGCTCTTTATCCACACGAACATTCAGCTGTATCTGCTCATCACCTACCGAATCGTCGACATCGACCACGTCATAGGTTGCCTCGAACTTCTTACGCACCTCTTTGGCAAGCGCACGCTGGGTATCGTAATCAGGTCCGTAAATTTCAGCCAGCAGTGTGCCACGCACAGGTGGACCCGGCGGATCTTCCACCAGCTTGATATTCGATTGCGGATTAGCCGTCAGAACCGGAGCAAGCAAATCGCGCAATTCCAGCACTATGGCATCGGAACGAATGGAGCGATCATGTTTATCCACCAGGTTAACGCGAATATCAGCCAGATTAGGCCCCTTACGCAGCACTGCACCGCGCAGCATACCGTTGAAATCAATCGGACCGGCCTGCCCTACAAATGTTTCGTAGTCCAGAACCATGGGATGACTTCGCAGTACGTCAGCCACTTCACGCGCTACACGGTCAGTCTCTTCCAGTGATGCACCTTCCGGCAGATCAATGGTGATATTGAAGGTGTTGTTGTCCCCTTTCGGCAACATTTTCAGCTCAACCGTACCAGGCGTAAGTGGGCCGTTGATACCGGCAGGACGCAGGAACTGCCAGCCCGGTTGCATCATGGCGGCAACAAACAGGACCAGTGTCACCAGCCAGAATGTGCGGCGTACAGCAGCTGACTCGATCAGGGGCGTGGCATAACGCATATAGGTGCGATAGACCCAGTCCTTGTGTGAATCATCAGCATGATCATTCGCTTCTGATGTACTGATTTTGGCCGGCAGAAAACGCTGCGCGATCCAAGGTGTAAACATATAGGCAATCACCAGCGATGCAGCCATGGCTACCGGTGCATTAAAGGGAATCGGCCCCATGTACGGGCCCATCATGCCGGTCACAAACGCCATAGGTACAAATGCCAGAATTACGGCTATCGTGGCAATAATGGTGGGTTTACCCGTTTCGTTGGTCGCAATCACAATCAGACGCGCCTTGTCCTGCATGGATTTTACACCCTTGTGCAGATGACGATGGATATTTTCAATCACCACAATGGCATCATCCACCAATAGACCGAGAGCCAGAATCAGGGCGAACAGTGTAATACGGTTAATGGTTTGATCCGCCATCAGGCCGATAGCCAGCACAACAAACAGGATCAGCGGAATATTCAGTGTTACGATGGTGGCTTCACGCCAGCCCAGAAACAGCAACAGAATCAGAATCACCGTACCGATCGCGATACCCAGATGTTCAATCAGCATATTCACAGCTGCATTGGCACGGTTACCCGAGTCACGGGTAATATTCACCTGAACGTTATCGGGGATAAAATCACCTTTCAGCGCGTTCAGCTTTTCTTCTATGCTTTGCGTGACAACCACAGCATTGGTGCCGCGTTTCTTGGCCAGAGTAATCGAGACGGCTGGTAACTCCGGCTCACCTTGCATAGCCTGATCCACATGATGAGCACCAAAACCGATGCGATGGAAATGCTCCACATCGCTGGCACCATCAGTGATGCTGGCAACATCTTTCAGGTAAATAGGTTTGTTTTTTGCCTGTCCAACGACCAACTGGCCGACTTCATCCGCCGTTTTCAGATAACCATCCAGCCATATTTTTGTTTCGTTGTTATTGCCGATCAGAGAGCCAACCGGCCCGCCAACGTTGGCTGATACCAGCACCCGATGCAGCTGATCCAGCGGGATGCGGTAAGCAGCCAGTTTAATAGGATCGAGTTGAATACCGATCTCGTGATCACGGCCACCAATAATATTGGCTACAGAAACCCCTTCCAGAGGTGCAAGCTGATCACGTACGCGCTCAGCCAGCCTTTTCAGGGATAGACCATCCATATCTTTTGATGAAAGCGTAATCACCGATGCCGGCACGTCATCCACATCCAGTGGTTTAACCAGCGGCTGTGATGCACCGACAGGAATCTTGTCCAGATTCTGCATAATGCGGTCATACAATTTGACCAGGCTGGCTTCCTTGTCTTCACCCACCTTGAACATCACGGTTACCACGGCCAGTGAGTCCATAGCCATGCCATAAGAGTGTTCCACGCCTGTCATTTCACGCAGCACCATTTCCATAGGGCGAACAATCAGGTTCTGCACTTCCTGAGGTGATGCACCACGCATCTGAACAAACACATTGGCTGCAGGCACATCAATCTGAGGGTTTTCTTCACGCGGCGTAATCATCAATGCCACTGCCCCGATCAGAAAGATCAGAATGCTCAGCATCGGAGTCAGATTGGAGAACATGGCCGCCTTACCCAGGCGACCTGCAATATTCAGCTCTGTATTATCACTCATTATTTATCGCTCATTATTTGGCTAAAACTTTCATGCCGGTTTGCAGTGCAGGTGTTTGCGCAGACGGAGTCGCATTCCAGGCAATCACATCACCGTCACGCAAGCCTGCCAGCACTTCCACACCGTTTGCATGCGGTTTACCCAGACGAATCTGTCGATAACGGGTAATGCCGTTTGCATCAACTATATATACGCCATGCAGACCGGAACGTTCAATGACCGCAGCCGCGGGAATCTCCAGTGCCGGACGTTCACCAACCTTGAAACCCACCATGGCATACATTCCGGGGTGCACGCCTGATTCACCATTGAGAGAAATTTTAATCAGAAACTGATGCGACACAGCATCAGCAGCTTCAACGACCTGACGAACCACACCAGCAAAGCTCTGCTTAAGCGTTGCCACTTCAATTTCAACTTTATCGCCAATCTTGATACCGCTGACAAACTGTTCGGACACATAGGTTTCCACCAACAGACTGTCCGGATCTTCCAGAACCAGGATAGCAGCGCCCGGAGAAGCCAGATCACCCTTGTTCATACGTTTCTCAACAACCACACCTGCAACCGGTGAGCGAACTTCTGCATAACCCAACTGGTTACGCGCCTGCTCCACCTGGGATCTGGCCACTTTGTAACGCAGACTCACGCGATCAAGCTGCTGTTTGCTTACTGCATGCGCTGCAAACAGTTCTTCGTAGCGATCTTTATCAGCCTTTGCATCGGCAAGGTCGGCCTGTGCCTGAACCAGTCCCTGTCTTGCATTGACCGGGTCGACACGCACCAGCACATCACCGGCTTTTACCTTGTCACCCTCGCGCACTGCGAGCTCGCGGATATAACCTGATAAACGGGATGAGATTGCTACACGGTGGTCGGACGTGACAGTGCCACTGGTGACATAGTTCTCGGCAACCGCAACAGCTTTTACTGTCATAGTTTCTGCCTGAACAGCCGGAGCAGCACTCTGCTGCATCTGTCCCTCTTCCCCGCCGCAAGCCTGCAGACCCGCCAGCACTAACAATGAAATAAAAAGCCTGATGCCTGTTTTCATTGAATAATCTCCTCGTTTAATGAGCCGACAGCCATAAGCAGCCCGGCCTGTGAAATGATTACATCGTAGCGGGCACGGATGGCCGAAACACGTGATGAGTCCGCCTGCAATTGCGCATCAAGCAGATCTGTCGTTGTGGATAAACCCTGCTCAAAACGCAGTGATTTAATACGAAGCGATTCCACACTCTGTTTCATCGCCTCGGTCTCGCTCTGATAGCGAAGTTTTGCCTCTTCCAGCATACGCCATGCATGTGAAACCTCATTCTTTATCTGCTGTTTACGGTCGGCGATTTTGTATTCAAGTGACACAAGTTCGGCACGGGCGACACGTACCTGAGCCATATCGGAACCTCCGGCAAACAGATTCATGCTGACCGTCGCTCCAATCATTGTATTTCGATTTTTCAAAGCCAGCGTCGAAGAATTCCATTCACTGGCTGCTACCAGATTCACATGCGGAAGAAATCCTGACTGCGCTTTATCGACACCTGCATCAGCAGCCTCATAACCCTGCTGCATCGCTTTCAGGTCCAATCTTGTCTGATGGGCAGTTTCAACTGCGCCGGCAAGTGTAAGTTCAACAGCTTTCAAGCGCGGTTCTTCATTGGCATGCATACTGACTTCGCCATTGATACCCATCACACGCTGCAGAGCATCAAGGCTCCGGGCATGTGCATTTTTAGCCTGCTGCAGCTGCAAGTCGGTGCGCAGCAGGTGCACACGTGCATCCATCACGTCACTGTCGATGAGTACGCCGCGCTTCTGCATGGCCTGTGTATCCTGATGGCGTTTGTTGGCAGCACTGACTGCGCGCTCCATCACTTCGATCTGGGAAAAGGTCTGCCTGGTGCGGGCATAAGCTTCGATCACCTGATAGATCACCTGCTGTCTGGCAGCTTCATGCGCGAACCGGGACGACTCAGCCTGATGCCCAGCCAGCCTTTTACCAGCCCAGAGTGCCCCTCCCTGATAAACAGGCAGCGACAACCCCACTCGTGTCTGATAATTATTAATATAACCGGGATTGTTGATAAAAGCCGGATTAAAGTCGGCAGCTGACATATTCTTCTGATTCAACTTCATGCCCAGATAACTGCCCGGCGCATCCGTACGCGCCACCCCTGTGGAAACATCCAGACGTGGCATCAAACGTCCAAACGCCCCATCCTGCCTGGCCTGAGCCTGTTCCAGTGTCTGTGCATCAGCAGCCAGCAGACGATTATGCTGCAAGGCATACTCAACACTCTGTTTGAGTGATGAAATTTCAGCCGCAGTTGCAGGTAGCGCAAAAAGTGCCACCGTAAGTGGCACCATCAGCTTATTTATTATAGCATAATTTGCTGATGTTTTCGGCGAAAAAAACGCCATCACCCCTCCTTGGCTGTAGGAGCAGCACAAACCATTTCAGGGCAATAGATCTGCTTCAGTGCATTTACCAGCTCAGCAAAATCAGGATTGGCAATGCTGTACATCACTTCCTGTCCTCTCTTTTCACTCTCCAATATGCCAAGCATGCGCATTTTTGACAGATGCTGAGACAGATTTGACTGCGCGGCACCCGTAGCCTCAATCAGCTCATGCACGCACATCGGGCGCTCAAGCAGCAGGCATAACACAGAGAGTCGCAACTCATGTGCAATCGCTCTCAAGCCCTGGGAAGCAGATTTAATTTTATCTTCTGGAATAATCGGTAAATCACTCATGCAACGAAATATATTCGTTTCCACTTATATAATCAACCCCTAATATGCTGCCTGATCAACGTGCAATAAAGGATGGAAGATCAGGTCATACAGGCGGCAAAACATCAGTGATGCAGGTCACATTCTGATTTCTTGCTCCCCATATGATGTCCCTTGCGATATGATTAATATTTGTTCATGATATCGACTTATTACGCATGGTCATCTGTGGGGAAACAGATTTTATGCCAATTTACGCTACGCATCACCGACAAAAGATAGAACCAAATCCAAACGATCTATGAGGAGTATAGACATATGCTAAGAAGCACCAGAAAACAGAAAGGATTCACCCTGATTGAAATGATCGGCGTCTTGGCCGTGATCGCTATTCTCGCAGCTATCGTTGCACCAAAAATCTTTGATGCTATCCGTGATGCTAAAATCGACACGCTGGTTACCAACCTGAACAGTATTCGCACCTCTGTGGTCGATTATTATAAAGACACCAGCACATTCCCATCACATGATGCTGACCCTACTGAAGCAAGAACAGCAACCGCTCCAAAAGATCTCATTACCGCTCCGGCTGCAGGCCTGAGAGGCTGGGACGGGCCATATCTGGATAAAGAACTGGAAAATCCGGTCAATCCAAGTGGTGATTTCTTTGTTATCGATTCAGCAACTGCTATGGGTGGTGCAGCCACACCAGCTGGCGGCGTTTCATTCGACCTTGATGGCGACGGCACTGCTGACTACGACAGTGCAGCTGCAGCACCAGCCCGCTCCTTTGTTATCTCTTACGCACAGATCAGTGGCTTGACTGTCGATGAGGCCCGCAAACTCAGTGAAATTCTGGATAGTGACATGGAAAAAGTCACCGGTGCATCGGCATGGTGGAACGCTGGCCGCGCTCGCGTACCTGGCGCTGCAGGCGGAACCGGCGTTGCAGACCCTCGTAACACGGCTGGCGCTGCCGTCACCATGTGGGTCTACCTGGGCTCCCGTTAATCTACACCCACGATTGACATTGTAGTAAACTCAACAAAAAGGCCGGTAGATCAACCATCTACTGGCCTTTTTTATGGATACAAGTGGCGCATCTATCTTCAGCACCACTGAACCAAACCTGATGAGGCGGACAAGATGACTACTCCCGGCACACAACAGAAAGTCCTACTTGGTGAACACCTGATTGCAGCCGGCCTGATTGATCAAGACAAACTCGATCAGGCACTGGCCCATCAGGAGCGCATGGGTGGATACATCGGAGAGACTCTGGTTTCACTTGGTTATATTAGCTCCGAGTCCCTTTCCAGAGCTCTGGCTGACGCCGTTTCCCTTACCCTGATTGACCTATCTCATAAAATCCGCCTGGGTGAGCGGCTATTGCGCGCTGGTCACATCAATGAGGCCCAGCTGAGCCTGGGGCTACGCGAACAACAACGCCTTGGCGGCTATCTGGGTGAAACACTGATTAATCTCGGCTTCATCACATCTGATACCCTCACCGAAGCACTGGCAGAAGAATCAGCAGTTAATGTGATTGATCTCCAGAATACACTGATAGATGACGAGCTGATCAAACTTATCCCGTATGAAATGGCCAAACGCTTCAGACTGGTACCGCTGAACAATGATAATGGCCACCTGACCATAGCCATGGCAGATACCTTCAACGTCATCGCCATTGATACTGTGAGTAAAATATCCGGCATGATTGTTGATGTCGTCGGCGCACCCGAAGATCAGATACTTGAGCTGCTCGACCATCATTACGCTCAAGGCATGAGTATTGAGGAAACAGTCGATCTGATTCTGCGTCAGGGCATCACCGCAGAAGGCGATGCGGAAGAGTCACCCATGGTACGACTGGTGGACCAAATCATTGTGCTGGCGGTCAAAAATAACGCCACCGATATTCACATAGAACCGGAAGAGAAAACCCTACGAGTACGCATGCGCATGGATGGCATCCTGCATAAAATGGTGTTGATGCCGACCCAGCTGTTCCCTGCCCTCTCATCACGTGTGAAAATCATGTCCGGACTTGATGTGACCGAACGGCGCATCCCTCAAGACGGCCGCGCCTCTTTCAAATTCGGTGGTCGTCCGGTTGACCTGCGTGTGTCCACATTACCATCTGCCTGTGGTGAAAATATTGTGATTCGTGTACTGGACCGTAATCCCAAGAAAATGTCGCTTGAAGATCTGGGCATGTCAGAGCATGACTATAAAGTGTTTTCATCGCTGGTTCAGCGACCGCACGGCATCATTCTGGTAACCGGCCCTACCGGTTCGGGTAAAACCACCACGCTGTATACCGCACTGAGTAAAATCGACGCTGTTGAGAAAAGTGTATTCACACTCGAAGACCCTATTGAATATATGCTACCCATGATCCGCCAGACACAGGTCAATCTCGATGTCGGACTTAACTTTGCTGAAGGCTTGCGCTCCATTTTGCGTCAGGATCCGGATGTCATTCTTGTGGGTGAAATTCGAGACCAGGAAACAGCCTCACTGGCAGTACGTTCGGCGCTCACAGGCCACCTGGTTTTATCCACCCTGCATACCAACGATGCTGCTGGTGCCATCCCCCGACTGATAGACATGGGCGTAGACTCATATCTGATTCCGGCCTGCCTGATCGGCGTGGTCGCCCAGCGTCTGGTGCGCAAAATTTGCAATGACTGCAAAGAAGAGGTGAATCCCCCTCAAACCATCCTGGACCGCTTCAGCCTGACCCCGGAAGAGCAGCAACATGTGCGCTTTTTCAACGGCAAAGGTTGCTCCAAATGCAACGGCACAGGCTACAAAGGCCGCGTTGCCATCTATGAAATCATGCAGATGAGCGACACTTTCCACGACTCTATCGTTAAAAATCAGAGACTGACCATTGAAGAAGTTAATGCATCAGGCATGCGCCGCATGTTTACCGATGGTGTGGAGAAAATGTCTTCAGGGTTAACCAGCATTGAAGAAGTCCTTCGCGTTGTAATCAGCGATGCCTGAGTTTACATATAGAGCAGTAAACCCTCAGGGGGCAAGCATCAAGGGTATCATGAGTGCCTTTGACGAAGATGCTCTGGAAAACAAACTCAAAGAGAGTGACCTGCTGCTTGTGTTTGCAAAAGAGCGTAAAGGCAAAAAAGAGGCAACCAAAAAACCTGCTGGCAAGGTCAAACGAGGTCATTTGGTGGAATTCTGCACAGGCATGATACCGATGCTTGCCGCTGGCATACCTCTTGTTGAATGCATCGAAGCGATGGCTGAAGAAGTTCAGAGCCCTGCACTTAGACAAGCTTTGAGCGAAATCAAAATTGATATTGAATCGGGCAACAATTTATCTGATGCCATGCAATCGCACGCAAAAGCATTTCCCGATGTCATGATCAATCTGATCAGGGCCGGCGAATTCAGCGGCAGCCTGGTGGAATCATTCACCGAATTGCGAGATTATTTCATCTGGTTGAGCAACCTTCGTTCTGATGTTAAGCAGGCCACCATTTATCCAGCCATGGTCATCACCGCAGCACTAGGCTTCATTATGCTGCTATTCACCTTTGTGGTACCCCGTTTTGCAGAACTACTAACCAGCCTGAATATTCCACTGCCCATGCCAACGCAGGTGGTAATGGATATCGGCATGTTTATGGATCAATACTGGTTATGGGTTTTGCTCACCCCTCCCGTCGTCTGGTTGATACTGAGATATGCCAGACGCTATTCACCAAAAGTGGCATTTGCCCTGGAAACGATTAAATTCAAAATACCTGTATTCGGTGAACTCAACCGCATGATCACGATGTCCCGCATGACCCGAAATCTGGGCATCATGTACAAAGTCGGTATCCCTATTCTGGAATCGATTGATTACTGCCGCGGTCTGGTCGGCAGCTTTATTGTTTCCTCCGCATTGAATCAGATCAAGCAGGACATAGCCGATGGTTCTACTATTGCCAACGCCTTTCGCCAGCATGCGATTTTCCCGCCAATGGTCCTGAGAATGATTGCAGTAGGTGAATCCACAGGTAATCTTGATGAAACACTGGGCCATATTTCCACTCACTACAATGAAGAGATTCCGCGCCGCATCAAACGCGTATTCAGCATTATTGAACCTACGATCATCCTGCTACTGGTTGGAGTTGTCGGTTTTGTTGCACTGGCCATATTCCTTCCTATGCTGACCATGATGAGCGCAATCGGATAATAAACGTGACCTGCATCACACAGGATGCAATTGATTAGTCGCTAGAGTTTGTATATGTTAGCCCTCTGCTTGGGGAAGCATACCAATTAGTAACAACATATCATCGACGGAACGGAGACCAAAATGATTCGATATTTTTTAGCAGCTCTGCTGATTGCATTCGGCGTGGCTACAACAACACAGATTTCGACTGCCAGTGAAAAAAAATCTGACAGCAAATCTTCTGTAGAGAAATCTGACAGCAAATCCAGCGACAGTAAGTCCAGTGATAGCAAATCCAGCGACAGCAAATCCAGCGATGGCAAGAATACTGGTGCAGCTACTGGTGGTGCAGCAGGCACTGCAGGCGCAACCGGACCAAGAATGCTGGGTACTGGCACAGCTGTAACCGTTGGTACTGGCGCAGCTACTTCCGGCGGCAGCTCTCACCATAGCAACCATGGTTCACTGAACTCAAGGGACTAATCTATTGCACGAATACGCACCCGCTCATGGGTGCGTATTCGCTTGCGATACTGAATGATATTAAACAACACAATTCAACACATGACTTTATGGTACACATCTTTCAACCATAAAATGTCGCGCTTATTTCGATATATTTAAAGTAAGGTGGTGAGAGTTAAAGATATGACCAGATTCAATCGTGGCTTCACACTTATTGAGATGATCGGAGCACTGGCTATCATCTCAATTCTGGCCGCAATTATCGTACCCAATCTTATCTCGCGCGTTGAAAGCGTCAGCCTTAATGCCGAAAAAACCACACTTAAAAAACTGGCTCCTGTTCTTGAAGATTTTATGATAAGAACACACTCCATTCCTTCGGATGGACCTACAGACCCGTTAACTCTGATTCCTACAGGTAACTGGGCCTGGGCCCTGAGCACGCAGAGTGCTCTGCCAGCCCAACAAATCCTGGTCAACGAAATGGGTAGAGCCAGACAGTTCTTCATTGATCCCAATTACACCCTCACAATGCCTGCCCTGTTTCCAGAGTTTGTACCACCTGCCGCGCCTCCTGCTCAGGCACCTGCTGGCACACCACCATCCCTTTATGAACAAGGTGCCATTCCATTTGGTGGAACAAACAGGGTAAACCTTGCTACCCCTGCTCCCGTTGTTCCTATTACATCGCTTCGTGTCATGATTGTCTCTGATTTACGCAAAGCTGGTGCAACCCCGCTTGCTGCGTTGCCTACAGCTCTCACTGCTGCAAGTTTTGATGCCGTGTGGAATCAAACTATAGCGAATCCGATGCCTGAGAAGAATCCGGTTGGCGCTCTACCCGGAACAGGTATCGATACCGGTATTGTCATTCAGAGAATCAGCCTTGATCATCTCTTTCACCGCGTAACGATATCCAGCGACTACACTGGCGTGGCTCCACTGCCCGCCTATCAAATCGAGAGTTTTCTGCCACAAGCAGTACTACCTTCCAGACCAACTGCAGCATCCCCGCCCCCAGATTTGATCTATGAGCTTTATATCATGCATGGCACCAGATTCGCGACACATGCCCATGGCGCCATCGGCGGGCTCGGTTTCCTTCAGTTGATCAAGGGGCCTGAAACATTCCAGTACCCGGGTTTTGGGCTTAATCCTGCAGCCTTAACCTTCAAGTGGCAGCGATAACCCATGTTTAAAAGCAAAAGAAAGGATCGAAGACAGCCACTGAAGCGGCCTACCCTTGGTATCAGTTGGATACAGGGGGAGTTCCACGCGGTTTATTTTGACAACGGCATCTGCGCCTCCCGCTGGCAGAGTGAAGAGCGGGTCAGCACAACTCAGGACTTCAAAGCTGCCGCCTTAAAAGCAACCACACAACTCAAAGTGGCAGCGGGCAGTGATGTCGCCATGGTCTATGAATCCGACAATTTGGCGCATCCGTTTATTCAGGTACCACCGATGTCAAGCAAGGATCTACAATCCTTCCTCAAGCGTCGTGCACCACAGGAAAAAGCATTCTCAGAAGATGCGGCCTGGAGCTGGACACACACATTTGCAGCCAAAGAGGCTCAAGGCATCCTGCTACACTTGCTGCCAGAGTCTTTCCGTAAAGAGATTGTTCAGACGCTTGAAGATCTGAACCTGTATCCGAAATCATTCATGCCTCTCTCAGAGGTCATGGCTCAACACACCATGAGGCTATCTGTTGAAAAAACCGATGTGGTCGCCATGCTGGCAACCTTTTCCGGTGAAACAGATATCCTGATCACACGTGGTGATGGTGAAATTCTGTTTATTCGAGACCTGGGTTATAACTGGCAGGATAATATAGAAATCCTGGTCAGGGATATCGACCGATCCATTCTTTATGCCAAGCAGCAGTTCGGCGTTGCCGTAAACAAACTCTCTACCGCCGGAGATGGGTCCGGCGAGTTACACGAACAGCTGGAAAGTCGTATTAACCTGCCCATTCTTGCGGCCAGAAAAGATGATCACCATGCATTCTGCTGGGCGATGGATATTTGCAGACTACCTGCGCGCCGTACAAGTAACCTTGTTCCATCACATATTCAGCGCAGAAGAGTAGAAAAACATGCCCTTCGTTTAAGTGTCATGTTCGCTTCAGTACTCATGATATGCGCAGCCATTGTTGTGATACAAGTCGAAATCCTCGTATCCAACTCATCAGTAGTTCACGGTGCTAAAGAAAAACTGGCCGAATTAACTGCGGAAAGAAATCAGTGGGCTGATAAAATGCGCACCCTGGAAACATCCAAAAACCGACTGGCCCAACTGAACAACCCCAACGAAGCGACCTACCCCGTAAATTTCTTTGCCTATCTGGGTGATGTTATTCCTGCCGGCCTGATTCTTACCAAGGCCACTGTTACGCAAAAGGGTGATGTAAGAGAGTTCAGCATCAGTGGAAAGTCCAACAGTACCGCTGATTCTTCTATGATCATCAGAAATATGGAGAAAATTGAAGCTCAGCTTTCAGCACCACCACTGAATGCTCTCATGGATGATAGCTGGAAGAAATCACCGGATAAAGTTCTTGGACGCGGCAATAGCGAAGTGTTCAAGCGCCTGAGTTTCAAGCTTAATGGATACATGAAATGAGCGGCAAACAAGGTTTCATATCCCGGATGGAAGGTCCACTGGAGTTCATTACCACGCAACTCAAGCAAGGTTGGGCTGCACGCATCGTGCTGATTGCATTGATTCTGCTGAGTATTGGCGTGATCTGGTGGAGCATTAACGAACGCCTTGAACTGCTAAATGGTGCCAAGTCTATCAGCCAGCAACAGGAAACCATGCGGCGTGAAATAGACCATCTGCAGCTTAAGTGGTCTGCCCAGAACCATGAAAAAATTGCTGAAGATCTTGCTGCTGCCGAAAACAAGCTGATGCCGGACCAGAACAGTCTTGCCGAATGGCTGGAAAAATTCATTGCCAAGGCTCAGAAACAACGCATCAACCTGATTTATAATGTCGGCAGAGCCCACCCTACGCCGCAGAAACTTGGTAACGTTCACCTCGTTCCCATTCAGATCATCCTGCGCCCCTCCAGAGACCTGAATCAACGAAACGCTTATAAAAAGATTCTCGATTTTGCTAAAAGCATTACCAATAGTTCCTGGCGAATGGATGTGACAAGCGCATCAGTAACCGGTAGTTCAGACCAGCTTGATCAACTAGAAATGTATGTTGAAATGTGGATGCGAAGCACACCGCTCCAGATTGATAATATTGCAGCAATCAACAAAGGTCCTGCATGATGAGGGACCTATTACAGAAGCCTTGGTTTGTCGGCCTGTTATCAGTGATTGCGCTGATTATTGTTTACTTCAATGTTATTGACCCACTGATTGAGGACGGTTCATCTTCGTCTGTTGTGGCTGATATTTCCCCGACCCGGCCCTTTTCTTCTGAAACATCCGAAAGTATAGACACGAGCAAGATGAAGATGGTCAACTGGGATGCAATGGCCGTCATCTCACCGGACAGGAATCCTTTTTCTCCGATGAAAGCAGTCAGGCTTAAAAGCGGGAAACGTTGGATTAACTGGCCTGCAGTTTCTGCAATTGTTATTGGTTCTTCCGAGAAATTTGCTATCGTTAATGGCAATGTGGTTCAGGAAGGGCAGAAATCAGGGAAATTCAAGGTTATTAGCATTGCCGGCAATAGTGTGCGCCTTCGCTATGGTAATCGTGAAAAGACTTTGAAGGTTCATGCCAGGGGAGGCAAGTAGAGACAATGATATCTAAATGTAAGCAAAACAGACATGGTGGCGTACTGCAGACTGGTATCTTTCTGCTAGCTACCACCATGCTGCTCTCCTCATGTGTAACAACTGAAAGAACGGAAACACCTGCTAAACAAGCCAAGATGTCCGCAAGTAATGCAAAGGCAAGCATGTCCAGGTCCGTCAATCTTGGCTTGATAGACAGAATTGCACTACCTCAACGGGAAAGGATTTTGCCAGCTTCGGCCTCTGAAATGCTATACAGCTTTCAGGCTAAAAACATGAATGTTGTTGATGCACTTGCCCTGTTTGCTAAAGCGAACAGGCTCAACATCATAGCTGACAAAGATGTTACCGGCAGCGTCACTGTCAGTTTCCAGAATCTCCCCTTTGACCAGGCTATGGATTCTATTCTAGGCAGCCTCGGCCACTACTGGGAACAAAATGGCAATCTGATCAATGTGCATTATATCGAAAGCAAGCTTTTCACCATCAATTATATCCGTCTTGTACGCAGCGACAGCGGCAGTAATCAGGCCTCGGTTTCCTCCAGCTCATCAAATGGAACAGGTGGTAGTGCAAGTAGTGGCTCTGGTGGTCAATCCAGTGAATTCAAGCTTGAACACCAGGATAAAGTCGAATTCTGGGATGAACTTGAAAAACAACTGTCCGTCATGTCATCAAAAGCAGAAGGTGCCAGCATTATTGTCAACCGCATGTCCGGTACGGTTCAGGTAACCGACAAACATTCTCAGGTTATTCAGATCGGCCAGTTTATTAATCATATCAATCAGGCCATTCATCGCCAGATTGAAATCGAAGTGAAAATCGTAGAAGTGAACCTGAATGATGATTTTTCGCTTGGTATTGACTGGTCACGTGTTAATCCGGGTGACTGGGGTACGAATATCATCTTTAGCACGGCCAATGCAGTAACAGCTGCCGCTGGTGGCATTCCTGTACTTGGACAGACATTCGGTGCTACAGCAACACATAATGGCGCACAGGGTGACATCACATCGGTGATTACCGCGCTGAAGGAACAGGGGGATGTGCAAGTCGTTTCACAGCCGAAAATCCGAACTTTGAACAATCAGTCGGCCATGATCAAAGTCGGCACCGACCGCACCTTCTTCAGTAAAGAGGTAACTACCAATTCTACTGCTGCAGGCGCAATTGTTCTCTCTACTGATAAAAGTCAGGTGATTACTGAAGGCATCGTACTGGCAATTACACCACAGATTTCTGCAGATAACTGGGTGATGCTCGATATCTCCCCTGTTATTACCAGCGTTGCCAGCATTTCCGAAGTCAGGGATAATCTGGGTAATGTAACATCCAGTGCTCCAAACCTTGATATCAGACAGTCCTCATCGCTGGTTCGCGTACGTGATGGTCAAACCATTGTACTGGGCGGCCTGATTCAGGACATTGAATCTGAAACCAACCGAAAGGTTCCCGGGCTTGGTGACATCCCCGCACTTGGCATGGCTTTTTCCGGCAAATACACCGCCAAGAAAAAGAAAGAGCTGGTTATCTTTATGACGCCGCGTGTTGTTGATCCAACGAATGCGATCAAGGAGGCGAAGCTGTGAAAAAACAATATATCACAATCTGTGCAGCACTCTGCTGTCTGGGCTTCTCAACGCATGCAAATGCAAACGCTATGGACACCGAACTACTCTTTTCAACCAGCCTGAAAAGTGCCGGTGATGCCCTTCTGGAACTTACAACCCCTAAAGTAAATACCTCGGCAAGCTGGGATGTTGCGTCAAATGCTCCGGTGATGCTGACCATGACAGAAACCGCCCCACCAGTGATCCGTGAAAAATCAGCAGCTCAGGGTGATAAAACTTCAGCGCCGGTGTCCGGTTCAAACAAACCGGTTGCAACGATCGTTGAAACCCCTACTCCGGCAGCTGAAAAGAAAGCAGCAGAACCGATGGCCCCTGCAGTTCCAGCCCTCAGTTCTGAAGAACTGTTTACTGCCGCAAAAACAGCGCTGATGCAGGGTAATCGCAGCAAAGCGCTGGATCATCTGGCACAACTGCTCAGTGTTAATCCGGGGCATCGAGCGGCCCGTCTGATGTATGGCAAAGAATTGGTGCTCAATCATCAATATGCTGAAGCTTCTCTGGTATTACCCGAACTACTGAACAGCTCTTCTGACTGGCGCGCATGGTACTGGATGGGAACAGCTTCCCTGATGCGCGGTCAACTCAACGATGCTGAGAACTATCTCAGTGAGGCAATTGCCCGCAATGGTGAAGTAGCAGAACTCTGGGTTCAGCGTGCAATTATCGCGCAGGAAAACAATAATCATGAAACTGCACTGCAACTGTTGTCCATTGCCAAGGACCTGGATCCGGATATGCCCGAGGTCAGCCTGAACATTGGTTATTCGGCCGATGCTCTGGGCAATAAAAAACTGGCAAACCGGGCTTATGGTCATTTCCTGGTGCAGACCAACAGAAGCCCAAAACACATTAGGGTACGCCAGAAGGTCATTTCACTGTTCTAGAAACAGACTGAACACGTGAACAAAGACACAAAACACCGTCAGGCCTCTGGCGGTGTTTTTTTTATGCAGTCGTACGACAGAGATACTCTCCATTGAAGTTGAGCTCGTATACGAGAGAATAAAGCCATGAGTGATGCTGTAGTCCGTGCAACAGGTGTACGAAAATATTTCGGAGATCGCGAAGTGATCTGCGGAGTCGATTTCGATATCCGTCCGGGCATCTGCTTTGGCATCCTGGGTCCGAATGGTGCAGGAAAAACAACGCTGATGCGCATGCTTTTGGGGCTATCACCGGTCAGCGAAGGTCAATACAGCGTGTTCGGCCAATCCGTTGGCGATTCAGCTATTCACAGCCGAATAGGAGTAGTCCCGCAACAGGATAACCTCGACCCCGACTTCTCCGTGTCCCTGAACCTGAAAGTGTATGCGGGTTATTTTGGCATAAGCTACCGCGCAGCAGAAACACGTATTGCAGAACTGCTCGAATTCGCGGCTCTGGCAAGACGCAGCAGGGATCAGGTGTCCAGTCTCTCCGGTGGCATGCGCAGGCGACTGATGGTCGCGCGTAGCCTGATCAACAATCCCGACCTGATCGTGCTCGATGAACCGTCCACCGGCCTCGATCCGCAGGCACGCCATCTGATCTGGCAACGGTTACGTTCTCTGAAAAAACAGGGAAAAACGCTGATCCTGACAACTCACTATATGGAAGAAGCGGCAGAGTTATGTGATGAATTAATCATTCTTGATCGGGGCAGCATTCTCACCCGCGGCTCTCCACAGGACCTGATTGCCGAGCATGTCGAAGCTGAGGTTGTCGCAATACGTGGACTAAGCAATGAACTTGATGCCATCGAACTATGTGAAGGACTGGATATTCGACTCGATCATGTTGGAGACACATGGTTCTGCTACGGCCTTGATGCTCGCCCTCTGGTGGCTCGTTGTGCAGAACGCAATGACCTGACTTTTATTCATCGACCTGCGTCACTGGAAGATGTATTTCTAAAACTTACCGGTCGGGACATGAGGGAAGAGGCATGAATAGCCTTCAACTTTTTCCTTTGCATGTGTTGGCTGTATGGCGACGCAATTTTCTCGTCTGGAAAAAACTTGCCGGTGCTTCCATGCTGGGTAATTTCGGCGATCCATTTCTCTATCTGCTCGGTCTCGGTTACGGCCTCGGCCTGTATATCGGTGATATGAACGGCATTCCCTATATGGCATTTCTCGCCAGCGGCATTCTCTGCTCCAGCGCCATGAATACGGCAACCTTTGAGAGCCTTTATTCAGCCTTCACGCGCATGAATCAGCAGGGGACATGGGAAAGTATGCTTGCCACCCCTCTTCGCGTTCAGGAGATCATTGCAGGAGAACAGATGTGGGCAGCTACCAAAAGCCTGATCAGCGGCTCAGCCATCTTTGTGGTTGCAGGTCTGCTCGGTGGTATTCAGCAGTGGGACACTGCCCTGCTGGCACTGCCGGTCATCTTCCTGATCGGGCTTGCCTTTGCCGGCCCCGCTCTGGCCTTCTGCGCCATTTCACCCAGCTATGATTTCTTCCTGTACTATTTCACTCTGGCAGTTACACCGATGTTCCTCTTCTGCGGCGTCTTTTATCCGATTGATACTCTGCCCGCTTTCGCCCAGATGGTAGCGCAAGTTTTGCCGCTGACACATGCCGTTGCACTGATTCGTCCACTTCTGACCGAAATGCCATTAACCCTGCCGTGGCTGCATGTCGGGGTCCTTGCACTATATGCGCTAGCCGGTTTTACGCTTGCTGCACACCTTGCAAGCCGTCGCCTGCTACGATGAAATGACACACAGAAGAGACTTAGATCAAAGTATCATGAGCGAAATCTGTGATAATAAATTGAATATAAAAAACTGAACTGCCAGCGATTCAGTTTCCCGAAACTCCTCCGTGAGCAAAAAAGCCCCCTGCATGCGCAGAGGGCTTTGGTATTTCTCATGCCATTAGTAAGCAGTGCTTATTAATGGTGCGATTTCGACATCAGTTTGAGCATTTTCAAATTGATAACGATAAAACGGATACCCTGCCAGATCAGTGATGTACGCATATATTTGGTCCAGCCGGTTGGGGCCGGTGGATAATATGCCTGCTGGTAAGGCTCCTTATTGGTAACTTTGTTTGCCATGTCTTGCTCCTCAGAAATTCTAGATATTTAGTTCGATTAATCTGGTAGCACTGACCAGCCCGGTTTCAGTTTCGCCTGATAGATGAATGTATGATGCAGAATATATTTCATCCAGTGACCAGCCAAACCGATTTCACCGGTCGTCAACTCAATATCACGACCATGTTCCGGGTATTTCTCGAAATCCGGCACTACCGGGAACACTGTCATGGTTGCCGCAGTACCCTTAAACACATGTGATCCGGTTGATGCAACACAGGCCGCGCCCATTTCCGCCATGGATGCCGAATGGGTCGGTTCAGCAGCACCATTCACCATATCGCGGATACTCATCGCCACAGCTTTCGCCATGGTTGCTGATGGCATACCTGTTCTTGGAGGTGTTGGATTGATCGCCGTACCATTGCTACTCTGCATCGGTTTACTGATCGGATGTGGTGGCGCGAAAGCAATGCCGACTGCAAATACATTTTTATATTTTGGCGTCTGGTATTTCCTTGGCCAGTCTTTTGCACTCCATTCTGCATAAGGACGCGGTGTATAATCGGCATCTACCTTCATGAAACCGTTAGGTGCAAACACTTCACTGGTGATATCTTCACCGGCTTTATCAAATGCCTGCAAACCAACACCTGCAAATGGTGGAATCAGCATAGAGAAATCGAATGCCTGCTCATGGAACTCGCCATCCAATGTTTCGTAATGGATCAGGCCGGCTTCGACCTTCTTCACGTGAGCACGTGTAATCCATTCGATACCACGCTCAACCATCAGCGACTCTGCAAATGTTTTGCCATTGGTCACATAACCGCCGCGCTTGATGTGCACGCCACCCATACCGAAATCGCCGAGTTCATACTCATTACTGATCCAGACGATGCGAGCCATATCGCGGACGCCGGCTTCGCGCAGAATATGATCGACATTATAGATGTATTCGAAAGCAGCGCCCTGACAGGTACACATGCCGTGACCTGTACCAACAACCAGCGTGCAGTGTTCTCCGTTCTGCATTCTGTCGATCACGACCTGCAGTTTTTCGTTGGCTTCCAGTGCATGACCAGCTGTGCACACTGATACTGTATGCCCGTGATCCGGCCCCAGTCCTTCAGTGGCAGCAAAATTCAATTTTGGCCCTGTAGCATTAATCAGATAATCGTATTCAATATTTTCCTGCTCACCGGCGCGGCCTTCAAGCGTGTATTCAACAGTGATAAACGCCTTGTCACTATCTGCACTGCCTTCCGGATTAATAGATAAACCCTTGGCCTGACGGAAGTCCACATTGGTTTTGTTATAAACTTCAGCGAGATCAAAAGTCACCTCTTCTTCGCTCATCTGGCCAACGCCCACCCAGATATTGGATGGAATCCAGTTCCATTTGGCATTAGGAGAAACAACAATGATTTCATGTTTCTTTCCTAACCACTTATCAAGATATCTGGCAGCTGTATGGCCTGATATGCCAGCACCTAAAATTACGATTCGAGACATGTTTACTCCCTTTGCGTTATTACAAACAGTTTCTTTTTCAATTTAAAGATTAGGGCGTGAATATATTATAATATGATTATGTGTCAAGCGACAATTTGTCACATTGACTGACATGCTCAATCAAGCTGAATAAATATATGTTCCCGGAAACTGTTAACAGTTGGTGGGGTAACACCATATCGACCTATCACAACCATTACGAAAAACAGGCATGGGTTGAAAAAAGAGGAGTAGAATGCAGCCTCTAACTAAAGCGTTCGGGCGAGCTGAATTCCCAGCCAGGTTAATGTCAGGCAGATGATGACCTGACCAAGGACATTGCCGAAAGCCAGAGCTAAAGCCCCCTCCTGTAGCAAACGTATAGACTCCAGTGAATAGGTGGAAAAAGTGGTGAAAGCACCGAGAAAACCGACCGTGAGCGCAAGCCGGACCAATTCACTGGCTGTGGAGCGCTCAATCAGCCATACAAACAGGAATCCGAGCAGAAAACTACCGATAGCATTCACTGCAAAAGTGCCCCAGGGGAAACCACCACCAGCCATCTTCTGGATACCGGATGCCATCAGCCAGCGCATAACCGCCCCGGCAGCGCCGCCAATCGCCACGGCTAATAGTTGACCTGTCACGACTGACCACCTCTGCCCTTCTTCTCATTCAGCCACTGAATACGTTCCTTGAGCGTGCGCTCAAAACCCCTATCCACCGGCTGGTATAACTCGGCTTGAACACCATCCGGAAGATGCTGCTGATTCACCACGCCATCTACTGCATGGTGCGCATACTGATAACCATCCCCATGCCCCAGCTGTTTCATCAGCTTGGTAGGCGCATTTTTAAGAAGTCTGGGCACATCCGTATGCTGGGTCTGTTTCGCCAGCTTTCTGGCAGACTTTTCAGCCACATAAGCCGCATTACTCTTTGGTGCCAGTGCCAGATAGATCGCCGTTTCAAACAGCCCCTGTTCCCCTTCCGGTGATCCCAGTATCTCAAACATACGATGTGCATCCAGTGCAATATTCAGTGCTTTAGGGTCGGCGAGTCCAATATCTTCGGTTGCCATGCGAATCAGACGCCGTGAAATATACAGCGGCTGCTCTCCGGCTTCGAGCATGCGGGCAAGCCAGTACACAGCGGCATCAGCATCTGAATCGCGCACGCATTTGTGTAGCGCGGAAATCAAATCAAAGTGGGCATCACCATCCCTGTCATAGCGGGCAGCTCTGCGCAGACTCTGCTTCTGAACCGCATCAGCAGACCACTGTTTATGCGCATCGGCCTCAAACAGACTCTCAAGCGCATTCAAAGCATACCGCGCATCACCATCACAGCTTTCTGCCAGCCATTGCAGTGCATCTGCATCGACTGCAAAAGCAGCAGACTGTTGTTGAAGATGCTTGCATGCACGATTGAGAATTGATTCTATGTCAGCAGCTTCAAGCGCCTGTAGCACAATCATGCGACAGCGCGAAAGCAGCGCGTTATTCAGGGAAAACGAAGGGTTCTCGGTTGTAGCTCCAACCAGTACCAGCGTACCATCCTCAATATAGGGAAGCAGTACATCCTGTTGGGCTTTATTGAAACGGTGAATCTCATCGAGGAACAGCAGCCAGGTCTTGCCCTGTTGTTTGGCTTGTTTTACCACAGCCTGAACTTCTGCCTTACCGGCTGAAACTGCGGACAAATGACTGAATGGCAAACCGGCTGCATCGGCCATCATGGTTGCCAGTGTGGTTTTCCCCACCCCGGGAGGCCCCCAGAATATACATGATATAGCCCTGCCCTCTGCCATCATGGCAGCAAACCAGGAGTCTTTATCGGTTAATTCAGATTGACCAGCTACATCCTGCAACTGTGTTGGCCGCATACGATGTGCAAGCGGCGCATTAATCTCGCTCACTCTCTCTTCAAGAAAGGAAACTTGTCTGATCACCCAGTCCGACTACTCAAAACGGGAAGAAACAGACATGGAGAGGAACTGCCTGCGATCACGATAGGTACCTGCAAAAGCATCTGTTGCAGTACGTTTGGTATAATAGGTATAACTGTAAGCAACATCGAAATGTAAACCGGAATAATCCCCGCCGGCACCGACAGTAAGCTGATGCCCATCCTGATCAGCGAGAACCGGATTGAAACCTGCTGCTTTGTTGGCCCCCTGATCATAGGCATACCCGGCGCGGATCTGGGAGTTTGGACGCCATGTCCAGGTTAATCCTGCCATGACAGTGATGGTATCTTTAAGATTCAGATTATTGGTCTGCGGATTTAAACCAACCACGTTTAAGTTCTTCAGACTCGACCAGCGTGTCCACTTGGCATCGAGTTCCAAACGCCAGACATCGGCAAAATCATGTGCAACACCTGCGCTTACTTCATCCGGTAGTTTGAATGAAAGTTTGTTATTTGTACCACCGGAAATAGTAATTTTACTACCCGATCTGACCATCAGCCCCGTACTCCAGGCAGGCATGGGGTTCCATTTCACCGATACATGACCCCCAAAGCTACCCCAGTCATTTCCCTTGAATGAATTCACCCCTTGCGAAAAATTGACACGCGTGAAATACCAGTCACCACCAAAGCCAACAGCCAGAGAACTGTTCACAGCATAAACGGCATCGAATGTGGTACGATCAACATTGATCTTGCTTACACCGGCCGTTGGGAACGCCAGACTCCACTCATTATTCACCTGATAAAGCGGCGCAAATCCAATACCTGCTGCCCATGAGCTGTCCAGAGGGGCCCAACTGGCATAAATGGATCCTCCAAACGCTTCCGAACCCTCATTGGGTCCGATGCCACCAGCCAGTTTAACGGAAGAGTCACGGTAAGGGTCGCTGAAACCACCAAGCACTGACACGCCGGACTGCCAGGCTATACCTGCCGGGTTATATGCAAGCGCCGATGCATCATTGGCTGTAGCCACAAATGCATTGGCAACCCCTAAACCTGATGCGGACTGAACAGGCTGGGGCATGCCACCGGCAAAGGCAGTAGTTGATGCCAACAACATGCTGACTGTAACACTCAAAATACGTTTCATAGTTTTCCCTTCATTTACTTACTGGAGCGCATATCAAGCACGTCCACGCCATCCGGCGGCGTAAAACTAAATAGATTTTCACTCGGCGCAATGTATGAGCATTTTGACAGACTCATGCGATTTCGATTGCCCAGCAAATCTTGCCGTTCGATTGAAATCAGATCACCGTGCCTGGAAAAACCCAGCCAAACAGGCTCAGAACCTTTAATGCTTACCTGATACCGTCTTGTTTGCTGGCCGGAAGCGTTTTCTTTCTGCAATACCTTCAGGTCTGCAGTTGAAATGCGTCCATCGAGAAGTTTCATCACAGCAGGGTCAACAGCTTCCAGATTATCCAGCCGTTCAGCCTGCATCAGATCGGGCTCATAATGCCAGATGCCATATCCGTCACTGATATAAAACTGTTCATAAGGTTTCTCGTACTGCCAGCGAAAACGTTTTGGTTTGAGTACGGCCAGATCACCTGAATAACGCTGACCTCCACCATCGGTAAACACCATCATCTGATCAAAGTGACACTGAAAACCCGGCAGGGCAGCCATACGCTCAATACTCTTTTTAAAGAAATCGCCCTGCTCATTCTCATGACCATCCAATGGCCAAACCTGCTCAACCTTGGCCGCGTCAGCAGAGCCAACAGCCAAACCGATGCAAGCAAGCAACATCATCACAGCACGTTTCATTCGATGACACCTCCACCATCGTCAGCGGACCTGACATTCACTTTTCGGATGCCACCGGAGCCCGGGGCCGTAACCAGTCCTTCACGTTCCATTTGCTCGACCAGTCGACTCGCGCGGTTATAACCGATGCGCAGATAGCGCTGAACCATGGAGACTGAGCACTGGCCCTTTTCAATCACCAGTTGCGCAGCTTCATCATATTTTTCATCCTGATCTTCGCCGCCCTGCCCTGCTCCTGCAGCACCATCAGCAGCAGGCGGTGCTTCAAAGACCTCTTCACGGTAATCCGGCTCGCCCTGCCCTTTCAAGTGCTCGACGATATCAATCACCTCGCGATCCGATACGAATGCACCATGCACGCGTTTGAGATCCCTGCCACCACTGAGAAACAGGCTGTCACCCATGCCAAGAAGCTGTTCGGCCCCCATCTGATCAAGAATCGTGCGTGAATCGATCTTGGATGAAACCTGAAACGACAAGCGACTGGGTAGATTGGCTTTGATCAGGCCGGTAATCACATCCACACTGGGCCTCTGGGTCGCCAGAATCAGATGCAATCCGGCCGCCCTGGCTTTCTGGGCAATACGACAGATGGCCTGCTCCACTTCCTTACCCGCCACCATCATCAGATCTGCCAGTTCATCAATAACAATGACGATATACGGCAGTCGCTCTCCATCTTCCAGTTTGTCAGCTGCCTTATTGTATCCGTCGATATTACGTACCTTTGCTTCGCTCATCAGATGATAGCGCCGCTCCATCTCATACACGGCCCAGGCAAGTGCTTTAGCTGCCTTGTGAGGATTGGTCACAACAGGAACCAGAAGATGCGGAATATCATCGTAGACAGACAATTCCAGCATTTTCGGATCGACCATGATCATGCGCAGCTCTTTCGGCGTTTTGGTCATCAGCATGGAACAGATCATGGCATTGATGGCCACCGACTTACCCGAACCGGTTGTTCCTGCCACAAGCAGATGCGGCATCTTCGCCAGATCCGTGACAACAGGCTGACCACCGATATCAACACCCAGTGCCAAAGGCAGTATATTACGTTTATCGGAAAATTGTTTGCTGGCAAATACCTGATGAACCAGCACGCTTTCACGCTCTTCATTGGGAAGCTCGATGCCGATCACGCTCTTACCGGGAATATTACCAGCCACACGCACGCTGATTGCAGCCATGGAACGCGCCAAATCATCCTGAAGTGCAACAATACGATTCACCTTGGTGCCGGGTGAAGGCTCCAGTTCAAACTGGGTGACCACCGGCCCCGGATGCACTGCAACCACCTGGCCTTCAACACGATAATCCAGCAGTTTCTTTTCCAGCATGCGGGCAATCGCCTGCAATGCTGCGGGCTGATGCTCCTTCTGTGGCCCCTGACCACGATCAAACAGGTTCAGTGATGGCAGCCTGAATCCCGATGCGGAAGGTTCGTTGAATGCAAGCTCTGTCTGCTGCTCTTTCTGTGCACGTCGTGAAACTTTCACCTTCACAGGTTTGGCCACATCGGCTTTTGACTTGGCGATATGCTCAGGACGCTTTTTGCGTATCTCTTTGCGCACCTCTTTAGCTTCGATGCGATCTTTACGATCCACTGCCTTATTAAACAGTGCTTTAAGCACATCTATCAGATAATAAACAGCCAGCATGAACCAGGCATATAACTTTTGCAGCAATGCCAGCAACGACCAGTGCGTAGCAGCAACGAGTCCGCTTAAAATCAATGTGATTAACAGGATATCGCGCCCTAAACCACGTAGCGGCTGACTTAATGTACTGTCCAGCATGAGCCCGATGGCTCCGCCTGTACCAGCGGGAAGTGAAAGCGGATCGGCTGCACTTCCGCTAACCAGATGTGCCTGCATCAAAGTGGCAAAGGCCAGAACCACCGGCAACCAGAACAGAGAGCTCCAACCGCCGAGATAAGGCTGTCTTCCCCAGGCCATACGCAGTGCCACAGTGGAAATCAGAGCCACCCACAACCAGCTGGCATAACCGAACAGCTGATAAAGAAAATCAGAAACATAAGCCCCGGCACTACCAATCAGATTCTGAACGTCAGCATCGGTCTGATGATTCAGGGAAGGGTCAGCCGGTGTGAAGCTGTACATAGCCAGAGCCAGAACGATGACGCAACCAAATAGCAGTAACGCCAGAGATTCACGAATTATGAGACGGACATCCACGCTTATATCGCTACAATCATCGGCAGGACCATAGGCCTGCGACCAATATTTTTCTTACACCAGCGTCTTAAAAATAGCCGAACCTCTTCCTTGGCTGCATCCTGATCGGCAAGCAGTTCCTTATCCATATTCTCAAGAAAACTGCGTAATGCATGTGCTGCCGCTGCCAGCACCTCTTCGCTGACATCATCATGTAATACACCTCTGGCAACCAGTTCAGGTTCAGACAGCAGCTTACCTTCGTGCTGGGAGAGCAGTACCGTTACAGAAATCATACCATCTTCAGCCAGTACCCTGCGATCACGCAGCACAAAACCATCAATTTCATCACGACTATCACCATCAACGAATACGGCTCCGGCATGAAACTCGGCCCCAAGACCCAGAGATGTTTCATCAGCTTCAATGCTGTGTCCGTTTTCAGCTATGATTGTATGATCAAATGGTATGCCGGTGGCAACGGCCAGATCACGATGTTCAATCAGATTTCTGAACTCTCCATGTACTGGATAAAAATATTTCGGCCGAGTCAACTGCATCATCATCTTCAACTCATGCGCCTGCGCATGGCCGGACACGTGCAACGGCGCCTGTCCTGCATGTTTGATGCGCGCCCCCCGACGATAAATATGGTTATACAGCCCGGCAATCACTCGCTCATTACCCGGAATATTACTGGAAGAGAAAATCACCAGATCATCGGGACCAAGTTTAATACCGGTGAAACGGTCATAAGCCAGACGTGCCAAGGCAGCTCTGGACTCACCCTGTGAACCTGTAGCAATAATCAACAGTTTATCTGCCGGAACACCTTCAGTCTGTTTGATGTCCACCAGCGTACCGGCCGGCACATTCAGGCGCCCCAGTGTTTCAGTGATCCCCATATTACGTTCCAGACTGCGTCCCGCCACAGCAACACGACGACCACAGGCGACAGCTGCATCTATAATCTGCTGAATACGGAACATGTTCGATGCGAAAGTGGTCACCACTACCTTGCCTTTGCATTGTATGACCGCCTGTTTCAAAGCAGGGCCAACAACCCGCTCGGATGCCCCCGAGCCTGAGCGTGTGGCATTGGTGGAATCAGAAGCCAGTATCAGCACACCGGCATCGCCCAGCTGGGAGAAACGGTGTATGGCGGTAGCACGGCCATCGATCGGTGCCGGATCAAATTTGAAATCACCGGTATGAATAATCACACCCAGGACGGTATGAATAGCAACAGATACCGCATCCATAATTGAATGTGTCACGGGCACACCTTCAACCTTGAAAGGCCCGACATCTATCGTGCTACCATCCTCAGGTAAAACACGCAGATCACCTTTATAGCCGCGCTCGGAAAGTTTTCCTTTCACCAGCGCCAGGGTGACTTCGGTACCATAAACAGGCAGACCGAGTTTGGGTAACAGATGCGGCAGACCACCGATATGATCCTCATGGCCATGTGTCAGCAACAGTGCATGAATCTTCAGCCCCAGTTCATCGAGTGCTGAAATATCAGGAACAACAATGTCCACACCATGCTGACCGGGTTCAGGAAACCCCATACCGCAATCGACAATGACCGCATCATCGTCAATGGCGTAGACCATCATGTTTTTTCCAAATTCTCCTACGCCCCCGAAGGGGAAGCAGCGAAGTACTGGCTTACTCATTCAATCTCCTTGTCACAGTGCCACTGCATCGGCTGCCGATAAGCATAAGTTTTGCTGGCCTCATCGCCGTGGCCTCTGTCACATCAGCTACCATTCAGGCAGCGCCCCTGCTTCCAGGTTTAATGGCTGGCAAAACACCTTCCCGGCACAACGGGCAATCCGAAGGGTCATGGGTTTCAACACTCAGACTGATAGCTGTCGCAAACGGCACATCAAAACGGCCTTCTGCATCCGGTGCACGATCCACAACGGCCAGCACTTTGATCGGAGTTCCACCATGTTCCCGTACAACCACCATACATTCACGTACAGATCCACCCGTGGTGATGACATCTTCAACCACCAGAAGGCGTGTACCTTCAGGAATAGAAAAGCCACGACGCAGCTGCATTTCCCCCTCTTTACGCTCGGTAAAGATAAATGGTTTGTTCAATTGACGGGCAACTTCCTGACCAATCACCAAACCACCAATGGCAGGTGATACCACCATATCAATCTCTTCATCACTAACCTTGCTAATCAATTCGGCAGCCAATGCAGTAGCATGGCTGATATTCATCAGTACCAGCGCTGACTGCAGATAACGCGAGGAGTGGCGTCCGCTTGAGAGTACAAAATGACCATTTAGCAGTGCTCCTGCATCTTCATACATCGCCAGAATTTCATTTTCGTTCATATCATATCCTTATGCCAGGGTAGCTTGCGTCAAACTCTGCCAGCCCACAAAAATTTTCGGGAGTGTAACAGTTTCCCCGACCACACTGAACCTTGCACCTGTATTCGGGCCTGTTCGCACTAATTTAGATGTTGCCGCCGCAATCCCGAATCAGGCCAATCAAGGCGCGAGGAGTGATATTTGGTACCTCCAAACAAACGCCGAGCAACGCCGAGTGGCCTGATTCAGGGCGCAGCCCACAGGGATTGGCCACTTTTCCGTACTGCTGCATTACTATTCGCTTGCGTGCAACTAGCACGCGAGACTCGCAAAGCCTTGCAGGACGAAAAAATGACCGAATCGACGCCATCAAAATCAGTGCGAACAGGCCCTGATTATTCAACCCGAAATGGCTATGAATTAGAAGACGAATTATATGAAAACCACTCTGTTTGAGGACTGCTTAAGCGTTGAATATCTCATACAGAGTCTGACTGAGTTGAATGATGCTATATGGCTTATGAAGCACGATCTCTTCATGTTGATCCACACCCTCTTCAATAGACTCATTCAAATCATAACCGGTTGCAAAGATAATTTTCGCATTTGGATTTATTTCCCGCATCAGTTGTGCAGCATCAATACCACCCAGTTCAGGCATCACAATATCCATCAATACCAGATCAATATCTGAGTACTGCTGTTGATACAGGTCCACGCCCTGTTTACCGTCAGGTGCAGACAACACCATATAACCGAGTCTGGAGAGAATGTTCCTCGCTGTTTCAACAACCAGCGCGTCATCGTCAACCACCAGAATGGTTTCACCATTGCCAAGCCCAATCCCGTTCCTTCACCAACCTCTTTGGTAGAATAAAATGGCTCGAATATCTTTTCCTGATCTTCCTGTGCAATACCACAACCATTATCGGTCACTGAAATACACAGAAAACGATCTCCGCTTACCTGTTCATGTTTTTGATGAAAAGCCTGATCGGCAATGTATAAAGCACAAGTCACACTGATTTCCGGATGAGAGGTAGATGCCACTGCATCCACTGCATTTTTAATCAAGTTCAGCACAACCTGCTGAGACTGCGTTTTATCAGCCATCAGCATCAATGTCTCCTGCGGTTGACTCACACTGAATTTGATATTTTCAGGCACGGATAAATTTGCATGCTCAAGCACACCCTGAAGCAGTTCCTGAGCTGAAAAACTCTCCTTTCGAGTGATGCCTTTTTCAGCAAAGGCCAGCAGTTGCTTAATCATTTCAGCGGCCTGAAAAGACAGCTTATCAACCGTCTTCAGCTTCTCCGTTGTGTCCGGCATATCTTTCGTTTCATGCATGGCCAGATAAAGGTTTCCTGTCATGCCGGCCAGCATATTATTAAATTCGTGCGCTATGCCACCAACCAGAGTGGCCAATGATTCCATACGCTGGGCGCGAAAAAACTGTCGCTGCAATGATTCCTGTTCGGAAATATCGGAGAATACACCCACATAGTTCTTCACCACCCCCTGATCATCACTGATGGCTGTGATGGAAAGGTGTTCAGGATACTCTTCGCCGTTCTTCCTGCGGTTTACTACACGCCCCTGCCACTGGCCATGCTCAACAATAGATGCCCACATATCCCGGTAAAACTGTTCACTATGCATGCCCGACTGGAGCATACTGGGCTTATTTCCGACAGCCTCTTTACGGGTGAAACCGGTCACTTTTTCAAAAGCTCCGTTTACTTCGAGAATGATACCTTTGTCATCTGTGATGATGATACCATCAACTGTTTTGGCAATGGCTTCACTGGCCAACCTCAATCTGGCTTCCGCGCGATCTCGTGCTTTTTCGGTTCTGTTGATAATCAAATAGAGTAATAAGGCCACGCCAATGACGAGTATCAAGAACAGGCCCATCGTCCAATACAGTACAGATTTCGATTCTTGATGATCTTCTGAAACATCCATAAGCAGAATCAACTGACCTATCTCTTTCCCGGAAACATCAAGAAATGACTGCTGTTTTAGCCCGAAACATTTGCCATCAATCTTCACCATTTTTGACGACAATGCAGGTTTATCCATCTCACCTGCAATACTTCCTGCCAAATTAGCAATACCGCTGAAAGGGAAAAACACAATACTCTGGTCCAGCTGTTCCCATGAACCTTTCCGTTTCAGCATTTGTTGCCCCAACTGCCAATTTCGCTTGGTCAATTCCCTTTTATTAATGGTCAAGATCACATCAAAAGGATTGTTCTGTACAATATCCGTCAGGATATCCTCCAGTTCTATCCCGAGTTCAACATAGCCAATCCTGTCACCATTCTCAAACCACGGTGAAACCACACGCAGGCTTAGTGTTCCCAAAGGACCCAGCTCAATGCCGGATGTGATATGACCACTCTGCTCAGCCTTGAGAGTCGTATATCGCTCTATCCTGTCTCCGAAACGTTCAGGTTGATGAAGGCGCAGTATTACCCGCCGCTGCTGATTCAGAAAATACATATGAGTGACATGATTATTCACGTTCAATAGTTCGAAATATTTACGGCTAAGAACATCGAGTTGTTCACGATCACCTGACCGCATAGCCCGTGAAAATTGTTCGGTATTTCCTGAGATTCTCAATTGCTCAAGCAAGGTGTCCATCCAGTCGGAATGGGAATTGATACTCGACTCCAGTTCACTGGTCAGTCTGGAGTAACTATCCTTCATGTGCGTCTGAAACTGTTGCTCCTGCTGTTGCCTGAGCGAATAGTGAAAGGCAAAAACGAGGACCAGAAAGCCTACAACAGTAGCAGTCAGTACTTTCGTTAAAATTGAATGGTTTTGTATTTCACTCATGTAGCACCACCTGACCACTCATGTGATTATTTTGCGGACTACATCATGTATTGTCCCTTCCCTGCGCCTGTATACACCTAGCATATTTAGGGCCAACTTGAGTGCAAATTTCGACCCCTGTTATTTAATCATTACTAAGCCCGCACTTTCCCTCTTATCAGCAGCCGCTTAGGGTTTGTCTTATGCCAGTTATCTTCAGATGGATATTTTCCGGATGCTTTAGTCGCTCAGTCGTCACCATGTCTGCCCTGCTGGCCATCTATGTCATTATCGAATCATTTGATAAAGCCCGTTATCTTGGCCATGGACTGACAACCCAGCTGCTCATTGAATACCTGTTGCTGAAAGCTCCCTTCCTCATCTCAGAGTTTATGCCCATCATCGTCCTGATCGGTGCCAGTGTTTATCTGGTTGAACTCTCTCGCCATCATGAAATGGTTGCCATAAGAGCCGCAGGTCTGGGCATCAATAAACTACTCACACCCTTACTTACCGTTGCCCTGCTTGCTGCCATGTTCAGCTTTATTATAGGTGAATGGGTTACCCCAGTAACCAACCAGAGACTGGATACCATTGAACAGGTACACATTCAGAAAAAAGAAGATGGTAAACATGGCGTCCAGTGGCTAAAAGACGGGCAACGGTTTTTCAGGCTCACGCCTTTGGCAAACCATCAATTTGCCTTGATGATGCTTGAAACCAACACTCAGGGGGCATGGCTCAAACGCGTTGATGCAGCCAGAGCGACCTACGCTAAAAGACAATGGCATCTTATGGATGCTCATGTCAGCAGCCCATCGCTTGAACAGGGAATGTTGCTTGAACACCTCGATGAGATGAACATTAGCTCTGCCATTGGCCCTGAAACTGCAGAACCGCCTAAACCGAGGCATATGCAAGTGGCCGAATTGAACCGCTACATTAACAATCTAAATCATGCTGGTTTAAGCAGCAGTTCCTACACCTATGCCCTGCACAGAAAGTTTTCCGCACCATTAGCCTGCCTGCTGATGGTTATTCTGGCAGCAGCACTCTGTCTGAATACAGGCAGCAGAAGCGGCAAAGCATCATGGGGCATAGTAGCTGCCATTTCACTCGGTCTGACCTTCTATGTTGTGGGTAATGCTGGTCACCTGTTGGCAAACAGTGATCGTATGCCTGCTGCCTATGCTGCCTGGTTGCCAAGCATTGCGTTTGGCGGGCTGGCGTTATTTCTGCTCTTGAGACGAGAGGGTCATTAGACCCGACACAAGCCGGAAACAAGAATAGCTGTGTTGCCTCCACCCGGGGCGTGATAACATGATAAGGGTGTGGTTGGCTATAAGCTCGCTTAGACTTTTAGCAACTTTGTGACCTGCTGATGCAGTGCCGGATTAGAAGCCAGCACATCACCTTTTTCCAGATCCAGTGTTGAGCCATTCAGATCAGTTGCAATACCGCCCGCTTCCTGAACAAGCAGGTAACCAGCAGCAATATCCCATGGTTTCAAGCCCGCTTCCCAGTAGACATCAAGGCGACCTGCAGCGACATAGGCCAGATCGAGTGCGGCTGAACCGCCTCTGCGATAGCCATCCATAGCAGACATACAAACATTCATACGCTGCTGAAACAGATCCATTGTATCGCGCTGATAGGAGGGAATACCCGAGGCAAACAGCGCATGTTCAAGACGTTTTTCATTGCTTACACGTAATCTGCGACGATTCAAAAAAGCTCCGCCACCATTCTTTGCTTCAAATGTTTCATCACGAATCGGATCATGAATGACTGCCAGAAAAGGTTTACCATCTTTCCAGGCGGAAATGGATACTGCAAAATGAGGGTAGCCATGGATAAAATTGGTAGTGCCATCGAGTGGATCAACATACCACTGCATGGATGCATCCGGATTCACACGCTCGCCCTGCTCTTCAGCAACAATACCGTGCTCAGGATAATGCTTTGTTATTTCCCGTAATATCAGAGACTCGGCTTTCTGATCAATCTCTGTGACATAATCCCTGTCAGTTTTTTGATGAACCTTTAAGTCATCACGTTCATCAAATGCCCGGGCAATCATATCTCCGGCCCTTCTGGCGGCCCGAACAGCTACATATAACACGCTTCACTCCTGCAATAACCGGCCAGCTAAATTCACCCTGACCGGGGAGCCGAACCATATCACAAGATAATCGAAAAAGTACGCGAAAATTGAATTTCACCAGACTGCTTGCAGCAATGTGGAATTAAACTACACTCATTTGCCATGAACCTGTGGTTTCAGGCTCAAACGCTAATTCATACCTTAGGGTGGAGGGGTCATATTTAGCATGAACAAGCTCGAGAAGTGGATGCATAACGACACTTATAGTGGCGGCAAATCACTTGCGGAAGCGCAGATTCAGCAAACCAAGGCACGTATTCTACTCACCATTGCCAGTTTGACTTACGTGATCTTGCATGGCCCTTATTTTGAATATTATATGGTGGAAGCGCTCACCTATGCCGCATTCTATTTTGTAGCCAATGGCATCGCACTGATCCGACTTCGCCGCCAGCCTTTTTCTATCTATGGCTCTCTCTTCTTTCCCCTTCTAGATGTAGGCATCATCACTTTCGGCATGTTAATCGACGGCGGCCATTCAAGCGGCATCTATCTCATGCTCTTCCCGACCATTATCGGTAACGGCCTGCGCTTTGGGAACCCGCTACTGGTATACACACAGGTTGCCAGCCTGATTGGCATGCTAATCTCTACCTCCTATGGCCATTTCACCCTGCTACTTCCGATTGATTACACCTTGCTCTCCTGGCAGGTATTTTCACTACTTGCCGTGCCATTTTATGTGTATCTGATTGGTCTGAAGCTTGAAAAAGCAATCAAGGAAAAAAACATAGCAGAAGAGACTTCATTTCAATTGCTCGATCAAGGCCCCTTACCTGTTTTTACCTACGAAATAGATCAACAGAACACGCCGCGCATCCTCTACAGTAATGCCGCCGTTCAGCATACATTCCAGAATAATGGAGATTATTTAATCGGCAAACCGGTAAATGTGCTCACCCTTGAGGAGGATGCTCAGGAGATGCTTGAATTCTGTCGCACCTCCTTCGATGAAGATAGTGAGCACTCTCAACACACTTCTCACAAAATTTATATCAGGGGACAAAGCAGTTCGGGTGATGTCGTCAAACTAATGATCTCCGCCATGCGTATGCGTTGGCACGATAACTGGGTAGGTGTCTGTTTCATGCTTGATATCACTGAGCGTGAAACACTGCAGGACCAATTGGAACTCATGCACCGACAAGGTTATATGTCCACTCTGGTCGCAGGCATTGTGCATGATTTCAGAAATGTACTGACCAATATGATCGGTTATGCAGAAGTATTGCATATGAGTAGTAGCGATGAAGTGGCTCAAGGTCAGATTAATGAGATCATTGCAGCCGGAGAACGTGGCTCTGACCTGATTACCCATCTCTTGAAATTAAGCAAAAATCATCAGTCAGATAAGCATATGGCCAGTTTTACCAAGGCCGATCAACTGGCACAACCGCTTGAGAATATTATCGGCCTCACTCGTCTGCAGCTGCCCCAAAACATAAAATTAACCTGCCATATTTCTCAACCGCTGAATGATGTGGCAATCAGCATTATTGAGATCGAACAGATCCTGCTGAATCTGGTCAACAACTCCACACAAGCCATCAAGGATTCAGGCACGATCAGGGTCGAAATCGGTATGGATGACAGCCATAAACTTGCCACACCAGGGCATCCGGCCCTGTCTATCAGAGTCATTGATAATGGTGAGGGCATCAACCAGGAAGATAAAGACCTCATCTTCAAGGCATTCTGGACTTCAAGAGACTCACAAGGCGGTTCAGGGCTTGGGCTGACCATGGTACAGCGCATTATTAAACTGCATCATGGCGTCATTGACGTTACATCCGAGCCGGGAGAAGAGACCTGCTTCAATATCTTCCTGCCGCCATATATCGATGATAGCAACGAACTCCCTGCAGAAAACAATGCAGACATTTCTGCACAACCCGAAAAACGGAAACAAGGTGGTTTTGACCTCACATCAACCCATCATGTTCTGCTGGTTGATGATGCGCCTGACATTCTGAAAATTCATCAGGCCATGCTCTCGCATATCGGACACAGCAGCATAAAGGCTGAGTCTGGTAAAGAGGCTCTGGAGCTGTTTCTCAGTAAAGATAACAGCTTTGATCTTGTCATTACCGACTTCCGCATGCCAGGTATGAACGGGCTTGAACTGGTCAGGGAGCTACGAAAAATAGGCTCCAATATTCCAATACTGATGGTGACTGCATTTGGCGAAGATGAACAGCTGCAACAGGTCGGCGATTATCAGGTTGTGCTATTGAACAAGCCGGTAACCATGGAAAAGCTCAGAGAAGGTATAACCGAATGCACCAAACTACTGAAGGCAGAGAGAATCGGCTAACAACTTCCGATCAGATCTCTGGATGTGAAACCTTCATAACGTGCATTGACAAAATAGAGTCCATGTGCCGGTGCAGTTGCAGCCCCCTTGCTCCGATCCCCCTCTTCCAGCAGACGTTTGAAATCATCGGGCGACATCTTTCCTAAACCTGCTGCCACGAGATTACCCACCAGGTTTCGTACCATATGATAAATAAACGCATCGGCTGCTACATGGATAAAGATGCAGTGACCGTCCTGCTCAATATCCAGCCGCGAGATCGTGCGGATAGCATGCGCAGCCTGACAACCTGCTGCGCGCAAGGCACTGAAATCCTGTGTTCCCATACATAACAGGCCTGCCTGTTGCATCAACTCAAGGTCCAGTGACCTCGGCATCCACCAGTGCCGCCATTGTTGCAGGGCCGATGCACTGTTCCTGTTCCAGATCTGATAACGGTAAGCTCGACCCTGACAATCAAAGCGGGCATGAAAATCATCAGCGACAGCTTTAACACCCACAACACGAACAGTCTCGGGCAACAGATGGTTACAGCCATGCAGGTATGCCAGGTGCGACCTGTGCCAGCGTTTAGCTGATACATCACAATGCACCAGCAAAGCCTCGGCATGCACCCCTGTATCAGTCCTGCCTGCTGCATAGGTGGTGACTGGTTTACCTTCAATCTTTTCTAATGCCTGTTGCAACGTAGCCTGCACGGTGACCGCGTTATCCTGCTGCTGCCAGCCATGAAATGCGCGGCCATCAAATTCAACCACCATGGCTATACGTTGCATATCATGTCCCATCATAGCAGAACTATGCCACAGGCGATGATTGCAACCATCAGGAAGATTGCATTCATGGCAAGCCTGTGGGGAGCTGAGACTGAATGTTTATTGTACATGGCCAGCTCATAGCGGGTTTGCGGCCAACGCAGCCAAAGACAAGCCGCCTGATCACGAGAACAAGAGAGGGCCAGACGGAAAGATGTCAGCAACAACAGGGGTAATTTTGACCAATCCCTGCGTAGCATCCATTGCTGTTTCAGCTGATTGAGAACAATGTGGATCTGCTGCCGCATCGGCGTAAGCATCATCAGGTAAACCGGGAGATATTTACCGACCAGAGGTAATGATAACAACAACCTGTTCCATTCAGAGATATTCAGTGCACGGAACATCAGCATTGCAACGATAAAGATACAGACCAGATGGATGGACAACCACAATCCCTGGCCTATCCCCTGCCAGGTAAATGGCAGCCCACTGCCAGGAAAAATCAACTCTCCGTGAGAAAAAAGAAGGTGCAGTAAAAGAATGGGCAGTACAAACCAGCGCAATAAGCGCAGCATATGTATCAGATTCTGCCAGACACCATCAAGCCCACGTATCAATAGTGCAGCCACTGAAATAAGCAGCAACGTTAATAACGTATCCGTCGTTGTAATACTCAACAAAAGAAATAAAAGACAGACCAGAAAACGTATCCACGCAAAGCTGGCATAAAACAGATGTGAGAAATTCATGGGCAAGGATTCAGAGAGCGACATCTAAAGCAGAAAGGTGCAAGCCCCTAAGCTCTCTTGTTATCGTCATCCTCTTCATCATCAGAGAACTCACTTAATAGCTGATCGAGCTCCTGAGTTGCGCCATGACTACCCGTGGCCAGGCCAATATCATCCTGCGGTTCCACGTCATCCTGTTGTTCTGAGCTATCCTGATCATCATCAGAAAACTCGTTTAACAGATGGCTCAATTCCTGAGTCGCATCATGACTGGCGTCCAGCTCAATATCATCCTGCTGATTCATTTCATCCTGCTGTTCTGAACTATCCTGTTCATCTTCAGAGAATTCACTAAGCAGATGACTCAATTCCTGAGTCGCATCATGGCCTTCTTCAACAGCGATGATTTCAGAGTCGCTGTCAGACTGATCATCCATACTGCTTCCTTCAGCATCCGCTGGTTCGGAAAATTCATTCATCAGGATATCAAGATGCTGAGTCGCACCCAACACTGTCTGATCCTCTTCAAGCTGGCGATTCACTGCAGACTCTGCCTGATCAAAAACCGAGGCATCCAGTTCACTGGAATCAGTATCAAAATTGAACGCCTCATCATCATTGTCAAAATCACCCAGCAGATGACCCAGGTGTTCCATATCTGACATCTCATCATTGATGACCAATGTTGATTCAGTCGACACAGAAGATGGCGTGACCGCATCTTCAAGCGGGCCTTCATCCTGCTCTGTAAATTCACTCAACAGATTATCCAGCTCCTGGGTAGCATCACCCGAAACCAGTTCCAGCGTATCCTCATCAGCGGCGTCAATCGGCTCAGGCGTAGCAGCACTCTTTTCAGCACCTTCCAGTGTCAAATCAGGGTCAGCTTCATCATCTGAGAATTCAACCATCAGATTATCGAACATCTGTGTGACACCATGGTCGGCTTCTTCAATGCTCACATCAGACGACTCGGTTGTTGCTGCAAATGAATCATCATTGAGCCAGTCCATCTCTTCCATAGCAGGATCTTGTGCTGCAACAGCCTGATCCGGTACTTCAATGTCCGACAAATCAAAGTCGAGAGCATCATTTTCCATTGTCTCAACCAACAGAGCACCTGAAGCCTCAATACCTGTATCGGCCGCTTGCGAAACTGCAGTGTCCTGTTGCTGTTCTTCTACACTTTCTTCAACAGCTTCTTGTGCAGTTTCAATCTGCTCATCTTGCTCCACCTGCTCTTCAGCAGCTTCATGCAGGGCAGCGGTAAAGCGAACAATATCGTCTGCCCCCAAGGAACTGCCGGCGACCACTTTGGCTTCTTCATAACCGGCTGCATCGCCAGTACGACGCAAGAGCTGCGCCTTTTTCGTGTGCGCCTCAAGGCTATCCGGTTGCAAACGCAGGGCCAGATTCAGCTGGTGGAGTGCTTCATCATCCATGCCGTAACGCACATAGACATCCGCCTCTGACAGGTAATCGATATTCGGATCCGGATCTTCATCCAGAAGCGAAGGATCAAATGGCTCCATCTCAGCCGTATCCGTATCACTCAAATCATCTGCAAAACTGGAAATGGAATCGAATACATCCTCTTCTTGCTCAGCCTGTGCAGCAGGCGGTTCACTGCCAGCAGGTGCAAGCAACTCTTCCACATCAGGCTGTGTCTGTTGTTCGACAACAGCTTCAGCCCCGGCACTTTCAGCAGGGTGCGCCGGCTCTCTGCGCAATAAGACTGCCAGCGCTCCCAGCAGAATGACAATCAGAACAACCAGCAGCCAGACCACCCACTGCGGACCGGTCTGTTGCGTTGCAACCTGAGTATTGGCCTTCTCAAGCTCTGCCTGCAGGCGAACCAGCAATACTTCCAGCTTTTCAATGCGGGCACTGGACGCTGCCGCTTCCACATCACTGACTTTATTGGTTAACGTTTCTATGCTTTTCTGGTTTTCCAGTAACTGCTGCTGCAAAGCGTCATTTTTTGCCTGTAGCTCAGCCAGCAGTGGATCTGCCTGCGCGGCTGCACTCTGTTGGCTGTTATCAGCAGACGCTGTGGCTACTTCACCCACCGTTGAATCAGCTGCAGAATCACTCTTCGCAGCAGTTGTTAAAGTAGTTTTGCTCTCAACAGAACTCGTAGTAGCCGTAGTATCCGGAACAGCTGTTGTGGCCACGGCAGGAGCAGCTGCTCCGCTGGCCTGTTCACCAATACTTACTCGCTTGCTGTATCGTGTTTTCTGAGCTTCTGCGACAGCCGCATAACGTGGTTTCTTGGTCAGTTCTTGCCACTGTTTTTCATGCTTGGCGAATAGTTGATAGGCTTCTTTGGCAGAGCGTTGTTCAATCTCAGCTGCAGTTGGCACGTCAAGAAAACTGCCTGCCTTAAGCAGATTCATGTTTTCATTATCAAATTTAGCCCTGTTCTTTTCAAACAGCGCAGCCATGATCTGATAACGTTTATAGCGGTAATCGATACGCAAACGTTCAGCCACTGTGGAAAGAACATCACCATGCACGATAGGCCCGTAACTGCCTGTTCTGGCCCAGCCATATGGCCCGCTTGTTTCACTTTCCGGAGAAGTTTCCGCATCAGCTACATCAGAGGTCGCACTACCTTGAACCTGAGCAGCAGTCCCGTCTGCAACTGCAGTTACATTTGGTTGAGGTGCTTTCTGCGCAGCAGTCTGGATACTTTTCGAAGGTTCAAGAAAAACGGCAAACTTTTTGAAATGCGCTACCCGGCCATAACGGACTTTCAGTACAAGATTAAAAAATGGAGCTTTAATTCTGGTTCGGGATGTCAGTTTAATACGAGCACCGCGCTGATCGCTGGTCACATCGGCCCGGATCGCACCTAATACAGGGTCACGATAAACTTCAAAAATCTTGTAATCAGCCGGCGCTGCAATTTCGATAAACAGACGGGTGACAGACTCGCCTTCTTCCAGCTTCAGAGGAACTTCAGCATAAAACGGTTCTCCCAGATGAGAACCGACTTCAATCTTTTCCAGTGATGCCGCATGTACCGCAGCCGATGAAAACAGGGCTGCAGCAAGCCAAGCAAATGCAATTAAATGCCTTAGCTGTTTCAACATGCCGCCTCCGTTTGTGACCCGTCAGGGACCGTACCCTATGACTGGGAAATCAAAATTTCCGCAATTTGTACAGCATTTAGAGCCGCACCTTTACGTACATTATCGGCAACAACCCATAAATGCAAAGAATTCGCACAGGAATTATCATCACGAATTCGCCCCACCCAGACCGGATCTGTACCCGCAGCTTCGCTCGGCATCGGGTAATCTTCACCGGCAGGATCATCGACAACACAGATACCTTCAGCATCTGACAGAATTGTCCTTGCCTTCTCAGCATTCATCGGCCCGTCAAAGGTAATATTCACAGACTCGGAGTGACCGTAGAATACAGGCACCCGCACAGTCGTAGCAGTCACAGCAATATCAGATTCCAGAATCTTGCGCGTTTCATCCATCATCTTGCGCTCTTCTTTGGTGTATCCATCTTCCATGAACACATCAATATGCGGAATCACATTGAACGCGATACGGGCAGGAAAAACATTCACATCCGCACTCTGGGCATTCAGTAGCTGTCCTGTCTGTTTGGCCAGCTCATCCATGGCCTTACCACCAGCACCGGATACTGCCTGATAGGTGGAAACAACGACGCGTTCAATCGGCACAGCATCGTGCAAAGGTTTCAGTGCAACAACCATCTGGATGGTGGAGCAGTTCGGGTTAGCGATAATTTTATTCTCGCGTGCCATTTCCAGCGCATGCGGATTCACTTCCGGCACAACCAGACAAACATTCTCATCCATACGCCAGGCACTGGAGTTATCTACCACATAACAACCGGCTGCAGCAAAACGCGGTGCATGCACTCTGGATGTGTCGCCACCGGCTGAGAACAGGGCGATATCAACACCGGCCGGATCAAATGTTTCCAGATCCTGAACGATGTACTCCTTACCCATATATTCGATAGAAGAACCGGCACTGCGGCTCGATGCAACAGGAATCAGATCGGAGATCGGGAACTTACGTTCGGCCAGAATTTCCAGCATAGTCTGACCAACCGCTCCGGTCGCTCCAACCACAGCAACAACATAACCGTCTTTTTTTGGAAGAAATGCTTCAGTCATTTACGCCAGCGCCTCTAATTCTTTACAAACTGCATCACCCATACCCGAGCAGGAAACAGATGCCCCACCCTCTGCCAGATCAACCGTATAAATACCGGCATTGAGTGTGTTTTCAACGGCCTTCTCCACCTTTTCAGCCAGATCTTCGCGACCCAGTGAAAAACGCAGCATCATCGCACCAGAGAGAATGGTCGCCAACGGATTGGCCATATTCTGACCGGCAATATCAGGTGCAGAACCGTGAATCGGTTCATACATGGCAAAATCCTCACCAATAGATGCGCTAGGCAGCATACCAATCGAACCGGTCAGCATGGATGCTTCATCCGACAGGATATCGCCAAACATATTGGTGGTCACAATCACATCAAACTGTTTCGGGTTTCGGACCAGTTGCATGGCAGCGTTATCCACATACATATGCGAAAGTTCAACATCGGAGTATTCAGCAGCGTGCAGGGCTGTGACCACTTCGCGCCAGTACTCGGCAGACTCCAGCACATTGGCCTTGTCGATTGAGCATACCCTGTTTGAACGCAGACGCGCAGCTTCGAATGCCTTGCGGGCAATGCGCTCAATTTCGGATGTCTTGTACGCCAGAGTATTGTAACCGCGCTTCTCACCGTTGGGCAGGGTTTCAATGCCACGCGGCTGGCCGAAATAAATGCCTGACACCAGTTCGCGAACCACGAGAATATCAACACCCTGAATCACTTCCGGTTTCAGGGTTGAAGCATTCAGCAACTGGTCATGCACTTTTGCAGGACGATAGTTGGCAAACAGCCCCAGATCTTCACGGATACGCAACAGACCTGCTTCAGGACGTAGCGGTTTATCCAGCGGCTCCCATTTCGGACCACCGACAGCTCCCAGTAGTACTGCATCGGATTGTTTTACCAGTTTCTGAGTCGCTTCCGGATAAGGATCACCGGCTTCATCATAAGCCGCGCCGCCAATGGCTGCTTCTTCCCATTCAGCATTCAGATCGAAATGTCTGTTCAGTGTATCAAACACCTTGAGTGTTTCATCTACAATCTCTTTACCAATGCCGTCACCTGGCAGTACTGCGATCTTTACAGTCATCTCTACTCCTTTTTCCCGACAACAGTTTTTACCGCAGCAAGGAAATCATCCACATCCTTAAATTCTCTATATACTGAAGCAAACCGCACATAAGCCACGCCATCAAGATTGCGCAACTGCTCCATCACAAACGCACCCAAATCTTCAGCAGCAATCTCCGGCTCACCGGATTCCTGCACAGCGCGCAAAACCGCATGTACACCTTTTTCCAGTTGTTCAGCAGAAACAGGCCTTTTTTCCAGGGCCTTTTGCATACCACCATGGATTTTTTTACTATCAAAAGCCTGACGCGTGCCGTCTTTTTTCACCACCAGCGGCATTTTCAGTTCCGCCCGCTCATACGTTGAAAAGCGTTTGCCGCAAGCTTCACACTCGCGACGCCTGCGTACCGCACCACCGTCTTCCACTACGCGTGAATCCACCACACGCGTATCATCATTGTCACAGAACGGACAAAACACTCAAGTCACCCGACTGCTGAATCAGTCTTCGTAAATCGGGAATCGCCCGGTCAGCTTGCGCACTTCTTCAGCCACTGCCTGATGCACAGATTCATCTTCAGGTGCTTTCAGGACCTGAAGAATCAGCTCGCCGATCAGACTGGCATCTGCCTCTTTCATGCCACGTGCAGTAATCACTGATGCTCCGATTCGAATCCCGGAGGTTACAAACGGTGATTCCGGATCAAATGGGATGGTATTTTTATTCGTGGTGATACCTGCTGCTTCCAGCGCTTCTTCAGCCACCTTGCCGGTAATACCCTGAGGACGCACATCGACACGGAACATGTGGCAATCCGTACCGCCGGATACAACGCGCAAGCCACCTTCAGTCAGTGTTTTGGCCATCGCACGTGCATTGGCAATCACCTGCTTCTGGTCAGCTTTGAACTGATCGCCCAATGCTTCTCCGAACGCAACCGCCTTGGCAGCAATCACATGCATCAACGGACCACCCTGAATACCGGGGAAAATACGTGAATTGATTTTCTTGGCCAGCTCATCATCGTCAGTCAGAATCATACCACCGCGCGGGCCACGCAAAGTTTTATGCGTCGTTGTAGTCATCACATGCGCGTGCCCTACAGGTGATGGATAAACACCGGCTGCGATCAAGCCTGCATAATGAGCCATGTCCACCATCAGAATCGCTCCTACGGAGTCGGCAATCTGGCGCATACGTGCAAAATCGATACCGCGCTCATAGGCTGACGCACCACCAACAATCATTTTCGGACGATGGATTTCAGCAAGCTTCTGCATTACATCATAATCGATCAACTCATTATCGTCGCGCACACCATAGGCAACCACATTATACAGACGACCGGAGAAGTTCACCGGAGAACCGTGTGTCAGATGACCGCCATGCGACAAATCCATACCCATAATGGTGTCACCCGGATTGAGGGTCGCCATGTAGACTGCCATATTAGCTTGAGAGCCGGAGTGCGGTTGCACATTGGCATGTTTCACACCGAAAATCTCACGTGCGCGCTGCTGAGCCAGCGCTTCAACCACATCCACGTGCTCGCAACCACCGTAATAGCGACGTCCGGGATAACCTTCAGCATACTTGTTGGTCATGACCGAGCCCTGGGCTTCCATGACTGCACGAGAAACAATATTCTCACTGGCAATAAGCTCCAGCGTGTGCTTCTGCCGGCCAAGCTCGGCGGCAATGGCATCCTTCACCACAGTATCGGTAAGTGGCGCATTAAAAAACTGACTACGATCAGACATGAAAACTCCTGAGTATGATAAAAAACGCTGATTTTCAGCGCTGGAAAAACCGGATTCAAAATATAATATAATTCGGGCGGCGTATTATGTCGAAATCAGGCTGCCACGTCATCTTTGATTTTATATGGTCATCATACGCTGATTGAGATGCAGCCGGGCTACTATTTCCGGAGCTGATGCAGCCCCTCTTTCTCGACAAAACGTCCAACATCCGCAGGATTCAGAAGCACAACCACATCTACATATTCATCGCCATGATGTATGGAGATAACAGTGCCGTGCTGATGACAGAATGCCAGAGAACGCCCGTCACCATGTTCCAGCTTCAGATGCATCTCATGCATCTCTGCTGTCAACCAGTCGCACAGCAGATGTACCAATTCATCCACACCTTCCCCGCTTGCTGCAGAGATTGCCATTCGGCTGTCTACAATAGACTCACCACGAAATGACTCGATACCCGGTGCCAGATCCTTTTTATTCATCACTTCTACGATGGATGGCGCAAAATCACCGACAAGGCCAAGCTGCTCAAGTGTTTCACTCACCACTTGCCCCTGTCTTGATATCATCGGGTCGGAGGCATCTCGAACATGCAGAATCAGATCAGCTTCGATCACCTCTTCCAGCGTTGCACGAAAAGCATCAACCAGCTCATGCGGCAACTCCTGCACAAAACCCACCGTGTCGGAAAGCATCAGCTGCAGGCCTCCTGGTAATTCCAGTTTACGCAGCGTGGGATCAAGCGTGGCAAACAGCTGATCGGCAACATAAACCCCGGATTGAGTCAACAGATTGAATAAGGTCGACTTGCCTGCATTGGTATAACCCACCAGGGCAACCGTCGGAATTGCCTTGCGCTGACGCCCTGCCCTCTGCGTGGCACGCATGCGGCGAACCTTGTCGAGATCCTTCTGTAAGGAAAGAATCTTGTCCCGGATCATACGGCGATCCAGCTCAATCTGGGTTTCACCCGGCCCGCCCATCAGCCCCACACCTCCGCGCTGGCGCTCCAGATGGGTCCAGCTTCTGACCAGACGTCCCATCTGATAATTCAGACTGGCAAGTTCCACCTGCATCACACCTTCCCGGGTACGAGCCCGTGCGGCGAATATTTCCAGAATCAGTCCTGTGCGATCCACAACCTTGGCATTCAGAGCCTCTTCAAGATTACGCTGCTGGATAGGTGATAGCGGGTGATCGACAAACACCACCACGGCTTCAATCGCTTCAACCTGCTGGCGAATATCTTCAACCTGACCCTGACCCAGCAGTGTTCCTGCCATGGCCCTGCGCACTTTGAAACGTAGGGAACGGCTTAAATCACAATTACTGGTTTCAACCAGCCTGTCGAACTCTTCAGCGCGCGATTCCCATGCGTAATCACCCAGCCGCTGGGTGGCAAATTCCGGATGCACACTGATTGCGATATCCAGTTCATCTTCAGTATCATACAATTGACTACTCATCAGCTTTGCAATAACCCCATCATGTTATCTTTCAATTCATCTGCACTTCCATGCACTGCATCAGGGGTCTGGTGATTAAACCATGTCACCTGTCGTTTAGCATAACGACGCGTGGCCGTAATGCTATCGCTGATCGCTTTCTCCAGACACAGATCACCCTTGAGATGATCAAGCAGTTGCCGATAACCCACCGCGCGCATCGCCGGGTGGGTATCAGGCAAATTCAATCCGGCCAGCCAACGCACCTCATCCAGCCAGCCAGCCTCCATCATGGCCTGCAAACGCGTTGCAAGCCGTTCACGCAACAACTCACGCGCCACATCAATCACAAATACCGGGCAATCGATCGCAGTCACTTCACCGGAAGCTTCTGACTGCCAGTCGGCGAGCGAACGACCTGTGCTCTCCAATACGCAAAGAGCACGCATTATACGCTGGCTGTCGTTCGCCTTTAAGCGCTCGGCCATCACCGCATCATGTTGTTGCAGATAGCGGTACAGGCCTTCTGTCCCTTCCACCCAATGCATAGATTCGAACTTGTTACGCACTTCAGTCTTCTCATCAGGAATATCTGCAAAGCCATGCAACAGTGCTTTCAGATAAAGACCTGTGCCACCGACAATCAACGGCATACGCCCCTGTTCATTTTCACGGCTTATCACAATCCGGACTTCACGAGCCCAGCGTGCCGCTGAATAGAGATCCGGCAGTTCGCAGCAATCAACCAGGTAGTGAGGAACTTTAGCCCGCTCTGCTTCAGTCGGTTTGGCTGTGCCAATATCCAGTCTCTGATAGAGCTGCATTGAGTCACAGCAAATAATAGAGGTTTGTGTTTCGGCAGCCAGCTGCATTGCCAAAGCCGACTTGCCTGTGCCGGTCGCCCCCATCAGGGCTACAGCTCGAAGTATCTGACTCATAAGCGATCCTTTGTATAGATGCCATGCATGCGGGCAAAGCGTTTAACCAGAGAGTGCCACAATGGACTGAGCATCAATGTCAGAGCGATAACCAGCACCGTCATGGTATGCAAAGCCTCATCAATCAGGGCCACATGCAGGCCAACAGCCGCAAGCAGGAAGGAGAATTCTCCTATCTGGGAAAGTAAGCCGGCTGTAACCAGTGATGATTCCCATGTTTCACCGAGTGCCCGCATAACAAACACGTTACTGCCCGAGTTAAAAAGAAACACCAGCAACGTTAATCCGAGTACAATTTCAATATTGGCCAGCAGATAATCAATTTCCACAAGCATGCCGACAGAGAGGAAGAACATGGCCATAAAGATCACCTGCACGGGAGCGATATGTTCATGTACCCACTGCGACTGATCCGAAGATGCCAACAACACACCGGCAAGGAATGCACCCAGTGCCGGAGAGAGACCCAACCAACCAGTCAAAGATGCCGAACCCAGACAGAGTAATAATCCCAAAATCATCCGATGCTCGAAACTCCCCAACATCACATCAGGAATGTGAAACCGGTTATTACGCATCAACCAGAAGACGAACAGCAGGATTGCAATACCGCCGGCCACCTGAAAAGCTATATCAGAAACCGTGATTTCATCTCCGCCGCCAAGCATGCTAAGAATAATCATCATCGGAATAATCGCCATATCCTGAACCAGCAGCACACCCAGTGCATTCTGCCCCATCGGCAGTTCCAACTCTCCTGAATCCTGCAGCATTCTCAACACCACAGCTGTACTGGAAAGACTGATGATAAAACCGTATAGCACACCCTGTTGCCAACTCATATCCACCAACATTGCCAGCCCGACACAGACAGCCACACTGATTAAAATCTGAATATTTGTACCAACAAAAGCAATCTTCCATCCCGACATCAGGCGTGGAATGGAAACTTCCATCCCGACAAAGAAGAGCAGCATAATCACACCGATCTCGCCAATACGTGTTACCAGACCGTGATCCTCAACAACAGCGAATCCGGATGGACCAATGATAATGCCGGTAAGGATATAAGCGACGACAATCGGTACCTTCATACGCATAGCGGCATACGCCATCAGCATTGAGAAAAACAGTACAATGGTAATCACCAGGATTACCGGATCCAGATGCATTACTCTTTCCTGCCGAACAGCCGGTCAAGATCATTCAGCGAAAGCCCCACATAAGTTGGTCGGCCATGATTGCACTGGGCAATATTCGGCGTCCGCTCCATCTCGCGCAGCAGTGCCTCCTGCTCATCATGTGATAGCAAGCGTCCGGACTTGATCGAACCCTTACAGGCCCGATTTCCCAGCCAGCGCTCAAGAATTCTGCCAAGCCCACGCCCATCCGCTTCCGATTCAGCCCCGGTCAGCATGCAACTTTCCACCAGCTCAGCCACCAGTTCAGCCGCAGCTTCCTTCACCAGCATGGCGGGCACGGCAGTGATGCGGAACGATTCATCAGAGCTCATTTCAACTTCCACTCCGAAAGCTTCCAATTCGCCGGCATTGTCATGTAACCAGGCAGCCATTTTACTGCCCAGATGGAGGGCTTCAGGTGTCAGCAATTTCTGGCTGGAAACTGTCCTGTTTGCCAGTTGCTTTTTCAGTTTCTCATAGGTCATACGCTCATGCGCTGCATGTTGATCTACCAGAATCACGCCGTTCTCTGTTTGAGACAGAATATAACAGCGATGAATCTGGGCCAGTGGTCGCCCGAGATCGAGTGTACCATCGACCTGATAACTGCTTCCGGGTTCAGCGACAGAGGGCGCTGAAAAGAGCGCCCTCTGTGTATCAGCGGAAACAGATGATGATAACATCGAGCCCCTGAAGTCGCCGGAGGAAAAACGAGGCATGGTACCAACGCCACTGCTACCGCCTGAAGATTGCCCCCCTGAAGGCATGGAAGCGTGCATCGACAGCATCGCCTGATCTGTTGTTGTTGAAGAAACCGATTGGCCCATGCGCTCAACGCCTGCACGGATACAGGCTACAATGCCGGCGCGCACAGCCTGTGGAGATTTGAAACGCACCTCACGTTTGGCAGGATGAACATTCACATCCACATCCGCCGGATCAATCTCCACTTTGATCAGCGCAACAGGATAACGATCATGGAACATCACATCACGATACCCTGCCCGCGCTGCAGCAATGAGTAATTTATCACGAATTACACGTCCATTCACCATGAACATCAGACGTGTGGAATCGCGGTAATGGAAGGTAGGCAAACCCAGATGAGCGGATATCTGCATGCCTTCATGTGTTATGGTTACCTCAAGACTGTTATCTGCAAAATCTGCACCCATAATCGCCAGCACACGCTCAGACTCAGTTTGAGCCCGAAAATCAAAACGCTTTCTACCATCGAGTTCGAGCAGCATGGCAACATGAGGACTGGCCAGAGCCAGTGAACGGAACACTTCTACAATAGCCGCCTCTTCTGTTTTATCAGTGCGCATGAAATTCAGACGAGCAGGTGTATTGAGGAAAAGATCGAGCACTTCGATACGGGTGCCTTTGCGAGGTGGTGCCGGACGAACTTCGCTCGCTGCCCCGCCATCCACACGCACTTCAACACCTTCGCGACTATCGGCCAATGCTGTCTGCATACGAAAACGCGATACCGATGCAATAGATGGCAGTGCCTCACCGCGAAAACCGTGACTGGCGATGCAATGCAGATCATCAGATGATTCTATTTTACTGGTGGCATGACGTTGTAATGAAAGCTCTGCATCAAAAGCCGACATACCGAAACCATCATCTTCAACCACGATAGATTTCTTGCCTGCACCGCTAATGCGTACAGACACTTTGCTTGCACCAGCATCAAGCGAATTTTCCATCAGCTCTTTAACCGCAGAGGCAGGACGCTCCACAACCTCGCCGGCAGCGATCTGGTTGGCTACATGCGGCGAGAGAACGTGAATCAATTGATCAGCAATCATGATTGGCAACAATGAAGAGAAACAGAAATGATGGAACTCCTTATATCGAAGTGGCGTAAATCTGCGTGCATCCGCCGCAACAATCCACCCTCATAATCAATGAGCCCAAGGCAATCGCATTAAAATACCCTATGTTTTACAGCATATTCAGTATTTTCCACCGCAAAGGACGCAAAGTTTCGCAAAGTAAGTCAAAGAGGATCCTTGTAATTAGTAGAGGTATTCACCAGATAGCTACAGTATAGTTTAGATAGGAAAATCCTAACACATCAAAATATAAGGGTTTACTCTGCGAAACTTTGCGTACTTTGCGGTAAATTATTTTAATATTTTAATGCTATTCGCCTTTCAATGAGTCACAGTAAAAGTGCTGGTTAACTTCTGAAATATACCACCACAAGGTGAAAACCGAACTGTGTTTTGACCGGCCCATGCACCTTCAATAACGCTTTTCTGAAAATAATGTTCTCAATTGGTTTGACCAATTGCCCTGGAAATATTTTACCCAGATCCCCGTCCTTTTTCCTTGAAGGGCATTGTGAATATTTTCTCGCCAGCCTGGCAAAGTCCTCACCCTGAGCAAGCCTCTGTTTGAGCTTCTCAGCCTCAGCCTTTGTTTTCACCAGTATATGTTTCGCCATGGCACTGCGCATCACAGAGCCTGCACAGAGCTTAACTGCTGTAACATCATACCTGCATCACTGTAGTCAATACGGATATGCCGGAATGCTCCCCTATCCTCGAGAATCAGGCCGGGAAACCCTGTGCAGCCCATATTGCTGGCGGTGCGTATTTCCGACATCAGCTCTGCTTGTGTATCAGCCCCATGCAAATCATTTTTGAACCTGCTGACATCCAGAGAAAGGCTGTAAGCCAGATCTATCAGTATCTCATCATCCGATGGATTACGCGCATTCAGGTAATAGGCATGCTGAATAGCTTGTATCATTGCATCTTCCAGCATTGGGTTCTGATTTTTCGCGGCAATCACAGCCCGACAGGCCGGATAAGTGGAACGCCGGGGATCACAACGTGACCAGAAATCATAATTAAATCGGGTTCCGGGAACTTTCTTTTCAATCACCTGCCAATGACGGCGAATCATGCTCCGGGTTTCTGCTGACATGAGGAGATCCGAATCCGGAGCCAATCCCCCCAATAGATACTTCACTTCCATTGAGTCAGGCATCTGCTGGCGCACGTCATCCCAGACCGGGCGAAATGCCCAACACCAGCTGCACATGGGATCGTGCATATAATACAGCACAGTCATTTTAGATGCAGATTAACACAGCTATTGTTCTATGAATCTATTTACGAATGCAGACAACAACTCTCTCTTCATTGTAGCTGTATTGTATAAACAAGTGTTATTCATCTGAGTTAATCTGCGAATATCTGTGTCAAAGATGCATTAACTAATCTGCTTGGGAACAGGCAGAGAAAGGCCAGTAGAATTACGCATCAGCAACTGCTTGATCGCGCCACTATTTCCCATCAAACGCATACCGAGCCCACGCGCCTCTTTCAAACCGGGAATAGCGCTGGTGAAAACCTGATGGAAGGTTTCCATTGAACCCATCACGGATAACACATCAGGCATGCGCTGTTTCATGTAACGATCCAGTACAGACAACTCTCCCCAGTCCTCTTCAAAACGAGACGCATCAGCAATTTCCTGCGCCAGAACCATGGCGTCACGCAAACCCAGATTCACTCCAAGACCGGCCAGAGGATGGATACAGTGTGCTGCATCTCCGATCAGTGCCACGCGCTCGCGCACGAAATGCCTGGCCAGCTGCCCTTTCAGTGGAAACGCAGCACGATCTCCCACTTCTGTGATGCGGCCAAGAACCGGACCAAAGGTGACATTCAGTGCACTGAGAAAGGCTTCAGCATCCATGGCCATCAATCGATCGGCCTCGTTATTCTCAGCACTCCAAACAATGGAGCATAGACCATCCGTCATCGGCAACATGGCAAGCGGACCTGTGGGCAGGAAGCGCTGGTAAGCAATGCCACGATGCGGCTGTTCGGGGCGTACAGTAGCAACAATGCCTTTCTGTTTATAATCGCGTTGCCAGACATTGATACCTGCCTGCTCGCGAATCCATGAACGACCGCCATCTGCGCCAACAACCAATGGAGTGGAAAGCTGACGGCCATCGGCCAGTTTCACTTCCACCTTGTCATCCAGCCAGGTGACTGCGCTGATTTCTGCAGGTGAGCAGAATTCCACTTTATCACTCTCCAGCAATGCCTTGTGCATTGCCCGCTGTGTGCAGGAATTCTCGATCAGATAACCCAGTGCTTCCTCTTCAATCTCGGAGGCGTCAAAACGAATACCGCCCTGCTCCTGATTATCCCAGATACACATGCTGCGCATTGGGCCGGCATCCTGTTCAAGGTATTTCCATACACCCAAACCCTGCAGGATTTTTACATTGCCCATGACAATCGCAGAGACTCGGCAATCGCGATCCAGAGATTTACGTACCGGCGGTTCACCACGCTCGATAATGACTATCTGCAGGCCTGTATCTTTCAGCGCACAGGCAAGAGCAAGCCCCACCATGCCACCACCCACAATAATCACATCCGCGTAATCAGATTGCATCATTTAAACCTCCAGCCGCTGTGGAGTAATCTGGCCAACACCTGATGCCTGTTTGAGCAGCAGGCCTGAAAGCGTCGGTGCAAGCGGCAGCTTTTCCAATCCCATGCCGCGCAGCCATTTGACTCCGGGTACTTCACTGCCAAACAGATGTGACATCGATTCGGTAAATCCCGCCACAGCCATCACATCTGCCCTGCGTTTTTCAGCATAACCCTGCATGATAATCGGTTGTCCGGGATCACTATGAGCCAGTTCACCGTCCAGCATTTCAACCAGTGACACGACATCACGGAAACCGAGGTTCATGCCCTGCCCTGCTACGGGGTGAATGGTGTGGGCTGCATTGCCAACCAATGCAATACGCGGCTTGGCATACTGTTTGGCTATAGATAATTCAAGTGGATAGCTGGCACGCGGGGACGTCGACAAAATATTGCCAATCTGATCGATGGTTGTGTCACCAGCGGCGCGCTGCAAGGCTGAAATAAATGTTTCATCGCTCATGGATAGAAGCTGTGATGCCTCTGCCGGTGCTGCTGCCCAGACAATGGAAAAACGATCATCAGCCAGAGGTAAAAATGCCAGCGGACCTGAACGGCGAAAACATTCATGTGCCGTATCATTGTGGCCCTTCTCGCATGATACGGAGGCCACAAGTCCAAAACGGTTATAATCCCAGCCGAACAAACCGATACCAGCCATCTGCCTGATCTGACTATGCGTCCCGTCAGCACCAACCAGCAAAGCAGCTTTCAGATGTGTTGATTGCCCTGCCGATTGCAATTCAAGCTCCACCCCGTTATCTGTTACAACAAACTGCTGCACAGTAGCACCTGAAAACAATTCTACTGATGAAGATGCAATCAGTTCATACATGGGCTGAAGCAGCAATCCCATTTCCACGACGTAACCGAGTTCCTGCATATTCGGGGCAAAACCGAGTCCATCTGCAGCATCAAGGTCTACACGCCCGACATTGCCGGATTCGCCCACAACAATATGACGAATATCACCGACACCCTGGCTGGCCACAGCATCCCAGACACCAAGTCGCTCCAGATGACAGCGCGAACCGTAGTTCAGAGCAATGACACGCTCAGGGCTCGAAGAAGAGAATGTGGGTTGAAAGCGCTCAATCACGGCAACACGATAATCCAGCCGGTCAAGTTCCAGCGCCAGCGTGATGCCCACGGCACCTCCACCTACAATGACAATATCAAAATCGTTGTCTTTCACCGAATCCCCAACCCTGCTCTGAATAATATCCGCACTATCCTTGCCGGTTTATGACGGATTGCAAGCCGGAGCAGTCGTGCTCATTTTTTCTGAAAGCCGCCTCTTTACTGCTTACGGAGAAGTTCAAGAAACTCATGCGCAGATACAGGCCTGCCAAACAGATAACCCTGAACATAGTCACAGTCATGAAAACGAAGAAATTCCAGTTCTTCTTGCCGCTCCACCCCTTCTGCGATGACCTTGAGATTCAGATTGTGCGCCATCTCAATCATGGCTTTCACCAGAACCGCCTTATCATTATCGCTATCCACGTGAGAAACGAACCCGCGGTCAATTTTTAGCCCGTCAAACGGCATTTTCTTGAGAAAGCGCATGGAGGAGAAGCCGGTGCCAAAATCATCAATCAGAAAGCTCATGCCCAGTTGTTTCATGGTATCCAGCTTTTCTTTAATTCTTTCCGGCCCTTCGATCATCACATTTTCGGTAATCTCAATAATCACGTTTCCATCAGTAGGCTCGGAACGATCAATCGCCGCCTGCAGCTGATGCTCCAGATTTGTGTGCACAATCTGGATCGGAGAGACATTCAGACAAATCTGCAATGGTTCATTCAACTGACCACGCCACTCTGCCAACTGATTGTAAACTGCATCAATGACCCAACCACCGAGCGGAATAATCAGTCCGGACTCCTCGGCAATCGGAATAAAATCATCAGGCATGATCAAACCCTTCTCGGGATGGTTCCAGCGAATCAGTGCTTCTGCATGCGTAATCCTGTTGCGATGCAAATCAATCACCGGTTGAAAATGCATGGCAAGCTGATTCTCGGTAATCGCCTGCAGCAGTTCCTGCTCGATGATTGCCTTTCTTTCCGCCTCTTCATTCATCTTGCGGTCAAAGAATACGTGTTGATTTCGACCCCTTGCCTTGGCCTTGTACATGGCCATATCGGCATGCGCCAGCAGCTGCTCAACACTATCACCGTCTCCCGGATACACCGAGATGCCTACTGATGCGGAAACATAGGCTTTACGTCCGTTAAAAACATATGGCTGGGAGATGGCTGAAGTGATTTTTTCAGCCACACGGCTTGCATCTTCGGCATGATGAATCAATGGCATCAGGGCAATAAATTCATCACCGGAAAGCCTGATCACCGTATCACTCTGCCTCAATGCAGTAGATATTCTTTTACCCACTTCGATCAGGAATTCGTCACCTGCAGCGTGTCCGTAACAATCATTGATATGTTTGAAGCGATCCAGATCAATAAACAACAGGGCCATGGATGTATGTTCGCGTTGCGCCAACCGCATAGCTTCAGAAGCTCGATCAACCAGCAAGGCCCGGTTCGGCAGATCGGTGAGCGGATCGAAATTGGCCTGATGCCATATTTCCTCTTCATCTTTCTTGCGCTCAGTGATATCGGAAAAGGCACCTACATAGCGGTGAACGTCGCCATTGGAATCACGAATGGCAGTAATAACCATCCATGCCAGAAAAACCTCACCAGACTTCTTCCTGTTCCACAGCTCTCCTTCCCAGCAATCATTATCTTCAAGCAATTGCCACATGCGCTTATAAAGTTGCTCATCACGTCTGTCTGATTTCAGGAAACCGGCAAACTGGCCTACAGCCTCTGCGGATGTGTATCCGGTAATATCAGTGAAAGCAGGATTCACCACTTCAATGCGAGTCTCGACATCAGTCACCATGATGCCTTCCTTGATCACATCGAATACAGTTTCAGCAAGACGACGGCGATCGAAATGCTTCTTTCGTTTTTTGAGTTTGATCCTCTGCTCTTCTTGAACACGCTGTATGGCAGAACAGAGCTTATCAACATGCCCACCGCGTATATCTTTGACCAGATAATCAACCGCTCCAGCCCGCATAACTTCAGAGGCGATCTCTTCATCGCCTTCGCCGGTCAACATAATTACAGGCGTATCAATGCCATTGTCTTTAAGAATCTTGATCAACTGTAAGCCATTCAGAACAGGCAGGTTGTAATCAACAATGGCAAAGTCATAGTGATTATTCTGAAGCTCAGCCAGGCCTCTCTCACCATCTGAGGCTATATCAATGATATAACCGCTTCGTTGCTGAATCTGGATCTTGAGCAGGCCGGCCAAACCGGCATCATCCTCAACATAGAGGATACGCAGACCATCTCCGGTCAATGCCTGATTCTGCTCTGTCATATGCCGATTTCCCCTCTTCACGTGACAGACAATCAAACACCCATATCTATCAATGCACTGTCACGTTGATAACCATAGCATAGAAAATGAAAAAGTTCATGGCTGAACAGGCCCTGATTGGCAATGAACCCGGCGTCTAGGCAGCAAACAGCAAAAGGATCACTGTTGAGAAGTTAATAAGGCTAAAAATTGTTCAGCAGGCATGGGCCTGCCCAACAGGTAACCCTGCACATAATCACAGTCCAGAGAACGCAAATAAGCCAGCTCTTCTTCTCTCTCCACGCCTTCTGCGACCACTTTCAGGTTCAGGCGATGTGCCATCTCGATCATGGCTTGCACCAGAACAGCCTTTTCATTATCAGCATCAACATTGGCGACAAAGCCACGATCAATTTTCAAACCATCGAAAGGCAGCTTTTTCAGATATCGCATGGACGAAAAACCGGTGCCAAAATCATCAATCAGGAAACTCAGCCCCATCTCCTTCATGGCATCCAGTTTCTCTTTGATCTTCTCAGGCCCTTCAATCATCACATTTTCAGTAATTTCGATAATAATACTTCCATTCGGTGGCGCACACCGGGTCATGGATGCCTGTAGTTGTTTATCCAGATTCGCATGCATCATCTGAATCGGGGACACATTCAGACAAATCTTCAGATCATCCGTTACACGCTGCCAGAGCTTCAACTGATTACAGACTGCATCAATCACCCATTCTCCAAGCTGGATAATCAAACCGGACTCCTCAGCAATCGGAATGAAATCATTTGGCATGATCAGCCCTTTTTCAGGATGGTTCCAGCGAATCAACGCTTCAGCATGAGTGATCCTGTGACACTTCAGGTTTGTCACCGGCTGGAAATACAGGACCAGCTGATCATCTTTAATAGCCAGCATTAACTCATGTTCGATACTCGCTTTTTGTTCAGCCTCTTCATTCATTTTATGATCAAAGAACAGATGCTGATTACGTCCGTTCTCCTTGGCTTTATACATCGCCATATCAGCATGGCTAAGCAGGGTCTCCACGCTATCTCCATCACCGGGATAGACTGCGATGCCTACAGAAGCGGACACATAGGTTTTACTGTCATTGATGATATATGCAGCAGATATCGCTGAAGTGATTTTCTCCGCCACTCGCCCTGCATCTGTGACATGTTGAATCAGTGGCATCAGCACAATAAATTCATCGCCTGAAAGACGAATGACCGTATCACTTTCCCTCAATGCCGAAGAGATTCTTTTGCCGACCTCGATAAGGAATTCATCACCCACCGCGTGACCATAGTGATCATTGATGTATTTAAATCGATCCAGATCAATAAACATCATTGCCATTTCTGTATGTTCACGCCTGGCTCGTCTTAAGGCCTCGGCCGCTCGATCAACGAGCAAAGATCTGTTCGGCAGATCAGTCAGAGGATCAAAATTGGCCTGATGCCAGATTTTTTTTTCATCTTCTTTCCGTTTACTGATATCGGTAAACACCCCGATATACTGACTAACCTGACCATCCTTCTCCCGGATCGCATTAATCGCCAACCATTCCGGATATTCCTCACCGGATTTTCTTTTGTTCCAGATTTCACCTTCCCAAAAGTCGTTTTTTTCAATGGCTTTCCACATGCGCTTGAAGAACTGATCATCATGCTGGCCGGACTTGAGAAGGGAAGGCGTTTTCCCTATGGCTTCTTCATAGGAATAACCGGTAATCGTCGTAAATGCCGGGTTGACTGCTTCAATGATATTGCTGCCGTCAGTGACGATGATCCCTTCTTCGGTCACATCAAACACCTTCTCGGCCAACCTGCGTTTGGCGAAGACCATTTTCTGCTGTATTTTTTTCTGCTGATCAACCCACACGCGTTGAATAGCTGCGCATATTTTATCGACATGTGCTTCGCCAACATCCTTAACCAGATAGTCAACCGCGCCAGCTCTCATCACCTCTGCAGCAATCTCTTCAGTACCTACACCGGTGAGAATAATGACCGGCACATCGATGCCATTGTCTCTGAGGATATGCAGCAACTGCAAACCACTAAGAACAGGTAAATTATAATCCACAATGGTCATATCATAATGCTGCTGTTGCAGCTTTCGTAAACCCTGCTCAGCATCCTCTGCGACATCCACATGATAACCACTTCGCCGATGTAGCTGTTTCTGCAACAGGCGAGCTAAACCTTCATCATCCTCGATATAAAGAATATGAATATCACTGCGAGTAAGTGATCCTGATTCTGACATGTAATGCCTCAACCCTCCCTGAGAATACCAGCCATGCTAGGATAAGCCCTATGCATTGAATATGAACCAAGCATATTTCAAGCCAACAAACATTGGCATCCGATATGCTCAACAATGCTATGCCATTGTTGCAACGAGCCGGATTAAAACAGACATATAAGTATTTGTTGCTGCCTGTTATGGGCTGTGCCTTGCTGTTATTATTAACAGCTTGTCAAAACGCTGACAAGGAACCCATAAAAATTGGCATACTTCATTCGCTAACCGGCACCATGGCGATCAGTGAAAAACCGGTGGTGGATGCCACGCTGCTGGCCATTGAAGAGATCAACGCCAAAGGCGGCCTGCTGGGAAGGCAACTCAAGCCGATCATTGCCGATGGTAAATCCGACCCTGCAACCTTTGCCAGTGAAGCACGACGCCTGATTAAAGATGAGCAGGTAGCAGTGACTTTCGGCTGCTGGACCTCGGCCAGCCGCAAAACAGTGAAACCAGTTATTGAACAGTATGACAGCCTGCTGTTTTACCCGCTTCAATATGAGGGCTTCGAGCAATCACCCCATATTATTTATACGGGCAACACTCCCAACCAGCAGATCATTCCAGCCATCAGCTGGAGCAATAAACATCTGGGCAAACGACTGTTTCTCATTGGCTCCGATTACATTTTCCCCAGAGTTGCAAACTGGATCATCAAAAAACAGGCCTCCATACTGGATATGGAGATCGTCGGGGAAATCTATCAACCACTGGGCAGTAGCGATTTTGACTCTGTTGCCAGAGAGATTATCTCAGCAAAACCGGATGTTGTGATTAACACTATCAACGGCGATAGCAACATCAGCTTTTTCAAGGCTCTGTTCGAAGCTGACATCACATCCAGTGACATGCCGGTATTATCATTCAGCATTTCAGAAAATGAGCTGGCAGTGATACCGGAGGATCATAGCCGGGGCCACTATGCCGCATGGAGCTATTTCCAGAGCATTGATAGCCACGGAAACCGAGAATTTGTCCGGGCCTTCAAAACACATTTTGGCAAGCAGCGGCTTATTAGTGATCCGATGGAAGCTGCCTACATCGGCGTTCACCTGTGGGCTAAAGCAGCACAGCTGATCAACAGCATCGATGCCAAATCGATTATCTTCCGCCTGAAAACGATCACTATGGAGGCTCCGCAAGGCATTGTGGCAATTGATCTGAATAATCATCACCTGTGGAAACAGGCCCGCATTGGCAAAATCGTTGCCCAGCACCAGTTTGAAACTGTCTGGCAATCCGAAAGTAGTATCCAGCCAATGACACATCCGCTCGGCATTCTGCAGGATGATGCAGAGCATTATATCAACAGCCTGTTTGATCTCTGGGGCCAGCAGTGGTCCGCCCGGCCTCAGGAAGAGTGATTCCATGCATCTACTGAATCGTTTCAGCGATTTACCTGTCCGCTACAGGATCATCTTCACCCTGATCGTGGTGGTGTTGATCTCGGAAGTTTCACTGTCATTTTTTGCCTTCAAACAGTTTGAAAACAGCATGATCGCAGAATCGATACAACACCTGAGAGATATTCGCAGCAACCGCATCTATTCAGTGCGCACCGAGCTAACCCAGCACATCCAGATCAATGACATCTTTTCAAGTTTGCCTGAAACAGCCGAAGTGCTGGTTGCGTATAACAAGTTACCGGGTAACAGGCAGACTCCAGACAAGAGCGGTGAAGCCATCGAACATCTGATACACCATTTGGGCGAACAAACAGGTCTCTATGACCTGTTTGTGATCGCAAAAAATGGCGATATCATTCATTCGGCAAAGAAAGAAGCAGATTTCAACACTAATCTGCTCACTGGTCCATACAGAAACACAGCACTGGCAAAAGCATACCGGCATGCCATCAATCAACTACAGACCCGAACCTCCAGCATCGCTTTTTACATGCCTTCCAACGCCATGGCAGTGTTCATAGCCAGCCCGGTAATCCTGCACGGTCAACTGCTCGGTGCAGTAGCCATACAACTGGACTGGAAGAGCCTGGCAGACATCCTTGGCTCGATCACCGGACTGGGGAAAAGCGGTGAAGTCGTTGCCGGTGTGTTACATGGAGACAAAGCCTATCTGGCACCTCTCAGACATATGCCGACTTCAGAAATGGACTTCACCGTTCCTATGGGAGCCAATCTGGCAGGGCCGATTCAGGATGCCCTTCAAGGCCATGTCAGTAGTGCATTTGATGTGGATTATCGCAATATCCCGGTGGTTGCAGCCTGGGGTTATATTCCGGAACTGGAGATGGGACTGGTTGTCAAAATGGATAAGGCTGAACTGATGGAATCAGTGCAAAACATGCAGCAAAATGCGATAATGATCGTGCTTGGCGTCATGATTGGCACAGTGTTTATCGGCATGATGCTGGCCAGAACCATTTCAAGCCCCATCGACGAACTGACCGAAACAACGCTTGCCTATGCTGATGGCAACATGGAAGAACGCAGTAATATTTCCAGCCATGATGAAATCGGCCTTCTTGCAACGGCATTCAATACCATGGCCGACAATATCAAACGTTATAATCAAGATGTAATTGATAAGAACCTGAAACTGAAAGCCTATGGTGAAGAGCTGGAACAACGTGTGGAAGAGAGAACAGCTACCCTGTCGGCAGCCAATGAAGAGATTAAGAGCTTTGCCTACATCGTCTCCCATGATCTGCGCTCCCCGCTTGTGAACCTGAAAGGTTTCACCGGAGAACTCGATTACACACTCAAGGAAATCAGTGAAAAACTGGCAAGCATCAAAGATAAACTGGAAGCCTCTGAACAGCAGGAAATGCAGAAGCTCATCGAAGAAGAGATCCCGGAATCGATGGGCTTCATTACGACTTCGGTCGAAAAAATGGATGCGATGCTTGCTGCCATTCTAAAGCTGTCACGTTTGGGCCGGCGCGAACTGGTACTTGAAACCATCGACTTGAGTGAAACAGCAGAATCACTGGTAGATATTCACAGGCATCAACTGCAGGAAACCCACTCCCGGGTGGATATCGGTGATTTACCCTGCATCCGCAATGACCGTATGGTCGTGGAACAGATTCTCGGTAATCTGATCGATAATGCGATCAAATACCTTGATCCGGAACGGGCCGGTGAAATCTCCATCAGTGCAGTAAGCAGAGACAGTGGCATTGCAATTGCCGTAACAGATAACGGCCATGGCATCGCTGAAAGTGAGAATGACAAAGTATTTCAGATCTTCAGACGCGGACGCCATACTACCGTGCAGGGAGAGGGAATGGGGCTTGCTTATGTGCAGACACTGGCTCGCGCCCAGGGTGGCAGCATTACGTTTGAATCACAGGAAAACCTGGGAACCACGTTTACGGTGTTCCTGCCATGTATAGAAAACAATGAGGTGTAAGCAATGACAATGGAAAACTTTGAACGTGTTACAATTGTGCTGGCCGAAGACGATGAAGGCCATGCCCGACTGACAGAGAAAAATCTCGAACGCGCCGGCATCAGAAATAAAATTCACAAATGTATTACTGGTAGTGCCGTGATCGACTATATCTGTGGTGAAGGTGAATTTGCTGGAAAGCCACACATCAGTGATACCCTGATCCTGCTGGATTTGAATATGCCGATTATGGATGGCTATCAGGTTCTCGAGAAACTGAAATCCAATGAGAAAACAAAACAAATACCGATTATTGTGCTCACAACGACCGATGACAAACGTGAGATTAAGCGCTGTTACGAACTGGGTTGCAACATCTACATCACCAAACCTGTGGATTACATAGGCTTTTCAAATGCTGTCAGGGAACTGGGGTTATTCCTCAGCGTCGTTAAAATTCCAAACGGTGTTTGAAAACTGTAAAAGTCAGGCCCGCATAGCTCTTGACAGTTTAACGGTAGATGACAATGCTTCGCGCCGTCTTTCAAACCGTACTTGTTTCAATGCCTGAGTGGTGGAATTGGTAGACACCCGGGATTCAAAATCCCGTGCTTTCACGAGCGTGCCGGTTCGACTCCGGCCTCAGGTACCAGCAAGTATTTTAAGCATTAATAATGCTTAAAATACGCGCTAGGATGCAACGATTTATCGTTGCTATCTTGCACACCCAAACCTTCCCTTCACCTAACGTTGCCCCGATCTAGACACTCAAAGTGGCGTTACCTCAGTAAAAGACGCCTTCTGTTGATTGCATATGGGATAATCCTTCAAATGTGAACCGATAAAAGTTGCATCTGATAATTTTGCCCCCAAAAGGCAGTCTTCATTCAGATATGCTCTGGTCAAATTGGCTGATGATAAATCGGACTCTCTCATGTCTGTTTTTAACAAATATGTCTCAGACAATACAGCACCTTTCATAAATGCTTTTCTCATAGATGCGCCAAGAAGGAGTGCCCCAGAAAATTTAGCATTTTCTAATTCAGCCCCATTTAAGTTAGCATTGAAAAAACTAGCCGAAGATAGATTTGTGTTATTGAGCTTAGCGCCTGATAAATCCGATTCGTTAAATTTAGCTCCGGACAAATCCAGGTCGGATAAATCCGCTCCAGATAAATCACAGTTTTCACATACCTTTGTAGCTTTAGCCTTAATTAAATGCTGCAAATCAAACGCATACGCGTTGGTAGACAATATAATTGCCGATACAATTATAAATATTGTATGCTTCAAGATTAGTTCCTCATATTTAAATTGGTATTTAGGGGTGCAATGATATAAAACTTAAAGTGAATCTATTACTATGAGTGTAATGATTATAAAACCAACCATTAGCGCTATTTGAATTCTTTTAGACAGTATTTCAGTCAAGCCTTTATCTCCATAAAATGTTAGTGGCTATCATTAATAGCACATAATTTATGGATTGCAAATCAAGTACATTCAAAAGAATGGTGTGAATGGAATTGCTTTAAACTCTCTCAGCAATTCCAATAACTGATACAGCTTACATGATGATGGTAGAGCAGTGACCGTCCAATCACAACAGACTGTGAGCTGCAGAAATTAAGGCTCAGGTTTTACCTGAGCCTTGTTAAACTCTCTCACAATGAATCAATGACTATAAGAGTAAGGATGATAAAGCCAATTAATACTACAACTTGAACACCTCTTTTTGTTTCTTCACTCATTTTCATCCCCCCGATTTCCCTCCATGGAAATGAAATTATATGTATGGAGAGTATCGGCGACATTATTGAAGACTTTAAATTAGCTAAACAGAGGAGGGTTCTACCCCGTTTCTACGGACACATCTAAAAAGAGGCATAATATGCCCATAAGGAGTGTTCCGAATGACCCAACGAAGAAAGTACAGTGCCGAATTCAAGCGCGAAGCTGTTGCGCTTACCTAC
>NZ_BDFD01000013.1 GCF_001895085.1 Mariprofundus micogutta | reverse complement strand
CTAAGCATGAGTGTTATCACCCTGCCATGGCATAAAAAGGTTTAAATGACTGCGAGGATAAGAAGATAGATGGCAACAAAGGCGGACAGCTACATTCCTGGGAACCTGATTCACACAAGGGCCAACAAGGCCGCCAGACTGATAAGGACAGGGATGTGCGGATTTCCATCGGGGCCAGAGGCAACAGTGCCTCACCAACAGGCCGGATACATGTGCGCAACCAACCCTTTGTTACTACATCAATTTATCCTTGCTAAAACGGAGCGGACCATACATGTGTGAAATCTGCACAGGAAGTTGGCAAGAAAATCGTACAGGTGTTCGTACGATCAGCATTTCTGGTGCAATGATGCGCTTTGATCCGGGGTGTCCTGAATTTTGTGTAAACGGTTAAACTGACGGATAGTTCCGTCTTACTCAAAGGAGAGAGTATGACCGTTTCAAAATTACCAACAGATCTGATTGATGGTCTGTTATCTGACTACAAGAAGCCCGAGGATCTACTCGGCGAAAATGGAATCCTGAAACAACTGACCAAGGCCGTGGTTGAACGAGCGCTTGAGGCTGAGATGGAGCATCACCTTGGCCATGCTCGTCATGAACCAGTCAGTAACGCGACTGGAAATACTCGAAATGGGCGAAGCCGCAAGACGTTAAAAGGTGAGTTTGGGGAGATGCCAATTGATATTCCCCGTGACCGGGATGGCAACTTTGAGCCACAGCTGGTCGGTAAACACCAGACACGATGGACAGGTTTCGATGACAAGATCATCTCCCTGTATGCGCGTGGCATGACCGTGAGAGAGATTCAGAACCACCTGGAAGAGATATATGGCACCGAGGTATCGCCAACCCTGATTTCTTCTGTGACTGACGCAGTTATGGATGAGGCGAAGGCGTGGCAGATGCGTCCGCTGGATAAGCTTTATCCGATCGTCTATCTGGATTGCATTCACGTCAAAGTTCGAGACAACGGCGTTGTGCGAACCAAGGCAGTCTATCTGGCCCTTGGCATCAATATGGACGGAGAGAAGGAGCTTCTCGGCATCTGGATCGCCCAGACTGAAGGGGCCAAGTTCTGGCTCCAGGTTGTTACCGAACTGAAGAATCGTGGCGTGCAGGACATTTTCATTGCCTGTGTGGACGGACTGAAAGGCTTTCCTGAGGCTATTGAGGCTGCATTCCCTAAAACCGATGTACAGCTCTGTATCGTTCATATGGTGCGTTACAGCCTGAACTATGTTTCATGGAAAATGCGCAAGGAGGTGGCTGCTGATCTGCGTGCGATCTATGCTGCGGCAACCGTTGAAGAAGCTGAGCTGCAAATGAATGCTTTTGAAGAAAAGTGGGCTGAAGCTTATCCGCCAATTAGCCAGTCATGGCGTAGAAACTGGAATCGGATTATCCCGTTCTTTGACTACCCGCCTGAGATTCGCAAGGTCATCTACACCACCAATGCCATCGAGTCGGTAAACATGAGCTTGCGCAAAATCACAAAGAACCGTGGATCATTTCCGAGCGATGAGGCACTGTTCAAGCTGTTCCACTTGGCGCTGAAGAATATCAGCAAAAAGTGGACGATGCCTATCAGGGATTGGAAAGCAGCACTAAACCGCTTTAGCATTCAATTCGACGACAGGATGCCAAGGCAGTAAACCAAAGTCGTTTACACAAAAATTCTTACACCCTCCTTTGATCTTCAAAAAGGTTGTTTGTTAATCAACAAACTTTATCAGTTTTTTCAATTCAGTTTCTGCTGAATCGAAATCATAGGCATGTATCGCCTTTTCCAACATAGTCAAATCAATGGAATGGTTGCTGGAGATGAGCACATCTGACAATTCAGGCAACAAATCAATCACTTCACTGTCACATGCTTCAACCTTAGCGAGCATATTTGATATCATTTGAGCCCCAGTATCGTGTCTGTCCTGAGTAGTAGCATACAACACTCCGGTTTCGGGTATTTCCAGAGCTGTCTTTATCGCCACTATCATATGTGGGAGTTCGCATTCGATAATACTTGCCAGTTCATCATTCAACCGGAGGTCATCCCTTAGCTCCTGTTCCAGTCTGGAGACTAAACGATACATCTCTTTTGCTCCTAAATTACCGACAGCCCCTTTGAGTGAATGGATGATTCCGAGCTTCCTCAGGTTCACCCGAGTAACTAAAATACCCCTGAAACACACCAGCAAAGAAACCGGCCTTAATCAGCCGGTTTTTTTCGTTTTTGTTGAAAATACTGGACTTCTAGGCGTGAGACACCTACCCATGTGTGACCACCACAACCGATTTGTCCCATGAGACAAAACAGGTGTGGTGCGGTACAGCGTAGCTACACTTCGAACCACCTCTACGGCGCAAAAGCCTTTAATAGAGGTTTGTGTTTCAACCCTCTTTTTGAAAAAGTGTATCACACCCAAAAGTGTAGCTACAACTCAAGGGAATGCATAATGACGCCAGAGACCCCAATCAGGCATCCAAAAGCCCCTCTCAAGATAGACAAAAAAGAACCGCATCCAAGATGCAACCCCCTCCTGCCTTCGGCAACACAACCTCTCCCTCCCCTCTTTTTTTCCATCGTCTTTCGAGCTGATTCTTCAGATTTGATTTTGCATGTTTTCGGCAAATCACCTCTCTCCCGTTTCCCACAAAAAGCATCTTCGTGAAGAAGGACTCGCTATCATGAAGTCAATCATCTCTCTCAGAAATATATCCCGGATCACCCTCTCGATTTTCACCTTGATGATGGTGATGATGACATCTCCGGTTGCCAGAAATATGGCCTCTGATTTTCGCTCCAATGACCACCAGCTTCTAATGATTTTGAAACGCTGAAATGTGTGTCGAATTGCGGGTTTTTTTAATGGCGGGAAAAGCTGAATATCAGCATCCTTTTTTCACCACTTATTCCTCCCCTCGTCCACCCTCAGAGCCACTCCCACAAAAAACTCATCCATGCCACGTCAATTCATATGCGAGGTCGTCATCGCGATCAACCGCAGGGGTAAAAGTGGATGGCCTACCCCCCCTTATTATCCCTTTATAGGTGTACGAGCGCACACCGTGGTGAAAACTGTTGAATACGATGATTACCCCAATCAGCAACCACTACGGAGCCATCAGGCGTCAAGGCGACCCCTGTAGGTCCATTGAGATGGTCAGCTCCTCCCCATGCAGAAATAAAATGCCCCTTTTGGTCAAAATGCTGAATACGGTTATTATAAAAATCAGCCACAAATATTGAATTGTCTGCGGCTATCACCAGCCCAGAAGAAATACGGAAACGGCTACCCCATAACCCCATACCTCCAATGCTTTGTAAAAAATCACCCTCGGATGTAAAAACCTGCACACGATTATTATAGGAATCTGAAACATAAACACGATCATCTGATCCAATCGCGATCCGTGATGGATAATAAAATTCGTCCTCATGATCATCAGGTCTCAAAAAATTCAGGGCTGATGACACAACATTGACCTTACCCTTCCTGCCCCAATTGCGGATAAATAGTCCTTCCGGGGTAAACTGCTGAATACGATGGTGATATTGATCCACCACATAAACCAGACCTGAGGAATTGACTGCCACATCCACCGGTGATGCAAACAGACCTGGTTCTTCACCAGCTTCTCCCCATACTGCGATAAGTTGCCCATTACCATCAAAATGGAGAATACGATCTAGGTCATAATCTGTGACCCAGATAGTACCATCCTGTCCAGTAGCAATGCCTGCCGGTTTTTCAAACAACGCCTGACCGAAAGCCAGAATAAAATCGCCATCCGCAGTGAATTTCTGTACCCGTTTGTTGCGCACGTCGGTGACATAAACATCACCCTGCTGATCCACCGCCACATCAAAGGGTTCATTAAACTGCCCCGATCCATCGCCCAGACCGCCCCATGTGTGCACATTGGCCGGGTTACCTGTACAGGCAGCAAGCAGCGTTACAATAAGCAGCCCGAACAACGATGGCAGTAAACGACTAATCATCCTCACTGGCGCGTAATGTCTCGCGCGGTAAAGCCCGCTTTTTTCACTGCCTGCCGCAGTGTCTGATCATCAACCTGTGTATTCGGCTTTAACGCCACGGTTGCCTTACCTGTTTTCATATCAATTTTGACTGTTTTTACCCCGCTGACTTTTTTGAGATTCTTCTCAAGGCCATAGGCACAGAATGGACAGGATAGCCCATCCACCTGAATGATGGCCGTTTGATTTGCAGCTTCTTCCGCAAACAGACTCGCCAGTGGCGTTATAGATAGCATAGCAATGATTAGAGCAGCTCGTAATATGCGCATAGAATTAACTCCTTAAAAATTCCAGCGGAAACCAGCAGTCCAGACCCAGTCAATTTCCAAAGAAGTTCCATTAAGTCGCTGTACCATAGGTATTTGAACAGCCGTTTCCAGCACATAGCGACCGGTCACGTATTGCAGCCCCGGGACCAGGTTCCATGTTGTGCCGCCACTATTGAAATCTGTAGCACCCGCAAGCCTGTCCTTGCCATTCCAGACCAGATTGGACTCCAGCACGGCATAGACAAAGGCCGGTACGCCTTCAGTATCCAGTGAACGAGGCAAGACACGGTACTGGAATGAAGCATCGAGGCGCGCTTCATCGCCAAATTCAAAATCGGATGCATTCGTGTTCACCCGGTAACTAACAGCAGTATCAAATTCCCAATCCAGCGTCTGGCGCGTGATGGCAATACCAGCAAATGGATCCCATGAGCCTGAGCCAGATTGCAATGGGCGGGGTAGCCGGCCGAATGCATCGCGCTTATCATGTCTACCTGTAGGTGCTTTTAATCCCATAAAAGGTGCTATACGCAAAGTATCACCGGGATGATCCACTTGATAAGCCGTATAGCGGGCAAATAGTTTACCATCCCCCAAACCTTGTGCCCGGCGGCGAATGCGCATCGTACCCATCGTAATATCCATACGCTTGTTCACATAAGGCAACATGCCAAATAAAGCTAGTTTAGAACTTACACCATAAGCCAGCACCAGAGGAATGGCGGTGACGGTCAAATTCCGATTTAAAGCCGTGGCATCACCCGTTTTGCTCACCAGTTTGACTTGTGACCGTAGAATACCGACGCCTTCAGATACGGGCAGCGCGCTATTGAATGTGATAGGCCCGGCAGTTGCTATTCCTGCAAAGATGAGCAGGCCGGTAGCTAGAACCATAAGCCACGCCAAAATCATTTATCACCTTCCATACTGTCCATAATCGGGCAAGCTTTTAACGCACCTTTTTTGGGGCATGCCTCCACGAGTGGGATCAGTGCCTTTTTCATACGTTCAAGGTCATGGATCTTCGCTTCAATATCTTCCAGGTGATTCGCTGCCATCGCACTAACATCCGCACAACTCGCATCCTGCTCGCCCTGCAATGCCAGCAGTGCTATGACTTTCTTCAGTGTAAAGCCCAACTCCTGCGCCCGCTTGATAAAGCGGATGCGCCGCACCGAAGCATCATTGAATACTCGGTAGCCATTCATGGAACGAGCAGGCGTAGGTAACAGGCCACGACGCTCGTAATAAAGTACCGTCTGCACATTCACGCCCGCTTCTTTGGCTACCCAACCGATTGTTTTCCGGGTCACCTATGTACTCACCGAACACAAAAGGCCGTCAGCACGTAATGATGCCTCAATTTTTTGTTTGATAATCATGTTGTTGCCTCCTTGTCTGAGTAACATGCCGCAAGTCTAAACCCTATACTTTAGTATGGAGTCAAGCTCCTGTAGATTCTGGTGAACATGATGGACACACATCTGTCTCTATGCCTTTCCTTTTGTACGGTCATCCATTCCAGCAGACATTATTCTTGTACATATTGATCGCCAGTATCGTAATGGGCGCAATCCTAAACCCATGACTACGGTATGAGGTCAGCCAAAGAACTTGCTGAAAAAAACAGATGTTTAGCGCAGAAGGTTGCCACGGCCTTCTGCCTAGACTAATATTTACTCTGTGAAAAAAGGCAAATTGGTTCACTCATTCCTCCGGCAGTTCGTACTGCTGACGTTACTGCTGTCTTCAACTCTACCATCAATCCAGACTGTTTTTGCCTGTGATTTCATGGATGGCAAAGTGCAAACCGTATGCTGTTGCGAAGGTCCGGAAGCAATGATGGACTGTGAAACGGGCGGTGGCGGATGTGACACCAACGAGGCCATTCCAGCCTCAGGTTGTTGCGAAGTAACTGACGTCTATCAACCGGTTCTTGATGCTGTTGCTTTGCCGGGATCACACTCTTTCCAGCTTTTGATGTTGGATGCTCCACAGCCACCACCCGTACTGCTTTCCTCTTTGCTCTCACATGGTATGGGTGTTCGCTTTCAGGATGCTCCCTTCCTTTATTCTTTTCCCCCATGGGGATCTGGCACAAACACCTATCTGCTGACCAGCCGACTCCGCATTTAAAAAACATCTTCGATTATTTTTTGCCGTACATATTTGAGTTACGGCAAGCATTCCCTGTGCTTTGTTTTTTTAAAACCTATTGCTACTGAATTGCATGATTAAATCGGAGGTTTTTTAATGCGTCTTTTACCCCACGTTACAAGGTGGATCCTGTACGGATTTACTACTATTTTGCTCACCTATTCATGGAGTCCGGCTCAAGCGGCTGATGAAGATACTTTATTTTCTCAAACTGAACGGATTACAGCCACGCAACTTGTAGAGGCCGTGCTGACTCGCAATCCTGATTTATCCTCAACACATGCAGCATGGAAAGCCTCACAGGCGCGTATTTTACAGGCATCTGCGCTGGATGATCCCATGCTTTCCTATACGACCGCACCGGGAACTGCAGGTACTACAGGCCTGGATTTCGGTCAGAGGATAGAGATTTCACAAAAGATACCATGGCCTGGAAAGTTGCACTTGCGTAGCGAGGTTGCCAAGCATGAAGCTGATGCCGCTTATGAAGACATAGATAGCCTGCGATTGAAACTGGCAGCGGCAACAAAGTCAGTCTTTGCCGACTGGCACTATATTCATGAAGCTATACGCATTAACCATATCAACACGAACCTGCTACAAGAATTTCGCCGTATTGCACAAGTAAGATATAGCGCAGGCCTTGTCAGTAAACAGGATGCGCTACGCGCCGATGTGGAGCTCACAATGCTCAATCATCAGGCTATTATATTGGAGCGACAACGCAGAGAAACAATGACACGTATCAATGCATTATTGAATCGGGCACCGGATCAAAAACTGCCATTGCCATCTACATTGCATGCTCCTGCCAAACTACCGGAAGTCAGAGTATTACGTGAGTGGGCACTCGAAACTCGGCCTGAACTTAAAGCATTAGCGGCGCACCTTCGTGCAGTTGGAGCCAGAACAGATCTGGCACGGCGGGATTACTATCCGGATATCAAGCTTACAGGAGGATATAACAGTTTATGGAATAGGCATGCCAAACGATTCTCTGTGGGTATTAGCATCAACCTTCCTCTTGGCCAAGGAAAACGACGCGCCTCCGTGGACGAGTTCCGTGCGGAAAAGCAGCGGGTAGAGTGGGATAAAACCGGTGCAATGAACAAAATCGAATCGCAGGTACAAATCGACTACGATAGAGTCGAAGAGAGCATCCATACCTTATCACTGTTCCGTAAACAACTCCTCCCCCTAGCAAAAGACAACATGGAAACGGCGAGATCCGATTATCAATCCGGTAATGGTGACTTTCTGACATTGATCAGTGCTGAAAAGAACCTGATTCAGACTGAACTCGAACTCGAACAGGCAAGAGCCGATTATCATAAACGATTAGCTGAACTGGAGCAGGCTGTGGGCGGTTCACTGGCATGGAAAGAACGCCAATCTGATGATATCAATGCACAAAGGAGTAACTTATGAAACGAATGATGATATTCATTCCGGCCATTCTATTGATGGCTGTCATCACTGCTTACTGGATACAGACAAAAAATGCCGATACCGAAGCAAGACCCAGTAATACTGCCAATGTTGCATCTGCCACTTTTTATGATGCGAATCCATTCAAGGTTCGCGCCGTATTGAAGCCTGAAACACCAAAAGTAGGTAAGAATCATGTAACTATTTTTGTACAGGACGAAACGGGGAAACCTGTCAGTGGAGCCACTCTGAAGGCAGTGGCCGTCATGCCTTCCATGGGCAGCATGCCAGCGATGTATGCGCCTGCGGCGATGAAAGAGAGCGTAGCCGGAAAGTATGAAGGTGAATTTACCCCGACCATGAGCGGCTCATGGCCGCTGGCGATTGACATCAATGCCAAAGGAAAGAAAGGCAGTATTACCTTTGACCTTGCGACTGGCCGTAAAGGATTACGCTGCACAACTTGTGGAGATCAGGTCACAGCCATCCCCGGAATAATTCGAGTCGATCCTGATCGTCGCCAGTTGATTGGCGTGACCACAAGGCATGTCAAGAGAAAAACCCTGCGTGTCACCATTCGTGCCGCCGGAACTATTGCATACGATGAGACACGATTGAGTGATGTATCCATGAAATTCAACGGCTGGGTCGGTGATATTTACGCTGATTCCATTGGCAAGCCGATCACAAAAGGCGATGTGTTATTTACCGTGTACAGCCCTGAATTACTGGCCGCCCAGGGTGAATACCTGGAAGCTCTGCGACGAGTCCATGCAAAGGGTGGAAATCGCAAAGGATTACTGGAAGCAGGCCGCCGCCGCTTGAGCTTATGGAGCATGACTCCGTCACAGATCAGGACACTGGAAAAACGCGGTAAAGCTCAGGACTACGTGCCCATTCTAGCTCCAGAAAGCGGCGTGGTGATAGAAAAACAGATCTTGACAGGCTCTGCATTCAAGACTGGCCAGCGTTTACTGCGTATCGCCAATCTGTCACGCGTATGGGTGGAAGCTCAGGTGTACGATTATGAACTTCCGCTGATAAATACAGGCATGAAAGTCAAAGTGACACTGCCTGATATTCAGGATCGTGAGTTCGAGGGTAAAGTCGATTACATCTACCCATTCATGGAGAATGACACGCGCACAGCCCGTGTGCGGGTAGTGCTGGATAATACTGATGGCTTCCTGCGCCCGGACATGTATGCACAGGTCAAGCTCAGAGTAAACATGGGCAAACGCCTGTTAGTACCGGAAAGCGCCGTAATTTACGCCGGTGAAGCACGGGTAGTCTTTCTGGATATTGGCGATGGTCGTCTCCAACCCCGAAAAATAAAAACAGGCCAACGCAACCGTCACTGGATAGAGGTGATTGGCGGGCTTAAAGCGGGTGATACGGTGGTGACATCAGGCAACTTCCTAATTGCTGCTGAGAGCAAACTGAAGTCGGGGCTGGCACAATGGTAAGTCATACAGGCAGTGAACATCACGGCCCCATCGAGCGACTGATCGGCTATAGCGCCCGGAACTGGCTACTTACACTACTTGTTGTGATTGCGGCAGCCTTCTGGGGATATCGCACACTGCTCAATACGCCGCTAGATGCCATTCCCGATTTGTCTGACGTACAGGTGATTATTTATACCGACTGGCCGGGACGTAGCCCCGATCTGGTGGAGGATCAAATTACCTACCCACTCACCAGCACACTGCTCTCTGCTCCGAAGGTCAAGTCCGTTCGTGGTCAGAGCTATATGGGACTTTCCTTTGTTTATGTCATCTTTGAAGATGATACAGACATGTACTGGGCGCGATCACGGGTATTGGAATATCTAAACTCGGCAATGGATGATCTTCCGGATGGCGTGCGCCCGACACTGGGGCCGGATGCCACCGGTGTGGGTTGGGTATTTCAGTATGCTCTGGTGGATAAAAGCGGAAAATATAATTTGGCTGAACTGCGTAGCTTCCAGGATTTCAAATTGCGTTATTGGTTGGAGTCGGTCAAAGGCGTTGCCGAAGTAGCTTCCGTCGGCGGTTTCGTCAAAGAGTACCAGATTCAAATCGATCCGGACAAACTGGCAAGCTATGGCATTGCTTTAAATAAAGTGGCAGAAGCAGTGCGACATTCCAATAATGATGTGGGTGGTCGCGTACTTGAGGTTGCCGGACACGAACAGTTTATCCGTGGGCGTGGGTATATTAAACAAAAGAGTGACCTGGAAAAAATTGCCATTGGAGTTGGCCGTAAAGGCATCCCTATTTTACTACGCGATGTGGCCAAAATAAGTCTGGGACCAGCCATGCGCCGGGGATTGGCTGAACTGGATGGCGAGGGAGAAGCTGTCGGTGGAACCGTAGTCATGCGCTATGGCGAGGATGCGCTGAAGGTTATCGGTCACGTGAAAGAGCGATTGAATGAAATTGAAACAAGCCTGCCAGATGGCATGCAAATCGTGACTGTTTATGATCGTTCCGACCTCATCAAACGCGCCATAGACAACTTACGGTATACTCTGATTGAAGAGATGCTGGTGGTGTCGCTGGTGATTGCCATTTTCTTACTGCACTTTCGCTCGGCATTGATTGCAATCCTCACACTACCTGTGGCTATTCTGCTGTCCTTTATTCCAATGTCCGAACAGCACCTGACGGCCAACATTATGTCATTAGGCGGCATTGCTGTTGCTATCGGAGCTATGGTGGATGCCTCCATTGTGATGATTGAGAATATCCACAAGCGCATTGAACAATGGGAAGAATCCAACCGCCATGGGAACCGTAGGGATATCATCATCAAAGCTATGCAGGAGGTGGGGCCAAGCATCTTCTTTTCGATGCTGATTATCACCGTTGCATTCCTTCCTGTATTTGCCCTGGAAGGTACAGAAGGCCGAATGTTCAAGCCACTGGCTTTCACTAAAACCTATTCCATGGGATTTGCCGCATTACTGGCAATCACGTTTACCCCTGCGCTGGCAGCACTACTGGTGAGAGGTCGTATACGTGGTGATAAAAACTCTCTGAACCGTTGGTTGATCGCGATGTATACGCCCGTTGTACGGTTGACTGTAAAATTGCGTTGGTGGGTTATTTCAGCGGCGTTGACTGCGTTAGCTGTAACCGTTCCTGTGTTCATGCAATTGGGAAATGAGTTTATGCCCCCTTTGAATGAAGGAACTATTCTCTACATGCCTACAGCCACACCTGGCATCTCCATCACTGAGGCAGGACGCGTATTGCAATCCATGGACAGGGAACTCAAATCCTTTCCGGAAGTGGAACGGGTCTTTGGTAAAATCGGACGCTCTACCAGCCCCACCGATTCGGCTCCGTTGTCAATGGTTGAGGCTGTCATCACTCTCAAATCCAAAGATCAATGGCCGGAAGGCGTAACATGGGAAAGCCTTCTCGCGAAGATGGATCAGCAGTTGAATTATCCAGGCATGCCCAATGTGTGGTGGATGCCCATCCAGACCCGTACCGAGATGCTGGCTACCGGTATTCGATCTGCTTTGGGGATCAAGGTGTTTGGCGATGATCTTGCCACGGTAGAGGCAACCGGCGTGCGTATCGAACAAGCATTGCAAGCCGACAAGCGCACTGCACCTTTCACCCGTAGCGCCTTCGCAGAACGTATTTCAGGAGGGTACTTTCTCGATTTCGATATTGATCGGGATAAAATCGCCCGTTACGGCTTAACAATAGCGGATGTTGAAAACGTCATTATGGCTGCGGTAGGTGGTACGGCTGTATCTGAAACCGTGGAAGGACGCGAGCGATATGCCATTAACCTACGTTATGCCCGTGATTACCGTGATAATCCTCAGGAACTAAAGCGGGTGCTTGTACCAATCCCCGGAGGTGCTCAGGTGCCGCTGGCAGAGTTGGCAAGCCTAAACTTTCGCACTGGACCGCCCATGCTGCGCAATGAAAATGGGCAGTTGGTGGGCTACGTATTTGTCGATGTCAGTGATAAGATCGGCATAGCTGACTATGTTGCGGCTGCACGACAGGTCGTGACTGAAAAATCCGATGTTCCGTCAGGTTACCGACTCGACTGGGCAGGCCAATTCAAATATTTTGAACGGGCCAAGGCCAAGTTGAAAATAGTGGTGCCACTCACTCTATTTATTGTTTTCTTCATGCTCTTCCTCAATCGCAAATCGGTGGTGGAATCTCTGATTATCTTGCTTGCCGTACCCTTTTCTCTGATCGGTTCCGTATGGGTTCTGTATCTGCTGGACTACAATATGAGTGTTGCCGTATGGGTGGGAATGATTGCTTTGGCAGGACTTGATGCTCAAATGGGAGTATTGATGATGCTCTACCTCGGCATGGCTTATCGACAACGTCAAAGTGATAATCAGTTGAATGCATGGCCTGATCTTGTGGCTGTTATATCCGAGGGAGCAGGTCGTCGCATCCGCCCCATGCTCATGACGGGCATGGTTTTACTGTTGGGCTTGATCCCCATTCTGTGGAGCGATGGCACTGGTTCAGATGTTATGAAACGCATTGCTGCTCCCATGGTCGGTGGTATTGCCTCGGCGTTATTCATGGTCCTTCTGGTATTCCCAGCCGTCTTCGCGATATGGAAGGGGCGCAGCTTGCACTCTCGCAAGGGAGGTAACCCATGACATAATGCAGCCTTTACCTGGGAAAATAGCAACTGAAGTTTTTATATCAATTAAGTACATATCACAAAGGAGACTTAGATGAAAATAAGATCAACAATGACCATTATATCCATTCTGATGATAGGAGGAATGGTTTTTTCAATAAACACAAACGATGGCAGCGTCGGGTTTGGTGCGCCCTTGACGTTGGCTGCCGAACAGACCTACCAAGGAGAAGGCACAGTCAAAGAAATCAATAAAAAAGACGGCAGGGTCAAGCTTGCCCATGGTCCGATCAAAAGCATCGGCTGGGGCAGCATGACCATGTTTTTTGATGTGGAAGAGGCTGATCTTCTAGATGAGATCAAGCCAGGAGACAAAGTGAGTTTTGAATTTTCCAAGAGCAAGGCTGGCCGTTTCGTCGTCATTGACCTTGAACCCCTAGACTGAATAAGTAGGAGGTGGAGTCATACCAGACTCCACCTTTTATCAACATAACGGAGGATAAATATGATGATGGATATGATGAATAATGGCATGAGTGGTTGGGGAATGATGTTTTTATCATTCCTCTGCTGGGCGCTGATCATTGCAGGGGTGGTACTGATCGCACAATGGCTTTTTGGCCGAAAAAAAGAGTCTGCAATGGATATTCTCAAGCAGCGCTATGCGCGAGACGAGATTGATAAAGCGGTATTTGAGCGTATGAAAAAAGATATCGGCGAAGGTGAAGGGCCATGAAATCAAATATACGGTTAATCATTGGCCTCGTGTTGTTGCTGACTGGCATTGGAGGACTGTTGACCTTACGCAGCAACCCAATGTCGATGGATGATATGGGGATGATGCAAGGCGGCATGGGAATGATGGGGCAAGGAGCCATGAAGGAAATGATGAAGCGTATGATGGAGGATCAGTTGCCACCAGGTATCGACGAAGCCGATCTTCCTGAACCGAAGTCTCAGGGAGCTCAGCTTCTGACTCGTTATTGCGTCCAGTGTCATGATTTGCCGCCTCCAGTACTGCACAACTCCACCGAATGGCCTAAGGTGTTGGCACGCATGGAACGGCGTATGGAGATGATGGCAAGGATGGGATCAATCCTGAACCCAACGAAGCAGGAACTGACATCCATACTGAACTACCTGCAACAGCATGCTGCTAATGTTACCGAATAATTTAGGGCTACAGCATCAGGATACGACTGACCTTGGGCCAAACAGAATGATTCCGGCTCCGAGCAGACATATCGTTGCGCCAAGCATATCCCATTGATCCGGCAGCTTCCCTTCGACCAACCAGAGCCAGATGAGTGAGCTGACAATATAGATGCCGCCGTAGGCAGCATAAGCCCTGCCCGCAAAACTCGTATCCACCTGCGTCAACAACAGAGCGAATATTGCCAGACTCACCACGCCTGGAAGTAGCCACCCGATATTGTGGCCCAGCCTCAACCAGGCCCAAAAGGCGAAGCAGCCAGCGATCTCCGCCAGAGCCGCCCCTGCATAGATAATAATGGTTTTCATTTTCCAGCGTATCATGCCGAAAGCAGGCACGATAACAATACCCAGCCAGCGATGCGCCGTTATGTGGCCTGAAGACCATGCCCTGCTATTTTTCAGGGGGTTCACAGGATGATCTGAACCGGCGCAGCAGGACGATATCCCATACGGTTGCTGCGATCAGCGAGACCAGGCCGAGGATATGCACAGGCATGAATACAAAAATACCGACAAGCGCAGCAGCTGCTCCGGCTGAGCCAACATAAAACGGATGATTTATCCCATGACGGCGACGGGATGCCAGAAGCCCCCAAACGGTGAATCCTAAAAACAGAGCCAGCAAAGGAATCAGGATGGCATCGTTTATTAGGAAACCCAGTCCAAGCGCCGAAAGGGCAGCGAGAGCCGGGGCAAAACCCAGGCAGCAGATACTGGCAATGATGGAGCCAATTGAACCGGAAATTTGTTTGAACATAATTATTCTCCTTATGATCTAGCGTCCCACTGTCACGAACGGTTTCCCCTGTCAGCAGCAATGTTTCCCTTTCTGAATTGGAGGACAGGGAACATCGCCATAGGAGCAGAAGACACAGCAGTCGCCTGTTTTAAGCCTGAGCAGGACGTGGCAGGCCACACATTCATAAAACCACTGACATGCATCGGTTGGCATTGTTTCCGCTTTCTGATGCCTACATTCCGGACAGGTGACTGTAGATTCAAATCATGTGAGTTCATAGCTCTTCTCCCGCCGTTTGAAGTCAGCCAAACAGCAGCGGCCTGATGGATTTCTTACTTCACAGGCACAGGAACCGGATTTTGTTTGCCGTACGACAAAGGTTTTTATGGGTTCGGACACCCCTGATTCCAATGCAGATAAATATAAAGATTCAGAAATATCGAAGCAATAACAGAGCATCTTTTGCCGGTGAGGCTTGAATGCCCGTAACTGCTGTTTGGGGATGAAGGTTGATGATGAAAAATAGCCTGTATTGCACTCCATGGACGGACAATAAAAGTAGTCGCCTTCCGTGATGTGTTGATTACCCGGAAACTGCACATGAAGAAGCATCGTCTTCAATGCTACGCTTAAACATGACCCCCCACATTCCGGGCAATCCTGGCGCATCTTTTTTGAGGTGGAATTACTAGAACAGCAAGACATGATTCTTGTTTCCTCTTTTTATGAAGTTAACACATATTGTAGTTCATTTTTTCTGTGTCCGAGAGCAAAGGCTTCATTCAGGGTAAGGAGAAATGTGCCGGGGTTTTCTGCAATCCAATGCTCGCCAGCACTCTTTGAACTGAAGAAATTCACATAGAAGCAAAAGCTTTTGACAATACTCTCCTGCTTGCTGACTGCTTCCGGCTCGATAAAAGATACTACGGTACCCACAGGCCTGGTGGAGTTCACGGCATTCGGTGAAACAGTCAGTCGGATCGGACTTCCTGTAACAGGGCAAATCGATGTCACCATAGCCGTTTTCCCGATGATGCCAGGGATGAACAGCGCATCCCATGCACACCAGGTATAGAGCTCATGTCCATCGACCTCGAAGCGGTGGCCTGTTTTCGATAACGAGAGCCCCCAATAGCCAATGATGCTGCCAGCGTCGTTGTAATCAATGCCGCTACAATGATCCAGAAATTGATTAACCACCTCCGGCACAAGGCCCAGAGAGGTCGCGATCAGCTTAGCTGATAACGGCTTGCCCTGAAGCATTAGGCGATAAACGCTTACGGAAATTTTCTGTTCCTGTAGTGGCATCTGCATAAATGACTCTGGAAATAAATTGAGAATCTTATCCATTTCTTCAATAGAAAGTTCGCCGACCTGAATCATCGTATAATGCCCTTTTTCATCTGCAATTGGGCTAGCCTGCACAGCAGGAGAGTTGCTTTACATCTTTGGTAAATGTCTGGGCGCAAAGTTTAAGACCCTCAACCATCGTAAGGTAGGGGAAAAGTTGATCGGCCAGTTCCTGGATGGTCATTCGGTTGCGCAATGCAATGGCCGCTGCCTGGATGATTTCACCACCTTCAGCCGCAAGTATCTGCGCTCCCAGCAACCGTCCAGTTGCCTTTTCGGCTACCAGTTTGATGAATCCGTGTGTATCAAAATTAGCCAGCGCTCTGGGGACGTTTTCCAGACCCAGTGTTCGGGATTCGGCATCTATGCCCTGTTTTGCTGCCTCAGCCTCGGTCAGCCCCACCGTACCGACCTGCGGCTCAGTAAACACCACCGCAGGCATGGCCGTTAAATCAAGTAGCGCATCACCGCCAGTCATGTTGATCGCGGCGCGCGTTCCGGCAGCCGCTGCAACGTACACATACTGCGGCTGATCAGTGCAATCACCGGCCGCATAAATATGCGCCACGGAAGTGCGCATGTGATCGTCCACAATGATGGCTCCACCGACCTCTGTTTTGACACCTGCCTTATCCAGCAACAAAGCATCGGTATTTGCAGCTCGTCCTGTGGCAACTAGCAGTTGGTCACAACGAATTTCACCGGCTTTTGACGGCAGGATAAAATGATCGCCATCATGCGATACGCTATCCGGGAGCGTATGCAAAAGTACCCGTGCACCTTCCTCTTCAAAGACATTTACCAACCCCTCACCAATCGCGGCATCTTCTTTGGATAGAAATACGCTGCGCGCCATGACCGTTACCTTTGACCCCAGCCGTAAAAATGCCTGCGCCAATTCTAGAGCCACGACGGATGCACCAATAACAACAAGATGCTTGGGTATTTTTTCTGCAATCAGTGCCTCGGTTGATGTCCAGTAAGGCGTGCCTTGTAAGCCCTGAATCTCCGGGGTGGATGGACTGGCTCCTGTTGCCAGCAGGATTTTATCTGGAGTGATGCGAACCTCTTTATCATTGGCTTGTTTCACGATTAATGTATTCGCATCTGCAAAGTGCGCCCAACCCCGTATGAGACTAATCTCAGGATAGCTATCCAGAATGTTTTCATATTTGGCATGGCGCAGTGCTTCAACACGAGCCTGCTGCTGGCGAACCATAGCTTTGCGATTAATATTAGGCTGATAGCAACGTATCCCATCGAATGGGTGCTTTGATTGCATGTGCACAACATGAGCACTGCGAATCATGATTTTGGATGGTACGCACCCCACATTAACACAGGTGCCGCCAATCACGTCACCGCCTTCGATCATCGTTACCCTTGCACCTTCTTCAACGGCTTTGATGGCTGCGGCAAACGCACCGGAGCCCGTTCCCACAATAGCGATATGCAGTTTTTTATCTTCCTTCTGATCAGAACAGCAGTCACTCACAATCAGTTCTCCTTCTGGTCTGCTGCGATAGCTGTGCCGATGATGCCGGTTTTCAGTAGCGTGGAATTCTTCATTTCAATCTCCAGCTTTTATACTCTAATGACATGTTGGACACTGCGTTACCAGCCATATTACGCCTGCAAGTACCGCAACACCGATGATGACATTTAGAATGATCGACCCACAGCTCTGCTTTTTAGTAGTTTCATTCATTGTTTAGCATCCGTGATGGTTGCTGGATAACCCAGTTTAGTGATGGTCTGAGCGATAGCTTGAGGTGACTGTTCACTATCCTCATAAGTCACTGTTGCCATTGCGGTATCAATATTAACTATAGCTGTATGAACGCCTTTCATTTGCATGGCACTATGCCTAACACTGATCGGACAAGTACCACAGGTCATACCTGAGACATGTAACGTGACGGTTTTCTCCTGTGCGAAAGCATGTTGCGCATAGACGGGAGCCATTGAGAAAAGAGCCGCAAACAATAATGTTTTTCCCATAAAGGAACCTCCTTATTTAAATCAGATAGAGTAGTAATGAAGGTGAAATTAGTAACAGGACAGAAAATCCACCCAACATTATTAGCAAAATAGGTTTCTTAGGTGGGCAGCCATTGGCCATACACACTTTTCGGCCCTGCCAATGTCGCCAACCAGCCCAGCCAATTAATGCAAGCGTAATAGCGGCGAATATAGGGCGATACGGTTCCATAGCGATGAATGCTGATGCAGAACCCAGCCCAAGGAGCACGACAATTAATGGTCCGATACAACAGGCAGATGCCAGCCCACCGGCAACGACCGCTCCAAATAACGAGAAATTTTCTCTTTTCGTATCTAAACTTTTCATTGAACATCCTCTAATACTTTCAAAATAGGGCAGGTATCGGCATCCGATGTTTGTTCACATTGCTCAGCAAGGGTTAATAGGATTTGGCGCATATGAGATAGTTTTTGAATACGCATTTTAATCTCATCGGCCTTACCTTCGGCTACAGCTTTTATCTGCCCACATGAACGCCCATCAGTGCTAATAGAAAGCAGTTGTCCAATTTCATCAAGGGTAAATCCCAGTTCTTTAGCTTGTACGATAAACTTTAAACGCGTGATATCATTTGACGTGTATTGTCGATAACCGGCTTGCGTACGTGCAACCCGTGGAATAAGTCCTCGCTGCTCATAATATCGTACCGTATCAATAGATACGCTTGTCATCTTGGATAGTTCGCCAATCTTCATTGCCGGAATTATAAACCATGGAGTATAGTCCATGGTCAAGATTTACTTTGCTGCACAGCCTCATTTTTTGCATCACGCAAAATCGAAACACCTCCACGGATTACCAAAACAGAAATAATCAGCCCGATAATCAAGTCGGGGAGAGGTGAAGCCAGCGCACTTACCAGCACACCAGCACCAATCACTCCAACATTCGCAATTACATCATTTTTGGAAAATATCCAGCTAGCCCGCATGTGAATCTCACCTTTTCTATGTTTAGCGATAATGGATAGACATATGACATTGGCAACAAGAGCAATCAACCCAACAATGATCATGTATTCAGATTCCGGCTCACTGCCAACTAAGAAACGACGAATCACATCAACCGCCACTCCAAGGCCAAGTATAATCTGGAGTAATCCGCTTAAGCGGGCAGCATGAATTTTAGCGTAGATACTTCTGCCTACAGCATAGAGGCTAACGGCATACACCAATGTATCTGCCAGCATATCCATCGAATCAGCAATCAGTGCGGTTGAATCAGATATCCAGCCTGCAAAAAACTCAACTACAAACATTGCAGCATTAATGCATAACAAGGCGATCAGTGCGCCTCGCTGTGCTTGATCGCCCAATTCTTCGTTACAATTACAGTCCAATTCTCACTCCATTTTGTGCAATCGAGTTTACTCTCTCTGCTGATTAAGCCTTCACTGCATGAGACTGTACGCGATAATACAGTGTCGCCATAATGATTAAAGAAACCACAAACACGATTACTTGCAGGGCACTTGGTTGATCATCATAACCTACCAACACGTGCAATAATTCACCCAATATACTGCTTGATGATAGCAGAGATGAACTATTCCATAATGGATCCACAAGAGGTGGCAACCATTCGATTACGACCAAATTCCAGGTTGCTTGTGATGCCATACCGGCAGCAAGCAGCATCAATAGCCAGCCAGCCACGCTAAACAATTGTTTCATCGGAATTCGAACCAAACCCAAATAAATTATACTGCCAATGGCTAACGCAGAACCAGCTCCTATTAACCCACCAACCAGCATACTCCAACCATCCTCTTGTACGCCTTGGGCGGCACCAAATAAAAAGAATACGGCTTCTGAACCTTCTCTCATAACAGCGGATAGCGTTACGACAATCAATGCCGTGTATGGTAAATCACCCTCTTTGACAGAGCCCCCAATCTGCATCATACGCTGACTCATTTCTCTCCCGTGCTTGCTCATCCAAAGCACAGTCCATGCAATCAGCATTGATGCCAGTAACAGCACAACTGCATTAAAAATGAATTCACCTTCACCATCGAAGGAAGCCTCCATTTGCTCCATAAATAGGCCGAAAACAAGAGCGCCCATCAAACCGAGAAACACACCAAGGCCTATCCACTGTCTTGATCCTGGTAACCCTCGTGTTGCTGCCATCAACACGCCGACGACCAGCACCATCTCTAACATCTCTCTGAATACAATCAGTAATGATGAAATCATCCTTCTAGACCAACAATATAATCAATCATTTGGATGACCGTTCTTATGTGCCTTGCTTCCTGCTCCATGATGATGTTGACTATGTTTAGCAACACTATGGTCCAGTGGCTTCCACTCCCCACATCCTGTAAGCCCGAATGAAATACCAACTAAAACAATTATTCCAAAAGAAATGTTACGTATCATATTACTTTCCTTCCTTGATCTGGCTCTTACTAAACCGCTCATACAGGCACGGTAGAACAAACAATGTTAATAGCGTGGAAGAGACAAGACCACCGACAACTACTGTTGCTAATGGCCTCTGGATCTCAGAGCCAATACCGGTAGCCAGAAGTAACGGAATCAAACCTAATGCCGCAATCATAGCGGTCATCAATACTGGTCTTAATCGACTCTCTGCTCCATGACGAACAGCGTCATTCAGATCATGTTCACCAAGATGCCGATTGATCGAATCGACCAATACCACTCCATTGAGTACAGCCACCCCGAACAGAGCAATAAAGCCGATACTGGACGGCACAGATAGATATTGGCCCGATATAAACAAAGCCAGAATCCCCCCAATCAGTGCCATCGGCACATTGAGCATAATAAGCGCCGCTTGCCCAACAGAATGGAATGCAAAATAGAGCAGCAGGAAAATCATCAGTAAAGAAAGTGGCACAACAACCATCAACTTGGCCTGTGCTCGTTGTTGATTTTCAAACTGACCACCAAAGATCACCGTATAACCCGGTGGTAATTCAACTTCGTCTTGAATACGCTGATCCAGCTCAGCCACAAGACCACCCATATCGCGCCCTTCCACGTTACTCTGAATCACTACACGACGCTGCACGTCGTCACGCTTAATCATTGGTGGCCCTTCCTCTACGTCAATTGAGGCTACATCTTCAAGGCGTACCCATGCGCCATCCGGAGCTTGCAGAATAAGGCTGCCTATTTTTTCAGTGTCATTACGGTAATCACTAGCCAAACGGACATAGATATCGTATCGCTCGTTCCCCTGGATTACCTGCCCGGCTGATGAGCCCCCAATGGCATCCGATACCAGCGTCATCACATCATCCACCGGAATGCCGTACCGATCTAACTTGCTGCGATCAGGACGAACCACCAACTGAGCTTCACCCTCAATTTGCTCCATTTCCACATCACGCGTGCCTTCGACACTTTTGGCCAGTGTCTCAATCACCTTGCCTTTTTCCGCCAGCACTTTCAAGTCAGGCCCAAAAAGCTTGATTGCCAAAGCTGCTTTGACACCGGAAAGCAGTTCATCAACACGCATAGCAATGGGTTGAGTAAAGGAGATCAGAATACCCTGCACATCTACCATCTTTTCTCGCATCAAGTTTTGCAGATCCTCCCTGTTATCAGCACTCGTCCACTCAGAAACAGGCTTTAGTCCAACATACAGCTCAACATTAGATACCGGCTCTGGAGCGCCACCAAGCTCAGCACGACCCGTTCGAGCTGAAACGTAGATAATTTCAGGAAAGTTATTGATTAGAATCTGCTCCAGCTTTTCTCCCACACCTTTGGCGTAAACAAGAGAAGAGGATGGCGCAAGCGTTGCGCGTATGGTTAGCGTACCTTCTTCCAGTTCCGGCACGAACTCAGTCCCAAGAAATGGAATTGTAGAAAGCGCAAGAACAAAAGCCACTGCAGCACCGCCAACCACTGTTTTACGGGCCATCAATGCACGTTTCAACAGGTCATGATAGATACGGGCAATAGGCGCCAATACCGGGCTGTTCTTGTGAACTATACCTTTAGTGAAAACATACGTTGCCAGCACTGGCATAATAAATATAGCCACCAGCAGTGATGCAAACATGGCAAAGCAGATGGACAGTGCCATCGGCGTAAACATCTTTCCTTCCACACCTTCAAGAGCAAACAGAGGCGTGAACACCAGCAGGATGATGAGTACAGCAAACAGCACAGGGCGAGCTACCTCTTTAGCTGCTTCTGTGACCCGGAGGGCAATGCCATGATCTCCTTCCGGTGTTTTCTCCAAATGTTTAAAGATGTTCTCCACCATCACCACAGAACCATCCACCATCATACCGATTGCAATAGCCAATCCACCCAAACTCATCAGGTTTGCAGAAATATTATAGTGTTGCATCACAGCCAGAGCAGCCAAAATCGAGAGCGGAACCGATAACAATACCAGTGTCGCCGCTCGTATGTTCATCAGAAACAGGAACAGGATGATGATGATCAACACAAAGGCTTCCAACAGCGCTTTTTCTACTGTCCACACAGCCTTGTTAATCAGGTCAGACTGGTCATAAAAAGGTTGAATGGACACACCCTCTGGCAACGCCTTTTGTACAATCTCCAGCCTGTCCTTAATGTCATCAATAGTATTCTTAGTATTGGCACCAAATCGTTTCAGGGCAATACCAACAACGACCTCGCCAAGCTTTTTGATGTCTCCATTTTCAGCTCGCTCAGTCATCGTGACTAAGCCTTGGCGAATTTCACCTCCAAACACCACTGTAGCCACATCACGTACTCGAATAGATGTACCATTCACAGTTTTAACCGGAATCGCCGCAATGGCTTTCAAGCCCTCTGCACCGCCGGGAACCCAGCCTACACCGCGAATTACCAGCTGCTCATCGCCCTGCGGCAGATACCAACCGCCGGCATTGCGGTTATTGGCTTCTATGGCATTGACCACATCATCGACATGTAGGTTATAAGAGAGCAGTTGTTGTGGGTTCAGCTCCACCTGGTACTGACGCACTTCACCGCCGTAAGAGAGAATATCTGTCACTCCTTCAACCGGCATCAACATCAACTTCACTACCCAGTCGTTCAGAGCCCTGAGTGTCATCGCATTAAAACCGACAGCTGGATCCGACTTTATAATATACTGAAACACCTCTCCCAACCCGGATGAATTTGGTCCTATTTTGGGTGTACCCGCCCACGCTGGAACAGTCTGACTGGCATCCTGAAGTTTTTGGAATACCAACTGTCTGGCGAAATAAATATCGGTGCCTTCCTTGAATACAACGGTGACTACGGATAGACCCGTTTTGGAAATCGAGCGTACCTCTTCCACATCTGGCAAGGCATACATCACAGCTTCAATGGGAAAGGTGATCAACTGCTCTACTTCTTCCGAAGCCAAACCCTCAGCTTCAGTATTGATCTGCACCTGCACATTGGTCACGTCTGGAAACGCATCCAGATTCAACTTTGGCACAACAAATAGAGCGTAAGCAACAGAGCCCAACAACAATAGAACAACGAGAAAACGATTATTTACCGCAGCATCAATTAATTTTGAAAACATATTGGCAACCTCAATCTGCGTCAAAGCCGGACTTCGCCAGCTCTGAAGTAAGTGCAAATGCGCCCTTAACAACAACAGATTCTCCCTCTTTCAGCCCTTCAAGAATTGGCACGAGCCCCATCCTTGTTTTACCGACACGAACCTCCCTCAGCTCATAATGTCCGGGTTTTTCCTCGATAAATATAATTTTATCACCCTCATATCGCTGAATCGCCTGTACAGGTAACAGCAAAGCCTCTTCGTCGCTACCCGCTTCGATCTCAGCTTGTACGAACATACCTGGATGTAATGCATCTTCGGGGTTTTGTACTTCTAGGCGTACGCCGATGGTGCGAGTCGTTTGGTCAAGGCGGTGATGAATATTGATCACTTTTCCTTCGTGCTTTGTTTTACTGTTTTTCGTAGAAACAACAGCAGAGTGACCTATTTTAATGCCACTCATTTGAGCCTGAGACAGCTTGACTTCAATCCATACAGTTGATTCATCAACTATCTGCATCAGCCTTGTGCCTGCGGCAATGTGCTGACCGATTCTAAAATCATCGGCTACAATGGTTCCTGAACTAGGTGCATAAAGTGTTAATTGCCCGTATTGGGTTGCCTTAATCAAGTTATTGATCCCTCTTTTGTTCATGCCATACGCGAATAGAGTAGCTTTTGATGCGGTAAGGTTTGCATGGGCCGCCTGATAAGTGCTCTGTGTTTGTTGAAGCCGGGCCTGAGAAACAATCTTCTCATTCACTAGCCCTTCCACACGCTTTAATTCCAGTTTGCTTTTACTGTGTTCTGCCTCAGCCCGGAGATACTCGGCTTCAGCCTGTGCCAGAGCTGAACTGGTAAGTGTCACCAACTCTTGTCCTTTTTTCACATCTTCATCTAAATGCACATGGCGGGTATGAATAGCGCCATCAACCAATGTGGTAATGTCGGCCAGTTTATAGGCATTGAAAGCCACACTTCCGGGAGCACTAATCACCTGTGACCTTTGTCTAAATCTAATTACTTCAGTTTCTAAACCCGCTTGTTTGATTTGCGCTATTGTCGATTCGAGTGATCCATTCTCTTCATGGCTCTCATTTGTATGCTCTGCCTCTTCATGATCTCCAGCGAAGACTGGAACACTCATAAATACTGTTAGTGCTATTATTAAAGCTATTAATGTTTTCATTATTGGGTTCCTTGGAGGATATATTCCGGATGTCCTAGCACTTCAGCCAGGCGGATGCGGGCTAACCAGCCCTGTTTAACGATTGATGCAGAGTTAATGCGTGACTCAAGTATCTGGTTGATGTGAAGGACCAGCTCTTCGATATTCAATTCGCCAGCGTAGAAAGCCATTCTGGCCAACTCGATGTTATCAGTGGATGCAGGTTTGCCTTCGACCTCGCCCATTGCTAACAAAGCCTTCATAGCAGTGGTGTGGTTAAACAACGCTTCCTGAACTTCGAGTTTCACGCGCTGTTCAAACCATTGCAGTTCAGTTTCATATGCCGACGCCTGAGAGAGTGCAGCCCGATATGCGCCACGGTGACTGTTGAGTACAGGGATTGCTATCGTAAGGCCAAGTGAAATAAGTTGATCACCGGCCTCCTTGCCAGCCATTAAACCAACAGTCAGGTCGGGAGTCCGTTTTGCATTCGATAGATCGGCCTGAGCTGAATACTGAGCCAACCGTTGCCGTTTGGCGGTGAGATCGGGTCGAGAGCTCATCGCTATCTCAACAGGGTTGGATTGTGATCGCCAATTCACGAGTAGTTTAGGTAACTCAGGTTGAAATTCTTGTGCTTCACCACCTGCACCCACGGCCATCACATATCTGGACACATTCATGGCATGTTGTTGCTTAGCTTGGGCTTCAGCATTGATAGCCTGAGTCAGTGAAGCTTGAGAAAGGTTCACATCCAGCTGGTTGGCTTCACCAAGCTCCATCTGTCTCGAAACTGCTTTGTGTAACTGCATCAGCGTTCCGGCTTGCTGATTTCTCCATATAAGCTCTCGCTTGGAAAAATGCAGCTCTATGAAAGCCCTGGCCACATTTAAAGAAACTTGTTGATAAAGAGCCTCTGATTCCAGTTTAACAGCATCTAAGCCAGCTTGAGCAGACTGCTCGCGGTACTTTTGTTTACCACCAAGTTCTATTCCTTGCGATAACGTAACGTAGTAATCATTTGTTGAGCCACCACCATTTAACCTTCTTCGCTGAGGTTCAACGGATAGTTCAGGGTTATATGCATAGGATCCTTGCTCCTGAAGTTCACCTTGTGCCCCGTCGATCTGCAATTTAGATATTTTTAATATTGGGAGCTGCTCGATAGCAGCATCTATTGCTGCTTTAAGCGTTACAGCATTGGCATAGAATGGGTAAATGCATAACAGCATTCCGGTCATAATAAAACTTGTGCGCACAGTTTCCCCCTGTGAAATAGAATTAATAAACTACGGGGAAGCTGATTTTTCTAAATAAAATTGCTCAATGGCGGCCTGATATTACAAAATATCAGGTTGGCTATTCAGTTATTAAAAAATCAGCTGTGCAAAAACTTGGGAGGTTGTTCGATTAAGTTGAAAATCTCAGGAAGATTTAATGAGGCCAAAAGATTGACCGGTTCAACATAAATTTCTGGTTGAATTTGATTATTACTAAGCTGGCCCATAAAGATATGCGCACATTGTGCAGAACATATCTGATCAATTGGGGCGCCATCTTGATTTGGATTTGATTTCGATGCTTCAATATGAGCAGGGGTATCTGATGCATAGCATTCGCCAACACCAGATCCACAGATAAAAATACCCATTTGAAGAGAAAAAACGGCAATCCAAGCCAAATAACGCATGTCAGCAATGCTAGATTCAGAACTGTGCAATGGCAATTACATATAATCAATTCGTAATAAATGTAGTTATGTGGTGGCTACTCTGAGAGGTATTAAAATTCCTTTAGCGGCAATGAGAATGGTTTTCACGTCCGCTGTAGGCGATAATAAAGTATCACCATAATTGTAAGTGATATAGAAATCACTATCGCTTGCATGGCACTGGGCTGATCATCATAGCCCATCAGCACATGCAGTAATTCACCAAGTACGCTGCTTGATGATAGCAGTGATGAATAGCCCAAAATGGATACACAAGAGGTGGTAGGCATTCGATTGCGACCAGGCTCTAGGTTGCTTGTAATGCCATGCCAACAGCCAGCAACATCAAGCTAGCCATCATATTTTCTGAAAAGCGCATAGATATAGGGGCGAGGGTCACCAAATGGATTGATGAATGTGAAATTTTCATGTGTAACGAGTTTAAATTCTACACCCATGCGCTCTGCCATTTCTTCGACTGAGTAGAGATGGAGTTCAAGACCTGCACACTTAGGGGCACCCGAGGTCGAAAACTCTGCTAGCAATGCATACCCTCCTTTGTGTATCGCTGAATGTAAATTAGCGAAGTATCCTTGAATGGCAGTTTCTTCCAGCAAAAAATGAAGAACAGCCCGATCGATCCAGATATCGGCTTGGGGAAGGTCATCAGACAAAGGCTTAGATATGTCATGGTGAAGCCATATTATTCTGTCATTCATGCCTATCCTGCTTTTCAGCTTATTGAGGGCTTCATCACTGATGTCATTTAGAATGAGTTTATGTCCTCTAGCCAGAAGTTCATCGACAAGCACGGATGTTCCCGCACCGGGGAGAAAAATAGTAACAGCCTCGCCCAGCGGAATAAGGTCGAGAAATTTTAACGTCTGCGAGGCATCACCCTCATACCAACCAAGATCCGGGTCGGTTTTGCTGGAGAATATCTTGTTCCAATGTTGATTTGGTGTGGTCATATCATCCCCTGAAAGTTTACCTGTGGCCGAACGAGACGTTAATCTCAAAGAAAAACTAGCCATAATTGATCACTTCATCTATATCTACAACAAACTTAAGGAACTGAAAGTTTAGCGGCGAAGAAGTTTCCTAAATTTGGCATACTCCTTTCTAGGTGTAGCTATTAGTGACTTCAATCCTAGCGCTATTAATATCATTGGCTTGGGTGATTAGATAAAAATGAGTGAGGTTTCATGCATTGAGGCAAATAAGGTGAAATCATCATTATTCAAAGTGATTATACTCTCCATGGGATTGTTGGCGTTACCCATCCCTACAGTTGCTGATGATTCTGGATTCCTTGGGCATCCAAGTACTTCTGAAAGGGAGGCCTCAATTCATGGGCACAATGATGATATCGATTCACCGGGACTTACTGGCAACTGGGGCGGTGTTCGAGATTTGCTGAAAAAAAATGGTGTTAGTTTTGAAGCCACTTATACTGGAGAAATTGCATCAAACTTTGACCCCGGCCTAATCAGTAACCAAAAAGACAGCATCTATCTTGATAATATCGATTTAACATTAACCATTGATACAGAAAAAGCTGACCTCTGGCCAGGAGGCACTTTTTTCATTTATGGCCTAGCTAATAGCGGTAGAAACCCATCAGAAGGTGTGATTGGCGACTTACAAACGGCTAGTAATATTGAAGCTCCTAACACGTTCCTTCTCTATGAGTTATGGTATGAACAGGAGTTTTCTGACTTTACTTCGGTTCTATTTGGCTTTCATGATCTAAACTCAGAGTTTTATATCTCAGAATACAGCAGTCTGTTTCTTAACTCATCGCCTGGAGTTGGGGCCGAAATGTCAGGTAATGTGCCCGTCTCAATCTTTGCAAAAACAGGGTTGGCAGTACGCCTTCATTTTTCCCCTACTGATAACTGGTATATTCAGACAGCAGCATATGATGGTGATCCGGCAACTCGTTCACTGAAATCTAGTGAAGGAAAAATGTATATCATTGAGAGTGGGATTAGCACTGAAATGGGTACATATAAAGCTGGTTACTGGATGCACACAGCTAACATCACTTTCAATGGCAATAACTTCAGTGGTGATTACGGCTATTTCGGTATTGTTGATCAAAAACTTTTTGATATAGGGGAACATGGTGATATTGGTGCTTTCGTCCGCTGGGGTGCTGTTCCTTCAAATAGAAATGAAATCATCAGTAATCTTCAATTCGGCCTGCATATGCATGGTCTTATTCCCACACGCGATGAAGATGATTTTGGTATCGCATATATTAGAGCTAACACCCATATTGGAAATGAAACAGTGTACGAATTCACATACCGAGCAGTCCTTTCGCCTTGGTTGGTAATTCAGCCTTCCTTTCAGTTCATTCAGAATCCTGGAGGAGACCCTGCTAACGCTACAATAAAGGTTGGACTTCTACGCTTTGAAATCGCCCTCTAATCTTGACAACTCCTGTTGCCATTTACACAGGGTGAACAATCATCACTTTTTTCACACTCACTAAATTCAAACTCTAGAGTTGAATGGGTAATGGCATAACTATGGAGCATGCCTTTCAGTGCTGCTTTGACATTCTCTATACTGGCAACGCTCGATATAAGCACATGAGCTTCCAGAGCATTACGATGCTCATCTAATTGCCAAACATGAACATGGTGGATATTTACTACGCCTTCAATCTCTTCCATGGCAGATATCACCATATCGATCTTTATACCTTCCGGTGTTCCTTCCATGAGCAGGTGAATGACTTTCGGTATTTCCTTAAAGCCATAATACAGAACATATCCAGAGATAAGTAATGTCACCGCAGCATCTGTCCATAGCCAGTTAAACAACAAAATGAACGTCCCGGCTAGTATCACTCCAACTGAAGCAAGCGCATCCGTTACATTATGCAAGAAGGCTGCTTTGATATTCATACTATTCTTGGATTGCGAATATGTAAGTAGAGCAGTAACCACATCAACAATCAGTGCCACTGCTGCAACCATGATCACAGTCCAACCCGTAATAGGCTCAGGCGTGATAAAACGCATGATTGCCTCGTAACAAAGGTACAAACCTATCATGATTAATGTGGTCAGGTTAATAAGTGCAGCAATTGTTTCTGCACGTTTATATCCAAACGTTTTGAACTGATCTGGTGGGTTTCTTCCAACTCTTATCGCTACCAGAGCGATTAAAAGCGATGCTGCGTCGCTGAAGTTATGTAGCGCATCCGCCATTAGAGAAAGGCTGCCGGAGACAATTCCCCCAACAACCTGTACCAGGGTGAGCAGAACGTTTACCCCTACGGCCAATAAGAGTCGTCGCTCTCCCATTTTAGATGGATCATCGTGAGAATGATGCTTATGCCCCACGAATGCACTCCTGTTTGCATTTGCCGCTACTCTTTAAAAAAGAAACCAGTTCAAAGCTGGTGGAGAGCTGCTCCGACAGAAGCAACCCTCCACCACCAGACCTTCTGTTAGTCATCCGGGTGCTCTTTCTTGTGTTCTCTTGCCCCCGATCCATGATGATGTTGGCTGTGTTTACCAACACTATGCCCCAGTGGCTTCCACTCCCCACATCCAGTAAGCCCGAATGAAATGCCAACCAATACAATGATTCCAAAAATAGCACTGCGTATCATACTACTTTCCTTCCTTGATATGGCTCTTGCTAAATCGTTCATACAGGCACGGTAGAACAAACAGTGTTAATAGTGTGGAAGAGACAAGGCCACCGACAACTACTGTTGCTAATGGCCTCTGGATCTCAGAGCCAATACCAGTAGCCAGCAGTAAAGGGATCAGCCCAAGTGCCGCAATCATGGCAGTCATCAGCACTGGTCTTAAACGACTCTCAGCACCATGTCGAATCGCATCACCCAATTCATGTTCATCAAGATGACGATTGATTGCATCGACCAGCACCACGCCATTAAGCACAGCTACGCCGAACAGTGCGATAAAACCGATACTGGACGGGACAGAGAGATATTGTCCCGAAATAAGCAAAGCGAGAATGCCGCCAATCAATGCCATTGGCACATTGAGCATGATGAGTGCGGCCTGACCTACAGAGTGAAATGCAAAATAGAGAAGCAGAAAGATCATGAGCAGTGATAATGGTACAACCACCATCAACTTAGCTTGCGCTCGTTGCTGATTCTCAAACTGACCGCCAAACACCACGGTATAACCTGGAGGAAGATCGACTTCATTCTGAATGCGCTGATCCAGTTCAGCTACAAGACTACCCATGTCACGCCCTTCAACATTACTTTGAATCACGACGCGGCGCTGCACATCATCACGTTTGATCATAGGAGGGCCTTGCTCCACCCCAATAGTGGCCACATCTTCAAGGCGCACCCATGCACCGCCTGGCGATTGTAAGATCAGGCTGCCAATCGATTCAGTATTGTGACGGTAATCTTTAGCCAGTCGGACATAAATATCATAACGTTCATTGCCCTGAATTACCTGTCCAGCAGATGCACCGCCAATAGCATCCGCAACCAGACTCATCACATCATCCACAGGGATGCCATAACGATCCAGCTTGCTGCGATCAGGACGAACTACTAACTGAGCTTCACCCTCAATCTGTTCCATCTCAACATCTCGCGTGCCTTCAGTACTTTTCGCTACTGTTTCAATTTTCTTACCCATTTCCGCAAGCACTTTCAGATCAGGCCCGAACAGTTTAATCGCAAGAGCCGCCTTCACACCCGACAACAGTTCATCAACCCGCATCGCAATCGGTTGGGTGAACGAGATCAGAATTCCGGGTACAACCTCCATCTCTTCACGCATTAGATTTTGTAGCTCTTTTCTGTCGCTTGCACTTGTCCATTCGGAAACAGGTTTTAAACCTATAAATAGCTCCACATTGGATACAGGCTCCGGATCTCCACCAATCTCTGCACGACCTGTTCTAGCCGAGACATAAGTAATCTCCGGAAATTTCTCGATCAGTACCCGCTCCAGCTTTTCACCAACACCCTTGGCATATTCAAGTGAAGAGGATGGTGCCAGAGTGATGCGAATAGCCAGCGTTCCTTCTTCCAGTTCCGGCACAAATTCAGTACCCAGGAATGGCACTGTGGCAATCGTTAGTACAAAAGCCGCAGCTGCACCACCAACCACTGCTTTGCGCGCCTTCAGAGCGGATTTAAGCAGGCCATGATAAGCACGAGCAATCGGTGCTAACACAGGACTATCTTTGTGAACCACGCCTTTGGTGAAAGCATAAGTTGCCAATACAGGCATCACAAACAGGGCCACCAGCAGAGAAGCAAACATGGCAAAGCAGATGGAAAGCGCCATCGGCGTAAACATTTTGCCTTCAACCCCTTCCAGTGAAAACAGCGGAGTAAACACCAGCAGAATAATGAGTACGGCAAACAGCACCGGGCGCGCTACTTCTTTTGCCGCCTCTGTGATGAGCAGGGCAATGCCATGGTCTCCTTCACGAGCTTTCTCCAAGTGTTTGAAAATATTCTCCACCATCACCACAGAACCATCGACCATCATACCGATAGCAATCGCCAGTCCACCGAGACTCATCAGGTTGGCTGAAATACCGTAATGTTGCATAACGCCCAATGCCGCGAGAATTGAAATCGGCACAGATAGCAACACCAGTGTTGCTGCTCGCATGTTCATCAGAAACAGGAACAGCACGATGATGATTAGAATAAATGCTTCCAGCAGTGCTTTTTCAACTGTCCAGACTGCCTTGTTAATCAAATCAGACTGATCATAAAAAGGCTGAATGGTCACGCCTTTGGGAAGCGCTTTCTGCACGATCTCCAGTCTTGATTTAACATCATCAATGGTGTTCTTGGTGTTGGCACCAAAACGTTTAAGCGTGATGCCTACGACGACTTCACCAAGCGAAGTGATCTTTCCATCTTCAGTTCGTTCAGTCATGGTCACTGCGCCCTGACGAATCTCGCCGCCAAACGCGACAGTCGCAACGTCTGACACGCGAATCGAAGTACCATCCACGGTTTTGACCGGAATCGCCGCAATGGCCTTCAATCCTTCTTCACCGCCGGGAACCCAGCCAACACCGCGAATCACCAACTGCTCATCACCCTGCGGCAGATACCAGCCACCGGCATTGCGATTATTAGCTTCAATGGCTTTTGCCACATCATCTACATGCAAGTTGTAGGAAAGCAGTTGTTGAGGGTTCACTTGCACCTGGTACTGACGCGTTTCACCGCCATAAGAGAGAATATCCGTCACACCTTCTACCGGCATCAGCATCAACTTCACTACCCAGTCATTCAGTGCTCTTAGTGTCAGTGCATCAAAACCTGCTTCCGGAGCCGACTTGATGATATACTGGAACACCTGCCCAAGACCTGATGTGTTCGGCCCGATTTTAGGTGTACCTGCCCATGTTGGAACAGTCTGACTGGCATCCTGCAACTTCTGGAACACCAGCTGCCTGGCGAAATAAATATCTGTCCCTTCCTTGAACACAACAGTAATCACAGAAAGTCCCGTTTTGGAAATCGAGCGAACCTCTTCAACATCCGGCAATGCATACATCACGGCCTCAATCGGATAGGTGATCAACTGCTCCACCTCTTCCGAGGCTAACCCTTGCGCTTCGGTATTAATCTGCACCTGCACATTGGTCACATCGGGAAATGCATCGAGATTCAATTTAGGCACAACAAACAGTGCATAAGCCATCGAACCCAGCAGTAACAAAAGAATCAGAAGGCGGTTATTAACCGCCGCATCAATGAGTTTTGAGAACATATAGCATCACCTCAATGGTTATGCGTTTCAAAGCCGGATTTTGCCAGCTCTGAAGCAAGAACGAAGGAACCATTTATGACAACGGATTCACCTTCTTTCAGACCTTCAAGGACAATAACCATACCCACGACAGCCTTACCAACTTTCACTTCGCGGCGCTCAAAATGGCCCGGCTCCTCTTCAACAAAAACAATCAACTCATTGCCCTGTCGTTGAATGGCAGACTCAGGCAATAGCAATGCTTCTTCACCACTACCTGCTTCAATCTCGGCCTGTACAAACATGCCGGGGTGTAACACATCTTCAGGGTTCTTCACCTCCAGACGTACACCCACAGTACGGGTGATCTGATCAAGCTGGTGATGAATATTTATTACTTTTCCTTTGTAACGTTTATTGCCACTCTTTGTGGATACGACAGCTGAGCGGCCTGTGCTTATTCCTGTTAGCTGTGATTGGGCCAGTTTCACTTCAACCCAGACTGTAGATTCATCCACAATCTGCATCAGGCGCGTTCCAGCAGCGATGTGCTGTCCAATTATAAAGGCATCTGCTACTACTGTGCCTGCAGCGGGTGCATAGAGTGTTAACTGACCGTAGCGGGTAGCTTTTAGCAGGCGACCGATCTCTCTCCGGCTTAATCCGTAAGAAGAGAGAGTTGCTTTTGATGCAGCAAGGTTTGCATGGGCGGCCTGATAACTACTCTGGGCCTGTTGCAGGCGAGCCTGAGAAACGATTTTCTCTTTCGCCAGTCCTTCTACCCGTTTCAGAGCCAGCCTGCTTTTGCGGTGTTCCGCTTCGGCTCTAAGATATCCGGCTTCCGCCTGTGCAAGCTCTGAACTGGTGAGCGTTACAAGCTTCTGTCCTTTTTGGACTTCATTACCCAAACGTACGTGGCGAGCATGGACGACACCATCTACCAGTGTGGTGATATCAGCCAGATTATATCTGTTGAAAGTCACGCTGCCCGGCGCACTCATAGCCTGCAACCTAGGTTGATGTCTCATGATTTCAGATTCAATGCCCGCCTGCTTGATCTGTGCGGGTGTCAGCTTGATTGCCCCCCCCTCTTCCTCATGGGTGCCATGGCCGCCGTGGCCACTGCCTTCCTCTTTATGAACACCGTGGTCTTCATGTTCTCCGCCTTTCTCTTCGTGGTCATCATCTCCTTTATGACCATCTCCTTCTTCATGGCCATCTTCTTTATGTTCAGCATGGCTTTCATGAACATGTTTAGCCTCTTCATGTCCATGATCTTCCGCAATCGCAGGAGCACTCATAAATAATACAAGTGTTGTTATTAACGCTATTAATGTTTTCATTATTGGGTTCCTTGGAGAATATATTCCGGGTGTCCCAGCACTTCAGCCAGGCGAATACGAGCTAACCAGCCCTGTTTTAGAATTGCTGCGGAATTGATACGTGACTCAAGTATCTGGTTGATGTGTACGACCAACTCTTCGATATTCAACTCGCCGGCATCGAAAGCAGCCTTGGCTAAATCGATGCTGTCTGGGGTTGGGGTGTCTGTTTCAATTCTATTCACGCTCAACACAGCACGCATGGCTGTAGCATGGTTATATGCAGCTTCCTGCACTTCAAGTTTGACTTGCTGTTCCAGCCATGCCAATTCGGTTCGCTTTACAGACTCCTGAGACAATGCAGCCCGATATGCACCATCGTGACTGTTCAATACAGGAATAGGCATCGTGAAGCCGAGAGAATAGAGCCTGTCACCTGTTTCTCTGCCGGTGGTAAAACCAACAGTCAGATCAGGAACCTTGTTCGCTTTCGCTAGATCAGCCTGCGCGGAATATTGGGCCAAACGTTTGTGTTTGGCAGCAATATCCAGGCGTGAATTCAAAGCTATCTCTACCGGATCAGACTGCGGCCCCCAGCCAACCAGCAATCTCGGTAATTCCGGTTCAACATTTTTAATCTCGCTGGTTTTACCAACTGCCAGGAAATATCTGGATACATTCATAGCATGCTGTTGTTTTGCTTGAGCTTCAGCATTGATAGCCTGAGTCAGGGAGGCATGGGCCAGATTTACATCCAACTGACTGGCTTCCCCAACATCCATCTGCCTTTGCACAGCTTTATTCAACTGCATTAGCGTTAATGACTGCTGGTTTCGCCACAATAGCTCCCGCTTGGAAAAATAGACTGCGACCAACGCTCTAGCCACATTCACTTTAACCCGTTGAAGGTTAATTCCAGATTCAAGCCTGGTAGCTTCTAAAGCTGCCTCTGCGGATTGCTCGCGGTACCCCCACTTGCCTCCTAACTCAATACCTTGAGAAAGCGTGATATAATAATCATTCGATGAGCCACCACCGTTTAGTTTACGCCGTTGTGGTTCAACTGACAGCTCAGGATTATAAGCATAAGAGCCTTGTTCCTGAAGCTCACCTTGAGCACCGTCAATCTGCATCTTAGATATTGTTAACATTGGATGTTGTTCTACAGCAGCATCCATAGCTGCCTTCAGTGTTACTGCATGGGCATAGAATGGGTGAATGCATAATAACATCCCGATCATTAATATTCGTATTCGCACAGTTTCCCCCTGTGAATTAATTTAGTTTTATTGGGGAAGCTGACCTCTAAATGGATGAAACAGGCGCAGTCTGGTTAGACTGTCCTTATGCCACTAAATTAGAAAATCAGCAGTACTGCAGCTTTGGAGGGTGTTCTATTAAGGATGGCAGGTTCTTCAAATAAGTCCCTGCCATTGCGAAATGCTGGGGCGTAGAAACTACAGATATCGAATCAATCTGTTTCTCATCAGCCATAGTAAATGAATGCGATGCATGAACGTGGCATCCATGATCATGAGACTCTTGTTCATGATCAGCGTTGCTATCATGGGTATGCTCAGCAACATGCCCCTCATCAATGCCAGCCGCATGCACGTGAATATCGAATCCACATGTAAATACAGATAACTGCAGGGCAAGAAAAGCCATGAGTGCTAATGAACGCATAACCGCAAGGTAAGGATAGATAACAGCTCTGGCAAGAGGTTGTGCATGAATAGCGAAGTTCAGAATACCCCCTAAAGCAGAAACTCCATTTACCAACACTCCTTTAACTAAAAAAATAAGGATATGATTGACAGTACATAACATTTCATAACTATAGTTTGCATATTCAACAAGATAATCGGGAGGAATAATGAACAAAACAGATTTGATCAATCACGTGGCATCAGTAGCAGACCTAAGCAAATCAGCAGCAGGAGATGCTGTTGAAGCAGTCATTGGTGGTATTACGGATACGCTGACCGGTGGTGGTTCAGTTAGCCTTGTAGGTTTTGGCACATTTTCTGTGGTAGGACGCGCAGCGCGCACAGCACGTAATCCACGCACAGGTGAAGCCATTGAAGTGGCTGCCTCTAATGCGCCAAAATTCAAAGCCGGCAAAGCTCTAAAAGACGCTGTTAAGTAACTTTGGAAAGTGAGAAAGACTCTCGCTTCTCTGCAATCTGCACTCAGCAATAGTGATGGTTTATTTCCCCCTAAAAAAAGAGATAAATGACAACGCTGAGAATAGCAGCGAAGAAACACCAAACTGAAAAGAACGCCACGGTATAGAAATAGTAGGCCACAAAGAATAATACAGTGTCAACACGCCGAAGAGCCGAATCAGAGAATAGCTCGAGAAAAATGAAACCAGATAGGTTGACGCAATATAGAGCACCATCACTCCCCATTCGTAAAAGTGCGGCGAAACGTAGATGATGTGTTCATCAGCCACAGCTTTAAGCGGAAGAGTAATAATTAGAACAAGCAGGTAAATGCCGATTCCAGCACCGACAAATTGGAACCCCCGCATCACCTTTCTTCGCCATCGATTCCGCTCTATAAACCGGACAGAAAACGGTAAATAGATCGGCCATAGAACGTGCGAGAACATTGTGAATATATAAGTGGTGGCCACCTTAAGCTGTGTAGCATCGTAATTAAACGACAGTCAGAGCACCCCCTCGATGATCTGCTGAATCCCGAATAACAGAGGAATCGAGACAAACGGAAGTTCTGCCCTGTTCGCAGCCAATTTAACCGTCTTCACACCAATCGCAGTCAGCGCTCCTCCAGCAATAAAGCTGGCTGTAGCCGAAAAGCACATATATTTACTCCCCTTCAATTCGAATACATTCAACCACTACACTTTTACATTTCGACGGGATCTACCTCAGGTTTAAAAAACCACATCTGATATAGTGAAACAATAATCTGGATGCCAAGTGAAAGTCCCATCAAAGCACCGGCAAGCACTACCATCACAGCGAAACCGGGTACTATCTTGGTGACATACCACGACAAAATATCCAGAAGAATCGCGAAAAACGGGATAGCAACAGTGATCCGTTTCAGCACAACAGGCATCTCACACAGAATGAAGATGCGCCCAACAAAAAACAGAATGAAGGCAATGCCGAACAAATGGATGTGGGAAATGCGCACAAGACTCTGGATAGATGCACCCTGATCAGATTCCGTCAGCTTTTTCACATCGCTGTAGGAGGTCAATGGCGGTAGCCCCATGCCAGCTTCGGTAGAATGGCAGGCAATGCAGTTACTATTCAGAATTGGGCCACTGATCTGTCGAACTCCTCCTCAAGTGCGTCCTGCTCAAGCCAAGCGACAATGACCTGCTTCTGTTCACAGGACTCTCCAGATTAGCACCCATCGAACCGTTCAATGCCGCTCCAAGCCGAGTTTCCTGATGCTCACCATAATATGTGATTTTGATATCCTCAACAGACAGACCAGGGTTTTCGTCTCTTCCCTGGTGGGAATAATAGAGGTGGGTAAGCGCAAAAAGATATCCCAGGCCAATGGTGATCAAAAACATCGTATCAAGAATTTTTTCACTTACTGAGGCATCGATAAAACGACGATAGTGAGGCATGTGAAGCGCCTTTTTCAAGTCCAGATATTCAGGTCAAAGTGGAGCATAACCGCTCTAAGAATGTCACTTCGTGTGATGATTCCAACCAAACCGCCGTTTTCCATAACGGGAATGGCTCCAATGCGTTTTTCTACAAACAGTCTGGCAATATAACGCGCATCCGTTTCCACGGTAGCGGTCAGCACATGATCTTTCATTAAATCACTAACCAGCACAGCCTGCTTATCTTTTGAACAATGCAGGCAAATTGTATCGGAGCCACACATACACCGAATAACATCTCGATCTGAAACCATACCGACCAATTGATTTTCCGATGACATGACCGGGATGTGGTGAAAACCACCGGCATCAAGAATTTTCAACACTTCTAGTGCCGTGGTATGCGCATAAACAAATTTAACCGGGGAAGTCATGAGTTGAGATGCATTAAGGGTTAAATCGCGTTCATCAGCAGTCTCGACTGCCTGATACCTCTGTTTTACATGTGCTGACTGGTAAGCTGAAAGCGATTGAGGTTGACCTTTCTCCTGCTTAATTGGCTGCTTTGCAGTCACGGCCCCAGCTTTTGCTATAGCGTGGCGCTCAAGCAGCTTTTCCAAACGAATTGGATCGGTAACTCCTGGGCCGTAAACAGTGAACATGGCTATACCTCTCTATCATTCTTGTCCTACTACACTCTCTCATCCATCAAGGACTCGCCTCACTTTCTCCATGTGAAGTGCTCGTACACACCCGACCAATACATTCCAAAACCGATGGCAAACAACAATTCCTCAACAGGCATAAATCCCAAACTCCAGCCGGAAAGTGCTGCTAAATTCCAAACACGATCGATATAACCCGGCGCACTCCATTCCAGCCCGGCAAGAAAAACAGCGTAATAGATCAGAAATAGCAGTCCGCCAATCCAGCTCTTTCGCTTTAAGTCAGGGCGGCACAGCACATTGGCCACAGCGCCAATAAACAATGATGCGATAGATGGATAAATTGGATTCCACGGCAGCAGGTAGAGAAATGGAAATGCAACAAACGGAGCGGCAATCGCCTTGTAGTGGTGTTTGTGTAACGGGCTACTTTTCTCAGCATGGGGCACTTCCTGAGGCACCTGACGTGTAATCAAGTTATATGCCACGGAAGCTATACCGCCGATACCAAAGCAAAAGATCAAACTCTCGATATCAAAACCAGTGGTTTCAGCAAGATCAAGAAGACTGGGAGGCATCCAGTATTCGGGTACGAACAAGGGTTCCGTCAGCCCGAATGGCGTAGTGAAGAGGCTAGCCCACAACATTGCCCTCCGATGCTTCGGAAATAGTAGATACACAGCAAGCCAAGGCACCAAGAAGGCACTTGACCATACCAACCATACATACTGGTCAGAAGTAAGGTGAAATGCCGTCACAGGCCAGTTCTCACTGGAAGCACATGGCAAAAGCTTGACCAACACTCAAGTTGGTCCTTCCATTGCCCATGCAACACAATAGGAGCCATTTTTATTTAATCTGCATCCGGGACATACACCATAAGGAAGTCCTTCCATTTTTTCAGCGGTGGAAAAAAAGCTGGAGTTTTTTCAACGTATAATCTGTAGTCGCCGCCAAACTCCTTCAGAGCCTTTCTCTCTTCAAACCGGGCTAGGCGCGTATAGGCGAACAACAGCAATGGGGCCATCAGCACCGTAATCAAGGTGGGCCACTGGATAAGGAAACCGATAATAACCAGAAATAAGCCTGTATACTGCGGGTGGCGTGCATATGCATAAATGCCATTAGTAACCAGTTTGCCACGCGATGCATGAATCTGGGTCCACCCCTTGGATAGCAGCGTGTATCCCACTAACATAAATGCCAAGCTCAAGCCCATTACTATAGCCCATGCAAAGTTTGATCCACCGAATACCACAACCCATAAATGACCTAGTTTATGACTGAAGGGATTTAAGGCTGGGTAAACCTCTCCAAGCCATGAGGTAAGCATAAATATGGTCAGTGGAAATCCATACATCTCGGCGAACAATGCAACAAGAAAAGCTGTGACAACGCCCATACTACGCCATTCATCACTACCTCTCGGCTTTAGAAAACTGAGTATAAAGAACATGAAAATACCGACATTAAATAATGCCACGATCCACATCCCGTAAGCGTATTCTTCACCACCGTGCATAAATCACCTCCGCTTTTTCTGACTGAGACATTTTGAATTTCTCATCCTCTCTCATTTGAACTCCTTGTTATAATTACATTGATTCAGTTAACTCAAATTCATTTAACAATCTACAATTTCGCATTCCTAAGCCTGAGGGCATTGGTAATCACAGATACTGAAGAGAAACTCATTGCTGCTGCTGCAATAATCGGCGACAAGAGCAAGCCAAATAACGGATAAAGAACCCCAGCAGCTACTGGCACACCTGCCGAGTTGTAGATAAAGGCGAAAAACAAGTTCTGGCGAATGTTTTTCATCGTGGCGCGGGATAGCCTGCGAGCGCGCACAATGCCGGTCAGGTCGCCTTTCACTAGCGTTACACCTGCTGATTCCATCGCCACATCGGTACCTGTTCCCATGGCAATACCAACATGAGCCTGGGCCAGTGCCGGTGCATCATTGATACCATCACCAGCCATTGCCACGATTTTCCCTTCACCCTGCAGCTTTTTGACCACAGCAGCTTTCTGATCGGGCAACACATCTGCTTCAAAGCGGTCAATGCCAAGTTTTTCGGCTACGGCGGCTGCTGTATTGTGATTATCACCGGTTAGCATCACTACTTCTATACCTTCATCATGAAGTTCTTTTATCGCATCGGGAGTGGATACCTTGATGGGATCAGATACACCAACCATCCCTGCCAGTTTCCCATCTGCAGCCAGATACATCACCGTTTCGCCTCCCCGCTGATGCTCTTCAACGGTAATAGCCACATCAGTGACATCGATGTTGTTCTCCTGCATCAGTTTCGCATTACCCAGCAATACGGTGTGCCCGCCCACGCTAGCGGACACGCCTTTACCTGTGATTGCTGTAAACCCTTCGACTGATTGAGGTTCCAGTCCCTTTTCAGTTGCACCGGCTACAATGGCTTCGGCCAGAGGATGTTCGCTGGCTCGTTCAATACTGGCTGCCAAGACCATAACTTCGTCTTCAGTCATGTTTCCGACGGCTTGAACAGTCGTTAAGGTAGGCTTGCCTTCAGTCAATGTTCCAGTTTTATCCACAACGACTGTATTTACCTTTTCCATGATTTCCAATGCCTCGGCATTTTTGATCAATACGCCGGCTGTGGCCCCTCGACCAGTACCAACCATGATAGAGATCGGTGTCGCCAAACCCAGCGCACAAGGACAGGCAATAATCAGAATAGCCACTGCATTAACAACTGCATGTGCTAAACGCGGCTCAGGACCAACTGTTGCCCAAACGATAAAGGCTATAATCGCAATCAGTACCACGACCGGCACAAAGTATCCGGCAACGGTATCAGCCATCTTCTGGATCGGAGCGCGAGAGCGTTGGGCTTCAGCCACCATGTTTACGATCTGCGAGAGCAATGTATCCGCCCCCACCTTCTCAGCTCGCATCAACAGAGAACCATTTCCATTCACTGTAGCACCGATTAATTTTTCTCCAGCGCTTTTTTCGATGGGGATGGGTTCACCCGTAACCATTGATTCATCGACATTACTTTCGCCTTCGGTCACAACACCATCCACAGGCACCTTCTCTCCGGGGCGGATGCGCAGCACATCACCCGGCAGCACATCCTCTAAAGGCACATCAGCTTCAGTTCCATCTTCAGCTACTCGGCGGGCTGTTTTCGGAGACATCCCTAATAGAAGTTTGATTGCTTCATTAGTACGAGAACGGGCGCGCAGTTCCAGAACTTGCCCCAACAAAACCAGCGCAGTGATCACAGCTGCGGCCTCGAAATAAACATCTACGAAACCACCTTCCATCTGCATCACCGGTGGGAAAATATCCGGCATCAACAGCGCAACTACACTGTAAATCCATGCCACACCAACACCGAGGCCAATCAGCGTGAACATATTCAGGTTCCAGGTTTTCAGAGACAGAGCAAAACGTTCGAAAAATGGCCAGCCTCCCCACAGCACTACAGGAGAGGCCAGGGCAAATTCAATCCATTGAACTGCACCCATACCAAGCCCATCAGGTAACCAGCCCGGTGCCAGATCAGCGACCATGGCCAGTACGAAGACCGGCGCGGCCAGTACTGCACTAACCTTGAATCGACGGGACATGTCATCGAGTTCTGCATGATCCTCTTCGGCAGACACGGTGCGCGGCTCCAGTGCCATGCCACATTTTGGACAGGACCCCGGAGCATCACTGACAATCTCCGGATGCATCGGGCACACGTATTCAGTCTTCTCTTTTAATACCGGTGTGGCCATCGATTCCAGTGCCATGCCGCACGACTTGCAGATACCCGGCCCTTTCTGCTCCTGACCCGGGCACATGGGACAGAAATACGTTGCTTCCGGATCTGCTGCTGCAACAGGTTTGGAGGCATGCTCATGTTCACTTGCATGACCTTTGCCATCATACGCTACCGGATCAGTCTCAAATTTGTGCAAACACTTCTCACTGCAGAAACGGTAACTGTTATCGGTATGTTTCGTTCTATGGGGAGATTCAGGTTTAACGTGCATACCGCAAACCGGATCAATGGTGTATTGATCAGGATCTGCCTCAAATTTTTCATGGCAGTGGCTGCTGCAGAAATGCCACTGGTGACCATCATGTTCAGTACTGTGAAGAGAATCCGTTATGACTTCCATTCCGCATACAGGGTCGACATTCATAACTTATCTCCTTGAGCTGCTGTACTTCTTTTTCTCTTTGGTAATATCCGGTTAAATACTGGATCACCAGCCTTCGCATGCATGAGAGCCATGGACACATGACCCACTAGATATAAAAGCAATATCACAGCAACAGATGCATGCACTCCCATCAATGTTTCCGCCATCGCTGATACAGTATTGCCCGGCCCATCCCATAACATCCAAATGACAGTGCCGGAGACAGCCATAGTCGTCATAGTGAGCAGGCCCAACATTTCGAATACAAGAGATAGAGAGTTACCTGGCTCAGGTAAGGGGATTCTTCCCAATAACATCGAGGGAATATTTTTGGCTATTGATAATGCTTCATGCCAATGCCGGGACGAACCGAGGACGGACATCTGGCGCTTTCTAGGGGCACCTCTTAGTACCACTGCCCAAATCAAATTGACCAATACAATCGCTGCAACAACAGTACCACCTGTTCGATGAGCGCTCATAAAGAACTTTCCAAGCTCATTGGCTTCATGCTCAGAGTGGGCCACCTCTGCAGCTACAGCTTCATGATTCATAACAAGTCCGTTGCGACCTGTATCAGCATGATCTGGGTGAGCCATTAATAAGGCACCGATCAGCTGAAACATCACACCCAACACCAGTCCGGCATGCAGCCATCGAGTTACAGGGTGATAGCCCTTATCAGACACGATATGCATCCTGTTAGTCATCTGAGTTACCCCCTATAATCTGGGTAGCATTATTCCCTTCTTGCCATAACTGATAGGTTTCATCTCCCCATAAACTCTGGAACCAGGCAATCACAGCATACTGTTCTGCTTCATTCAGCTTGTTTCCAAAGCCAGGCATCTTGCCATCAAAAAGTGCACCACCCTGCTGCACAACCTGTAACAACAGGGGTAACGAATGGTGCCAAGCATGCCCTGATCCATTCAAAGGTGGCGCTGGATATGAACCATCTTCAAGGCGAACCTTCCAGTTATCAACGGCTCCCTCAGCCTGATCGCCATGGCAAGTCGCGCATTGATTGGAGAATACTTTTGCCCCAATAATCACCTGCTTCTGGGAGTACCAGCGGGTTGCGTTATTATTTTCTTTCTCACAAGCAGCAAGCCCCAGCAAAAGCAGTATGCCTGCAAGAAAAAGCATGAAAGTGACCCAACGAGCATCGAAGCTGAGAAGTGCTGAGCATGCGTCCGTTCGAAGATTATTCAGCAATGGCACCCTCCACTAGTAGCTGGCGTTTCCGGTGACTGGATCTGCTCCAAAAGTTCGGACGGAGCCCGCCTAATTACATCCAGATAAGGTTCTAGCAACTCCTCCGCCTGATTCTTTGCAGCCTTCTGCACTTTGGGCCCATGTTCAGTTTGTGGCCATGGTAGCTCCGGTAGTGATGGTTCCAGCACCACGATCGATGCATCACAACCACAAGGGCAGCGGCGAAAGGTCAGAGGTTGATCCGACAAATACCAAGACCTATTCCGAAATAAAAGAGAATCAATGATTCCGAGAATCGGCCACCCATTACCATTTGAACTGCAGACACCATGGAAGCCTTTTGTGCGTGCCTCGACATGATGAACAACCAGCACATCCAGCTTGTGCCTACAGCAGATGGCATTAGTCGGCCCAAGATCAATCACTCCACCATCGCAATAATATTCGCCATCGATTTCAACAGGCTGATATAGCAAAGGAAGAGAGGCACTGGCCGCAATACCGAGTGCCAAATCACCTTGTGAAAACATTTTCTTACCGGTCGCCAAACTCGTAGCCACCGTATGAAATGGTGTATGGCATTCCTCAAACGTACTGACAGCAATATTTCGGCGGCAGAAATTTAAAGGGGCATCTGTTGTCGCCACACCAGTGAATGTTTTACCACGATGCAACACCAACTCAGATATTGTCCGCATCCATGATCCTGGCTCCCAAAAATCTTTCCAGCGCATATGTTCCAGCGCATCCAACCACTGATTAAGTGGGGTGCCGCTGGCATAGATACCGCCAACAATTGCACCGGCGCTACATCCGGTAAGCGCGGAAATCCGAAGATCTATGCTATCAAGACATTGCAGAAAATCAGTGTGGGCATAGACACTCCGCACGCCGCCTGCACTCAGGACTGCACAGATACGAATCTTGTTACTCACCAGTTATCCCGCTACTTAATCCCGTGCTGACGGTGGTGCCGAAGGTACTTCTCAGGTTCTTTCTCGAATGCCTGCCGGCAAGTACCTGCACAAAAGTAGTTAGTCTTTCCCTGATAAACCAACTCATCTATGGCAGACATACGGCTAACTTCCATACCGCAAACTGGATCATTGAAGTTTCGTTCCTTATGTTGTGTTTTCATCACTGTCTCCTTAGGTGTTTGTTCATGCGTTGTCTTTTGTCCTGTCCTGCCTATGCATCTCCCTTACTATGACAGCAGCATTTTGAATAACGGTTAGCAAACACATTGTATAACGGCACCCAAATCAGGGCGAAATACCATCCATAAGCATAAGCTTCTAGCAGTCCGACCAGATAGCTTTTCCAGCTGATCCATTCAAAGCCCGGCAGCAGTTTCTGCCATGTCTCATACATTGCGTGATCCGGTAATAAAAGATCAAAAGCCACACATAAAGTGAAAGTTGTAGCCAGAAAAATACTGGTCGCGTGCCCGACTGCAGCTAGCGATATTCTACTGTTCATGACTTTCCTCCTGATGTTTGTTGTTATGAATAAACAGTGATGGCTGGGTATCAAACTGATCCAGACACTGGCGTGAACAGAACCTGTATAGATCTCCCTTATACATGACACCATAGCCCTGATTTGGTTGAACATCTTTGCCGCACACTGGGTCCAGAAACATTCCACCACCGTCTTTATTGTCTTCATGCTTATGCGAACCGTGCCCATGGATCATGTGTGCGCCGCACCCATAGCGCATGACCAGATAAAATAGCCCTGCATATATCAGTAATGAGCTTAATCCTTCCAAACCTAATCCTTCCATGATTTACCTCCTATCCTGGGTAACCCCGGAATGAATCCCGGTACTGACTGCGCATAGTCTCGATACGCATCACCAAACAGGCGCAATGATTCCTGCTCCTCTCTGTGTGCCAGGCGCACATACATCCATATTAGAATCGGAAACATCACTAACGTGGGTAGCGTCGGCCACTGCAGCAGAAATCCGGTCATAATGATTATGAATCCAACATATTGCGGGTGCCTGATATATGCATAAATTCCACTACTGGCTACTTGACCAAGTTGCTGAGCCTTATGCAAAACACGCCATGCGACATACAACAGCGCCAAGCCTCCAAAGATCAGAATATTGCTTAGTATATGAAATGGGTCCGAATGCGGATTCGTGTCCCCTCCGAATGCAACCCACCACAAATGCCCGGCATGATGCGAGAAAATATCCACATTGGGGAAGTTGCTGGTTAACCAGCCCGAAAGCAGATAGATCGTTAGTGGGAAGCCATACATTTCTGTGAAAAGAGCAATAACAAAGGCGGAAAACGCGCCGAATGAGCGCCAGTCTCGTTTTGTCTTCGGATGATAAAAACTGAATGCGAATATTAGGATTACTGCTGAATTGATGACCACAAATGACCAAGACCCGTAGTCATAAGAATGGCCGAGGTTTTTCTCACTGCCTTCCAAAAATTCTAATGAGTGACTTTTACTTTCATCAGCGTCGATAAAGTCCAATTCAAATGATGTGTTGATGGCATCGGCTCTGTCGGCTAGCGATATGATCAGGTTGAGGCTGAATTTCCCAGGTTTTGGCAACATGAAAAAGCTGCCATAGGAAGACGTATCCCCAACAGACATAATATCGAGTTCTTTGCTTTCTATCTCAACTGGTCCATTTAGTGATGCAATAATCTCTGCATCTGTGATGCGATTACCGCTGTTTTCATCAAAGAGGGTCACAGCCAAATGAAAGCTTCGCTCATATGGAATAGCACTATGAATATTGGCCAAACTCTGACTCACCAGTTCACCAGGTTGGATGCTGATATAAACATCAACACCATAAACCAACCTGTGTCTCGGAGAATCATTTGCCCATGCCTGCGTCACCGAAAAAAACACAACGAGAGTGATTAGTCGAATAAGGGCGCGAACCATCATAATTACTCTTCCTTAACTCTTTTTGGGCGACCTGTTACAGCAGGCTTTCGGTTGCTCAAGCAAGTTATCTAACTCATTTTCCTCAGTATATCTCATCCAGCCCCGCTTAAATTTGTCTGCCCACCCCTCTCCAAGTTGGACGCCAGCCTGTCTCAAGCCTTCTTCGACCTGTTTAGCGGTACACTGAAATAGATCGTAGGTCAGCATGACCTGTCGCCCTTTAGTATTCACTTCCTTTACACCCATCATTTTGCATAGCTCTTCACGAACAACGCCCAATTGAGATGAGGTAAGAGGACCTACAAGATTAAATTTTCGCCGAATCAATCTTTCATGTGAATGAATCACTTTCTCACCCGTATAGAGTAGCGGGCGCTCAATAAAGTTATCCCGGCACTGGCTGGAGCAAAAAAGATATTCAATACCTGTGTGCTTGAGAGCCCACTTATCTTGCCCCACATTCATGCCACATACCGGGCATGTCTTCACTACCATGCGAACATTCATTTAAACCTAACCTCTTTTATCTATAGTTCTTTCATTAGTCTCTAGGCCTCTGATAGATAAAGTACACTGTATCTGTTCCATTCATTTCTGGTCGCTCAATCATTACTTTTATTCTGTACTTGCCTGGTACAGTCATTCGGAAGAAATTACCATAACTGATAACACCATTTGTTTGCATAATCTCCAGAACCTCGCTCGTTTCGGTTAGTGCGGAAGCTGGGAGGTTCACCCTCACAGTTGCATCTGTAATCCGGCTGCCGGTTTTACTATCAAACAACGCAACTATCACATGGTATTCATGGTAGCCCAAAGCTCTCGGGGCATGCATATTGGAATGGTTTCTAGATATAAGTTGTGAAGGAATCACTCCAAGGTAGACATCCATACCATTGACTCGTTTATGGCGCTCTGAATCAGCGGCCATGGCAAGGTGAGTCGAAATAAACAATACGACGGTAATACCGCCAATTATTATCAAGCCAATGGATATTAGGTTTTTAAACATGGCAACCTCCTGTCTGCTGATTACCTAGTTGAAGGATAAACCTATGTGCTACACACAGGTCAAGCCTCATCAGCAAATTTCTCAATCAAGTTGCAAATAGAGTGACCATCAGGAATTCCATCCTGCATAGCCTCCCATTGTGCTATTGCACTCTCCATGCGTTGCTGCAGTGCGCTCATCTCCTCTAATTTTTGTCGATTATCTTTAACCTTTTGCTGAATGTATGAACGAACAAGAGGACATGGAGACTCCCCCTTGGTGCTGTGTTGAATTATTTGACCAATTTCAGCAAGCGAGAACCCCAATAGTTTTGCCCGCCTGATAAAACGAAGCCTTTGTATGTCTGAAGTGCCAAATAATTTGTACCCAATTGCAGAGCATTGTGTCGGCTGCAATAAACCCTTTCGTGCATAGTAGCGCACAGTTTCAGATGTAACGTTACAGCGTTTTGCCAAATCTCCAACAGTTAACATTATCGACTCTTACAATTTTCAACGTGGGCTATCTCAGAAGACCTCAAGCGTCCTGCGAAAGAAAGTCCAAGGTTCCTCAGTTCTTTAAAAATACGTATTAAACTAAAGCCATGATCTACAATTATTAGAATTTCACCAGACTTAGGGGTGGCTTTTACATTGATTACACCATCAATCACTGAAAGACATTGTTCGGCAACCCCTTGCCACTCGGGGCTATCCATTCCCTTTACAGTCATGACCACCTTTCTCATTTATTCAACCTTCTTAACAACAGTCGCTATTCATCCACCTTTTCTGTCAATAAAGCAGTTTTTTAAAATCGGTATACGATTTTGTAAAAATAAAGTTTCTAGTAGCAATACGACGGACACGGCGGCCATCGATGCCATAAGCAAAGCTACAGCAGGCCCAAACAACCACATAACACTGGCTTCAGCAGCTTCAGGCCCTAACTCAACAGTACGAAAACCCATTAATATCCACGCGGGAGGGTATGCCAGTGCACCAATGCCAAATGTGAAACCGAGCACATATTTCCAACAGTTTTTCAAAGACGTGAATGCAGTGATTAACAACAATACTGCTGCCAGAACACCAATACCCATGAAATGTATATGTCCACGCAGAAGTCGCTGCATAGCATCTTTTGCTAACGAGCCGGAGTGGGAGTGCTGAGCGCCTGCCTCATGACCCGAAGCATCATCATGGCCATCACTAAAATAATCTGGCGTGACTGCCTGATGATGACCGACAGCTGTCCCTGCCGAATGGCTATGGTCCATACTCATGGTTTCCATATCCATTCCTTCCATCAGATGCTTCATTTCAGCCTGTTGTTTTTTTTCTACCTGTGCTTCGAATGCACCATGCAACTGCTCATGATGCGTAGCCATATAAGCTGCCCAAAGTGCTCCGAACAAAAGGGCCAAAACCGCCATAAACAACCCATGCCGTATCGGCTGAATAGTGCCCAAAATGCTTTCGTTCATATTGTCTCCAATTTAAAAACATCATAAAAATGGTTAGCAAGAGACCGGAGTCTGAGGATGACGGCCGGAGAATTTCCGGCCTCTCACTAGGCTTATAGAGCTATATCAATACCTGCAATCGCGGTATTTAGGCTGTTTTGCTGGAAAACCACTGTGTTACCAGCCATTGCACCCATACCCGTCACAAGATTTTTGCTATTGGTATAGCTGAGAAATGCCTGCACATTCTGGGCCACCTGATAAAGACCAAATAAGGTAATATTCTGGGTTGCCTTTGGACGAACCTTTGTATTTCCAAGCATCTGCAGATCAGTGCGACTATAGTCCCACTTTGCACCCAGCATAATGCCGTCCTGAATCAACCATTCACCTGCAACGGTAAATCCGCGCACATCGAGTTTCTGCTTAGTTACCGGGTTGGTATTTTTGCCAAAAGTAAATCCACCATAAAGCTGCAGTGGCTCACCATAATTTAGCGCAAAGTCCACACCATAACGGGTCACATCAGTAAATTGCATGGAGTTTGCTGCACCACCCACACCTGCAGCACCACCCATATTCATATACATTGCGGCTTCACCGCCCATGGCATCGCTAACCCAGTTCTTGGCCTGATACCCATAGACACCAATTACATAATTATCCATGATTTCCTGGGCAATTCTTCCGTAAATTGCCCCAGACTGCTTACCTGCCAAACTGGCATTGATTGCATTGCCCAATCCATCAGCATCGCCGTTTTTGCCATAAGTGAAAGCGGAGAAGTTATACAGTGTACCCACGCCAGAATCACCATTGGTCGTGCCATGGATAGAGATACCATCACCCATCATCAGCATAGAGCCTCCGGCCATTTGCGCAGCATCTATTGAACCAAAACCAAGTGGTCTGCGAGACATCATAGTCATGCCGTATCCCACATTATTCTGCACACGACCAACCCTCACCTTGAATAGATCATCTACGAAGTACACGCCTTCAGCCATCGCAATACCATTCAAATTGGCATCCATCCACCAAGAAAAATTGTCATACGAACCGGATGAAATTAGCCCAAATTCACCAAAACCAACCTTATTGTTGGATGACCATTTACCTGTCGCATCCTGAGTGAGAGAGCCATCAAGCATGCCTATACGGTGTCCGGGCATAACAGGTTGGTCATTTACATCAGCAATGGGTCCGGAACCGCTGTACAATATCTGAGTTCTTACTGTAAACGGAAAGTTCGCAGCAAATACTGCTGCAGGAGAATCATCTGTATCAAAATTCTTACCTCGGTCATCCTGACTATCTAGATCATCCTTGCCTTCGGCAAAGCGGAAGCCGCGCTCCCTGAATGCCACTCCCATTTTGCTCAGCTTGGGAAACATTGTGTGACACGAGTTGCAAGACATGCCGTATTTTCGTGCAAAGACCGGAATTGCATCAGCATCATCAGCCCAGAACGTGAGAGTACCCACAAGACTAAAAGAGCTGACAGCCAAGGCCATCAGTAGTTTTCTCATAAAATCATCCTCCATTAGATTTCCATATCAACCTAGTGTTGATCTGGTTTAAATGAGAGAAAGGTTGTTGCCAATACATCAAAGTAAAATGTATTCACTGAATATTAATATATTTTCTTTATATTTCAGTGAGTTAACAAGAAATCCTTTGGCAACCCTAGGTAATAAGGTTCCCATAATCGAGAATATGCATATCACTCTGTCCCATTTTCGAGAATCGATATTGCATTAGAAATGACAATCCCGCTGATGTAACAATCATACCCTTATGGTTTCATAATTATTTTCATGGTGCTGGTCACTTTGACCTTTCAGATGGCTGGTTTACTTAACCACACACGCACACGCAAAATGGCCATACATTCACCATGCATCAGCAGTACAACTGCAGAAAAGGAGTTAAGAAGAGAGATATGTGTGATCGATTAATCTGAACGGCTTTTGGATATTGAAAAGAGCAACTCAGGAATCTTTCTCAAATCTGTAATAAAACAGAAGCTATCATTCCCATAAGGGTATGATAAAGCAGATAGCCATCCCCTGGGCCAATTTGTACTCGCTCGCGGACGCTCCTCTATCACATGCACAGCAATATCTGCCCGCCTATCCAACAGAGTCTGATCAACATCACTGCCATACAGACTCTTACCACCCCATTCCGGTGGCGGCTCAAAGTAAAATTGATCGCCTTTGGTAGCAACCTTAACCAACTCTATGCTTATATACGGATGCAGTCGTTTGATATCCGAAACAACTTTGTCGGTGTACATAAGAGCCAAAGGCGACCGGTGAGTGGCGATCCGAATATGCTTATTTATCACGATAACATCCAAGCAAAACATAGCCTCAGGTGTTCAAAGGAAATTCGAGGCTTGTGTTGATTTAGTATCACAGCAACACCCCAGTGATCAAAACTCTAATTCCATATTAATTTTCAAGTCACCGTAACCTGGGCCTGCATTAACATCCATCAACCAGCCGGCTTCCAGTTCAACATGCTCCAGAGGTTCAAATGAAACCACCGGGCCTATCAGATGGCTTTGACTAGCCAGTGGAAGAAACTGGTCAAAAGGGCCTGCCGAACCGTATGCCTCTAAAGCCAAGTCAATACCTGACACTTTCACTCTGGATCGCCACGCATAACTGAAGTTGGCCGATGGAGCAGTCGATGCAAGAACCTGTTTCAATGTCAGATTAAGCGTATGTTTCCAGTCGCTAAGTTCCGTTTCAACGAGCAGTTTACCTTCAACTGCATCGGCTGCTCTTGTGGAGGGGGCAGCCCAAATATATTCGCCATACACTCCCCAGCGAACAGGCAGCCCAGACAATTCAGGAAGAACAAACATGTTCTCCCATTTCGTAGCCGTGTAATCATAGCTCGACCTGTTAGCAGGCTTTTCATATACAGCGTATACACCGGTTTTCCACCAATCGAAAAAAGCGTACTCCAATTCAAACTGTTGGCGAACTTTCCCATCCCTGGCCGGGTCAGGATCAAAATAAACATCGGTCTGTGTCTCTAATGCCATCTCACCTTGCTCTGCATGCGGTGAATACACTTTTTTAGCCCACGAAATCTGAGGATAAAGAACAAGGCTGCTCAACATCAGCATGCTCATTATATAACTGCGCATAGATTCTCCTATTGAACACCATTCGCAGCTTTTGTGCCAAAACATAGGATATGAAAAGGCAATATATAGCAACGTATTTACAGTACTCCACTACCAGAGATGAGAATTTATCATAGCCTGATTCCCACTTACGGGAATTAGGCTTCCAGCTTACGATACAGTGTGGAAAGTCCTATCTCCAACTGATCAGCTGCCTTCTGCTTATCGTCAGAGCATTCAGCTATTGTTCGTTCAATAAATGATTTCTCAAAACGATGGAGTGCCTCAGCCAAGTTCGGACTAGCCAATGTAACATCGGTATCTCCATCCAAAATTAGCATCCTCTCCAGATAATTCCTCAGCTGCCTGACGTTGCCCGGCCATGGTTGAGATTGCAGTTGATCAACCATATTAAATGGTAGCCGGGTCTCAGAACACCCCATCTCTTCGGCAAGGACTGCATAAATCCTTTCTGCCAATATTATGATATCTTCAATTCGATGACGCAGTGGAGGCATCTCGATAGTTAACACTGAGAGACGATAATATAAATCTTCTCGGAACTCTTTTTGTCCGATTTTCTCTTCCAGGTCAACATTAGTAGCTGCAATAACTCTGCCTTTAAATCGTTGGCTTTTCATTCCTCCCAGTGGGCGAAATGCCCCATCATCTAACACATGTAATAGCTTGGCCTGCAGTGCTGAAGGCATTTCTCCGATTTCATCTAAAAACAATGTCCCATCACCAACCTCCTCCAGCAAACCTTGTTTGTTTCTATCTGCACCAGTAAATGCTCCTTTTCTATATCCAAACAACTCTGATTCGAGAAGGTTTTCCGGAATCGATGCGCAGTTAATGGAAATTAGAGGATGTTCTTTTCTCGTGCTGCTCGTATGTATCAGTTTGGCTAACAGACCTTTTCCTGTTCCTGTCTCACCTGTGATCAATAACGGGGCATGTGATTCTGATGCTTTTTCAGCGATACGGCGTACAAGTTGCATTGGTCGCGAATCACCCAGTATCGACAATTCGCTCTCAGCAACTTTCCTGGCAACTTTCCTCTGAACTTGCCCCCTGAGGTTTTGCATCTCCTTGATCCTGTGCAGTCGGGCAAATAGCTCATCAAAGCGAATTGGCTTGGAGATATAGTCGTCCGCTCCTTCTGTAATCGCCTGAATCGCTAATTCCCTGTTACCAAAAGCGGTCATAAACAGTACAGAGCAAGGATGCCCCTGGCTTTTGCAGTAGTGCAATATCCTAAAACCATCACCATCAGGTAGATTAATGTCACTCAACACTACTGAGGGAGCTTCCTGATCTACTATCCTGATGCCCTCTTCAACTGAACCCGCCTCAAGCACTGTATAGCCCTCGTCAGCTAACATTTCAGCAATACTACTGCGAATATGTACTTCATCTTCAACGATCAGTATCTGCATGTTAATCCTCACTCATCAATGGAATACTTAAACGGAATCGACACTCTTTGGCATCACCTGCTATCAACTCCAACTCACCGGACATTTTTCGCATCAGATCTCGACTTATGGACAGCCCAAGCCCGGTCCCCTCTCCTTTCGGCTTGGTACTGAACAACGGAGAGAAAATTTCTTCAGCCATAGATTCAGGTACACCTTCACCCTGATCAACAACATCGGCATATACATATTGATCATCACTATGAGACTCGATACAAATCTCTCCATTAGCTTGGCATGCATCTACAGCATTGAGCAAGAGATTGACCATCACCTGCCTCAACATATCTATGTTTCCGCATGCAGACGGAAGATTGGAATCTTTATGACTAATCAGCCTTATGCCATTTGGTTTAGACGACAATCGCACCAGCTGAACGGCACTTTCAATTACAGCATCCAGATTCACTGGCTCACTTTCCTGTGAAGATATTCTACCGTAATCCAGGATATTGTTGATCATCATCTCTGTTCGTCTCAATTCCTGCACCGCTTCATTGAGAGGTTTATCTGCAGCATCATGCTCACCTCTGGATAGCTTGTGTCTGGCTAGATCAAGCAACGCAGCCGTTGCGGTTAAGGGGTTGCCAACCTCATGAGCGATACTTGCAGTCATAAGACCCAGTGCATGCATTTTTTCCTGATGTGCGGCCAGACTTTTCGCCTGAACCAATTCATCATTCCTGTGCAATAGTGTTTGCCCCATTGAATTTAGCGCTAGGGATAGTGTTCCAAGCTCATTGTCGCCCAGATCAGGGCTTACCGGTGAAAAATCACCATTTTCAATCCGGCCTACTTCCCGGCGCAACAGAATTATCGGATGAATCATTCGCAAATATAGGTAAACACTTAGACCTAATAGCAGTCCAAACAATAGAATCAGTGAAACCATGATGTCGTATCTCATGTCCACATGCAGCCCTGAAACCATGCTCATGGATTGATTGACGGATTCATCCATCTCATGGTGTCTGCTGGATAAGGACTGTGATAACTCTCCTAGTTTCTCATCAATTTCCTGCATGAGGATAGGGCCTTCCATATTGCCTGTTGAAAAAGGTAATGCGAAAATCTTGCTCGCCAACATTGAGACATCTTTTAAAGTGCTTTCCACTTTGCTCACTTCAATACCATTTGCCCGAGCATGGTCAATAATACGCTGAACCCTATTATCTGCATCCCGAAAGTCCCTGATATGATATGCAGAGCCTGTGATTAAATAGTTGCGTACAATATCAATCAGCTTGCGAATGCCTGTCTCAAGTTCATGCAAACGATGGCTCTGGTGATTTACCATTTCCAATTCTGTAGCCTTATTATGAATGGATGTGATATCCCGTAACTGATGCCATCCAACAAATGCGACAAATACAAAAACTGCAAGAAACCAAAGTGCGATACGTCCTGAAAGTCCTTTGAAAATCATAGTATGATCACCTCGCATAATAACTTGCTGTCAGTAAGTGCTTTCATAGAAAATAAAGACACAGCTATTGAATGCCTGCCTTGTTCTGTTCCTTACGAATATAAGCGACTAAATGCTTAATATCCTCCTGACTCAAGCCTGGAATTGGAGGCATATTCCCAAAGCCCCAATGATGGCTTTGAACGCCAAACTTTACGGCTCTTTCAACACTGTAATCGCTGTGATGATCGGGTCTGTAAATGTTATGCACCAACGGCGGACCTTGATTACTACCTTTACCAGACTTGCCATGGCACAGGGCACATTTTGCTAAAAAAACATCAAGACCCTTCCCTGCATCTGCTTGGACTACTACCGGGGATGGGTAATCGTCTTGCCTGGAATCAGTCTGTTGTGGTTCACTGCAATTAGCTAGAATAAGTAAGGACAGGCTTCCTAAAATCAATGTTTTCATCGCCTACTCCTTCTTCTCAACCATATAAGTCACCTTAGCTGAATGCTTCGAGTCATCTTTCACTTTGAACAACACTATAAGTTCATGTTCACCTGGATGAGTCAGGTCATATGCGGCTGTATACCAGTCACCTGTTTTAACCATCATTTTTGATTCTGACTGATTATTGGGGTGCCTGACTCTGGAGTTCACAATTACGTTTTGAACCATCGCCCCATTCTGTTCAACCCTGAACATGAACCGGAACTCGCAGCCCTGCACTTCGTCTTTTTCTGCTTTCATCACATGGAAAGTTAGGTGATATCCATCAACGACCTCTTTCTTTAACAAGAGTCCCTTCATGTTTTCCGTATGCATATACTCAGTGCTTTTTTCATACAGTGTATCTACATTGTTATGATGCTTCTCATCATGAGACCCATCACCAGCCCAACTCGGTTGAATATTACCGAGTAACATAATGATTACTGAAATTGCCAAGTCTTTACTCATGTTAATTCTCCCTGCCAACCTAAAGTCATAGCACTGCTTATCATCCTGATAAACTTAAGTGCCTGTTGTACCCTCATCAGAGGAAGTTTCGCTTTTAGTGCGGATGCGAAACACTGTCTCGACTGGAAGAATGGGAGGATACCGTCACCGGGCTGACCAATATGTGCTGCATCCATAATGCATTGGGCAATTGCCTCAGCTTCGAATTTATGACAAAAAATCTCAATTCGAGCATGACTGCACATCATGTCCGGCTTATAGAAGTCATGGTATTCTCCATAGCCTTGAACCTGAGTAATACTGATACCTGACACCATTAAATCCCGCAATGCCGATTCGACTTTTTCCAGATTTAAAGAACTTATAATGGCATTGAACTTTCTGTATTTCATGGCTTTTCCTTTCTTTCAAACAAAAAACATATCCACTTTTGAAACATGTTATCTTTGACCAAGTCATTACTTTGGCTATATAAATCCGGCCGCTCCAAAAAGCTTTCCCTGCATTGCCAGCAGCAGAAATAATAAACATCATCTTCGTGTCTATGGTCGTACAAAGTTACTGTACTTCTACACACTAGGCAGGAGTTGCTATTCATGATTTACTCCTTGCTACTTGGATCGCCTGCAACTGATAAGACTTCATCACTCAGCCTCAGGATCCCCTGCAACAACCAGGGTATCCCATACGTTGAATTACTATCTATTAGCCATAGCTTTATTCGCTTTCCTTCGCATCTTCTTCATCGTGATATTGATGTTTATTCTCTGGATAGTTGGTACCGATGAAGTGCTTCTTCCCATCAGCGGTCTTAAACAGCACCATCAACTGATGCTGGCCCTCATGGCCAAGGTCGTAACCTGCCATATACCAATCACCCATCTTCATCAGCATTTTTGATTCAGATTTATTATTCGGATGTGTGACTTTCGAATTTACCACCAGATTAGTCAGTGCTTTGTCATCCTTTTCAACTTTAGCCATGAAATTATGCGTTCCTCCATGCTGCATGCCTTCTTTCGCTTTCATGACATGGAAACTAACCGTGTAACCATCAATCTCTTTTTTAACGAGAAATGCGCCTTTCATCTGGCTCATATCACCTTTCATGCCCTGCATTTTATCCATATCTCCATGCTTTCCATGCTTCTGCATGTCTCCGTTATGGTGGTCTCCTTGCATATGACCACCCATGTGATGGGTATCTCCAGCAGCCAAAGCTGGTTGTGCAGTTGCCATTGCCATAATAGCTGTCAAAATAATCATTGATTTTTTCATGTTTTTTCTCCTTTAATGTCGATGTTCAAAAACATCAGATTGATTGTTCTCATGCGTTATAGGGTCGCCCTTGTGTTCCCAGCCTTTTCCGTCATGCATACTTGAGCAGCCGCCTATCCAGGTTGCGACCAGCACCATCGCAACTGCCAACATTTTGTTCATAACTCCTCCTTATTCATTTTTCTAACGTGTGAATCCATAGCTCTTCTCTCCGTCTTAATAACTAGTAAAAACATTTGATTTTCCAACCTCATCAAAGGTGAATACGTCATAATTTTCAGGTGATTGTCCCCCTGCCTGCATGCCGGGTGATTTCATTGGCATGCCGGGCGCGGTAAGGCCTGTTACTTTTGGTCTATCTTTGAGAAGACGAGCCACATCATTCGCTGGTACATGGCCTTCAATAACATAGCCATCCACAATTGCGGTGTGACAGGATGAAAGTTTTTCCGGTACTCCGTACTTGGTCTTGATGAGATCCATGTCGTTCTGCTTTTTCTCAACGACGTTAAAACCTGCATTACGCATGTGTTCAGCCCAGCCAGCACAGCATTCACAGCCCTCTGATTTAAACATTACGATCTCGGCTTTGGATTCAGAAACAACCGCTGCAGGTTTAGTTGCGCTAGATGCCTCACAACCGGCAAGCATCACGCCAACCAGGAATAGCGGCCACAACAGAGTTATTCTCATGTGATATTTCATGTCGCCTCCTTCTGTGCTGATTTTTCCTTCCATTGCAGAATTAACCCGTAGATCACCGGTAATACGATCAGACAGAGGATGGTGGTGGTGACCATGCCGCCGATCATGGGGGCTGCGATGCGCTGCATAACATCCGAGCCCGTGCCACTGCCCCACATGATGGGTAGCAGGCCTGCTATTACCGCTGTCGCGGTCATGGCAATGGGGCGCACACGTTGAGCTACGCCTTCCTGAACCGCTTGCCATAATGACTCTCTGTTGAGTGGCCCCGTTACTTCAGCTCGCCTTTCAGCTACTGCCTGATCAATAAACGTAAGTACAAGCACGCCGATTTCGGCGGCAACGCCTGCCAGGGCAATAAAACCGACAGCGACAGCGACCGAAAGGTTGTAACCCAGCCACCAGACCAGCCAGAAGCCGCCAACCATGGCGAACGGAATAGATAGCATCACGACAACCGGTGCCGCCATATTGCGGAAGTTGAACCAGAGCAGCAGGAAGATGATCAGCAATGTTGCCGGAATAACGAGTTTCAGCTTAGCTGCGGCCCTTTCCATGTACTCGAACTGGCCGGACCACCCAATGGTATAACCGGCTGGCAACTTCACTTGCTCATCTACGATCTGTTTCGCTTCCCGTACAAAGCCACCAATATCACTGGTTTTGATATCGACATAGACCCAGGCGTTTGGACGTGCATTTTCGGTCTTGATGGATGGTGGGCCACGCCTGAGTTCAAGATCGGCAACAAGCGATAGCGGGACCTGTGCACCAGTTGGTGTTGGCACCAGCACACGTTTTAATGACTGGATATTGTCACGCAATTCACGCGGGTAACGCACGTTAACCGGATAACGCTCCAGGCCTTCAATGGTGTGTGTGACATTCATACCACCGATGGCACTGGTAATTACATCCTGAACATCACCAACGGTCAGCCCGTATCGCGCTGCCTCTTCGCGTTTGATATCGAAATCGAGGTAATAGCCACCAGCCGCCTTGTCAGCAAAAGCAGAGAGAGTATCCGGATGGGTTTTCAACACCTGTTCAATGTCACCAGCGACTTTCTCCAGAGTTTTCAGATCAGGGCCGGAGACTTTGATGCCGATGGGTGTTTTGATGCCGGTGGAAAGCATGTCGATGCGTGTTTTGATCGGATAAGTCCAGGCATTGGCCAGACCCGGGAACTTGATCGCCGCATCCATCTCATCCATCAGCTGTCGTGTCGTTTTATCCGGATCGGGCCAATCTTTCTTATCCTTGAGTCTGACCGTGGTTTCCAGCATGGCCAGTGGTGCAGGATCAGTGGCCGTTTCAGCACGTCCGACTTTGCCGAACACCGATTCCACCTCAGGGAAGGTTTTCAGAATACGGTCAGTTTGCTGCAACAACTCACGAGCCTTGGTAATCGAAATGCCGGGGTATGTCGTCGGCATGTAGAGAATGTCTCCCTCATCCAGTGGCGGCATAAATTCCGAACCTGTTTTCATCACCGGGTATGCACTAACTGCCAGCAGCGCGACAGCCAGCACCACGGTCAGTGCCCGTGCTTTAACCGCCAGATTCAACAGCGGTGTATGCAGCTTCTTCAGAATACGGTTCAGCGGATTACGCTCTTCAGATGGAATGCGTCCACGAATGAACAGCCCCATCAGCACCGGCACCAGTGTCACAGCCAGCAAAGCTGCTGCGGCCATGGAGTAGGTCTTGGTAAAGGCCAGTGGCGAGAAGAGCCGGCCCTCCTGAGCCTCAAGTGTGAATACAGGAAGGAAGGAGACAGTGATTATCAGCAGGCTGAAAAACAGTGCCGGTCCGACTTCCTTGGTGGAAGCCAACACAGCATCCCAGCGGGCCGATGTAGATAGATCTTCCCCGGCACGTTCCAGATGTTTGTGTGCATTCTCGATCATTACAATCGCACCATCAATCATGGCACCAATAGCAATGGCGATACCGCCCAGACTCATGATGTTGGCGGATATGCCTTGCCACTGCATAATCAGGAAGGCCATCAGGATGCCTATGGGCAATGAAACTATAGCAACCAATGCACTTCTGGCGTGCATAAGGAAGATCAGGCAGATCAGAGCTACAACGATGGATTCTTCAATCAGCTTTTCAGCCAGATTATCAACAGCGCGCTCAATCAATGCCCCACGATCATAAACAGGTACAATTTCCACGCCTTCAGGTAGCCCTTTGGCCAGTTCATCCAGTTTTTCACGCACATGCTCGATTGTCGTCAGAGCATTTTCACCATAACGCATGACCACCACGCCGCCGGCAACATCACCCTCACCGTTCAGATCAGCCGCACCACGCCGAAGTTCAGGGCCAAGGTGAATATGTGCCACCTGCTTGAGAAAAATAGCCGTTCCGTGCGTATCCACGCCAATCGGTGTGATCTCAAGATCAGCAATGGATTTGATATAACCCAGGCCTCTAACCATGTATTCGGTTTCGCCCATTTCAATTAATCGGCCACCGACATCATTATTACTGCGCGCAATCGCCTGTTTCACTTTGGATAAAGGAATATTGAATGCGGCCAGGGCATCAGGATCAACTTCGACCTGGTACTGTTTCACAAATCCACCGATGGAGGCCACTTCAGCAACACCCTGAACCGTCTGCAGCGGGTAGCGCATATACCAGTCTTGAAGTGAACGCAATTGAGCCAGGTCGAGGTTGCCGGTTTTATCAACCAGTGCGTATTCATAGATCCAGCCGACACCGGTGGCATCAGGCCCCAACCTTGGAGATACGGATGATGGCAAACGATCACGGGCATAATTCAGATATTCGAGCACGCGTGTGCGCGCCCAGTACATATCTGTCTTATCCTCGAAAATGACATAGACCATGGAGAATCCGAAGAATGAGTAACCACGCACCACCTTGGTTTTGGGTACAGAGAGCATGGCTGTGGTCAGCGGATAGGTGACCTGATCTTCAACCACCTGTGGTGCCTGACCGGCATAATCTGTGAAGACTATCACCTGCACATCGGAGAGATCGGGAATGGCATCCAGCGGTGTCGCCCGCATCGCCTGAATACCTGCTACAACAATAATGACAGTGGCAATCAGTACGAGAAAACGGTTGTGAACCGAGTATTCAATCAGTTTGCGGATCATGGTTTGTTCACCTTGAATGTATTAGAAACATTAGTGGCCATGATGGTGCTCCATCTGATGCGCAGGTTTATCCGCGGGCATCTGATTCGGGGCCTCCTGCCCCTCACCCTGTGGGCGGCCTGTGGCCGTCCCATTCGGATCTCCTGTCGAATGGTCCATCGAATCCATGTTCTTCCCATCCATGCCCATATTCATGGCATCCATATCCATCTCTTTGCTGTCCATTTCCATGCCTTCCATCTGCATATCCATTTCCGGAGCTGGAGTTTGTTGTTCATTCATCGCATCCAGCATTTTTGCGGTGGCTTCTTTCAGTTTGGACTCGGAATCGATCAGGAATTGACTGCTGGTGACGACCTGTTCACCGGCTTTGATACCGGAGGTGACTTGTACTTCACCGTCAGAAGAGAGACCCAGCTGTACTACACGCGGTTCAAACTTTCCGGGAGCCCTTTGAACAAACACCTGCTCGCGTGCTCCGGTACGTACAATTGCTTCAGATGGAATCACAATCGCATCAACTGTGCGTGATGCTCTCAGGGTGATATTGGCAAACATGTCCGGCTTCAGGGCCAGGTCGGGATTGGCGAATTCGATGCGTACCTTGTTGGTGCGGGTTTTTCCTTCCAGATAAGGATAGATATAACTGAGTTTACCCTTGAACACCTTACCGGGTACGGACGGCAATCGCATTTCTGCTTCATCACCAAGCTGTACCCAGGGCAGTTCATCCTCATAGACATCCACCTGCACCCAGACACGGGAGAGATCGGCAACCATGTACAGTTCGGTTTCCGGCGTAATACGTTGCCCTTCACGGGCACCGATATTCATGACAATGCCATCGAACGGTGAATGGATATGCAGTGCTTTTGGTACGCGACCGGTATCGCGAATCTGTTTCAGTTGATGCTCTGGTACATCAAGTAGTTTCAGCCGGTCCAGTGATGTGTTCAGCAGTCGTTTGGCTCCATCACGGATATCTGCAAACGGGCTATTTTTCAGGGTCTGCCAGTTTTTCAGGGCCAGAAGATATTCTTCACCACTAGCCACCAGCTGAGGTGAATAGATAGCCAACAGCATGGTATTTTTACTTACTTTCTCGCCGGTCCTGTCGATAAACAGTTTCTCTACCCAACCTTCAACCTTGGGATGCAAGCGAGCCACACGTTGTTCATCAAAGGTGACACGGCCAACGGTGCGTACATCACGAGAGATGGTCTTCTTCTTTGCCTTCACTGTACGCACACCGATGTTCTGAACTACGGTTGGATCAATGCTGACAGTGCCTGCTACCGCATCATTGCCACCATCTTCATAAACCGGGATATAATCCATACCCATCTCATCCTGGGCCGCTACGGGTGAGGTAATAGCTGGATTCATCGGGTTGCGATAAAATAGAATTTTCTTTTCTTTCTTGGTCTCAGCACAGATAGGTAAATAGTCCATGCCCATTTCATCTTTACTGAATACCGGCGAGGTGACCTCTGGATTCATCGGATTGCGCCAGGACAATGCTTTGGAACCATCGGGGCATGGGCCATCGCCTGCAACAGGCTCAACTCCACTGCTTTTCTGCTCAGCGCCGGAGAAAAAGTAACCGCCTGCAAGGCCCGCAGCCAGAGCCGCTACAACCATCATCAGTGTGTTTTTATTCATGATTTATCACGTCCTTTTCCAGATGTTTTTTACCGGATGCAGCAGCAAGGCGAGCTTCGGCCTGTGCTGCGCGGGCATAGAGTTGCCAGTATTGAATGTCGTTATTGAATTCGGCCAACTGGGCTCGAACAAGGTTAAGGAAATCGACCTTGTTCACCTGATATCCCGCCAGCATAGATGCTGTGGTCTGCCGCGCTTGCGGGATGATGCCCTGCTTGAACAGGGATAATTGCTCTCGAGTTATGCGCAAGTCTGCAGCTGCTGCATCAATCTCGGCATTAACCCGGTTAACTCCGTCCTGCCAGGAATACTCTGCTTTAGCCTTTTCAGCCTTACGTTGATCTACAGCCCGGTCCTGCTTATTGCCGGTATATATAGGCAATGTCATGGATAGCATAATGCTGCCGAGATCAGAACGTGACTGGCGACTCACAGGATTGATGCCTTGCCTGACACCGTAGACCGCACCCAGCTTAAAATCCGGGTAATAATTTTTTTCAGCCAGAGCAACCATACTGTCGGCTGCATCAACATGGCGGTTGAGAGAAGTCAGCATGGGTCGGTTATCACGTGCCCACTGTTTTAACGCAATAATATTCGGGGTGACCTTTATGATTTCAGGTAACTGCTCAGGCAATGTAAGCGCAGCAACTGAATCACGGCCAAGCAGAGCATTGAGCTCTGCCACCTGAAATTCGCGTTGAGTCTTCAGGGATAATTCCCTCTCCAACAGGTGAGATAGCTCCAACTGTGCCAGTAGCACATCCTGCTGAAGCCCGGAGCCGGTTTTGTACTTGGCTTCTGAAACCCTCACCAGATTACGTAATAGAGCCTGATTGCTCTGTACCAGCATCAGTGCTTTATCCAGATATGCCAGGTTCCACCAATGAATACGTACATTACGTAGTAGAAGCAGACGTAACTCATCGCGGTTACTGGCTGCAGCCCCAGCAAGGCTTTCTGCCGCCTCGGCTTTCAGAGCCAGTTTGCCGGGAAATGGCAGACTCTGAGAGATGCCCAGTTGCAGCTGAGTCATGTTTTCTTGTGTGGTGGAGAATGAGTCTACTGGCAGATTCATTGCGTTCAGTGAAAGTGTCGGGTCAGGCAGGCTGCTAACCTGAGATGGAATGGTAGCCATGGCTACCGCGTTACTATCAGCAGCATGCAGTGCTGGATTGCTGGTTAATGCCAACGCCTCAGCCTGTTTGAGCGTCAGTGGTATTGCTATGCCAAGAGAAGAATAGGAAAGCAGTGCCAGCAACAGCCAGCCGGTTTTGAATAAAGGTAGTTTATAAAAAGGCGGTTTAAATAAAGGCATGAAGGCCTCCTGCAAAAGATGCGCATGCCTGTTTAAAGTCACAGGGGCATGCACCTCGATTCAGTCGAATCGCGGTATCGGCAGAAGGTGGGTTTTAAATACGAATACGTTTAGTGGTTGTGTAGATAAGGGTGGAACTTCGCGGTGGACCTGTGGGGGTTCGCACAGCTAGATCGATACTAGCCGGAGCGGACAGCACTATTTCGGTAGATGCCACCAGCATAACAGGCAGATCGAAATCGATGTTGAATGTAGAAGCTTTGCTCTGCACCAGTTCGTCCGGCTGGTTACAGTGAGCGCAAGCAGAACCATGATCACCATGGCCGGATTCAGCTTCAGCATTCACATCGCAATGCTCAAGCATGTCAGTGGACATTGGCATCTGCATATCTGCAGCGTGAGCATTAGCGGTATGTGATTCTGGTGAAATCAGACAAAATCCAGCTGCCAGAATCTGCACGGCAAACAGCCCGATCATCAGTCGGGAAAGGCCACGCAGGTTCAGTTTACGATTCAACATGCGGCCTACGTTATGCCTCCCAAGATTAAAAAACAATGAATAAACTTGAAAAAAGAGATTAGAAAACTCCCATCAAAGTGTGTTAAGGTAATAAAGAACTGATCTAACCCTGATCTCTAATCCATCGAATAAAATTTTATCAAAAGAGACTGAGAGTCTTATTCTCTTTCGGTACTCGAAAAGCGCCACATGAAATGTAAGGTGGCGTTTCAAGGACTCACATCTTCGAACCTTTTTGATCCTATAGTTTAGGCTCTCCCCCATTCATATTAAGAAATACCGACAAAAGTACTGGCGAATTCAAATAACCTTCATGAATCATCCCTCAAAAAATTATTCCATGCTTAAAAATTATACCTACCAAACTTGAGGTGTAAAAAATGATGATTAATAAAAACATAGTGTTTCAATCGTGCCGTGATCTTGGATTATACTTAACCGTGATCTCAGTTTTGTTATTTGTGGTTGAGGTGGATGGGGTGGAGCCCACTAGGCTAGGGCTGCTGAGTATAAGTGGCATTACCCTCTGGGTGCTCGGAATTTACAATCAGGACTCTTCAAGCAGTAGTGAAGAGTGACATGGGTTATCTGAGGAAATCGATCGTCATCTTTTGATGAAAATGGAGTGCTTTTAGGGTGCCAATGAGCAGCAAAATTCTTCGTTAAAATAACATTTCATATGCGCATTATTTCGGCTGCTGAAATGGGTGGTGAATCAGGTAAAAAATTCAGCGCTGAAAGGTTCATAAATCCGAACAAAGATGTGCGTACAACAATGACCCATGGATACTCAGAACAGCTCGATGATTTAGTCCATTCTCAGATGTTCGCCAACCTCGATTTGTGGGAGGCTCTAACCTACCGTGATGGAGGTCTTCGCCGCATCAAAACCATCCATGCTTTTGTGAACCCTCCGGTCAACTATCCAGTTGAAGATAAGATTCCAGAGCTTCCTATCACGGCAAAAAGAAGCCTCTCAGACTATACGAAAGGACCAAAGATTGTATCCGAAAATTGTCCAACGACCAGATAAATGGAGAGGAAGCATACAAGGAATTTGACGATGAGGTTGTCACAAAATCAATCGATACAAATGACTTCTGGGGGTAACTAAGACACCCCTGAAACACACAAAAACACACCTGCAATGAAACCGGTCTTAATCAGCCGTTTTTTTTGTTTTTGTTGAAAACATTGGACTTTTAGCCGTGAGACAAATACCCATGTGCGACGCCACACCCCACCTGTCCCATGAGACAAGCAGGGTGTCGCGTGGGACAGCGTAGCTACACTTCGAACCACCTCTACGGCGCAAAAGCCTTTAATAGAGGTTTGTGTTTCAACCCTCTTTTTGAAAAAGTGTCTCACACCAAAAAGTGTAGCTACAACTCAAACAAATCCAGAGTGACACCAAAACCCTCTACCAGGTGCCCAAACACCCATCTCAAGAGAGATAAAAAATAACCGCATCCAAGATGCAACCCCTCCTGCCTTCGGCAACACAACCTCTCCGTCCCCTCTTTTTTTCCCATCGCCTTTCGAGCCGATTCTTCAGATTTGATTTTGCATGTTTTCGGCAAATCATCTCTCTCCCGTTTTCCCACAAAAAAGCATCTTCGTGAAGAAGGAGTCGCTATCATGAAGTCAATCATCTCTCTCAGAAACGCACCCCAGATCGCCCTCTCGATTTTCACCTTGATGATGGTGGTGATGACATCTCCGGATGCCAGAAATCCGGCCTCTGATTTTCGCTCCAATGACCACCCGCTTCTTATGATTTTGGAACGCTGAAATGTGTGTCGAATTGCGGGGGGGGGGGGCGCCGATAATAGCTGAATCTCAGTGTCCGTTTTTCACCCCTTTTTCCTCCCTTCTTCCATCCTCAGAGCTACTCCCACAAAAAACTGTTCCTTGAGGTAACAAAACTGAGTCAATTCATATGCGAGATCTCGTTCGAGATCAACCGCAGAGGTAATGGTGGATGGCCAATCCCCTCCTATTATCCCTTTATAGGTGTACGAACGTACACTACAATGCGCGCATGACCTCCTCCCCTGATCCCGACTGGCCGAACGCCATAGCCCACATAGATGCCGACTGCTTCTTCGCATCATGTGAACTGGTACGTCGCCCAGAACTCATAGGATCGCCTGTATGCATTCTTTCCAGCCAAGATGCATGCGTGGTAGCCAAGACCTATGACGCGAAGGCTGTGGGCATTAAAACAGGCATGCCGATTTGGGAAGCAAAGAAGTTGATGCCACATGCCACCTACCTTTCAGCAGACTTCCGCTTCTATGGCCTGATCTCAGAGAAGATGTTTTCAATTCTGAGGCGTTACTCCCCTGATATGGAGGTCTATTCAATTGATGAAGGGTTCCTCGATCTGAATGGCACTAGACTGCTCTGGAAGAAGGACTACAAAGGTATCGCCCATGATATTCGGCGTGCAGTGCATCGTGAGGTCGGAATCACAGTGTCAGTAGGTGTTTCGGTCACACGGATTCTGGCAAAGATGGCATCGGAATATAATAAACCGAATGGAACAACCATTGTACCAACCAGCATGATTCAACTGTTTCTCGAACGGGTTGAACTATCTGATGTATGCGGCATTGGATCCAATCGGCTCTCAACCTTGAACAAAGCTAACATTCAGACTCCGATGGACTTTGTTAATGCTGATCTTGAGGCCATCAAACACCTCCTCGGAAAGGCCGGAAACGACCTCTGGCATGAGATGAAAGGTATAACAGCTATAGGACTGGAGCTACACACTCAGCTCCCCAAAAGCATGGCCAGAACAGCCAGCATGGGAGAAGTTACAGGCAACAAGAAAACCATTATATCGCATCTGATCCGCCATATAACTCGGCTGGCAACGGAACTTGTGATAAAGCGTCTTCTTATTAAACGCATTACTATTTTCATGAGACTCAAAGACTTCAGCTCGGTTTCAGCCAAGGCTGATTTTGAGTACCCGACAAACAACTACTTCAGGATCTTCCGCTCCGTTCAAGGTATGGTGACCGATCTTTATCAGGCCAATGAGCTATATCGGGCTTGCGGCATAATTGCAGAAAACATTACCAATGCTGAAGATGCTCTACCTGACTTATTTGGCGTTATGAAGACTGATGAGAAACAGGCTGGCCTATTTCTTACCATGGATAAAATTAATAAACGGTATGGCAGTAGCACTGTGAAAATGGCAGGGGCATTTTCGGGCAAGAAATCAGATGCGAAAGTGAGGTTTATGTATCCTGTGATTATGGCGAGCTAATCTCACGTACTGACATCCTTCCGAGACTTGCAGCGATTAACTCCCAAGATGATCAACGGCTATATAATAAGACAGTTTCAATGTATTAACTGAGAGTAAAACATGAAATAATAACATTATTATTCTAGATAACAGACTAAAAGCTGACTAGCGCCAGCTCTCACATCAATCGTTGTGAATAGCAAATAGCACGACACTCGCCACTCTCTCTTGAGCCCCCCTCAAAAACTTACCTGTGACTTTAAATCACAGGAGAAACATACAACTATGAATACAAAAAATGATTTTTTTGAGGGAATGAGCAAGTCTGAGCTAGCGATCAAAATCCAAACTGTTATACAGACATATGAATATGATCAGGAGTTTTCTTTCCCACTGCTCTCTGATCTAATCCTGAAAAAGCATTATTATTGCTCACGCCATAACCTATTTCCTGTGCTATTCAGAAAGAAACCCAACGCAAGAAATAACTATTATCTCGAAGCTCACTTTCCTGCTCATGGGTGGCATCGAACCTCATGGTACGAGTGCGTATACCCTAAAAATCACAAAAAAATACTTGAACAAAGGCTAAGGTATGCAGTTTATCCTCAAATAATAGCGTATAAAAATAAGCACCCAATCTGTGAGCATTGTGGACACAATCCAAGCGAAGAGGTGGACCACATTTCTCCACAATTCAACACGATAATAGAGAATGCGATGAGCCTGACTCCAACTATGAACCTCGAAGTATCGCAGCAGAAGATGGATTGGTTAACGCAAAAGCCTTTGTTATTGCCAGAAGATCATCCCTCGATTGAGTATGTTCTCAAAATACATGAATGTGCCCTACTGCAAGCCGTTTGCAGACCGTGCCACCGGGAAATAACAATCAGAAGAAGAATGATTGATGATGACCTGCGTTATGCAGCCTGAAATTTGAATCCGTCTTCACGTTTAAAATCATCGATTTCATTAACCTGCCGCACCAGTGATTGGTGCGGCACTTATAGGCGACCACATGGGGTGGATCATTTACTTCCCCAAAACTTCAGTAAGCCAAAAAAAGTGCGATGATTAACCCTGGCTTCGACCAGCGCTAGCAGATCAGCTTTTTCCTGCGTAATTATTTCAAGCCGACCTAAGAGCCGAGCAGAGTAAGTCCGAAATTGGTTTGCCTCTTTTATTGCCATAGCCAACTCGCTGCGCAAATGTTCTATCTCACACTCAGCTTCATATGAATTACTTATATTCGTTTCTACCAGAGTATCTTTTTTCTCGGTAACTGCTGAAGTAAGTAGTGGTGACTGTTCCTTCAAAGATTCGCGTAATACTCGCATCACTTCACACGCAGCATTACCATCTACACGTGCTACGCTACGAACCACTGCTACAGACGGCATCTTATGATTCTTAGCAAAATAATCATTTACCGCTTCGATTATTCTGCCTTCCACATCCGCGCTAATCCTAAATTGATACATCTCCTTTTCTTCCATTACTGGCACAGGAGCGGTAAGGACACAATTCTGCCCTCCCTGCAACTCATCATCCCCGATACTCACTCTTCTTCCCCGAGGTTTAAGAACCAATCATCTGGGACTTTTCGCTTCCAGCAGCGGCGGCCACCCGCCTTTATGGATGGCGGTAAGGTTTTCCCGTCATCCCCACGGCACAATGCCGTACGAATTGCCTTCTCTGTCCTGCCTGTCAAAATCGACATATCTTTTACGTAATACATTTCTTGCTGCAGCATACTCTTCTCCGTTGGTAAGTATTATCTAAACGATATCCGGCACCCTACACGAGGAATTTCTTCTAAAGCCCAAATCACCAAAAACCTCTATTCAGCCCCCTTGGTTTCTCTTCACCTGCCAAATGAATGCGATTCTCGCCCCTCCTGCTTATCCACAAAATAAACCAACTCAAAAGCTGGAGAAGTAAAATAATAATTAATAAAACATATGAAAAAATGCAGAGAGATAGGTTTGTTACTGGTTGTTGCTTCGATTTACTTGAATCTATTCACCATCAAAGGTTTACATGATTTTTCGAGAAGAAACTACTGGATGCTATTCTTCATTGGGACCGGATTAAGGTTATCCAGCTTAATTTCATCTGGAACTGACAAGTAAATTTCGAAAAGGCCATGTGTATGAAACCATAAGATCATATTTATGAATCTATATTATAGCGGCTAATCCCGAATGTATGGACTCCCACATTAAAATCACATGTGCCTGATAGAAACTTGCATACAAACTTGCATACAAATCCATTCTTCAAGCAAAAAAAAGCACCTACGTTTCCGTAAGTGCTTGATTTATATGGCGCTCCCTGAGCGATTCGAACGCCCGGCCTTCTGATTCGTAGTCAGATGCTCTATCCAGCTGAGCTAAGGGAGCCTGTTGTGCTTCTTAATCCTTCGTCCTTATGAAGCGGGCCGAAGAGTAATGCCTTTCAACCAAACTTTCCATTCCAAATTATCCATACCGAACAACTCCGGAAAGTTCTGATACAGCCAACCACGATAGTGAATGTCACCATCCTTGCTGATCTGTACGAAGGCGGCGGGATTATGCACATTTTCATCGTTCAGAAAAGCGCTATTTTCAACTCTGAGGCCTGTTGCCAATCCCAGCAGCTGAACATCCCATCCGTTTACCTGTGTCGCAGTGCCAAGCGATACGATAGACGGAATAGTTTTCGTCGTACTTTTTTCCAGCCAAACCAGTTCAGCTTCCCCGGGGATTGCTACTGCCCAGTCCGGAACAACTGCAAGATTCTGACTTCCGTGAGGATCTTCCTGCGCTTCCAATGGTAGCTGCCATTCGATCTGTTCAGCCTGTTTTTGTTCACAGGCCGACAGCATCAATAAAGCGACAGCGAATAACGCAAGTTTCTTCAAGCTGCCTCCTGTTTACCAAAGCCTGACTCTTTAAAGCTTTATGCATGCCAAGCTGACATGCGAAAAAACTTAAAGCTGTTAATACTGGCGGAGAGAGAGGGATTCGAACCCTCGATAGGTTTTAGCCTATACACCCTTAGCAGGGGCGCGCTTTCGGCCACTCAGCCATCTCTCCGTTGATTCAACTATGTCTCGTAGTAATGCGCGAGCTGTTCGCATCACAGAGATAACTGGCGGAAGGGGTGGGATTCGAACCCACGGTAGGTTTCCCTACGCCGGTTTTCAAGACCGGTACATTCGGCCAACTCTGTCACCCTTCCGTTGTTACTACATCAGACCTGAAAAACAACTTCAAACAGGCCTCTCTTTTTGCAGGCCGGAAAGATAGCACGCAAAGCCGATATGGCAATGGCATAATATAATTAATTATAAAAGGTGAATATCCACTGATAGTTATTAGTTTTCAGCTTAATATTCACCCGGCTTGTCTTCTAGTATATGCTGACGCGCAATCATCATTAACAGCAAGGAGCACCTGTGGTTCGTAAAGTTCAACGCAATGAGCCCTGCCCATGTGGTAGCGGAAAAAAATATAAACGATGCTGCGGCCTGAAAGCCAGAGACTTGGCCAGCAATCGCATCAATCGCCGCGATGGCATTCAAAAATCGCTAGGATGGATCAACCATGCGCATCAGGATGATATCGGCCGCTGGCTGGAAGACAGCTGGCTCAAGGATATCCCCACCGAGGAGCGCACGGGCATCACCAGTGCTGATCCGCGCATCCGCAGCGTTCACGATGTAAACCTTCTCGAATATCTGGTTGCAGAAGGCGTATTCACCGATGAAGAGGGCAACACTTCCAGTCCTCTGCAGCTTATTCTTGATGCAGATCTGGACCTTGATGAACAGCAGCGCGCTTACCTGAACCAACTGGCAGAACGGCCTTTGCGTTTATATCAGGTGACAGAATGCATTGCAGGCAAAAGTTACTCCCTCGCCCTATATCCTGATGACAACTCGGAAGTTGTAGAAATCGAGGATGCTGTAACCAGCCGCATGTTTGATGCCGGTGATATTGTAGGACTTCGCCTTATAGAGTGTGAAGGTGCATGGGAAACATCCGGAGCTATTTACCACATTCCGGAAGAACATGCTTTTGATCTGGTCCAGCAGCTTCAGGATGGAGAGCCGGATAGTTACAGCAAAACCCTGACAAACTACTGGCTCAAGCTGGTTGCAGCTCACGTTTAGCCTTAAAAAAAAAATCGCACAAAAAAAGGCGGCTCATCGAGCCGCCTTTTTTGATTCAGATTAGATTTACAGTTTGTCCGCTTCAGAAGACAGGTAAGAAGCAACACCATCTGCATCAGGAACCATGCCTTTGTCGCCTTTGTTCCAGCCTGCAGGACAGACTTCACCGTGCTCTTCAGTGAACTGCAGTGCATCAACCAGACGCAGCATCTCATCAACATTACGACCCAATGGAAGGTTGTTTACAACCTGATGCTGTACAACACCATCTTTGTCGATCAGGAATGAACCACGCAGTGCAATAGTACCGCCCAGCAAGTGAACCGCATCGCCATCTTCATCTTCTACACTGTCGTTATCGATCAACACATCGTAGTCAGCAGCAATATTTTTGCTCAGATCTGCAACCAGAGGGTATGCCACAGGACCAATACCACCGGCATCCACTGCAGTATTACGCCATGCTGCGTGGGTGAACTGTGAATCAACAGAACAACCAATAACCTGAACACCACGAGATTCGAATTCTGCAATACGATGATCAAATGCGATCAGCTCGGATGGACATACAAATGTAAAATCCAGAGGATAGAAAAACAGCACAACATATTTGCCACTGTAATCGGAAAGAGAAAAGTTCTCATTGATAGAACCGTCTGCCATCACAGCAGCGGCCGTAAAATCAGGTGCCTGTTTGCCAACCAATACGCTCATTATTAAAACTCCTTATGATACAAATAATGTGAAATGCAATGGTAGTGGATTCATGCAGATCGCACCACCCTACGCTTTATCAGGTTTATCCTGTGGGGTGGTAAACTCGATAAAGATATGTTTTGTCTCTGGAGCAATACGACTGACATCACCTTCAAGCGATCTGCGAATATCATCCAGCTTATGCATAAATTGGATTGCGCGGGCAATTTCTTCCTGTGTCATATCAGAAAATATTGTCTCTTCACGCAACTCCACTTCTGCCATGAGCAAAGTGTCCTCGGGTGACAGCACGATACTATTCACCCGCTGCACATGCTGCACCTGCCCGTCCGCCTGCCAGATTTTCCTCGCGACTTCATCCACCTCTTCATTGGAATGGTTGAGCAGGTATTTGCGATTCATTGAGGCCAGGAAATAAGCAAGTCCACCCATTAACAAACCGATCACAATAGCCGCAATACCATCAAATACAGCTGAGCCTGTGTAAGCTGCAAGGCCAATGCCCGCCAGAGCCACAAGCAGGCCGAACACGGCGACTGAATCCTCAATCAATACTGCCAGCGTGGTCGGGTCTTTCGTTTCTACAAAATACTGGCGAAACGTTTTACCCGCCTCCCTGTATTGACGCTTGAATTCAACCAAAGCAACAATGAGTGAATATCCTTCTACAATAAATGCGAAACCAATAATCAGAAACGGAATCAGCGAAATCTCCGGTGAATGATCATGCCGAAGCTGTTCGATAGCATGCATAATAGTGTAAACACAACCAAGAAAGAAAATTGTCACTGCAGAAACAAGATTCCAGAAATATCGTTCCTGGCCGTAACCAAAATGATGTTCATCATCCGCTTTGCGGACAGAGCGCCTCAATCCGAGGTATAGCAGCGCCTGATTAGCTGTATCGGCCAATGAATGGACGGCCTCCGCGAGTAGCGCACTGGAGCCAGAAAGCATAAACCCGACGAATTTGGCAATTGTCACCAGTGAATTACCTGCTACCGCCGTTAACACTGCTTTTGTCGAACCGTGTGACATGAAACCTCCTTGTAGGTTAAACTGGCCCGATGTGGTCATACCGGCATCAAAACTTCACCGTCCATCAACTGCCTGCTCTTCGGGACAACTATATCTATCTGATAGAGTCACACACAACAAATATCCTGATTGCTGTCGATCCGGCCGTGGCGGTATCGGTGCGAAACGCCTGCAAAAAGCTGAATAAGAAGCTTAGCCATATCATTAATACCCATCATCACTGGGATCATACCGATGGGAACTTGGAACTTAAATCCGATTTCGGGTGCCAGATCATTGGCTTTGAAGGGGATGCACCACGCATTCCCGGTATTGATATTAAAACCTCTGAAGCTTTCTCTCCTGATATACCAGAGCTAAACATCACGGTATTGGAAGTACCCGGACACACCAGCGGTCATATTGCATACCTTATTGATGATGCCCTATTCTGCGGTGACACCTTGTTCGGAGCTGGCTGCGGCAGGCTTTTTGAGGGCACAGCCAGCCAGATGTGGCAGAGTCTGAATAAATTTTCTGCACTGCCTGATCAAACCAGAGTCTACTGTGCCCATGAATACACATTGGCCAATCTCGAATTTGCCCGCCACATCGATGCGGATAACAAGCAACTTGAACGGCGTATCGAGTTGGACAAGCTAAAGCGCAATGCCAACGAGCCTACCATTCCCTCTACTGTTGGCCTGGAGAAACTTACCAATCCATTTCTCAGACCATCACATCAGAATTTTTGTTCTTCATACGCCACGCAAAATAATATTGAGAATGATGCAGTAGCCGTATTTACAGATATCAGATTAAAAAAAGACCACTTCTAGCGACTATCATCTGATCGTCTCGTGATAATCCAAAATCATTTTTTCAAGGTAGTGGGTTTCCATCAAAGTCAGATCAAATTTCACACCAATACCTTCAGATGTCTGGCGCACTACATGGCCGTGCAAACTCACAGGTTTACTATCAGCAATAAATGAAAGCACCATATGAATATGACCACCTAATTTCAGATGACAATTAGTCTGGATAAATATACCTGTGACACTGATGTTTTTAGCTCTTCCCTGATGAGTTCCTTGCTCAGAGGTGAACCCCAGAATCTCAACAAAATGCCAGCGTGGTGCATTACGCACATCCGTTTTCCACGATGCAACCAGCAACAATAGTTCTTCCTGCAAGTCAGGCGGCAAGCCCTTTGCAATCTTAGAAATCAGTTTAACAGTATTGGGATCAACATAACTCACAGTCTACCCCTCAACCTGATCATCAAGGCTGGCGAAGAATCAGTGCATGCTTGGAAATAATGGAATCCATCTCTTTCACCTGCGACTGACTGCTTTCATCAAAATGCACTCCGATTCCATCAGCTGTTTTACGAACAACTGAACCGGTCAGCCGCACCGGATTCGGGGCAGAAATAAATGTCAGGACCAGATTAACTTGCTCACCAACTTCAAAGTAGGCTGTAGTCTCAATAAACACACCCGAAGCACTGACATCGTGGGCATGGCCGTAATGACTGCCTTTCTTTGAGGTGAAGTTCAGCAGTTCTTTATAGGGAGCACGAGGTGCCTGGCGTACATCTTCCCGCCAACTTCCGATCAGATCCAGCAACTGCTGTTTCTGCTTTTCAGGCAATTCGCCGGACAGCGTAGCAATCTTCTCGATGACGCTATTATCAATAGACCTCATGGTGCCAGTGTAGTCATACAGATCAGAATTAAAAAGCACCCAGAATAATCTGGAGCAAAAAACAGTTTTCTAACGCGGTTTTGTAATACATCTCACATCAGCACAATTCATCGCCAGCTAGATTTGGCTTGTAGCTAAAGATCAGGAGGCTGATATGCATAAACACAGTAATACCCCGGAATCATTTGATTCAAAAGAAGATGAGCAGAGCCCGATGGCTACTGTCATCATGGTTACTGCAGTTGTAGGTGCTTTGGGCATTATCTCATCTGCATTTTAAACCAGGAAGCAATTATTCAGATTCAATCCACCCTTCGGGGTGGCTATCTTTTTAAGACATCATAACTCCCCGTTACCACACAGCGGGGCTGATCATCTCCGGATCAATTCCAGAATCCAAACGCTGCCCACTCAAACACGCCAGCATCTATTCAAGATGCCATCTGCGCATTCCATTTTCCATGGATTAAAACAGAAACACTATAGTATTTTCCAATCCGTAAATGAGTCTGAAAGCTGATCGCATGGTTTATAGTTCATGCTGCCTCGTTGTTCTGCCCAAAGATTGTTTTGAACAAGGTTTTGCGAGCGTTTCGTAAATGCTTCCATGC
>NZ_BDFD01000012.1 GCF_001895085.1 Mariprofundus micogutta | reverse complement strand
GCTGTTGGCCACTGTGGTGATAATGCAGCCAGTGAAGGGTTCTTTGGCATGCTAAAGCGAGAAAGGGTTCATCATCGCTTGTATTGCACACAGGATGAGGCAAGAGCAGATATTTTTGATTATTTGGAAAGGTTCCATAATCCAAGAATGCGGCGCAGACTAGCTGCTCAAGATATAAGGTTTACATCGTTTTTAAACCGTCCGTAGAAATGGGGTAGAACCCCGCAATGACTAAAGACATCGAAAACTGCATACAAGCAGGTATGAATGATCATATAGCAAAACCTATTGAACCACTGGATCTTTATATAAAGCTGGACAAATGGATATCAACCGGCCGTACACATCTGGAGACACTGAACGACACTGAGACTTTTACGTCAGTGCCAATTCCACCTATAACAGGCATAGATATCGAAGAGGGTTTGATGCGAGCCGGAGATGACCATAGTCTGTATCGGAAGATACTTCTTAGGTTTTGTGATAGTCAGGTGCATGCAATTAAAAATGCGCGGGGTCTTGTCAAATCAGGTGAACCTGAGGAGGCTCGGAACATTATCCATTCACTCAAAGGGGCTGTCGGTAATTTAGGAGCAAAAGAGATGTATCGTTTAGTCTCCAGACTGGAACAGGAGCTAAGGGATGACCTCCGGTTGAATGATGAACTGGCAAGAATTATCGAATGCGAACTTCCACATATGATAGTGGCGATAAAGACAGCTCTGGAAATACCCGAAACCGGAGTATTGTATGATACTCCTCAGGACAGACACGATACTGGAGCTCAAATGATATCAAATATGCTCGCTATGGTTGAAGCATGTGACAGTGAAGTGATTGATTTGTTGCCTGCATTGTCAGATGCGCTCACCTCCAGAGGCAATTCCATTGATTTGACTATGTTGGAAAAGGCGATGCATGCCTATGATTTCGATTCAGCAGAAACTGAATTGAAAAAACTGATAAAGCTTGTTGATTAACAAACAACCTGCTTGATCATATGATGATTAATGGAAGTTACAAAGATTCTTAAAATCACCCTTCCGGTGAATTATACTATTATAATAAAAGGTTGATCCCTCAGAATGATAAATAAAATAGCCATCCGTGTATTTCAATATTGGGATGTACTGAATAATTTTCATTGAGCTTCAGCTAGTCTGGACCATACAACTTAATTGCCACATCTTGCAGTCGATGTGGCGCTGTTTATTATGTCCTACATCAATATGAAGTCTGTGTTGGTTAGATGCGACTAATGTAGCTAATTAGGGCCGTAAGTCGTCTGTCGTGATCAGCAGCAGACTACCAAAATTTCTTTCGAGAGCATGTTGAAGTGCGGTGCCGGATTTAATTGCATTAGCATGCTGGCTTGCTGTGATGATCTGCTGATTTGAGTGTGTTCTGCAGTAGGGTGGGTATTGACATAGTGATGCGAATTTTCCTCAAAATATGAAGTTTACTATGGACATCGTATGTGTCTTGATTCACCAACTTATTATTGGGTTTTTCTTACGTCCATAGGAATGTCATTCGTACTTGCTATCTCGGGGAACACCGTGATCATGGTGGCAGTCGTCAGCTTATTGTGACGATCCAAGGAGAGGTGGCTTAGCTGTTTTTTATTCTTGTGCTGGTCCCGGGTGAGTAGCTGACAAGCTTGGTCTGGATGAATCTGTTGCTATAAAAGGTGTTTTTCCATTTCTCCACAGAAGCTGTGGATAACCTGGTGGATGAAACCGTTTGGGGTGTTGTAAAGCTTACCCTTGTTGCGCCTGAGTGATGGCTGCCTAAATAATAGGCTTTATTAATTATCCTTTATTGACAGTAAGATATGTACAATATATAAAGTTATAGATTGACCGTCTACATGGTGGGTGAAAGCAGTCTGTGAGTGATGCTTGCAGTGGATAATCCATGCGAAACAGGGGCTAATGTTGAAGCCGCCATGCAGGATCGGGTAATTTCAGAAGTTAATCGGCCAGAATCACAGCATCGATTTTTTGTTGCACTGAACGCGTACTCAGGCCCTGCTTCATCAGAGTCTGACGCAGTTGCAGTAGTGATTCGATTGCAGCTTTTTTCTCATCCAGAGTCATGCGCTGAGATGTCATGCGGGCAACTTCGGAAACACCGAGTTGAATTGAGCAGGACTGATGATAGACCTGAATATCCTGCAGTGCCTGTTTCACGGAGTAGCGGTGAATATCCATATCTTCGCGCTCTTTCAGAATGCTGCGTGAATGCTTGCGGTTTGTTTTGATGACAGAAATAATGGAGGTTCCGAGCTCTTTTACCGGATTAACAGCCCTGTCGGGTTGCTGCATGGTCAGTTCCGGAGTCACGGTGTCGAGTTGTCTCTAAGCAATCGTATCTTTCAATATCTTGCCTAGCTTGTCAGATTTGTTCGACTTCAGTTCCCAATCTCCAATCTGTTCGCTCATGGTAGTCATTCTGTTATCGCAGATGCGGTCCGATTCGACGATAAACTCACGCACCAAAGCGTTTCTGGCAGCATTTCTGTCAACAGCGTGATCCAGTTCAATCAATCGTTTGTCGATCTCTTTGTTGCCGGAGCTTTCCCCCTCACTCTTCGAAATTTCTGAGAACATCGTAGATGTGCTTGAGTCGTAGCTGTTCTGAAGGCTTGCGCAGCCAGCCAAGCCAAGCAGAAGGGGGGGGGAGAATAAATCGGTAAGATGGCTTTAGTTGCATGATCTGCTACTCCATTTGTTCGCGTTCTTTGAAAACATGAAGCAATGATCGGGCCATTTGACCGCTGCTGTTTTTAAAGCCTAGCCTGCGAGTTATGAATATTGCAGTTTATATCTCGGGCCATGGCTTCGGGCATCTGGCCCAGATGGCACCAGTGCTGAATCAAATCTCCCGAATGCGTCCTGATAGCCAGTTCCTGATTCGCTGTTCTTTGCCAAAGGAAGAGATTCGGGCGCGGTTGCTGTTTGATTGTGAAATTGAACAGAGTCCGGTGGACGTTGGTGTCGTGCAGAAAACTGCCATTGAAGAAGATCGAGAGGCATCAGTCGCGGGTTTAAGGGCGTGGCTGGATAGTATGGATGAGCAGCTTGGTGGGGAATATGAATTGCTTCAGGCCTTTGAAGCAGACCTGGTGATATCCGATATTTCACCTCTGGCATTTCCTGCAGCCAGGGCGCTGGGGGTGCCGGGGATTGGTCTGGCAACGCTGGACTGGTTCACCATTTATTCGCATTGGCTCAGTGATGGTGATCCTGCCCTCAAGCAATTGAATGATGCTTACCGGCAGTGCGATCTGCTGCTTACTCCTCCCATGGCGATGGATATGCATCTGTTTCCAAATCGTATACAGATTCCTCTGATTGCAGCTTACCCATCCGGAAGATCGTGCCCCTTTGAAAAAACACACTCTAAAACAGCGCTGGTAATTTTTGGAGGCTCAGATCAACCTGTTTTTGATCTTCAGGCTTTGTCAGTTATGGATGAGTGGCAGTTTCTGATTCCATATGCATCCGATAATGCTCCTGATAACGTAACTGCGATTGCATTCGGTTCAGACATGATGGCGGTGGATTTGATGCCATTTGTTGATGTCGTCGTGTGTAAGCCCGGTTATGGCATTTTATCGGAGTGCTGGCGTACAAAAACACCTATGGCCTGGGTGGAGCGTCCTGATTTCCCTGAATACCCGATGCTGAAAGTGTGGCTTGAAGATGTGCTGCCAAGTGCATCCATGAGCAGAAGTGAGTTTGCAGGCAGTAAATGGATGCACGCACTTGAAGCTGCACAGATACAAACAAGAGCATTTCCGGATCTGAAGGTCGATGGTGCAGAAGCCGCTGCCGGCATCATTCTTTCCCGCCTTGTGGTGTAAAAAAGCCACGACGGTGTAATGTTTGCATCTGCCAAACCGGAAATAATCGTCTACAATAAACCCATGAAAGATATGCATGCAACGGGTTATCCGAATGTGGTAGATATCATAGTGGCAGTGCTAACTTGCTTGGTGGTGCTGATTCTGGCTTTTCCGCTCTACGCTGATGCGCAGGGCTGTACCAAGGCTGATAAAGTTGAAGTATCCAAGGTGAATGTTCCCGCTGTGAAGATGAAAGCAGCTAAAACCAAGCAACCTGAGAAGCAGGCCAGGGCAGTAAAGGCTGAGAAAAAAAGCGTGAAAAAGGTGGCTCCTGCTGCTCCGGCAGTCGCAGGGGCTGTAGAAAAAATCAAACCGGAAAAAGCAAAAGAAGAGCCAGTCGCTGTCGATATGGAGACGTTGAAAAAGCGTTTGAAAGAAACAGACGCTATTGGTGTGTTTACCAAGTTGGCGATTCGCAGTGATATTGTAGATTTGGTGGATGAAATTAATCGTCATCGCAAACAGTCCAGACTGGAGATGAAAATGGCTAATCTGCGCGCCAGTTTTGATGGTTTATTGTTAAAAATAGTAGCATTGCTTGAGGGGGACCCAGTCCTTTCCCGTGATCTGTATGTGAGCCGGGAATCAATCTGGAAGAGTTTGCTGGAGGTGAAGGCATGAAAAGATTCTTGTTAGTTCTGTTGGCTATGGTGTTTATGATTCCGGCGGCTCAGGCAGTAACCAGAGCAGAGGATATCGCTACAACTATCATACTGCGTGGACATGCCTGCCCGGGCAGGACAGTGAGTAATGTCTCCGAGTCTGTGGATGCCAGCGGCAATAAAACTATTCAGGCGACATGTCCAAACGGTGCGCGCTATCAGGTTAATGTTTCCGCCAGCGGCAGGGTAAGTGTTCAGCGATTGAATTAGCTTGCAGGCCAGCACGAAGCCGGGAGCTTTTCAGATATTATAACCTTATGGCGTAAGGCGTGGAGCATCGCTACACTGCCGCACCAATGAGTAAGATAAAGCAATCACATATCCGTAATTTTTCAATTATCGCCCATATCGACCATGGCAAGTCTACGCTTGCTGATCGTTTGATCGAGGTGACAGGGACGCTGACCGAGCGCGAGATGAAAACCAAGCAGGTGCTTGATTCGATGGATCTCGAGCAGGAGCGCGGTATTACCATCAAGGCCCAGACTGCGACCTTGAATTACAAAGCCAAAGATGGTGAGGTCTATCAGCTCAATCTGATTGATACACCGGGTCATGTGGATTTCACCTATGAAGTGTCCCGTTCCCTGCAGGCTTGCGAAGGCGCGCTGCTGATTGTTGATGCAGCCCAGGGCGTGGAAGCCCAGACACTGGCCAATGTTTATCTGGCCATGGAAAACGATCTGGAAATTATTCCGGTAATTAACAAGATTGATCTGCCGAGTGCCGATATCGATGAGGCCAAGCGTCAGATTGAGGATGTGATTGGTTTGGATGCTTCCGACGCAATCCCTATCTCCGCCAAAACCGGCACAGGCATTACTGATGTATTGGAAGCGGTCGTCGAACATGTGCCACCACCGGAAAACATGGATGATAAACCTCTACGCGCACTGGTGGTTGATTCATGGTTCGATTCCTATGTGGGGGCAGTCGCACTGATTCGTGTGTTTGAAGGTAAGATAAAGAAAGGTGATCGCTTCCGATTGATGTCGATGCCTACTGCAGCCTCCTATGAAGTCCAGGATGTTGGTTATTTTGTGCCGGCCCCATTTTCCACACCCGAACTTGCTTCAGGAGCCGTGGGCTTCCTGATTGGTGGTATCAAAACACTGGCTGATCTGAAAGTGGGTGATACGGTAACCACGCTGAAGAATGGTGCGACCGAGCCCCTTCCGGGTTACCGGGAACCCAAGTCGATGGTTTTTTCCGGTCTCTACCCGGTAGATTCGGCCGATTACAATGATCTGCGCGATTCGCTTGAAAAGCTGAACATGAATGATCCTGCTTTCACATTTGAGCCGGAAACATCTTCGGCACTGGGGCTGGGCTTCCGATGCGGCTTTCTTGGCATGCTGCACATGGAGGTTGTACAGGAGCGATTGGAGCGGGAATATGATCTCGACCTGATCACTACCGCGCCAAGTGTGATTTATCGTATCCATCAGACTGATGGCGATATCATTGAGATTTCCAATCCGAGTGAGTTTCCCGAGCCTCAGGATATTGATCGTATAGAGGAACCATCTGTGCTGGCCAATATCTTTATGCCGGAAGAGTTTGTTGGTGCGATGATCAAGCTGTGTCAGGAACGACGTGGCATGCAGAAGGATATGAAGTTTATCGGACAGGGACGTGTGATGCTCACCTATATCCTGCCATTGGCCGAGATGGTGATTGATTTTTACGACAAGCTGAAATCGGTGTCGCGCGGTTATGCGTCGATGGATTATGAGCTTTCGGAATTCGTGACCAGTGATGTGGTGAAACTCGATGTGCTGGTGCATAACGAGCCTGTGGATGCACTTTCCCTGATCGTTCATCGCTCTATTGCCGAATCGCGTGGTCGTGATCTGGTGAAGAAATTACGGGAACTGATTCCGCGCCATCAGTTTGATGTACCCTTGCAGGCTGCAATAGGTAGCCGTATCTTGGCTCGGGAAACAGTGAAAGGTGTGCGTAAGAATGTGACAGCCAAATGTTATGGCGGTGATATCTCTCGTAAACGCAAGCTGTTGGAAAAGCAGAAGGCGGGTAAAAAGCGGATGAAATCGATAGGCAGTGTAAATGTACCTCAGGAAGCATTCCTGGCTGTGCTGAAACTCGGTGATGGAGCAAAAAAATGAGTGATAAGAAACCGGTTTGGCGGGAGTGGCTGGAAAGCCTGTTGGTGATTGCAGTTCTAGCCGTGGTGATTCGTAGCTTCATTGTCGCACCATTCAAAATTCCATCTTCGAGTATGATACCCACGCTGGAGATTGGCGATTACCTGTTTGTCTTGCGATATCCCTACGGTTTCAGAATTCCACTGACTGATACGCAATTGATGTCAAAAGAGGTGAAACGCGGTGATGTTGCTGTATTTGTCTATCCGGAAGATAAATCCAAGGATTACATCAAACGCATCGTAGGTATTCCCGGCGACAAGATTGTGTATCTGAATAACAAACTGAGCGTGAATGGTGTTGAAATGCCGTTGACCTTTGAAGGTAAAAGAACTTATTTCATGGCCGATGGCGGTATTGATGTATCGATTCAGCATGAAGAAAACCTGAATGGTCTTAAGCATAAGGTGCTGATCAAGGATTACTCGATTCGTGATGGTGAATGGACTGTTCCGGAAGGGCACTATTTTGCCATGGGTGATAACCGCAACAATTCACGTGACTCCCGTTTCTGGGGTTTTGTACCGCAATCCTACATGGTAGGGCGTGCTGCCATTGTCTGGTGGTCCTGGGACAGTGCAAAAGGTTCTGTGCGCTGGGATCGTATCGGTCACCTGATTGAGTAACACTTTATCCGGGTTAACAGCCGGTCGTAATCAACAGGGCTTCTCAGTGCTCAAATTCCTGTTCTGGGTAGCGCTGCTCGGTGCAACTGTATGGAATGGCTTCCTGGGTTTTAATGCCTGGTACAACAACTGGAAAGTGGAAGATGTGTTTGTGGTACTGGTGGATACCAGGCCTTCTGCATCCGAGGCTGAAGTGCGTAGCCAGATGCAGAAGTTGTTCGGATTAAAATATATCTTAAACAACGATTTACCCGACGAATTTTTTGATAATCTGAGCATTAAAGCCAGCGGCAGCATGCTCGAAATATCATCATACTATGCGGTGACGATCTGGCCGGCAGGGCGAGTCGTCAATAGAGATGAAGATGGTAGTTATCATCCCGATGATTTGACTGGTATGGATCTGCTGCGTGACAAGTTACGCATCGATCTGGAATTTGAACCCTATGCGATTACCGATCCTTCCCGGATTCAGGCAGAAAACCTGTGAACGCGTCGAATAAACAGGCAGGTCTTGAAGCGATAATCGGTTACACCTTTTCAGACAAGGGTCTGCTTAAACGGGCTCTGACTCACCGTTCAATGACCGAGCAACACATGGAGCGTCTGGAGTTTCTCGGTGATGCTGTGCTGGGTCTGGCTATTTCAGAGTTTTTGCATCATCACTTTCCGGAGCTGCCGGAAGGAAAGCTGTCGCGTATGCGTTCAGCTCTGGTGCGAAAAGAGAGTCTGTATGAGGTGGCTCTGGTCTGGAAATTGACCGGCTATTTGCATGTTGGCGAGAGTGAACGTGTGGCTGATGGTATTAAATCACCATCGATTGCAGCCAATGCGGTTGAAGCAGTAATAGGTGCGGTATTTCAGGATAGTGGATGGGAACCGGCGCGTAAGCTGGTGCTGCAGGCATGGCAATCGATGCTGCAGGGCATTGATCAGGTGGATAACAGGGATGCCAAATCGCGTTTGCAGGAGTTGACGCAGGCGCAGTCATGGGGGCTTCCTGAATATGAGTTGCAGGATCATGGTGTAGGCAAGAATCCTCGCTTTGAGGCCAGATGTAGCGTGAAAGGGGAGCTGATGGGCGTCGGTTTCGGAGAACGAAAAAAACAGGCTGAGATAGCAGCAGCGGAGCAGGCATGGCAGCAACTGAAAACATAAGCGAAACAGAATTCCATTGTGGTACGGTTGCACTGTTGGGGCGACCGAATGTCGGCAAGTCTACATTGATGAACCGCATTATCGGTGCAAAAGTGGCAATTGTAACTCCCAAGCCACAGACCACACGTCACCGCATTCTCGGTATTTATACCGACGAGAAAAGCCAGGTTGTGTTTGTCGATACACCGGGCATTCACAAGGGTGGCATGCAGTTGAACAAAAATATGGTGCGTGTGGCTTATGCTGCTGCCGAAGAGGCTGATGTGCTGGCAATTATGCAGGATGCCAGTAAACCTATGGATAGTCAGACCCGAACACTAATCGAACGTTTTGCCGATGGGCGCTTAACGCAGCCGCGTATTCATGTGTTGAACAAGGTTGATAACATGAAAAAGGAGCAGTTGCTACCTCGTTTGATGATGATGCAGCGTCTTGATCCTGGTGCTGTTGCCTATGTTCCTGTTTCCGCACGCAAAGGCACGCAGACCGATGCTCTGCTGGCTGAATTGACCAAACAGTTGCCTTTGCAGCCAGCCATGTACGAACCGGAGTGGTTTACTGATCAGAGTCAGCGTCAGTTGGCAGCAGAATATGTGCGTGAACAGGTATTCCTCTCCATGCATCAGGAAATACCATTTCAGACTGCTGTGGACATCGAACGTTTTGAAGAGCATGGCAATACAGTTGAAATTGATGCCGTGATTCTGGTCGGTAGCGAACGGCACAAGCCGATGCTGATTGGTAAAGCCGGTGGCGGCATGAAAGCTGTCGGCACCAAGGCACGATTAGGGTTGGAAGAAATATTGGGTTGCAAAGTGCGTCTGAATATCTGGGTTAAAGTGGATGAAGACTGGTTTGATCATCCGGGCAAGCTGATGGATCTAGGCCTTAGTTCAGACAGCTGATTTGTGGCGGAGCTTATTGATAAGGCGCTGTTAGTCAGACGAATTCCCTATAGTGATACTTCGCTTATCTGCCATTTTTTTACTGAACAGCATGGACGTATCACTCTGATGGCCCGGGGAGCGAGGCGTCCCAAAAGCAGTTTTCGGGCCAGTCTTGAGCCGCTGTTTGATTTGAAAATCAGTTGGCGGCCGGGAAGAACCGGCATGGGGACATTAACCGATGTGCAGAGAGGGGCATCGCTATTGCAACCGGCTCAGGTGCTTGATGGGCAGGAGCTTCTGGCTATCGCATCGCGCCTGTTTCAGGAAGGTGACCCGCATGGTTTCAGTGAACTTGCCGCTTCATTACATATGCTGGAAAGCAGCAAACAGACACAGGGATTGTCGGTAGCAGTCTGGCACCTTCTGGATCAGGCTGGTTTGCTTGGGGATCTTCAGCACTGCTGGCACTGTTCCGCAGAAGTTCCGGGCACGATGTTCTGGCAACAAGGGCATCTTCTCTGTGGCGATTGCGGGACAGGTATGGAAATATCCGCAGGCCTGCGTAAATCCATTACAACAGTTTTAAATGGTGGTCGCATTATGCTGTCTGGGCAATACAGCAGAACATGGCGGGAGATCATTCGTATGGTGTTAAATGAGCAGGGCATCAAGGCCACAGACAGTTTTAAAACAGTGTAACAAATCAGAGTCATTTACCGCAGAGTACGCAAAGTTTCGCAAAGTACAGGCAGAACCGAAAGAGTAGGCATATCCAATCAGGGATTTCTCAATGTTCACACGCACATTCCTGTGCCAGTGTTCCCCCTTGCTGCTGCCGGAGTCAGAAAAGTAGTGTGTTTTGTTGATTTTCCTTTGCGTTACTTTGCGTACTCTGTGGTGAAAGGTTTTGAACATCGGTTATTGGGGTAAAGGAATAATGATTAATCTAGGTGTAAATATCGATCATATTGCAACGATCAGGCAGGCGCGAGGTACTGCTTACCCTGATCCGCTGGATGCGGTTCCGGTATGCATGGCAGGTGGTGCAGATAGTATTACTGCACACCTGCGTGAAGATCGTCGTCATATTCAGGATCATGATATTGAACGTCTGGCAGCCATCCCAGGCCTGCATCTGAATATGGAGATGGGGGTGACTGATGAGATGGTGGCAATCTGTGAAAGATTAAAACCTGCTGCCTGCTGTCTGGTGCCTGAAAAACGTGAAGAACTGACTACAGAGGGTGGCCTGGATGTTGTGGCCCACAAACAACGATTGGCTGCTGCTGTTGAACGTTTGTCTGCAGCTGGCGTACGCGTATCGATGTTTATCGATCCAATTGCTGAGCAGATCAGGGCAAGTCGCGACATTGGTGCGGCAGTGGTTGAATTGCATACCGGTCACTATGCGAATTATCAGGGAAGCGAGCAGGAAAAAGAGCTGGCTGCACTTACGGATGGAGCGAAGCTTGCCAGTGATATCGGCTTGATCGTACATGCCGGCCACGGGCTGACAGTGGAAAATACACCGGCGATCTGTGCATTGCCGGAAGTTGAAGAGTTGAATATTGGTCATGCCATTGTCGCCGATGCGATCTTCAAGGGTTTGCAGCAGGCAGTGAGTGATTTCAGAGCGGTGATGCTGCGTTGATTGCTGGTGTTGGTGTTGATCGCATTGCCATCGCCAGGATCGAGTCGAGTCTGGAACGTTTTGGCGAGCGCTTTATTCAGCGTGTATATACGGAGCATGAAGCTGCTCAGGCATATGCAAAAGGGAATCCGGCCCGACGCTTTGCCATGCTGTTTGCTGCCAAGGAGGCGGTATCTAAAGCATTGGGAACCGGATTCAGCCGGGGAATATCTCTGCAGCATATCGAAACCATTCATCAGCCAAGTGGCAAACCAGAGGTGGTCCTGCATGCAGTAGCACTGGCAGTAGCGAAGGGAAGCGGTATCAGTCGGGTGCACATCTCTTTAACGGATGATGACGGCGTAGCGCTGGCTTTTGCCGTTGCAGAGTCGGACATCACGTCTTCTTAAGCTGATATGAACACTGTTGTTTTCAGAACAATATGGCTGTTTTGTCTGATCGCCTACTGCGGACTGATATATTTACTGTCTGATCAGCCGGTGTTGCCTGTTCCTCTTGTGTTTAATATGCAGGATAAACTTATTCACGCGACTGCTTATGCCGTGATGGCATGGCTATGCTGGCATGCCGGGCGTGCTTATATGTCCAAGATAGTATTGCTTGTGGCAACGATCCTGTTTTGCGCATTCTTTGGCGCAAGTGATGAGTGGCACCAGTCTTTTGTGGCGGGTCGCGATGCCAGTATTTATGACTGGCTGGCCGATGTTTTCGGGGCTTTGCTATTGACACTTGCCCTTTGGAAAAGAGAGGTTGTGGTATCAAATCGTAAGTGAAGGCTGTAAAAAGATGGTTTAGTGATCGTTTTCAGGTAGGGGGGGAGACAGATGAGTATCACCCGGATTTTGACTGCTGCCCAGATGCGCAGGGCGGATGAGATTACCATAGAATCAGGTGTGTCAGGTTTTGATCTGATGGATCGTGCAGGTCGAGCTGTTGCCGGTATCGTGCTGGAGAAGATTCCTGATTACGGTCGTGTTGTTGTGATTGCCGGTCCCGGCAATAATGGTGGCGATGGTATTGCCGCTGCCCATCATCTGCGTAAATACCGTATTCCTGTCACTGTTGTTTCGCTTGCCCCTGTTGATTCAATAACTGGTGATTGTAAAGCACATGTTGAACTGGCTCGCAAATCCAGTGTGAAAATCAGGGAAGCGACGACCCTTGAAGGCTTGTGTGAAGTGGAACGCTGGTTAAGCCGTTCCGTGATCGTAGTTGATGCTATTTTCGGCACAGGTCTGTGCCGCCCGCTGGATGGGTTGATGGCAGAAACAGTAGCTAAAATAAATGCTTGTGACCGCCCTGTACTGAGTATCGATATTGCCAGCGGCATTTGCTCAGACTCCGGATCAGTGCTGGGCTGCGCGGTCAAAGCCAATTATACACTTCCAATTGCTGCTTCGAAGTGGGGTCACTGGTTGAATCAGGGGCGTGATTATACCGGTTTGCTTGTTAAGGTGGCCGATATCGGTATCACTGATGAGACAATTTGCGCTTCATGGCATGCATCATGTGACTGTGAGGATGATGAATACTGTTTCTGTGTGAACAGCACCTGTCTGATCAACGACGAGTATCTTGAAGCTGCCTGGCCTCCGAGGCCGCGTTTGTCACATAAAGGTTTTTTTGGTCATGTATGGGTGTTTGGCGGCTCGACAGGATATACCGGGGCGCCTCAGTTGGCAGGTTTGGGGGCTTATGCTGCGGGTGCAGGACTGGCCAGTATTGTCTGTCCCGATGAGGTCTGGTCTGTAGTTGCTTCTGCTAACCTGGAGGTGATGGCCCATCCGGAATCTTCAACAGCCTGGCATAAGGCGCGAGCTATTGTGGCAGGCCCCGGCTGGGGAATGGGCCGCGATGCGTTGTTGACCCGGTTGCTTGAGGGCGATTGTCCGATGGTACTGGATGCCGATGCGCTTAATATGCTTGCAGCGAGTAAACCGCTACAGGAAAAACTGAAAGCTCGTCAGGTGATGACAGTGATTACACCGCATCCGGGAGAGGCGGCACGGTTGCTTGGCTGTGATGTGGGTGCTGTTCAGGACGACCGTAAGCAGGCTGTTCTTGATCTGGTTGAACGTTATAAGTGCTGGGTTGTGCTCAAGGGTTCTGAAACGCTGGTGGCATCTCCTGAGCGAGACATTTATCTTAATCCATTTGGCACCCCCCATCTGGCGGTTGCAGGATCCGGAGATGTTCTTTCCGGCATGATTGGCGCCCAGCTTGCCCGTCGAAAGGGTGATGGAGCTACAATTGCTGAGTTAATCTCATCGAGCGTGGCGCTGCATGCCAAAGCGGGAGCGCATGGGGGCTGGTATCTGGCAGGTGAGCTGGCCGGTCTGGTTGCAGAAGCAAGACAGAAAATTGAAAGCGGTGATAGAAAGGGTCATTAAATTCGACTATAGTCTAGTTTAGCAACTCAGTTGCTTGGAGGCTTCGCTACAGATGCAGAATCGACCAAAATTTCCACCGGGCCCACTATCTCCGCGACTCTCTGTATATCACTGGCATATCAGTATGATTGCCAGCATTGCACACCGCGCCAGTGGCATGGCATTAATTCTTTTTGTTCCCCTCTATTTGTGGCTCTTGCGTGGCATGACTGGCAGCAGCGAGAATTTTGAAACGGTATTTACCTGGATGCATTCCGGATTGGGTAAGCTGTCCATCTGGCTGCTTGGCATATCTTTGATTTATCATTTTTGTAACGGTATCCGGTTTCTTACCATTGATGCAGGCTGGGGTGAAAGTCGTGATGGCATGCGCAACAGTGCGAAGGCTGTGATTGTGATTACAGTGCTTGCTGCAGCGATACTGGCGGTGATGTTATGAGAGTGGTGAAGGAGCCCGGTGCAGCTCACAGTGGCCTCTCTGACTGGTACTGGCAGAGACTTTCAGCGGTAGTATTATTGCTGTTACTGCCGTTGCCATTTTTTCTGCTTGTAGCGGTATATAGTGGCAGTGTCGATCAGCAGGGCTTACTCGATATTCTCGATCACGTTATTTCCCGCCTGTTACATACGATTCTGATTTTTGGATTGATCATCCATGCCTATATGGGGCTGAAAGTGATACTCGAAGATTATGTGCATAACATTGCCTGGCGCATTCCCTTGATCGGGGTCATGCTGGTGATGATGACCACCTTCGGCATATGGTGGTTAGCAATAATATGGGCTTGGATCTGATATGACGTATTTATCCTCAGACAAAGTAGAAAACCACTTCCACGATGTAGTGATTATCGGCTCCGGTGGTGCAGGCATGCGCTGTGCTTTGCAGCTGGCTGATGCGGGGCACCGGGTAGCTATTGTCACCAAAGTTCTGCCGACACGCTCGCACACTGTTGCAGCTCAGGGCGGTATCAATGCGTCACTGGGTAATGTGTCCTCCGATCACTGGCACTGGCATATGTATGATACGGTGAAAGGTTCTGATTATCTCGGAGATCAGGATGCAATCGAGTTTATGTGCCGTGCGGCTCCACGTATTGTAAAAGAGCTGGAACATCAGGGTGTACCATTCTCGAGACTTGAAAACGGCACGATTTACCAGCGCGCATTTGGCGGCCAGTCACGCGAATTCGGCGAGGGCGGTCAGGCACTGCGCACCTGTGCCGCAGCTGACCGAACAGGACACGCCATTCTGCATACTCTGTATCAGCAGAATTTACGTGCCGGAACCCATTTCTATGAGGAGTTTTTTGCCCTTGACCTGATTACCGATGAAGATGGTTGCCATGGTGTTATGGCATGGGATATCGCTAACGGAACATATCATCTGTTTCAGGCCAAGGCTGTGATTCTGGCAACAGGCGGGGCAGGGCGTGTATTCAAAACCACGACCAATGCTCATATATGTACGGGTGATGGTGGTGCGCTGGTACTCGATGCAGGGCTGCCTGTTGAGGATATGGAGTTCTTTCAGTTTCATCCTACTGGCATTGCCGACGTCGGACCGCTGATTACCGAAGGTGTGCGAGGCGAAGGCGGTTATTTGCTCAATTCAGAGGGCGAGCGATTTATGGAGCGCTATGCTCCAACAGCCAAGGATCTAGCCAGTCGCGATGTGGTTTCCCGCGCCATTGCCTTGGAGATTCGTGCCGGGCGAGGCTGTGGCCCGAACAAGGACTATGCGTTGCTGAAGCTTGATCATCTCGGTGAAGAGCTGATTATGAAACGTCTGCCCAATATTCATGAACTGGCCTTGCGTTTTGCCGGTGTGGATTGTACGAAAGAACCGATTCCGGTGCAGCCGACCATGCATTATACCATGGGTGGTATTCCGACCAACTATCATACTGAAGTGGTCTACAACGATGCTGATGACCGCGAGAAAGTCTGTGCCGGTCTCTATGCGATTGGTGAGGCTGCATGTGTTTCCGTGCACGGAGCCAACCGGCTTGGTGGCAATTCATTGCTGGAGATTGTTGTGTTCGGTCATGCCTGTGGTGAGCGTGTGAACGACTACCTGCAAGAGCACCGGTATCATGCGCCATTGAATCCGGACTGCTGGAAGGCCGGTGTGGAAAGGGTGGAGAAGTGGTTTGTTTCCGCAACGGAGCGTAAATCAGACGGGCTCCGCATTGCTGATGTGCGCAAACGTATGCAGGCCATTATGCAGGATCATTTCAGTGTATATAGAACCGAAGATGTGATGAATGAAGGGGTGGAGCAGATTGAATCGTTGGCGGCCGAGTTGAAACAAGCCCGCCTTGATGACAGCGGCCGACTGTTTAATACAGAACTGGTTGAAGCACTGGAGCTGGAGAATCTGATGGGGCTTGCCCGCGTCACGGCTGCTGGCGCATTGGCACGTACTGAATCACGTGGTGCGCATGCACGAGATGATTATCCGGATCGTGATGATGAAAGCTGGCAGCTTCATACGCTGGCCAGGATTGGCGAAAACGGGGTTAAGCTGGATTATAAACCTGTCCGCACGAAACCGATGTCAGTTGAATCATTTCCTCCGAAGAAGCGGGTGTATTAATGGCTGACATGATCAAACTATCCGTATTCCGCTATGATCCTGAGGAGGATGACAAACCGTTTATGCAGAGTTACGAGGTGCCGCTCCTCAATCCGGGTATGAAGCTTCTGGATGCTTTGAACTATATTAAATGGGAGATTGATGGTACGCTGACTTACCGTCGCTCATGTGGTGAAGGTGTCTGCGGCTCCGATGGTCTGAATATTAATGGTGTCAACGGCCTGGCCTGTATTACGCCGTTAGAGGGATTGAAGCAGCCTGTCCATGTACGACCACTGCCTTCGATGCATGTGATTCGGGATCTGGTCGTTGAAATGGATCATTTCTTTGAACAATATCGCCAGATTAAACCCTGGTTGCAGAGTGAAAGCCCTGTGCCGGAGCATGAGCGTCTGCAGTCACCTGAAGATCGTGAACGACTCGATGGTTCATATGAATGTGTACTCTGCGGCTGTTGTACAACGGCTTGTCCATCATGGTGGTGGAATGGTGATCGTTTTCTTGGCCCATCGGCACTGTTGCAGGCCAATCGCTGGATTGTCGATTCACGCGATGAAGCGACTGGTGAACGGCTGGATCAGCTCGAAGACGCATTCAGGCTTTATCGATGCCACCAGATCATGAACTGCATGGAGGCCTGTCCGAAAGAACTGAATCCGACAGCAGCAATCGGCCACATCAAACGAAAACTCCTTTCACGAAAATCCTGAGTTCTGCCTCATGAATGAATCGGAAATCCATATCCGCCGTTTGCGTTATCGTTTGAACCGTCAGGGTATGCTGGAGTTGGACGCATGGCTTGCACCACTGCTAGCTGCTGATTTTAATCAGCCCGAAATAGTCGAGGCCATTGAAATTCTGCTACAATGCGAGGCGCCTGAGCTACAGGCCATGATGTCCGGTGAAACTGCATTGCCGGAAGTTCTGGAGAAATGGTTATTATGTTCGTAAGTCCACGCTTTATCTTTCTTGCATCTTTGATGTTGCTTGTTGTTGCCTGCACGCAGACAGAACAGCCGGAGCAGGGTATGAGTTCGCAGAATGTTACTCAGCCGGTAGTGAGTCATGAGGTGGGAGATACGGAAACCCTGGAGTCGAAGTTGGTGTTTGAGCCTGCACGCGTAGATATGGGGTCTGTCAAAGAAGGAGAAGAGGCGACGGTTTATCTGCGTGTACGAAACTCCGGCGATGCCATGGCCCAGATAGCTGATGTGCAGACTTCATGCGGCTGCTCGGTCGCCGAGCCGGAAGAGCGCTTGTTGATGCCGGGCGGATTCACCCGAATCAAGGTTGTTATTGATACATTTGCCAAACTCGATGATGTGAAGAAATGGGTCTCTCTGACCGATACGGAAGGCAGAAGCAGCAAGGCCTGGTTAACGCTGAATGTTCGTCCGAACCCGCATATGGGTGATAGTTCGCGCAGTATCTTTGATGGTAAATGTGCAGCTTGTCATTTTGATACGGCAAAGGGAAAGAGCAAAGGACCTGAGCTCTATAAAGCAGTATGCGGTATGTGCCATGGCGCGGCCGCTGAAGGTGCTGCGGCTCCCGCGCTCAGGCAGCATCGTGATAAACAACTGCTCTCCACACTGATTGCCAATGGAACCGGCTCTCAGCATATGCCCGGATTTGCCTTGAAAGAGGGTGGTCCGCTTACTGATGAGCAGATATCTGCACTGAGTGAATGGTTATCCGAGCTGGACGAATAGGGCAAAAATCGCTATTTTGCGGACTCTCAAAAATTATTGAAACAAACAGAACCCGGCTTTTTTCATCGTGTGCGGTGCTAAAAATCCAGATTCATTAAAGGGGCCTTTTCCATGAAAAAAAGTACTGTAATTGCACCGTCCATTCTGTCGGCTGATTTCGCTCGTCTTGGTGAAGAAATCAAAGCTGTTGACGAAGCTGGCGCTGACTGGATTCATTTTGATGTAATGGATGGAACATTTGTGCCTCCGATTACGATCGGTGACAATATCTGTAAAGCTATCCGTAGCTACACTGACAAACCGATTGATGTTCATCTGATGGTTGAACATCCGGATACTCAGGTTGAAGCATTTGCCAATGCCGGCGCTGACATCATCACCGTACATCAGGAAGCATGTGTTCATCTGGAGCGCACGCTGCAGTTGATTCGCTCGCATGGTAAAAAAGCCGGTGTAAGTCTGAATCCTTCCACTCCTGTTTCGACCATTAAAAATGTTCTGCACTGCGTTGATCTGGTTCTGCTGATGAGTGTGAACCCGGGTTACGGTGGCCAGTCTTATATCCATGCTGTGACTGACAAAATTCGTGAAGCACGTCAGATGCTGGACGATGCGGGCTCGGATGCATGGCTGGAAGTTGATGGTGGTGTGAATGTGAAGACGGCTGCTGAAGTGGGTGGCGCCGGTGCTGATGCCGTAGTTGCCGGCTCCGCAGTATACAATACAGATGACTATGCCAAGGCGATCAAAGAGATTAGAGATCTGGCTGATAACGCTTAATCCTTAGCCATAAGTAGAAAGAATAGATGAGCCCGTCAGCCCTGTGCTGGCGGGCTTTTTTCTTTTGTCCTATTCCCACGAATGGAGTAAGGTTTCCACTCTGTATCAATGACTCCTGATCGCCGTGAGGCGATATGCATTTCGTGAAACTGCAAGAGGAGATTGTTTGTAGAGTGATCAGGATGGTGGCAGGTTAATAGTAATTCTATTGCTTCTGGCACTGGCCTGAAACAGGTAATATGGAAGGAGTGAAGCATCGATTAACAGATGTTTCCAGGGCGCTTGAAAAGGGATTTGGCCTAGGGAAAGTCCTTTTTTTATTGCGGGTATAACCGGGCCGGGCTGACGCACTTCGGGGTTGACCAGAAGTGCACGCGCTGATAGTCATGCGGCCTTTAGATTTAGTCTGAAAATGTAAGAGGGGAGGAGAGTCTATGACAGATCAAGCAAATCAGTCGCGCCGTAATTTTCTTTACGTTGCTGCGGGTGGTTTAGGAGCTGTTGCTGCAGGCGCTACTGTTGTTCCGTTTATCGGCAGTATGTTACCGGCAGCAGATACACTGGCAGCATCGAAAACTGAGTTTGACGTATCTACCGTTGAAGCTGGTCAATTGGTGGTTATCCAATGGCAGGGTAAACCTGTATTTGTTGTTAACCGTACAGCTGAGCTATTGGCACAGGTTGATGGCCACGATGACAGACTCAAAGATGTTAATTCCGAAGCCATTCCAGAAGTTCAGCAAGATTGGATGGATACACCGGAAAAACGTAAATACCGCGCCATTAAACCGGAATACCTGATTGTCGTAGCAAGCTGCACGCATCTGGGTTGTATTCCATTGTTTAAACCAACACAAGGCCGCAAGGATTGGGGCGATTCAGTTCCTGAAAACTGGGCTGGTGGATGGCACTGTCCATGTCATGGTTCCTACTATGACATTTCTGCACGCGTAGTTAATGGTTCACCCGCACCGCACAATCTGCATGTGATGCCATACAAATATACTTCCGACACTAAAGTAGTGATCGGTTAATTCAGGGGGAGGGAAAAGTGTTAGATAAAATTATGAAAACACAGCTGTTCGCCTGGATTGACAAGCGAACTGATGCTGAAGCAATTATCAAGTCTCAGTTGACTGAATATCCGGCGCCTAAGAATTTGAACTACATGTGGAACTTCGGTTCCCTGGCTCTGCTGGTGCTGGTTCTGCAGATTCTGACCGGAATTTTTCTGGTGATGTATTACAAGCCATCAGCTGAAGCGACATTCGGCGGCTTTACCGTCGCCTTTGATTCGGTTGAACGTATCATGCGAGATGTGAACTTCGGTTGGCTGATTCGTTATATGCATGCGGTTGGCGCATCAATGTTCTTTGTTGTGGTCTATATGCATATCGGCCGCGGCATGTACTACGGTTCATTCAAGGCTCCGCGTGAGCTGCTGTGGATTATCGGTGTTGTGATTCTGCTGATTATGCAGGGTGCGGCATTCTTCGGTTATCTGTTGCCCTGGGGCCAGATGTCCTTCTGGGGTGCAACGGTAATTACCAACCTGTTCGGTGCGATTCCGGTACTGGGTGAGTATATCGGCCAGGTTCTGGTTGGTGGTTTTGCAGTTGGTGATCCAACCCTGAACCGTTTCTTCTCACTGCATTATCTGTTCCCGCTTCTGCTGGCAGCGATTGTTGGTGGTCATATTCATGCACTGCATGTGGTTCACTCCAACAACCCTGAAGGTATTGATCTGCACAAGCCTGAAGAGACTATTCCATTCCATCCTTATTACACACTCAAGGATGCGTTCGGTGTTGCTTTCTTCCTGCTGTTCTATTGCTACATCGTATTCTTCAACCCGCAGATGGGTGGTTACTTCATCGAAGTGGATAACTATGTACCAGCGAACAACCTGCAGACACCTGCACATATTGCGCCGGTATGGTATCTGACACCGTGGTACACGATTCTGCGTTCGTTTGAATCGAAACTGCTTGGTGTGGCCGCGATGGGCGGTTCATTAGCGATTCTGTTCGTGTTGCCATTCCTGTGTAAATCAGCAGTACGTTCGGCACGTTATCGTCCGATGTACAAGATCATGGTCATCATGTTCTTCGTTGATGTGATTGTACTGGGTTACTGTGGTCACTCCGCTCCTACAGCTACGCTGAAGGTGGTTGGTCAGATCGCAACAGCTTATTACTTCCTGTTCTTCTTCGCTCTGCCGTTCCTGCCGAAGATCGAGAAAACGAAACCTGTGCCGGAGGGGATTTAACATGAAGATGACTAAATTCGTGATGGCAGCAGTTGCTGCAATGGTAATGGGTTTCTCATCTCAGGCGATGGCCAGTGGTGGCGGTGCTCATCTTGAGCATGCCAATGTGGATGTGACAGACCAGGAACAGATTCGTCGTGGTCTGACTGTGTTCACCGACGTGTGTATGGGTTGTCATTCAGCCAAATACATCACTTTCCGTGGCTTGATGGACTATCCTGAAATCGGTTTGACTCGTGAAGAGGTGGATGAGCTTCGTGGTGAGAAATCACTGATGAGCGGCATGATCTCTGATCTATCCATCGAAGATGCAGTGGTGTCTTATGGTAAGGCTCCACCTGATCTGTCTCTGATCGTTCCTGGCCGTCGTGGCGGTGCAGACTATGTCTACTCGCTGCTGACAGGTTATGAACATGACCCTGATGGTAAAGTGCCTGACGGTAACTGGAACAAGGTGTTCCCGGGTAACCGTATTGCTATGCCGGATCCGATCTCCTGGCTGGATCATGAAGCGGATGAAGCTGCTGAGTTGAAACAGCAGGCGGAAGATGTGGCTGCATTCCTGACCTTCATCGGTGATCCGCATCAGAATACTCGCCGTATAATTGGTTGTTGGGTGATGGGCTTCCTGCTGCTACTGACGTTCGTATTGTGGCGTTTGAAAGTGGAAGTATGGAAAGACGTGAAACACTGATCTGATTGTTCAGTGAAATGAAATCAAAGGCCCGCCATTTTGGCGGGCCTTTTTTTGTATATTCAGAGCAGATAAGCTTCCTTGACCGTAAACAACCTGCTTCGTAGTCTCACCAACTCTGTTTAGTATGACTATTTTACCGGAGAATGAGTCTCGTCCATGCGCGAATTTGAAAAGATCAAACGTCTTCCTCCCTATGTGTTTGCAGTTGTAAACCAGTTGAAAATGGAACTTCGCCATGCCGGTGAAGACATTATCGATCTGGGTATGGGTAATCCGGACCAGCCGACACCACAACATATTGTCGATAAGCTCTGTGAAGCTGCCCAGGATGGACGCAATCACCGTTATTCCATGTCCAAGGGTATTCCGGGCTTGCGCAAGGCGATTTGTAACTGGTACAAAACCAAATTTGATGTTGATCTCGATCCGGAAACAGAAGCTATTGCTACAATCGGTTCTAAAGAGGGGCTGGCGCATCTGGCTGTTGCGATTACAAGCCCTGGTGATCTCATCCTTACCCCCAACCCGGCATACCCGATTCATCCGTACGGTTTCATTATTGCCGGAGCTGATATCCGCCATGTACCGATGGGGCCTGGGTACGATTATTTTGAAGAAGTGCAGAAGGCTGTGAAAGATTCCTGGCCCAAGCCGAAGATTCTCGTGGTTAATTTCCCGTCCAATCCGACTGCTGAAGTCGTGGATCTCGATTTTTATGTGAAGCTAGTAGATTTTGCGCGCGAGAATGATCTGATTGTCATTTCTGATATCGCTTATGCGGAGATCACCTTTGATGGTTATCAGTGCCCGTCTATCATGCAGGTGCCGGGTGCCAAGGATGTGGCAGTGGAATTCTACTCACTATCCAAGACCTATAATATGCCGGGTTGGCGTATGGGTTTCATGGTGGGTAACAGTGAGATTGTTGGTGCCCTGGGTAAGATCAAGTCTTATCTGGATTACGGTACATTCCAGCCATTACAGATTGCAGCATGTGCGGCGCTCAACGGTCCTCAGGATTGCGTGGAAGATATTCGTGCGATGTATCAATCTCGTCGTGATGTGCTGATTAACGGAATGCATCAGATGGGCTGGATGGCTGAAAAGCCCAAGGCATCGATGTTTGTATGGGCAGAAATTCCTGATGAGTTTAAAGCCATGGGTTCGCTTGAGTTCTCCAAGCGACTGATGAAAGAGGGTGGAGTCTCTGTTTCTCCGGGCATCGGTTTTGGTGATTATGGCGATCACTATGTGCGTATCGCACTGATTGAAAATGAACACAGAACACGCCAGGCACTGCGCGGCATGCGCCAGTTTTTAAATACTGGGGCATAAAAGAGGTTTACCACGAAGGATGAGAAGATCACGAAGCATTTTAATTGTTTCTTCGTGCCCTCTGTGAACATTGTGGTGGAAAATTGGAGTTTGAATGAATGAAGTAAGAGTTGGACTGTTAGGTCTGGGAACGATAGGTACGGGTGTTGCACGTATTCTGATTGAGCAGCAGGAATTGATCTCCCGCCGGCTTGGGAAAAATGTACGTCTGGTTGCAGCAGCAGACCGTGACCTGAAGACAGAGCGTGGCCTTGACCTGTCTGGCGTGCGCCTGACAGATGATGCCAGCGATATAGTTACTGCTGATGATATCGATCTGGTGGTTGAATTGATTGGCGGTTATGAGCCTGCTCGTACTTTTGTGGCAACCGCTTTGGAGAACGGCAAACATGCTGTTACTGCAAACAAGGCACTGATTGCCAAGCATGGTGAAGAACTATTTCCGCTGGCAGCCAGTAAAGGCGTAGCGATTGGCTTTGAAGCCGCTGTGGGCGGTGGTATCCCTTGTCTGAAAGCCTTGCGTGAAGGCTGTGCCGCCAATGCTGTTGAATCGGTATACGGTATTCTTAACGGAACCTGTAACTTCATCCTTACCAAGATGGAAAATGAAGGCGCGGATTATGCCGACGTACTGAAAGAGGCCCAGGAACTGGGTTATGCTGAAGCTGATCCGACCTTTGATGTTGAAGGCATTGATACTGCGCACAAACTGTCCATTCTGGCTGCTATGGCTTATGGCTCGAAGATCAAGTTTGATGAGGTATTCACTGAGGGTATCAGCAAAATCACTGCGGCCGATATTGAGTCTGCATCCGAGTTGGGTTATCGCATTAAGCTGCTGGGTATTGCCAAGCCGCATGGCGATGGTTCTGTGGTTGATAAAGTCGAGATGCGTGTGCATCCGACACTGGTACCAGTGAACTCTCAGATTGCCCAGGTATCCGACTCTTACAATGCAGTACAGGTATCCGGCGATTTTGTAGAGCATACCATGTATTTCGGCCGTGGTGCCGGTGAGCGTCCGACTGCCTCTGCTGTGGTTGCCGATATTATGGATATCGCCCGGGTTTCACCGGATGGTGTTGAGTATCTTGCACCACCCATGGCTTATGTGGCCGAAGAGCGCCGGGATCTGCAAACATTGTCTGTTGCCGATATCGAATGTGAGTATTATTTGCGTCTGATGGTGAAAGATAAACCGGGTGTGATTGCATCAGTCACTGCAATTCTGGCTGATCACCGTATCAGTCTGGAAGCACTGAACCAGAAAGAACGCCATGCCAGTCATGCTGTAGCCGTTGTAATGCTCACACATGAAACCACAGAAGGTAACCTGCAGGCAGCAATCAGCCGCATTGTAGGACTGGAAGCAGTAGAAGAAGATGTGTTGATTCTGCGTAAAGAATCAACCGTCGCATAAGGAACTTACTATGCCTCGTTACGAAGGAATCATTAACCGTTACCGTGCATTTTTGCCCATAGCAAAGGATGATGCGGTCATCACGCTTTATGAAGGCAACACGCCGTTGCACGAATCGCATAATCTGCGCAATGCCATCAACCCTGAGTTGAATATCTTCCTGAAATTTGAAGGTTTGAACCCGACCGGATCATTCAAGGATCGTGGTATGACCATGGCTGTGACGCAGGCGTATAACGCCGGATCACGCAAAATCATCTGCGCCTCTACCGGTAATACCTCGGCTTCAGCTGCAGCTTATGCAGCCAATTCCGGTATGGAGGCCTATGTACTGATTCCCGATGGCAAGATTGCACTGGGCAAAATGAGTCAGGGCATGCGTTATGGTGCCAAGGTCATTCAGATTCGTGGCAACTTTGATGATGCGCTGGAACTGGTACGTGAGATTTCCGCAGACGGTTCGATTTCACTGGTGAACTCGGTGAATCCTTACCGTATCCAGGGTCAGAAAACGGCTTCATTTGAGATTGTAGATGAACTCGGTTTTGCGCCGGATTTTCACGCGTTACCTGTTGGTAATGCAGGCAATATCACTGCTTACTGGATGGGCTATAAAGAGTATCACGAAAAACGTATCTCCAAGACTCTGCCAACCATGCTTGGTTTTCAGGCTGCAGGTTCTGCACCGATTGTTATGGGTCATCCGATCGATAACCCTGAAACCATTGCTACAGCGATTCGTATTGGTAAACCTGCCTCATGGAAGCAGGCTGAAGCTGCACGCGATGAATCCGGCGGACGTATTGATGCGGTAACCGATGAGGAAATCCTCGAAGCTTACAATATGCTGGCCTGTCTTGAGGGTGTGTTCTGTGAGCCGGCTTCAGCAGCATCAGTTGCCGGCATTATCAAGCTGAACAAGGCCGGTTATTTTCAGCCGGGTCAGAGCATTGTGTGTACTCTGACCGGAAACGGTCTGAAAGATCCGGACACCGCTATGAAAGGTATAGCGACACCGGTAACTATCGATGCTTCCGAGGATGCAGTACGCAGGGCTCTGGATTCATAAGTAGAGTTTTCGAAGCATGCATGCTTCCACACTGATCGTCAGTCAGGCATTAATAAGTAATCAGGATGGAGTGACCCTTCATCCTGATCTTTTTTCCTGGGAGAAACAGCTCTCAGCTTGCAAACAGCAATGGTTTGAATGTACGACGCGCAATCCTCTGGCATGGTATGCCACGGCTGCCAGTGTTTCCTGCACTGGCTTTGTGGCTTCGCTCTGCAAAGATATTCCTGCCTCTACCCAACAGTGTTGGATCGCCTCTCCATACCATGCACAGCTCACTCGTGATGCCCTTCGTGTGTACCCTGAAGGTTTGTTGCCATGGTCGGTTGCAGATGCCGACTACCTGTGTGAGGTGCTCAACCCCTTACTGACTGAAGAGGGTATGCAGTTGTGCAGCGCAGGAGCTGTTTTGTTGCTGACATGCCGGGATAAGATGGATGCTTTTCCAATCTGCTTCGGTGAACTCTCGGGAAAATTACTGCCGAACAAGCACCATGAGGGTGCTGATGGCGGACGTTTGAACAGGCTGCTTTCCGAGATTCAGATGCTTATGTTTCAGCAGCCATCTATTCAACGCCATGAGAGGGGCGATGTGGATGTGAATGGTCTCTGGCTCTGGGCACCAAGCGACTGGCCTGTAGATATGAGAATGCCGGCCCTGCCGGTTGCGACGCGCAACCCGGCACTGCAGTCGCTGGTGGACGGACAGGGTGCAACACTCATTATTTCGGAAGCTGAACGACTGTCCGAACTGCTGCAGGCTGATGCTCCTCTGCCGAAAAAAATTATTCTGGCCGGTGAAGGTTATGCGGTGCTGCTGACGAAATCATTGCTGCCAAAGTTTACCAGGGTTTCATGGCATCCAAAGGCCGCCAAAGATGAACAGGTTTTGATTGCAACTCTGGGCGGCTTTGTTTCTTGAACCTGCCCGATCTCAGAACTGCTAAAGGCTGTAAGCTTGTCTGGCGAAATGCGCCATTGGCAGCAGATGATCCTGCCAGTGCATGGCAGGGCCTGCTTCAGGCTCGGGATTTAAGTGAATCCGACCCGTTTTTTTCACCGCGTCTGAGTGATCTTCCGGATCCGTTCCTGATGATTGATATGGACAGGGCAGCAGGGCGAGTTTGTGATGCTGTGATGAATGGCGAAGCGATTCATGTGTTTGGCGATTTTGATGCGGATGGTGTAAATGGAACAGCTATTCTGGTGGAAGCGCTGCGAGCAGCCGGAGCAAAGGTTTCATTCTCTATTCCACACCGGGCTGATGAAGGGCACGGCATTGGCGTGGAGTCTGTGCGTGCGGCAGTTTTAGCTGGTTGTAAACTGGGTCTCAGTGTTGATACCGGCACCACCTGTTTTGATGCCTGCAATGAGGCGAACAAACTCGGTTTCGATCTGATTGTCTCCGATCATCATCTGCCTGAAGCAGAACTGCCTGCTGCATTCGCTCTGCTCAATCCGGCCCGGGTCGATTGTGGATTTGCTGGTCGTCAGTTATGCGGTACAGGTGTTGCATTTTTCCTGCTCATGGCTGTGTGGAAACTATTGGGCGAGAAAGGTTCGCGTCCTGATTTTGATTTGCGTCAGCTGCTTGACCGTGTTGCTGTTGCCACTGTTGCTGATGTCATGGATCTGGTGGGAGTAAACCGCGTGCTGGTTTATCACGGCCTGCATCGACTTAATACGCAACCATCCATTGGCATGCAGGCTTTGCTCAAGGTCGCCAAAGTGAAAAAGGCTGTCTCGGTTGAAACGATTGGTTTTTACCTTGCCCCGAGAATCAATGCTGCCGGTCGTCTGCAGCATGGCGAAGCTGCCATGCGTATGTTATCCACTCCGGATGCAGATGAAGCGGCAGGGCTTGCAGAAGAGCTGGATGTCACAAACAAACAGCGCCGACAGGTTGAGGCTGAAGTATTCAAGCAGTGCGAGGCAAAGCTTGCCGGATCCAATGTGTTGGCGGTCTTTGATGATGCGTGGCATGCAGGCGTTGTTGGTCTTGCTGCCGGTAGACTGGCACGTAAACATGGTAAACCAGCTGCAGTCGGTTTCGTTACTCCTGATGGCTCTGTGCGTGTTTCTCTGCGCGGCAGGCCGGGATTCCATATCGGGGACCTGTTAAATGCCTGTGGCGAGCATCTGGAGGGCTTCGGAGGCCATGCGGGTGCTGGTGGCGGCACTATCAAAGCAGGTCAATGGGATGCTTTTGCTTCAAGCTTTGCCCGAGTCATCGATGAGCAGGCTGAGCATGTTTCTGATCATCTGAGTCTGGCGGTTGATGGCGAACTTGATCTGGCTTGTCTGCATATTGGACTGGCAGAGCGCCTGTCCAGATTTGAACCCATCGGAAAAGGCAACCCGGCATGCCTGTGGTTGATCAGGGATATTCATATTGCAGAGCGTCGCAACCTCAAAGGCGGCGTTGTTCGATTGAAGCTGACCGACGGCAGTCGTTGGGTTGATGGTATTGTGTTCGGTGCCAACGGTATGAGTGACGCCATTGAAGCCGGTTTGACTGTTTCAGTCATTGGCCAGCTGCAGAAGGATGACTACCGTGGTGGTTCAGCAATTCAGTTGCTTGTGCGGGATGTTATCGTGGCAGAATAACTATCCCGGCAGAAAACGTTCACTGAACAGGCTGCTTTGAGGCAGTCCAAGCTCTTCTGCTACCAGTTCAGCTGCATCGATCAGGCCCGGTGGGCCACAGAGATAAACGTCGGGTTTGATGCCTTTGGCAATATCTGCTTGCAGGTCACGTTTAAATGCATCAACAGGCGAACCTTTGAATCCCTGCCAGGCATTGCCCGGTTTCCACATGCATACTTCAGCCGTGAGGTTGGGTAGCGAAGATTCTAGTGTTTCGATTTCAGCCTGCGCAAACAGGTCATCTTCTGTAGTAAGTCCGAAGTAGAGGTGAGATTCATGTGTTTCGCCGAACTCTGCCATCAGGCGCAACATGGAGAGCATGGGTGCGATGCCTGTGCCGCCGGCGACAAAACGGCGTGGAGCAAGGCCTGTCTGATGCAGTAAAAAACTGCCTTCAGGGCCCTTGGTGTTGAGCTGGTCACCGACTTTTGCATCATTTTCCAACCAGCTGGAGAATTTCCCATCCGGCTGCAGGCGAATCATGAACTCGAGTTCTCCATTCCAATTGGGAGCATTGGAGATGGAGTAGGCGCGACGGATATCAGTTCCCGGAATTTCCAGTTCCATAAATTGTCCGGGTTCAAATTCCGAATTGACTGCCCCATTCTCGTCCGGCAAAACCTTCAGCAGCAAGCGACGTACTTTGCCGCCCATGTCATCGAGTGCCAGCACTTCGCATACGGGTTCGGGAACCGGACCGGAAGTGATATGGGCCAGGTCCGATGCTACTTCAACAGTCATATCAGCGCGTGGAAAAGTACGGCACATCAGGATGCCACCATGCTCTTCATCATTACTGGAAATGGCGCCGGCACTGTGTGATTTCAGTTCATAGTCGCCGCTTTTACAGTGGCCATGACAGGCACCGCAGTTTCCTTCATGGCAGACAGCCGGCAATGTGATATTGGCCTGAGCTGCAGCGTCCACCAGATTACTATCGGCTGCACAGTCAAAGCTAATCACTTTACCATCCTGAGTATTCAGTTGAATGGAGTAGGTCTGGCTCATCGGATCTTCCTTTATGATTGGGATAAAAAGAGAACCGGAGCGATCAGTGATCGCTCCGGCTTTGTGCTATTTTATGCAGCCAGCACTTCAGCCAGATCGGCTTCAGGTGTTGAGTTGGCTTTGATGTCAAAGTTTTCAACCAGGATATTCAGTACTGCCGGACTGATAAATGCCGGCAGAGTCGGGCCGAGGTGAATACCTTTGATATTCAGTGCCAGAAGCGTCAGCAGTACTGCTGCAGCCTTCTGCTCAAACCATGAGACGAACAGCGATAGTGGCAGATCATTCACTTCACATTCAAAGGCATTGGCGAGTGCCACTGCAACCTGAATGGCCGAGTAACTGTCATTGCACTGGCCCATGTCGAGCAGGCGTGGAATACCACCGATATCACCCAGATCCTGTTTGTTGAAGCGGTATTTGGCACAGCCAAGTGTGAGGATGACGGTATCTTTCGGCGTCTGTTCAACCAGATCAGAATAGTAGTTACGGCCGGATGCTGCGCCGTCACAGCCACCAACGAGGAAGAAGTGTTTAATCGCACCGGATTTCACAGCGCCAATGACTGTGTCTGCAACACCAAGTACCGCGTCACGACCGAAACCTGTGGTGATGGTTTTCTCTTCTGAATCGACTGCGAAACCAGGCATGGCGTTGGCAGCCTGAATCAGGGTTGAGAAATCATGGTTCTCGATATGACGCAGGCCCGGCCAGCCAACAGGGCCGGCTGTAAAGATACGGCGACGATAGGATGCAGCCGGTTCAATAATGCAGTTGGAGGTCATCAGAATCGGGCCGGGGAAGTTGGCAAATTCAGTCTGCTGATCCTGCCACGCACCGCCATAGTTACCGGCCAGATGTGAATATTTCTTCAATTCAGGATAGCTGTGAGCAGGCAGCATTTCACCATGGGTGTATATGTTGATGCCTGTTCCCTCTGTCTGTTTCAGCAGGGCTGCCAGATCGGCCATATCATGACCACTGACCAGTATCGCTTTGCCTGCAACAGGGGAGATGCGTACTGATGATGGTTCAGGCGTACCGTATTTGCCGGTATTGCCCGCATCAAGCATTGCCATGACTGTCAGGTTGAGGTTACCCAGTCCCAGAGCCTGAGCTACGAGTGCATCTGCATCGGTAGGATCGGAAGCCAGAAAGTCGAGCGCATCTTCGATGCCTGCATAAACCTCATCACTCTGCTGATCCAGCATCAGGGCGTGATATGCGTATGCGCATACGCCTTTGGCACCGTAAAGGATCAAAGCGCGCAGACCGATAACATCTTCGCCTGCTTCGGCTTCGCCGGCTTTGATAGAAGCCATTTCAGCCTGTGCCAGCAATTCGTTACTATCAGCCGGAATATTCCATGCAGCAGGGCCGCTCAGAGTTTCAACTGCCACACCTTTTGCAGCGGCTGCATCTGCGTAGGCTTTCTGAAGTTCAGCACGAATTTCAGCAGCTTCCGCCAGCATGCTGGTGAAACGTGCCGGATTGAAGTTTACATTGGTCAGGGTCGTGAACATGGCGTAGAGAATGAACTCATCAGCTCTTTTGTTGCTTACGCCAAGATTGCGTGCACGTTTGGCATACTGGGCAATACCTTTTACTGCATAGATCAGAAGATCCTGCAGATCCGATGTCTGGGCATCCTTGCCACAGTTTCCGATGGCAGAAGCACATCCATCAATACCATTGGCGTGGGATGTCTGTTCACATTGATAACAAAACATAAGCGATTAACTCCTCTAGATTAAGTGGTTGGAAGTCATGCTGTGCGATCATTTGTTGCCTGATCATGTGGCACTGGTGTGACTGGTTGACAGATGCTCTTCACTTCCTTTAAAGATGCATTAGGCGTGCAAGTTAAAGACGCTTGGAAAAGTTGTCAATAGAATATATGTTTCGATTATGCAGCTTACTTCATATACCGATTACTCGCTCCGTGCTTTGCTTTATATCGGCAAAAACCCGGATCGACTGGTTACGGTTTCAGAAATCACCGACCACTATGGCGTGTCGCGAAATCATATGGTGAAGGTGGTGCATAATCTGGGGGCGCACGGCTTTATTCAGACTGTGCGTGGTAAATCGGGCGGTATGCGTCTGGCAAAAAAACCGGAGGAAATCATGATTGCGGATGTGGTGATTCTGACTGAACCCCATATGAATATTCAGGAATGTTTTTCTCGTGATACCAATACCTGTCCGCTGATTGATAACTGCAGCTTAATGGGCGTATTATATAAAGCGCGGCGGGCTTTTATGCAGGTGCTCGAAGAGCAGTCTCTGGCAGATATTCTATAACTCTGGTTAATCTTCTCGTCTTCTGAAGCGGATAATCTGGCGGCGGGCTTTTTTGTCAGGGCGTTTGTCCGGCGCGGGGGCGCTGGCAGCATTGAGCTTGCGCAACTGGTTTTGTTCTTCCCGGGACTTTTGACTCTCTTCGGTTTCCTGGTACAGCGTTTGTGCAATAGTCGCTGAGCCGCGTTTTTCAGCCAAAGCGGTTATCGTGACTACATAGGTTTCCTGATTGCGTACTATGTTTAAGCGGTCCCCGATTTTCACAGCACGCGATGCTTTAACGCGTTCACCATTCATCTGTACATGACCGCCACTAACCATTTCAGTTGCCAGCCCGCGCGTTTTAAAAAAACGTGCAGCCCATAGCCATTTGTCGATACGTACAGAGTTTTTGGACATGCCGCAACGCTAGAGTGCGTAAGTGCTGTATGCCATACCTGATCTGCATTCGCTGGTTGATTTGGTACGGCGAACAGGTAACTTCCACCTCCTTTGAGAAACAAGCTTTTTTGGAGTTAAACGATGAGCATCGAAGATCAGATTTCAGGATTCAGAACGCGGGCGGAAGATTATGCCAGCAGACTGGATGCCATGCGGAGGTCACTTTGACGTCGAAGCCAAAGAAGAGGATCTGCGCGAATTAAACGCTCGCATCGAAGATCCCACGCTGTGGGATAATGCCGAAGAGGCACAGCGCCTGATGCAGGATCGAGCGCGTGTTGAAAAAGTACTTGATGAATACAAGCAGGCACTCAGCGAACTCGATGATGCATCCACGCTATTTGAAATGGGAGTGGAAGAGGGTGACCGCGATTCCCAGATTGAAGCTGTTGAAGTGCTCGATGGTGTGCAACCCCAGCTGGAAGGGCTTGAACTTGCCCAGATGCTCGGCGGTGAAACCGATGCCGAATCGGCATTCCTCGATATCAACTCCGGCTCAGGTGGCACAGAGGCACAGGACTGGGCTGAAATGCTGCTGCGTATGTATCTGCGCTGGGCTGAGCGCAAGGGATTCAAGACCGAGTTGATGGAATGCACTGCCGGAGAAGAGGCGGGTATTAAATCTGTGACGGTATCGATCAAGGGCGAATATGCTTATGGGTTTCTGAAAGCCGAGATCGGCGTGCACAGGCTGGTGCGCAAATCTCCATTTGATTCGGGCAACCGTCGTCACACCTCGTTCTCATCGGTATTCGCCTATCCGGATATTGATCGTGAAATCGACATTGATATTGATCCGTCTGATGTGCGCATTGATACCTACCGTGCCAGTGGTGCCGGTGGTCAGCATATTAATAAAACCGATTCAGCTGTGCGTCTGACGCATCTGCCAACAAATATCGTGGTGCAGTGTCAAAATGACCGTTCACAGCATAAAAACAAGGCTGCTGCCTGGAGTATGCTCAAGGCACGCCTCTATGAGCATGAACTCAATAAACAGAACGCCGAGAAACAGGCCCTTGAAGATACCAAGACTGATATCGGTTGGGGCCACCAGATTCGTTCTTATGTGCTGGATCAATCCCGTATCAAGGATTTAAGAACAGGAATGGAAACGGGCAATACACAGGCTTTTCTCGATGGTGATATTGATGCATTTATCAATGCAGAGCTGATGGGCATCCGCAGAGGCGAAAATAGCGAATAAATCCCGGCAATGATTTCTGTATAATCCGCCAAAGATGGCATAAGGCATGCTAAAGACTTGGGATAGCCCTGTGAGGTAACCCGAGTCAATGACAATACGTGCTAAAATGTTGAAGGATATCATTCAGAATCTGGAGCACGAGCTTCCAGCTGTACAGTCATCTACGACCCAGATGGTTGCACGTGTGATTCTGGGCGAAGAGGTGGAGCGCTCCATGGGCAGCCTGGCGGTATCTCTGTTGCAGTCCAATGTCTCGGTGGGGCATATACTCTCAGCCCTGTTGCGCTGTGAGTGGCTCAGTGTTCAGCATCTGATCGAAACAACAGATACAGGCAATATTAAAAAGCAGGTGCGACTGTTTTCCGAATCTGTTGAGCACTTCAATATACTGCAAGCCGCGATTATCGATGCTGCTGATCAGCGCTGGCAGGGGGCGCTCGATGAAGAGGTGAAGCAGAGGGTGTTGGCTGAACTGAAACTGAATTGGCAACAGACCGGTACAGTTCGCCTGCACAACTACTTTGATGAGATTCCGGTTGCAGCGAAAGTTGAATTCAGAGGTTTTGATAAGAAGAAGTACCTTTGGGTTTCCCAGAATAAAGATCTGATCACCATGTTTGCAGCTTCAGCGGGTTCCAACACTGCATTGATTTCAAGTCTGGATCGTGCACATAACCTGATGGTTTGTGGTGTGAACAAATTTGAAGATAAGATATGTCTGGAGATTACCGGCGCTGAGGTAAGTCTTAGAGAGCGCAGAAAAGATGTTCGGGTAAAACTGGCCAGGGCCTTACCTATCTCATTGAATCACCGTGGTGAAGTTATCCATGCCAATATTATAGATCTCTCCTGTACCGGTCTTGGCTTGAAATTAATTGATGAGAATGCAGCTCTGTTACATAACGAAAAACTTAGTTGTGCATTCAAACTGGGTAGCGAGCTGATGAAGTGTGGAGAGGCTATCGTTTGCTGGGCAAAAGAAGTGGATTCGGAATACCGACTGGGTATCAGGTTCAAACCGGCGACGATTAAAAGGGAGACCATCTATCGATTTATCTTTGTGCAGGAACAGGCAATCATCGGCCGGCTCAAGCAACTTGAAATGCCATCATGGATGAAAGATCCCATTGAGCTATGTGATGCAGACGAATAAAAAGGGCGCCCCTGAAGGCACTCTTGTTATTTATGATAAAAACACCGTAAAGCCCACTGATCAGTGTAGCCCCGAAGCGGCTATTATCTGTGGGGTATAAAAGGTGTGCCTTTGCTCTTGAATGCTGTTTTGGCATGGTGTACGATCGTACACCATGCAGATTTTGAAAGCATATAAGTTCAGACTTGAGCCAACTGAAAGTCAGCGGCAATCGTTTGCTGAATTCGCTGGATGTAGGCGATTCCTCTGGAATAAAATGCTTTCCATAAACTTGCAGCGACTCACGGATAAGCAGCCAATCATGCGATATAACGAATCAGCCTGGTGGCTCACTCTCTGGAAGAAATCGGATGAGTTTGGCTTTCTGGCGCAAGTTCAATCGCAAGTCCTGCAGCAGTGCCTCAAGGATTTGGACCGGGCTTTCAGCGATGGTTTTGATCGCAAGCAGCCGCTAAAGCGTATGCCTAGATTCAAGAAAAAAGGATCAAATGATTCATTCAGGTTCCCACAATCTGTCCGGGTTGAGGGAAATCGTGTCTTTCTTCCGAAAATCGGATTGGTACGGTTTCGCCAGTCTCGCCCCATTGAAGGTTTAATCCGAAGCGCAACCGTTTCCCGGCGCGGGAAACACTGGTTTGTGTCTATCCTGACAGCGAGAGAAATCGCTGAACCGATCCATCAATCTTCAATGGTAACCGGCATTGACCGGGGCGTGGTGAATCTTGCAACCCTGTCCGACGGTTCAGTTTTTGAAGGCTCAAAACCACTTAAAAGGCTCGCTAAAAAACTGGCCAGAGAGCAACGTAAGCTTGCCCGCAAAACTAAATTCTCAAACAACTGGAAAAAGCAGCGCGAACGGATCACTCGCCTGCATATCAAAATCGCAGATGCCCGAAATGACGCAATCCACAAGGCAACAACGATTATCAGCAAAAACCACGCGGTAATCGTGCTTGAAGATCTGCGTACAAAAAACATGACGGCATCTGCAAAAGGCTCAATCGATGAGCCATGCACCAACGTCCGGCAGAAAGCAGGACTCAACCGATCCATTCTCGATATGGGTTGGTTCGAGTTTTACCGGCAATTGGAGTACAAACAGCGTTGGCGCGGAGGTCAGGTGATTCTGATTAATCCGCGTAACACATCACGGAAATGCTCGGCCTGTGGGTTCACCGACAAGGTGAACCGACAAACCCAAGCACAGTTTTCATGCATGGCCTGTGGCCATACTGAAAACGCCGATGTGAACGCTGCAAAAAATATTCTAGCGGCAGGGTATGCCGTTCAAGCCTGTGAAGGGATAGGCGGTTACGCTCCCAACGAAGCAGGAACCAGAGGTGCAGCGATGCGACCTCTTCCATTAGCTGCATGAGCGGTTTTGGGAATCCCATATTTATTCGTGGGAGGATGTCAAGAACCTTTAGGTGTTGCACGTTTGCGTTCGTGTTCTTTAAGGAATCGCTTGCGCAGACGAATCGAAGTCGGAGTGATTTCCACCAACTCATCATCTGCAATGAATTCGATTGCTCGTTCCAGACTCAGGTTCAGAGGTGGCACCAGATCAATGGACTCATCTTTACCGGATGCACGAACATTGGTCAGTTTCTTTTCCTTGATCGGATTCACAGTCATATCTGAGTCACGGCTGTTGATACCGATGATCATGCCTTCATACAGTTTCTGGCCGGAACCGATAAACATCTTGCCGCGTTCCTGCAGTTTCCACAGGGCAAAGGCAACAGATTCGCCATTTTCCATGGAGATCAATACACCGTTGGTACGACCCGGCAGGGCACCGATATATGCGCCATAGGAGTGGAATACATGATGCATGATGCCTGTACCACGGGTATCGGTAAGGAATTCTGATGTATAACCGATCAGGCTGCGGGTAGGGGACATGAACTCAATACGGGTAGAGCCATCCTTATTGCTTTCCATAGAGGTCATTTCAGCGCCTCGTTTACCCAGTTTTTCAATAACTGCACCCTGAAATTCAGCTTCCACATCAACGGTTACATGTTCGTATGGTTCCTGTTTAACACCGTCAACCGTACGAATAATCACTGTCGGACGTGATACAGCCATTTCAAAGCCTTCACGACGCATGGTTTCCAGAAGAATACCAATATGCAGTTCGCCACGGCCGGATATTTTGTAGACATCTGCAGAGTCGGTTTCTTCAACACGCATGGCTACGTTGGTGCGAATTTCACGCATCAGGCGGTCACGGATCTGACGTGTGGTGATGAATTTTCCTTCAGTACCAGCCAGCGGAGAATTGTTCACATGCAGTTCCATGGACAGCGTTGGTTCATCCACGTGGATCACCGGCAGTGCAATGGGATTCTCTTTGGAAGCAATCGTTTCACCGATATTGATATGTTCGATACCCGCAATAGCAACAATATCACCGGCTTCTGCTTCCTGAATTTCAATGCGGTTCAGGCCAAGGAAACCAAGCAATTTGGTGACCTTAAAGTTTTCTTTTGAAGAATCGGCATGCACAACAGTGATTTCTTCACCTGTTTTGACGCGACCATTTGCAATACGGCCAATAACGATACGGCCAATGTATTCATCCCAGTCCAGAGTGGTGGCTAACATCTGCAATGGTGCTTCGGAATCGCCTTCAGGCGCTTGAACATGCTCAAGAATCGTATCAAACAGGCAGATCAGATTGTCGGACTCTTCATTCAGATCAAGCATGCCGTAACCGTTTTTAGCGGAGGCATAAACAACCGGGAACTCCAGCTGTTCATCTGTAGCACCAAGCGATGCAAACAGGTCAAAAGTGAGATCAACCACGGCATCGGGATCAGAGCCTTCACGGTCGATTTTATTAACTACAACAATTGGCTTCAGGCCCAGCGCCAGAGCTTTTGAGGTTACAAACTTGGTCTGTGGCATCGGACCTTCACGGGCATCAACCAGCAGGACAACACCATCAACCATATTCAGTACACGTTCCACTTCGCCGCCGAAGTCGGCATGGCCAGGGGTGTCGATAATGTTGATGTGGGTGTCACCATAGCGAATGGCAGTGTTCTTGGCGGTGATGGTAATGCCACGCTCTTTTTCGAGGTCGTTAGAATCCATGACACATGTTTCCATGTCGGCGCGCAGACTATCCATCGTGCCGGACTGCTTGAGCAGTTCATCAACCAGAGTTGTTTTGCCATGATCCACGTGGGCGATGATGGCGATGTTACGTAGCTTGCGGGACATATTGTGTACCTCGAATCAAAAGTGGCGCGCATAGTAGCGCTTCACCACCTTTATGGAAGTAATATGATTTATTTATTCACCACGAAGATCACGAAGGCCACAAAAATTAAATAAACAAAGTAGAAAATAGTGCGGATTGAACAAAGGTAATGTGCTTTCTACTGACTTGTTTCGAGCTCTTCGTCCCCTAGGCGAAATTCACCTGATGTCTTCTGTGGTGAAAGGTTAAGCGCTTGGAATAGTAAGTATTTCGCAGCCGGTTTTGGTGACAGTCAGTGTATGCTCGAATTGGGCAGAAAGTGACTTATCACGTGTGACGACAGTCCAGTGATCGCCTAGAAGTTTTACTGCAGCTTTGCCCACATTCACCATCGGTTCAATGGTGAATACCATACCTTCTTTCAGCGTAAGCCCTGTGCCGGGTTTGCCGTAGTGCAATACTTGCGGTTCTTCATGAAAGACGCGCCCAATGCCGTGGCCACAGTACTCGCGCACAACTGAACACTTCTCGCCTTCAACATAGCTTTGAATGGCATGACCGATATCACCAAGAGTGGCACCGGGGCGCACGACATCGATTCCGATCTGCAGTGCTTTTTCAGCCACTTCAACAACCTTGCGCGCGCGAACCTTGGGCTCACCAACAAAGAACGTTTTACTGTTATCGCCATGCCAGCCATCAAGAATAGTGGTGACATCAACATTAATGATATCGCCATTCGAGAGCTTTTTGGCGCTTGGGATACCATGACAGACAACGTGGTTCACCGAAGTGCAGACCGATTTAGGAAAGCCGTGATAATTCAACGGCGCAGGAATGCCGCCAGCTTTGATGGTGAATTCATGCACCAGATCATTGATCTCATCGGTAGTTATCCCTGCTTTAATGTATGGCTCAATCATCACCAGTGTATCTGCAGCATGCTGACATGCAGGTTTCATGGCTTCGATTTCTTCAGGGGTTTTAATTTTTACCATGCCTACGCTTCTCCGGGTAACAGTTGAATGATGCCCGTATTGTGGCCTAATCTGTCAGCAAGGTCATTATTGCTATTAAATAGAACATCTACTACGTGCTTTGTGGTGAAATATAGTCGGTTTGTATAAGGAGAAAATCATGCGGGTATATCTGGTGCAACATGGTTTGGCAAAAGACGAGAGTGAAGATGTAGCAAGGCCATTATCGGAACAGGGCAGGGAAGATGTCACCCGTACTGCAGGGTTTCTGAGTCTGTTTGAGAAGCCGAGGCCAGCAAGAATTCTGCACAGTGGTAAATTACGTGCCCTGCAAACTGCCGAGATGTTTGCCGAAGCCTGGGGCGGTTTGCCGGTTGAGAAGACGCTCGATCTGGCTCCGAATGATGATCCATCCACATGGTCGGCGCATTTCGCATCGATGTCAGACGATGTCATGCTGGTCGGGCATCTGCCGTATATGCAGCGCCTGGCAGGGCTACTCCTTTCCGGTGATGTAAATCGTGAGGTTGTGCATTTTCGTAATGGTGGCGTGCTCTGTCTGGAAAAAAGGGAATCCGGCTGGGCGGTACTATGGCAGATCAACCCGACACTTTTCTACGGTGAAGATTAAGTTTGGCGGCTAACTTGCTTCAATATTTTTGAACTTCAGTGGTGCGTATTCATTAAGTTCAAAGAGGAGCAATGCCATGGCCTGCAGGCAAAACCAGCAAGCTACTTTTCGACAGCTTATCGTATGATTAGGAGGCTAATCTGCGCCATAGTGTTATGTCTGTTTCCTTTTCTCTCAGAAGCAGCTGGCGATTCCGTGACACTACAATTAAAGTGGAAACATCAGTTTCAGTTTGCCGGATTTTATATGGCTGCCGAGAAAGGCTTTTATCATGATGCCGGTTTTCAAGTTGAGATTCGTGCCGGTGAAGTGGGCAAGGTTCCTGCTGATGAGTTAATCCATGGCCATGCCGATTATGTTGTGGCCGATCCCGGTATCCTGCTTGCCAGAGCAAAGGGTGCCCCGGTTAAGGTTCTGGCGGCAATCTTCCAACATTCACCATTGACGCTGATCGTCAGGGAAAATTCAGGCATTACCCGCTTTTCCGATCTGCGTGGTAAACGCATTATGCTGGTGCCGGGCCTTAACGCTGATATCGAAGCCGCTCTGGGTGCTGCAGGTATTACAGCGGATGATTTCACCAGACAGGACACAAGTTTTGATATTCGCGATCTGGTTAACGGAAACACAGATGCGTTCGCCGGTTATGAAACCGATCAGCCGCATCAACTCAGGTTAATGGGGGTTCGCTCTCGCATCATCCATCCAAGGGAAGAGGGAATTGATTTCTATGGAGATGTTCTGGTCACCTCTGAACAGAACATCACAGAGCAACCTGAAAAGGTGAAAGCGTTCACTCAGGCATCCATGCGCGGCTGGCAATATGCCCTTGATCATATTGACGAGACCATTGATGTGATTAAAGAAAAATACAACGATCAGGACCTTTCCAGAAAACAATTGGTATTTGAGGCCCAAAAAACCAAAGAGATGATTGAATCTGATGTGGTTCAGATCGGTTATATGCGGGAACAACGCTGGGTTGATATTGCTGATATCTATATTACCCAGGGGCTTCTGCCAGCAGACTTTCCAGCTTCAGAGGTTATTTACCTTCCGGATGAAAGTTTTTTAGACGTTATCAAAGAACATCGCTGGTTAATTGGCATAATTCTACTGGCTCTAATTAGCATTCTGCTTACTCTGCATTCCATAAGCTTACGCAGGGCAGTACAAGTCAGAACGGCCAAATTGAAAGAGAGTGAAGAACGTTTCAGAGAGCTGTTTGAAAGAAATAAATGTGTGGAGCTTATTATTGATCCGGATAATGGCGAAATTGTAGAAGCTAATCACGCAGCAGCAGTTTTTTATGGATATAATAGAGAACAGCTGTTGGCATTAAATATTTCAGCTATTAACACTTTTGCAAATGATCAGATTCACGAAGAAATGGCACTCGCCCGGCTTGCAAAACGGGACCATTTTATTTTCAAACATCGTTTGTCAAACGGCGAAATCAGAGATGTTGAAGTTTATTCCGGGCCAATTGTTTGGAAACAGAAACAGTTGCTTTATTCCATTGTTCATGATGTCTCTTCCCGGAAGCAGGCAGAAGCAAAAGCCACGGCACTGAACAATATTCTTGAAGAATCATTGAATGAAATTTACATCTTCGATGCTGAGACATTGAAGTTCATTCAGGTGAATTATGGGGGGCGATTGAATCTGGATTTTGATCTTGATGAACTCAGAGAGCTTACACCTGTAGATATTACACCTGAGATTGATCAACAAGCTTTCATGGCTCTGCTTGAGCCCCTGCGAAGTGGTGAGCAAAGGAAAATCCAATTTTCGACAGTGCATCAGCGTAAGGACGGATCCCGATATCCGGTCAGGGTTCACCTCCAGCTATCAGCACTGCAGTCCAAACAGGTGTTTGTAGCCGTAGTTCTCGATGTGACCGAGCTGGAAGATATGGAGCAGCGATTCAGACAGGCCCAGAAAATGGAAGCTGTTGGTACGCTTGTCGGTGGAATCGCACATGATTTTAATAACATGCTGGCAGGCATGACCGGTAACCTTTATCTGGCCAAACAGCGCTCTCAGGGGCAACCCGCGGTGATTCAAAGTCTCGATAATATTGAAAAGCTCTCTTTTCGAGCTTCGGATATGATTCATCAACTGCTTACCTTTGCCCGTAAGGATCAGGTCAGCATGAATGCAATAGCGCTCAATCCCTTTATGAAGGAGACCATCAAGTTTCTTCGCGCATCCTTACCGGAAAATATTGATCTGGTTCATGACCTTTGCAGCGAAGCATTAACCGTGAATGGCGATATCACTCAGCTTCACCAGATAATGATGAATCTGGTAAATAATGCACGAGATGCACTTGATGGGATAGATCGGCCACAAATCAAGATCAAGCTGAATTTGTTTGTACCTGATGATGAATTCATGCGAGTGCACACATATTTCAATATCTCGCCCTATGCGCTTATCAGTGTGGATGATAATGGTTGCGGCATTCCGGATCGTCAGATTGAACATCTGTTTGAACCATTCTTCACTACCAAGGAGCAGGGTAAAGGAACCGGACTTGGCTTGGCTATGGTGTTTGGTGCGGTTAAAACGCATCAAGGTTACGTGAGGGTGAATTCTGTTGAAGGAAAGGGTTCAATATTCAGCATATATATCCCGTTGATAGATGCAGAGGATGATACTCAGAAATCCAGACGTGATCAGGAAGTGGTAAAAGGAAATGGTGAAATGATTCTGATTGTTGATGACGAGCAGCAGATTGTTTCGACAGAAAGAGAGGTGCTTGAATCGCTTGGTTATCAGGTATTAACAGCCTCAGATGGTGATCAGGCTGTTGAGGCATTTAAGCAACATGCAGATAAATTGGACCTGGTTATTCTGGATGTTGTCATGCCCAGGATGGGAGGCATTGAGGCGTCTCAATGTATGCGGTTGATCAATCCGCAGGTGAAAATAATCTTCTCGACAGGTTATGATAAAGATAATGACGGCAAACTGAAAAATGAAACAGTGCTCAGCAAACCGTATATGATTGAAGACCTGAGCCATTTGCTCCAGCAGCAACTAAATACCTGAGAATCAATAATCGAAAACAGGTTGCATGGCAGTATCAAACTTGAATAGAGAAAGCCCGAACGGTTGCTTCGGTAATTCTAAATTCGAGTACCGCTGTTGTCCGCTACCATCTTCTGTTTGGAAACATCTTTAAGCATTGGATTTTCTTCGGCATCTGCGCGTTTAAGCAGTTTGACGGGTAAACGCAGTTTCTGACCGGTTGCCAGTGGTGTTTGAAGCCCCGGATTGTTTGCACGAATCAGATGAGTCGAGGTGTTATAGCGGCTACTGATGTCACTCAGATCATCACCTTTAGCGATGGTGATAGTCATATGACTACGCTCGATAGATGCAATGCTCTGTTTAACCTTTTTCACGCGGGTCTTGGAAATGCGAAGTTTAAGGGCTTTAGGCTTGCCATCCACATACTGGTTCAATTTCAGTTGAGGATTGAAACGGAAAATCTGGTTTTCAGGCAGTTCCGCTCTGGTTTGCAGGGCATTAATGTCGATGGGTGTCTGCACCTTGATCGTTTCAGTTCTGTACGGTTTTGGAAACTTAATCAGACCGTCATGATGCAGTGCGATCAGACCGATGATGTGGCGAATGTACGTTTTAGTGATCGGTGGCAGGGGCATTTTACGCAGCCCGTCTTCGGGTTTCCATGGGCGACGGTTCAGGCGGCGTTGTACTGCTGATGGGCCCAGATGGTAGGCAGCCAGAGCCATCTCCCAGTTGCCAAAACGACGGTATTGGCGGGTCAGATATTTGGCTGCTGCACGAGTACTGGTACGGATCTCACGGCGACCATCGATGTATTTACTGTGTTTGATGTTCAGGTCACTGGCTGTGACAGGCATCAGTTGCCACAAGCCTGCAGCACCAACAGTGGAGTGTGCGTAGGGGTCATAGCTTGATTCTACTACAGGCACCATCTGTAGCTCTCTTGGGTAGCCGAAACGGTCCAGAGTTTCGATTAATGGCTGGCGCACATAACGTGAACGGGCAGCAACCGGCTTCCAGTGACGGCCATATACGCGCCATGCTTCATTTTTAATGTTTTGTATTTCTCGATCTGTGAGCCCTGCAAGGAACGGGTTGCTTGGTTTGATAACTTGCACTGTTTCCGGCTTTACCGGTTTTTCAGCGCTTACTTCAGGCTGCTGGAATTGAGCACAGGAGATCAGGCTCATGGAGGCTACGATAAGCAGGGTTCTGAACAGGCTGGTTGGACTAAAGGTATTCAACATGCCGCCACGCTAGATACTCAATCCCATCCAATCATTGATGCCGGTCACAATTTGGCAGGACTGCCAAATTGGACGCGCCAACGGCGCGCCTGAAAGGCGAGGGGCAGGAGCCCCGAGTCACAATTATCAGAGCTGAAGATTTGGACGAGCTTTAGCTCGCCTGAAGGGTGAGAAATCCGCAGGAGAGCAGAATTCATGTCGCACATCCATGTGCTCCACCCCTTCGGGGCGCTTAGACGTGTCATTGTGCTATCCTGCACAATGATGGATTCGCCAACGGCGCGCCTGAAAGGCGAGGGACAGGGTCTCCGAATCACAAATCCGCAGGAGAGCGGAATTCATGTCGCACATCCGTGTGCTCCACCCCTTCGGGGCGCTGAGACGTGTCATTGTGCTATCCTACACAATGATGGACTCGCCTTCAGGCGAGCCCGGAGGGTGAGGCACATGGATGTGCCGAATCACAATTCCGTAGCACTGAATGCATCAGTCCCTCTGGCACTTAAGCGTGCCATAGGTATTTCCTGCACGAGTCAACGCATTGTAAAACCGGATTCATACCCCTCATGGCATGCTTTATGCGTTCAACAACAGATGCATGAAATAACCGATATCTTAGATAAGAAATCTAACAGGGGAGTATGGCGCAGATTTCTGATGCTTGCTCTGCCTGTGGCGGGAATTCTTGTGTTAAGTAGCTATCTTTTTTTACAGTCTGAGAAGCAGTTGCATCTGGACACAGTGCGTATTGAAACGGCTCATCATATCGAAAGTCAGGCCAAGAATATTCGTGTGGAAGTCAAACAGGCAGTTTTACATGTCAAATTTCTGTCCAAGCATAGCGAGGTTGTTGAAGTACTGAAAAATGACGATATTCATGCATTTGATGAATTAAGCCACGATTTCCATTCATTTGCCAAATATATGGGTGTCTACGATCAGGTGCGCTTATTGGATCGAAATGGCTATGAGGTTGTACGAGCCAACTTCAAAGATGGTGAGGCAACATTGACCCAAGAAGAACATCTGCAGGATAAAAGTAACCATGACTATTTTAATCAGACCATCAATCTGCCAGATCAAAACGTGTTTATTTCCGACCTGACCTTGAATGTTGAACATGGACGCATCGAGCAACCGTACAAGCCGGTGATCCGTTATGCTGCCCCCGTAATAGATAGCGATGGAGAAAAAATCGGCGTGGTCGTGATTAACTTTCTAGGCAAGGTATTGATCGACAGGTATCTGGATGCTACCGATGTGGCGGGTGAGAATATGTTGCTCAATGCCAATAGTTTTTTTATCCATGCTGAAGATGAAAATGTAACCTGGGGCTCCATGCTGGACTCGAGGGAAGATCATAGTTTTGCAAACAGTTTCCCCGACATATGGAATGGAATCGTTGAGGCACGAGACGGGCAGATTCTCTCAGAGGATGGGCTATTTACTTTTGCTACGGTGTCTCCTTATGGACTCATAAGTCAGGATCAGCCGCAAGGATCAGGTGCAGATGACTGGGTTATAGTTTCTCATGTGCCCAGTGCTGAATTGTTTGCAGATTCAGAGAATTCTTTCCAGATGTTTGTAAAAGTGAATCTGCTTATGTTGATATTATGGATGATTGTAGCCTGGTTATGGGCACGAGCTGAGTCGGGACGTGCGGCTGCTTTTTTAAAGCTGCAACAGGTGTTTCAGACAAAACGCAGCTTGTTGCGACAGCAGTTGAATCTGCAGGAACTTGAACGAAGATCATTGGCGCGAGCACTGCATGATGATATGGGACAGTCATTAACATCGATTCAGGCCTATGCAGCAGCGATTGGCAAATCATTAACAGAGAAAAGCAGTGAAACAGTCGGAGTAAATGTTCAGCGAATCAGAGATATCACCACTCATATCCAGAAATCAGTGCGCAGCCAGTTGCATGATTTGAGGCCGGCCAGTCTTGATCGCCTGGGTTTAAGTGCTGCTGTACAGGATATGTTGGAAGAATTCTCTCAGCGCGAAAGCATCACATGTGAGTTTGTTTGCGAGTCGGCATTACCCCGATTAAGCGATGGCCAGAATATCCACCTGTATCGAATTGTGCAGGAGGCTCTGACCAATATAGCTAAATATGCTCAGGCCCAACATGTGAAAGTGTGTATGAATCCTTCAGAAGGCAGGCTTAATCTGTTGGTCAGTGATGATGGCTGTGGTATGGCGACAATCGAGGAGAGTGGACTGGGTCTGTTAGGTATGCGTGAGCGAACTGAATTGCTAAATGGTGAAATCAACATTACTTCAGCATTGAAAAAAGGGGTAAGTATCAGCGTGAAAGTGCCACTGGAGATGAAGATATGATCTCCGTTTATCTGGTTGATGACCATGCCGTGGTAAGGGCTGGTTTTAGCAGTCTTCTCGATGCTGAATGCGACATTCAGGTTGTCGGTGAGGCGGCCAGTGGGGAAGAGGCGTATAGCGGTTATTTTGAACTACAGCCGGATGTTGTTATCACCGATATATCCATGCCGGGCGAAGGTGGCCTGGGTTTTATACGGCGTCTGCTGACACGCGATATAGATGCGAAGGTGTTGGTGATGAGCATGTTTGATGATGTAGCTTTTGTAAAACGTGCTCTGGAATATGGTGCAATGGGCTATATCAGTAAGTCCGATAATCCGGATCTTCTGGCTCCGGCAGTTCGTGCCCTTGCTGCAGGTGAGACCTGGGCCTCTCCGAAACTGGCGCAACAGCTGTTCGGCAGTAATCGATCAGGGCATGAGAATCCACACGAAATTCTGACCTCCAGAGAGTTTGAGGTGTTTGTGCTTCTGGCCCTTGGTCAGGACGGCAAAGAGATTGCTGATGCCTTGCATTTAAGCCCGAAAACCGTTGGTACACACCAGACAAGGGTATTTAATAAACTGCAGGTAAAAACAGGCGCTGAACTGGCTCGTCTGGCCATTCGCCTGGGTATCATTAAAGCATAAGCTGCAGGATAATCTGTAAGTAGACTATTCAGTTCAAACAGGAGATGTCAGGAAATTCCGCATCTTTGAATGGTAAATTGACGCATATTATTTTTGAGTGGTATGCAGAGTATTGGCTGTATGAAGATATCCCGATACCACCCAGTGATTAAACTACTTAGCGTCGTAGTGATTACAGAATTACTGATTATGTCCGGTCTCCATTATTTTACGGATGATGCATCTCCGTGGTTGCTGGATATGCTTGATGTTGTTCTGCTGGGTCTGATCACTGCCGTTGTTGCGCAACTGTGGATTGTGCGACCTCTGGCGGATGCCAGAGAGCAGGATGCGTTATTCCGGGCAATTTCCGAGGATTCTTATGCAGGCATCATCATCACCGATCCGGCACGAGATAACGCCATCGTATATGCCAACCCTGCATTCAGTCGTATGACTGGTTATTCCATGGCAGAGACGAAAGACAGGGATATTCATTTTCTGACTACAGGACTGGATCATCAATCTGATGAGGATAAAATTATGCTTGCCATGAAGGGGGCTGAACCTGTTCATGCACTGTTAAAAAACAGGCGCAAGAACGGTACGGTTTTCTGGAATGATTTTCATCTCAGCCCGATTCAGCTCGACGGAAACTCTCCAAGATACTGGTTGGGCTTGCTGCATGACGTGTCAGAAACCAGAGCATTGAATTTGCAGGTTGAACATCTGGTAAGTGCAGTCGAACAGGCTGGTGAAATGATCTGTATTTTTGATCAACAGGGCCGTATTGATTTTGCTAACAGGGCTTTTACAACACAGATCGGTTTAAACAATAAAAAGCTTAAGAAACAATTGATTTGGGACTATTGGTGCGATGAAACATGTTCCCATACTGCTGTGCTCGAGGCGCTGGACCTGAATGGTCAATGGTTGGGGCGCAATCAGTGGCAGCGGGCAAATAGCGAACCCTACGAAGCCATGACCAATATATCTGTTGTAATGGGTGATGATGAGCATCGTATGTATATCGCGGTGATTCGGGATATGACTCAAGAGATCGAAGTTGGCAATCAGCTTGTCCAGGCTCAGAAAATGGAGGCGGTCGGTGTGCTGGCTGGAGGCATTGCCCATGATTTTAATAATATGCTGGCAGCGATGATGGGTAACCTGTACATGCTGAAAAAAAGTATGCATGAAGACCATGATGTCGTTCGCCGTATTGAATCGATTGAGGCGCAGGGACACCGCGGTGCTGATCTGATTCGTCAAATGCTGGTCTTTGCACGCAAAAAAACAGTGGACCGGCAAAATTTGGATTTGCAGATTCTGGGCAAAGAAATCAGCAAGCTGTTACAAACCAGTACGCCTGAAGATATTAGCCTGAACGTGGATATTGATACGACTAGTATGATGCTGTTTGGCGATCCGTCGCTTTTGCAAAGCTGTATATTCAATCTGGTTAATAATGCCCGTCATGCGATAGAAGATGCACAGAGTCATGCCAATATTGCAGGCGTGATTAATCTGTCGGTCTACGCGGTTCCTGTGGATGCTGTGAGTGGAGAAATCAGAGAGATCATCTCTGCAAGTGGCGCTGCAAGCGTGAGACAATGTGCACATATTTCTGTCTCCGATAATGGCCTGGGTATGGATGAGAAAACACGCAATAGGGTATTTGAGCCCTTTTTTACAACCAAAGAAGCAGGTCGGGGAACGGGTCTGGGGCTGCCAATGGTGATGGGTTGTGTTGAGATGCATGGTGGCTGGATTGGGCTGACAAGCAGCCCGGAGAAGGGCACTTCCATTGATATCTATCTGCCCCTGAACGAGGTGGATGTTGAAGCAATTGAAGCCGCTGATCATGCAATCTGTCAGGGGAGAGGCGAATGGATTTTGCTGGCAGATGATAATGTCACTCTGTGCGAATCCGTATGTGAAGTTCTCGAGGAAGCCGGTTACAGGGTTCTTGTAGCATTTGATGGGGAACAGGCATTGCAAAAGTATATGGAGCACAAAGCCGATATTCGCATGGCAATACTCGATTGCGTGATGCCGAAGCTTGGTGGTGTTGAAGTGGCACAGAAGATCTGGCAGCACAGTGGCGATACGGTGAAAACAGTGCTTATGACCGGTTATGACCTGGATGGTTCGTTGTTATCAGAGTGGCCGTGTCGTGAACAACCGGTTTTATTGCAAAAGCCATGGCAGATGGAACAGTTGAATGAAACCTTGAAGTCTTTAAAGCAAGTCAGGGACTACGATCCTGTGGCATAGAGGGCCAAAGCAGTTCAAGGTTTCCTATCGCTTCAGATCAGGTCTCAGAATCCAGAACAGGATCATGGATGTGATGGCTCCCAGCGTATCAGCCAGCATATCTTTCTGTGCATCCCAGATGTCACCCTGAGAGCCAAGAAATTCGATACCTGCTTCTCCGCCTTCAAGTACAGCATACCACCATTCAATGATCTCATATCCGGCAGCCACACTCATGATGAAAAAGATGCTGAATACAGTGGCCAGTTTCAGACTGCAATGCTGCTTTCGCATCAACCATTCGGCCATGGCAAAGGCATAAAATCCGATCACAAAGTGACCAATACGATCAAAATGATTGCGACCATCGCTGCCGGGTAAGTGATGCAGCCATTCGAAAGGAACATTGGCAAAGGTGTAATGGCCGCCGATGGTATGCCAGAAAAGCCAGATGGCCATCAACGTATATGCAATAGGGCTGAAGCTGAATCTTCGATAAGTGAAGACAAGAAACAGGAAGATAATCACCACCGGAATTACTTCCGCAAACCACACCTCGCGTGAGACAGGTTCATTGGCCAGAACTATGAAGAAAACAGTGAAAACAGCAGCCAGCAGGTGGGGATAATATTTCATTATCATGCCGGCGTTCTCCTGTTAATCGCAGCGTCCGTATTTCACGTTCAGCTTTTTGGACTGAGTCCAGCACAGACTGCCTGCTTCAGGCATGAAAGACATGCGCCAGCACCAGTTATTTTCCAGTGTGCCGGGCGTATTGAATTTCGCCTCTGTACCCAGTTCCAGCAGATCCTGCATCGGAATCACAGCCATCCTGGCTACTGAAGCCATGGCGCATTCAATCATGGCCCATGGCATATCTTCCTCTTCGGCACCCAGAACAGTAAGCGCATGTTTACGCACATGTTCATCGGCCTGATCGAACCAGCCCAGTGTCGTGTCGTTATCATGCGTGCCGGTATACACCACGCTATTTTCTTCGTGATTCTCCGGCAGATACGGATTGCTTTCATCGCCGCCAAAGGCGAACAGCAGAATTTTCATGCCGGGCAATTCAAACTTTTCACGCAGTGCAGTCACTTCATCAGTGATGATGCCAAGATCCTCTGCGATTAACGGCAGCTTGCCCAGCTTGTCGTTGAGGGTTTGCAGCAGTGCATCTCCAGGGGCTTCCCGCCACTCACCGATGATACCATCCTCACTTTCACCGGGGATGACCCAGAATGCTTCCAGGGCGCGAAAATGGTCGATGCGCAGCATATGCATACGATCCAGTTGCCGTTTTACGCGCTGCACCCACCAACTGAAATCATCAGCCTGCAGTTTGTCCCATAGGTAGAGTGGATTTCCCCAGCGCTGCCCTGTTTCAGAAAAATAGTCAGGCGGCACACCGGCAACTTCATCGCACAGGCCATATTTATTGACCGTGAAATACTCGCGATTCGCCCAGACATCAGCGGAGTCGTGTGCTACATAAATGGGCAGGTCACCGAATAGCTGAATTCCGTGTGCTTCTGCATGTCTCTTTAAAGACTGCCACTGACAATCGAACAGGTACTGTTCAAATATGGCCTGCCTGATCTGTTTGATATGCTCTGTTTTTGCCAGCTTTAGCGCTTTCTTTTTCCTGTCACGCAACTCCTGCGGCCATTGCCACCAGGCACGATCACGGAATGCATTTTTCAGTGCAAAGAACAGGGCATAATCATCCAGCCAGTAACTGTTGGTATTGCTGAAATTATCAACTTTTTGAGCAATTTCAGCTTGCTGTTCAACCTGCGCCCAGAACTGTTTGCCCGCTTTGTAACGCAGAGCTTCATGCAGTTGTGCAGTGTCGCAGCGGCTGAGATCATCTTCTGAGAGCCAGCCATGCTGAACACATTCTCTGAGGTCAATGAGTTCAGGGTTACCGGCAAAAGAGGAGAGTGACTCATACGGGGAACCATGCCCATGTGTTGGCCCTAATGGCAGGAACTGCCAGATCCGGAATCCGGAATCATGCAAATGCTGGATAAACGAGCGTGCTTCCGCACCCAATACACCTTTATGGAACGGGCCGGGTAGGGATGTAATGTGCAGAAGTGCTGCCGAGCTTCGGTGATCCAGCCATGCATTCATATTCAGTCCTTTATAATGGGTGGGTTGTTATATTCATGGGCACGCTGCTTAAGCTCCGCCACGACGCATGGTGCCGCCACCTTCTGCATCACCACCACCTTGTGAAATGGTTTCATCCAGAGAGGCAGGAACCGGAGAGTCGATCAACAGGTACAGTTTCTTTAAATGTCTGCGGTACAGGTTATCAAAATCGCGCACTGCAGCACCCGGATTATAATCCCCAAACCACCAGCACCAGTCCGAACCTTCGCAAATACGCAATTGTTCGGTTGCAGCTTCAAGTTGTTCTTCGTTGAGATGACCCTGCTGTGCATCGAAGGCTTTTTTCGCTTCAATCAGCAATTCCCAGGCACGGGTTTTGGCCTTGTCACCGATCCATGTGGAAAGGTTACCATATACCCATGAACCGGCAGTCAGTTTAGGCAGTTTTTCTGTGGCCGGATGTTTGTCCAGATACTCACTGAATGTGGTCAGTTCATATTCATCATGCTCAGAAATACTTTGATACAGTTTGGTCAAAAATGGCAGGGCGTTCTCATGGTAATGTTCCCAAGCATTTTCACCGTCCATAATAATGGCGACTACGGGTGCATCCATGCCCATGGTTCTGTGGCGGATACCGGCCAGTTCATGCATGAAATTGTTGATTGCATCAGATGTGTTCCAGCGGCTGTATTCAAAGCCGAGCAGGTCGGAAAGACGGTCGTCGCGGAAGAAACAGGTAATCTCTTCTTCACCTTCACCGACCAGCCAGGGGTGGTAAAGATCGCGGTTCCCCTGTTGTTCACGCAGATTATATTTCAATGAGTGGTGCAATACCGATTCACCGGTTGCACACCACTGAAACCCGGATTGCCCCAATAGAGCCAGCGTTGCATCGGAAACGGCACCTTCAGCAGGCCAGCAGCCTTTGGCAGCGTGTCCGAAGGTTTGCTGATGTGTTTTCTGACCCAGTGTGATGTGGTCCAGCGCGCGTTCGCGGCCACCCGGATACTGTTCATCGGGAATCAGGGCATCAGCCACAGTTTCACGTGCTGTATTAAAATCAAGCATGAGCGGAATGATCGGATGGGCGTATGGTGTTGTGGTTAATTCGATTTTGCCGGATTCCACCAGACGGCGATGCATAGCCGGAATCTCGGACAGAAGTGATGCAATCAGCGTGAGCAGATCACGTCGATCCTGATAGGAGAAGTTACGGGCCTTTTCAATCAATCTTCTGGCAACAAAGTTATGGTTTCGTACTGTTTCCCCAAGCCAGGCAAGATGATACCAGGTAACCAGGTCGGTAAAGAAGCTGTCGCCAAGGTAATCCTGAGCATCATTGTTTTTGGCATGTTCAGCCATATTCCATAAACGCGAGTAGGCTGAATAACGATGCAGATTACGTTCGTGGTTGAGGCGGAAACAGCTTTCCAGCAGATATTCTCGAGAAGATTGATCGGACTGACCGGACTTATCGGCCAGAGATGCCAGCAGCGGGTCATTCAACTTGGATGCAGTGCCATCAAGGAATTCTCTGAGGTGGCTGGCATAATCTTCAATCTGTGCCGTCAGAGATGGCACATAATTGATTACCGCTTTAGCGCGGGGTAGCTGAGCAAGAATCTCTGCCATATCGGTGTAATCTTTCATGGCATGCAGATAAACCCAGGGCAGGTGATAGCGACCTGTGTCAGCCTCACAGTAAAATGGCTGGTGCATATGCCAGTAAAAGACAACGGATAAGGGCTGAGACATGGTTGAGAACCTCCTGGTTTGTAGAGGCGGCCGCCTCCGGGGTTAATATTTATAGCACGTCCATGTGCATGAATTTCGCGTCGGGAAGAATGAAGCAAGGATTGCCATTGGCAACCCTTTGCTATTCACGGTATTAAAGAATACGAAACAGATGTTTCAGTCTCTTGCTACCATTCCCTGTTATATTCGTAGTTTAGATTACAGCTGATGCAATCCCTGACCAAGCATGTCCGGTGTAACCAGAACCACGCCGTTTGCAGATACTTCGAAACATTCTTTATCTTTTTCAAGGTCATACCCGATGACCATGCCTTCAGGAATGACCGTACCTTTGTCGATAATACATTTCCTGATCTTGCAGTTTCGACGGATTTCAACATCCGGCAGAATTACTGAATCTTCAACTTCAGAATAAGAGTGCACGCGCACATTGGAAAAGAGCACCGAGCGACGAACGGCAGAGCCAGTAATCAGACAGCCCCCTGAAACCAGTGAATCCACTGCATATCCACGACGGCTATCATCGTCGAAATAGAATTTCGCTGGTGGTAGCTGCTCCTGCTGCGTCCAGATCGGCCAGTCCTTATCATACATATCCAGGTCAGGCTGAACGGTAACCAGATCCATGTTGGCTTCCCAATATGCATCAAGGGTACCTACGTCACGCCAGTACTGCGGTGCGCCTGTGTTGGCATTCATAAAGCGGTAGGCGAACACATTGGCATTTTCAATGGCGGTTGGAATGATGTCCTTACCGAAATCATGGCTGGATGAGGAGAGCTTGGCATCATCAAGCAGACGTTCACGCAGGAAGTCTGCCGAGAACACATAGATGCCCATCGACGCGAGGGCCTTGTCAGGTTTGTCAGCCATTGGCTTTGGATTTTCAGGTTTTTCAGCAAATTCGGTGATACGATGTTCGTGATCCACATCCATAACCCCAAACTCTGTTGCTTCTGCAAGGGGAACCGGAATACATCCGACAGTGATATCTGCGCCTCTGGCAGCATGAGCGGCAATCATCTTACCGTAATCCATTTTGTAGATGTGGTCACCGGCAAGAATGAGTACATATTCCGGATCATAATGACGGATAATGTCCAGATTCTGGTAGATCGCATCAGCAGTACCTTCGTACCAGCCTTCACCGGTACGCTGCTGGGCAGAAAGTACTTCCATGAACTCTCCGAACTGACCGGAGAGGAAGGACCATCCACGTTGTAAATGACGTTGCAGGGAGTGAGACTTATACTGTGTTAGAACCGAGATGCGACGAATACCTGAGTTGATGCAGTTTGACATAGGGAAGTCGATGATGCGGAACTTGCCTCCAAACGGTACGGCAGGTTTGGTTCGCCACTGCGTCAAATCTTTTAATCTTGAACCTTTACCGCCAGCTAATACCAAAGCAACGGTATTAGACGTTAACTTACTGATATTGCGTTCACTGCGTTCCACCTGAGTTGGACTCATGTACACCCTCCCATCTTAATAGATGGGCTAAAGTATATCACCGTTTTAGCCATCTTGCATGTATGTGGTGATGTTTTTTTTGTGCCATCTTCGTTATCATTGCGAAATACTCATCAGGGGGAGATACATGCTCATCCATTCAATCGCGACCACGCCTTTTGAAGGTCAGCGTCCGGGAACGTCCGGACTGCGCAAAAAGGTGAAAGTGTTCCAGCAGGAACATTATCTGGAAAACTTCGTGCAATCTGTGTTTGACAGTATCGGCGATTACAGCGGCCAAACACTGGTAGTGGGTGGCGATGGACGTTTTTATAATCTCGAAGCGACCCAGACTATCCTCAAGATGGCGGCAGCCAGTGGATTCGGCAAAGTGCTGGTAGGCCAGAACGGTATTCTTTCCACGCCAGCCGCATCATGTGTGATTCGCAAATACAATGCCTACGGCGGGCTGATTCTCTCTGCCAGCCATAACCCTGCTGGTCCGGAAGAAGATTTCGGTATTAAATACAATATGGGAAATGGTGGTCCGGCTCCGGAATCAGTGACTGAAGCTGTGTTTGAACAGACCGGAAAAATCGAGTGGTATCAGACTATCCAGTGCGATGATGTGGATCTTTCCAGTACAGGTACTACAGAAATAGCCGGCATGACGGTAGAAGTGATTGATTCAGTTGCCGATTATGCGGAGCTGATGCAATCGCTATTTGATTTTGATGCGATCCGCGATCTGCTGGCGAGTGATTTTCGCATGGCTTTTGATGCCATGCATGCGGTTACAGGTCCGTATGCCACAACTATTTTTGAAGATATGCTGGGTGCGCCAAAGGGTACTGTGATGAACGGTGTACCGAAAACGGATTTCGGCGGTGGACACCCCGATCCTAATCTGACTTATGCCCATGAACTTGTTGATGTGCTGTATGGTGAAGATGCACCTGATTTTGGTGCTGCTTCTGATGGTGATGGCGACCGGAATATGATTCTGGGTAATCATTTCTTTGTTACACCAAGTGATTCTCTGGCAGTTATTGCTGCCAATGCTGAACTGATCCCGGGTTACAAGGCGGGCATCGCTGGCATTGCCCGCTCCATGCCGACATCCGGGGCCGCTGATCGTGTGGCTGAGGCCATGGGTTTAAGCTGCTATGAAACACCAACGGGCTGGAAGTTTTTCGGTAATCTCATGGATGATGGAAAAGTTACCATGTGTGGCGAAGAATCTTTTGGCACAGGTTCAAATCATGTGCGTGAAAAAGATGGTCTGTGGGCAGTACTGTGCTGGCTGAATATTCTTGCCGCACGCAAAACGTCTGTAGAGGCGATTATCACCGAGCATTGGGCTAAATTTGGGCGTAACTATTATTCACGTCACGATTATGAGGGTGTGGATTCTGCTGCAGCAACACAGGTGTTGCAGAATGTGCGTGATCAGTTTGTTTCTCTATGCGGAACGGAGTTGGCAGGGCGCACGGTTGCAAGCTGTGATGACTTTTCCTATACCGATCCTGTTGATGGCAGTGTCAGTGAGAATCAGGGAGTTCGCGTATTATTTGAAGATGGTTCGCGAATAATTTTCAGACTTTCCGGTACGGGCACCAGTGGCGCCACGATTCGTATCTACCTGGAATCCTTTGAAGCGGACACAGGCAAGCAGGGCATGGATGCCCAGGATGCACTGGCCGGTTTTATTGCAGCTGCCGATGATATCTCCGGACTGCAAAAACTGTCAGGTCGCGACAAACCGACCGTGATTACCTGATGCGTTGGTTGAAACTGAGTTCAAATAAGCGAGGAACTGAATGAAACGTCCTATCCTACCCCCCGAAGCATGGGCCATTGTAGAATCCAGAAGTCACGATCCTTTCGGCTGGCTGGGCAGACATTATCATGCTGAAAGTGGCGTGGTGGTGCGTGCATTTAAACCCCGCGCCGAGAAGATGTGGCTTCTTGTTGCTGATGAGAAAGCGATTGCCATGCCCCGGATCGAAGGTAGTGATATCTTCAAACTGCATTGGAAAAAAGGCGATTTTGAAACGGACTATCGTTTTCGTATTGAAAATAAAGATGGGCATCAGTGGGAAGAAGAGGATGTGTACCGCTTTGCTCCGACTCTGGGTGAGATGGATCTGCATCTGATCGGAGAGGGCAACCATTTCGAAAAATATAATATCATGGGCGCACATGTGCGTGAACATGAGGGTGTCCGGGGTGTTGCTTTTGCCGTTTGGGCACCATCAGCTACGCGTGTCAGTGTGGTGGGAAATTTCAATCACTGGGATGGACGTGAGCATCAGATGCGTATGCGTGGTTCTTCAGGTGTATGGGAAGTATTTGCACCGGGTTTATGTGAATCCGAGGTATATAAATTCGAAATTCGTACCCGTGACGGTGATATTCTAGAAAAAACCGATCCTTATGCGCAGCAGATGGAAGTACGACCGAACACAGCCAGTGTTGTGCATAATCCACGCAAGTATGAGTGGGGCGACCAGGCCTGGGTAACATCGCTGCCTGAAACACAGGCTGCAGATAAACCGATGAATATCTATGAGGTACATCTGGGATCATGGCGCAGGGCGGGTGCTGATTATTTGAGCTACCGCGATCTGGCGCACCAGATGGTCGAATATTGCCAGTGGATGGGGTACACCCATATCGAACTGATGCCGGTAACAGAACATCCGTTTGACGGCTCCTGGGGTTATCAGACTGTCGGTTATTTCGCACCAACGAGCCGTTTCGGATCTCCCGATGATTTCCGCTATTTTGTGGATTATTGTCATCAGAATGATATCGGTGTCTTCCTTGACTGGGTGCCGGCTCATTTCCCGAAAGATTCACACGGGCTTGCACGTTTCGACGGCACACCTTTGTATGAACATGAAGACCCGCGTCTCGGCGAGCACAAGGATTGGGGAACTTATATCTTCAATTTCGGTCGCAATGAAGTACGCAACTTCCTTATTGCATCGGCGCTGTTCTGGCTGGATGAGTTTCATATTGATGGCCTGCGTGTTGATGCCGTGGCTTCAATGCTTTATCTGGATTATTCGCGTGAAGATGGTGAGTGGATGCCGAATAAATATGGCGGGCGTGAAAACCTTGAGGCCGTTGAGTTTCTAAAACAGTTCAACCATCTCGTGCACGAGCGTTTTCCGGGCACTGTAACCATGGCGGAAGAATCAACGTCATGGCCTATGGTTAGTCGCCCGACCTATCTTGGCGGTCTTGGCTTTACCATGAAATGGAATATGGGTTGGATGAATGACACCCTGTCCTATTTCGAGAATGATCCGGTGCATCGCTCCTACCATCACCATGCACTGACTTTTTCGATGGTCTATGCCTTCACCGAGAATTTCATTCTGCCGTTTTCACATGATGAAATCGTGCATGGAAAAGGTTCAATGCCGGAGAAAATGCCGGGTGATGATTGGCAGAAATTTGCCAATCTGCGCCTGCTATATGCGTATATGTATTCACATCCGGGCAAGAAGCTACAGTTCATGGGGTTGGAGTTCGGTCAGTGGCCGGAGTGGAATTTCGACAGTTCTTTGTCATGGGATCAGGCCAACTTTATGCCGCATCGTGGCCTGCAACTGATGCAGCGGGACATGAATCATATCTATAAGGATGTACCTGCTTTTCATGAGGTTGATTTTGATGGCGGTGGTTTTGAGTGGCTGGATTGCAACGATGCAGACCGCTCTCTGCTCTCTTATGTGAGACGTGACAAAAACGGTGGAATCGTCGTTGTGGCGATGAACCTCACGCCGGTACCTCGTCATGATTACAGAGTAGGCGTGCCAAAAGCCGGGCTGTATAAAGAGATTATGAATACTGATTCGGAGATCTATGGTGGTACCAACATTGGCAATGCCGGTGGCGTAACTGCGGATAATCAAAGCTGGATGAATCAGCCGCATTCGATCTTGATGACCTTGCCACCGCTCTCCTGCGTGATCCTGCAACCAGAGGCTGAATAATCAGTTTTGTAACTGGCTGCGTAGGGTCTGACTCAGATTGTGGATCGAGTAGGGTTTGGATAACGTAACTGATCCGGGTTTTGGTTGATGCTGTTGCAGTGATTTTTGTTCGTAGCTTGTGACAAATATTGTTGGAAGTGCGGGATTGATTTCCCGCATGCGTTCAGCGGCTTGCACACCACCAAGGCGGGGCATGATCAGATCGAGAATGACCAGATCAATATCATGCTGGTGACGGTTGAATGTTTGTACCGCTTCAAACCCGTCACTGGCCTCAAATACTTTATATCCCAGGCTTTCAAGTACACTGCGGCCGGACATGCGCACGACCGGGTCGTCATCTACAATAAGGATGCTTTCACCTTTTCCATAGCTGATGTGATTATCATTTTCACTATGGTTATAGAGGGCATCGGATTTAATCGTCGGCAGATAAATATGGAATACTGTGCCTTCACCCACTGTGCTGGTGATGTCCAGAATACCACCAAGTGAACGGATTGAGCTGTATACCATGGACAGTCCAAGACCCGTGCCTTTGCCTACGCCCTTGGTGGTGAAAAAGGGCTCTGTCACTTTATTGATATGTTCAGCAGGAATGCCACAGCCATTGTCTGCAACAGTTAAATGTACCATTTTGTCAGAAGTGAGGCACGTGAAACGCTGCTTAAATGCTGAGTCAGGTTTGTAGCTGCTTACAGTCAGTGATATTGTTTTTTGTGCATCACTTTTTTCAATCAATGCATCGCGGGCATTATTAAACAGATTCATAATGATCTGTTGAAGTTGTGTTGTATCTGCCTGAACTATCAGCTCATCATCACAAATCTTGAACAGAACCTGAATGTCATCGGGAATACTGATTTCTGCCAATTGAATGGCTTGCCGGATAAAAGGTTTGAATTCGAACGGGTGTACTTGAATAACATCCTTACGGGCAAACTTTAATAATTGTTTTACCATCTCAGATGCGGTTTTGGTAATTTGCTCGGCATTGGCAATGCTGTCAGATGCTGCTTCGTTGTCTTTCAACTTTCTTCTGGCTATAAACAGGTTACCTGTTAAGCCAGTCAACATATTGTTGAAATCATGGGCGATTCCGCCAACGAGTACGCCCAGAGCTTCCATTTTTTGCGACTCGCGCATGCGCTCCTCCAGCTCCTGGCGCTCGGAAGCATCGTGCTGAATAGAAACAAAATGGGTAATTTCACCATTATGGTTTTTGATCGGTGCAATGGAGATGTTTGCCGGGTAAAAAGTACCATTTTTACGCCGTTCTATCATCGAACCGCGCCATGTCTTTCCGTTCGAAATCGTTTGCCATAGATCAGTATAAACTGACTCATCCTGAGCTGTGCTTTTGAGAATGCGCGGGTTTTTTCCAATCACTTCTTCAGCTTTGTAACCGGTTACAAGTGTGAAGGCCGGATTAACATATTCGATATTGGCATTGCGATCGGTGATGAGTACTGCATCACCGGCATGTTCAACAGCTTGTGATAATTTCAATAGCTCTGATTCAGCTTTTTCGCGCTCGATGATCTCACTTTGCAATTTCTGGTTGAGTTCGAGTAATTCTCTAACCTGTTCACTGACTCCGGATGCGGAGAGGCTATCAATCGTGTTCAGGAGTTTCTGAACACGCTGTTGCGAATCGTTCACCATATCTATTGCTCCCGAAGTGATCAGCCATAAACACATAATATTTATGTGCTTAGCTGGCAAGGTATAGTGAAAGATTTTTCAATGTGCAAGTTATATTAAGAAAAGAGATGATTATTCTATGGGAGAGGTACAGGTAAAATAGATTCGAATGACTATCAAAAACTCTCTGCAGTATTGATATAAATTTCAGCCGAGGCACTCTCTAAGCAATGAAACGGAATGAAGAAAAGCGTGTCTGAATCGAAGGGACCAAATGTGTTTTTACGCGCGATTGCCCGCTTGTTTAGTCAGGGCTGGCACCGTCTTGCTAAAGAGAGGGTTGAACTGCCCGATGGACCTCTGATTCTTGTTGGCAATCACATCTGCGGCCTCGATCCTATACTGATTCAGGCAACAGTGAATCGACCTCTGTCATTTCTTATGGCCCGCGAATATTATCAGAGCATGTGGTATATACGCTGGGGTTTTGACATGGTCGGAGCTATTCCAGTGAGTCCCGGTGGTGCGAACAGACAGGCATTGCAGAAAGCCATTGAAGTAGTGGAGCAGGGCAATGTGCTCTGTATATTTCCGGAAGGAGCCGCCAATCCGCCGATTCCATTGCACAAGATACTTCCCGGCGCTGCCATGATATCACGGGAGACTGGCGCTCCAATCATCCCATTCCGAATTTCAGGTGTATGGCCATTTGATCATATCCATATGTGGCGTCCGTTCTATCGCCGCAGCCGTGCCCGAATTGTTGTCGGGAATCCATTGCTCATGGGGGATCAGAAAGAAGGAAAAGAGGGGATATTGGCCGATACTCAGGTGATTCGTCACGCCATCCGTGATCTAAGCCGTTTCGATGTCAGTCCTGATCTATGATCAGTCATGCCCCATGCGGATAGCGAAATCTTCAGGGAACACAGCATTCACGACAGCTTCTTCATAATCAATCAGGTCATTTTCCACCAGTAGCTGCAGATGCTGATCAAAGTTTTGTGATCCATAGAGGTTAAAACCCTCTTCCATGGCACGTGGAATTTCACTCCAGTGATCCTGATCAAGAATGAAATGTTTGATAACAGAATTCTTGATCATGATTTCCAGAGCAACGATGCGCCCTTTGCCATTTTTCAGAGGTAACAGCTTTTGCACAATGATGGCACGCAGATTCTCGGCCAGTCGTTCACGGATGCCTGCCTGCTCATCCTTACCAAAAGAGGCCATGATGCGCTGCATCGTGCCGATAGCAGTGGTGGCGTGAACTGTAGCCATAACCAGGTGGCCGGTTTCACTGGCTTCAATCGCCAGCTGAATTTCTTCGCGGCCGCGCGCTTCACCTGCGACAATGATATTGGGGGTTTCGCGCATGGCATCTACAAGACCCTGCTTATAACTTTCCACATCCATGCCTATTTCTCTTTGGCTGACCGTGCCCTTGTGTTTCGTGCCATAACGGAATTCGATAGGGTCTTCCAGCGTCACTGCATGTACAGGCCGTTGTTGGATGATGTGATTGAGCATGGCAGCCAGAGATGTGCTTTTCCCCGAGCCAGCTGCGCCCGCCATCAGAATGATACCGTTGCGGTACTGGATGATATCGTTAAAGACCTGTGGCAGGCGCAGTTCTTCAAATTCCGGTATTTTCTGAGGAATGAGCCTGGCGACAATGCCGAAATTATTGTTCGTTCGCATAATATGAATACGAAAATGTGATGTGTTGGCGAGAGAATAGTGAAAGTCGAAACTTTTTAGTGTGGCGGTATCCGGTTTATAAGGTAAATCGTGCAACAGGTGCTGGATCATATCTATAGCCTGCGGCTGATTGATTTCCGGAATTCGGTCCGGCGAAACCGTGACGATAGCACCATTGATACGCATACGTACGCGATCACCGGTTCGCACTATCAGATCAGAAGCACCATTTTTGTTGGCAACGAGCAGTAGCTCATCAATCAGGTGTCTGTTGGCCATCAGATGCTCAGGTTTCCTGAACCCATGTCAGAAAGCTGATCCAGGTCGTGAGCATCACCACCCTGATCCTTCAGATTCACCATTTTTATTTGCAGACGCAGGTTATTCACTGAATCGGCATGGCGTAGTGCCTCATCCTCGGTAATCTGGCCAGCCATCCACAACTCGAGCAGACTCTGATCAAAGGTCTGCATGCCGTAGTTTTTACCGGCTGCCATGGTATCCTTGATCTCAGAAACTTCCCATTTGCCAATCAGATCAGTGATGCGCGGCGTGTTAATCAGTATCTCTATAGCTGGCAGACGTTTTCCCTCTGGTGATTTGACCAGCCGTTGGGAGAGGATGGCCCTGAGATTGAGTGCCAAATTCAGACTCACCTGAGGATGTATGTCTTCAGGGAAGAAGTTGATAATGCGCTCAAGTGCCTGATTGGCATTATTGGCATGCAATGTTGCCATGCAGAGATGGCCGGTTTCGGCAAAAGTCAGAGCGTGTTCCATGGTTTCCCGGTCACGAATTTCTCCGATCAGAATTACATCGGGTGCCTGTCTGAGGGTATTTTTCAGGGCAGTCTGATATTGTAGTGTATCGGTGCCGACCTCGCGCTGAGTGATGACCGACTTTTTATGTTTGTGAATGAATTCGATCGGATCTTCAATGGTGATGATGTGACCGGCCTGATTACTGTTGCGGTGGTCAATCATGGCAGCCAGTGATGTGGATTTACCACAGCCGGTTGCACCGACCATCAATACCAGTCCGCGTGCTGACATGGCGATGTCCTTGAAGATTTCCGGTAAACCCAGATCCTCAAGCGTTGGTACTTCCGTGTTTACCTTGCGAATGACCATGCCGACACTGCCGCGCTGACGGAAAATATTGACGCGGTAGCGGCCAATGTCCTTGAAGGAGATGGCCAGATTCATCTCGAATTCAGCAGCAAAGGCCGCTCGTTGCCGCTCATTCATGCATGAGTTGGCCAGCTTCTCGCACTGTGCGCCAGACAATGGCGCTTGTGAACTTGCATGCACCACGCTGTTGATGCGATACGAAGGCGGCATGCCGGAGGTGATATAGACATCGGAGGCCTGTTGTTTATCCATCACCATCAATAACTGTTTGATGCTTAGCTGTGTTACTTCACTCATGGTTCTGAGACTCCGTTATCATTTATCATGCTTTCTCTGTAACGCCTCAGATGACACCACCACCGAACAGTTTCTTGTTGTTGGCTTTTTCCAATGCTGCCTGTTGGTTGATTTTACGCTGGGTGACCAACTTCTGCAGATTGGAATCCAGTGTCTGCATGCCATCACGTTGGGAGGTTTGCATGACTGAAACCATCTGGGCAATCTTGTTTTCACGAATCAGGTTACGGATGGCCGGTGTGCCGATCATAATTTCATGTGCAGCCACGCGGCCCATACCGTCGGCAGTTTTAAGCAGGGTCTGGGAGATGACTGCACGGATGGACTCAGAGAGCATGGAGCGCACCATCTCTTTCTCTGCAGCAGGGAACACATCGATGATACGATCAATTGTTTTCGGTGCGGATGAGGTATGCAGGGTTCCGAATACCATATGTCCGGTTTCCGCGGCAGTCAGGGCGAGCCTGATTGTTTCCAGATCACGCAACTCACCGACCAGAATAACATCGGGGTCCTCACGCAGTGAGCTGCGCAGGGCATTTTCAAAGGAGTGGGTGTTGGGGCCGAGTTCACGCTGTGTGATCAGACTTTCCTTGGATTTGTGTACGAATTCGATGGGGTCTTCAATGGTCAGAATATGACCTTTTTCATGTTCATTGCGGTGGTTGACCATGGCAGCAAGGGTGGTTGACTTACCCGAACCGGTCGGGCCCGTGACCAGACAGATGCCACGTGGTGTCATGGAAATATCCTTGAATATTTCCGGACACTTGAGTTGTTCCAGTGTTAATACCTCATTCGGAATCACACGGAATACAGCAGCCATGCCTCGGCGCTGTTCGAACACATTGACACGGAATCGGGCAATGTCGCCAAGCGAAAAGGAAAAATCGAGTTCCATGTGCTCTTCGAATGCTTTGCGCTGCACATCGCTCATGATGTCGTACACCATGCCTTGCACTTCCCGGCGATCAATTTCAGGCATTTTAATGCGCGTCATATCACCGTTGATGCGGATCATGGGAGGCTCACCGGCAGAGAGATGCAGGTCCGACGCATTGTTTTTGACGGTAAATGCCAATAGTTCAGATACTTCCATGAAGCCTCCCGGTTGTTTCTCCGCATTCAGAGTGCATAGCAGAGCATACGAGGGCGGCACACTTGCCGCAAGCGCATCTCTGATGCTTTGAAGCCATATGCAAATTCTTTGCCATGTTTAAACAACAGTTCGGGTTTCCGGTAGATGCTTGTATGGGGGCGATTGATAAACCCGGATGGAGTCTGGCCTGATTTATGCTTTAACGGCTACTCAACAGCTGGAGGTGCATTGTTTATGCAAGAGAAGGTATTACTTGTGGATGATTCACTGTTTATCTGCAAGACAGTGCACAAACATCTGGGCATACACGTGGATATGGAAGTTGATGTTGCCCATAATCTGGAAGAGGCTATGCAGCTTGTGGAGCGTGACGGGCAGTATTATTTCGTGGCTCTGCTCGATCTGAATCTTCCCGATGCCCCGAATGGTGAGATTGTTGATTATATCTCCATACACGATATTCCTTTTGTTGTGTTTTCTGCTAATGAATCTGAAGATATGAAATCCATGTGTGAACTACATCCACAAATGATCGATTATGTGAACAAGGACAGCGTTTATTCAATTAACTATCTGGGTACGCTGATCAACAGATTGCAGAAAAACCGGAATATTGAGGCACTGATTGTGGATGATTCATCCATGGGTAGAAAGCGGGTGGTGAACAAGCTTAAACGCACCATGTTGACAATCCATGAGGCTGCTACAGCTGAAGATGCTTTGATTATGCTCAAAGAACAGGATGGAATCGAACTGGTCATGATCGATTATAACCTGCCTGGCATGAATGGTTTTGAATTGTGCAAAATGCTCAGGGATATGCCAAACCATAAAGAGCTGATCATTATCGGTTTTTCAGGTGTGGGTGATGAACGACTGGCTTCGCGTTTCCTCAAGAGTGGTGCCAATGATTATATCCCTAAAAGCTGTTCACAGGAGGAGTTGTTATGCCGGGTGATGCAGAATCTTAATATGCAGGACTATATTCGTACCTACAGGGATGCCTCAAACCAGGATTTTCTCACCGGTCTGCATAACCGGCGTTTTTTGATGGCTTCGATCCCAAGAGTTCAGGCCAATGCCAAGCGTCATAAGCAGGATTATGCTGTAGCCATGCTGGATATTGATCATTTCAAGCAGATTAATGACAGTCTGGGGCATGAGGCTGGTGACATGGTTCTAAAATCGCTGGCTTCAGAATTGAAATTGCGTCTGCGTGAGTCGGATATCCTTGCCCGTACGGGCGGAGAGGAGTTCTGCATCGTGGCGGAGAATTGTAACCGTGAGCAGGCGGCGATTCTATTTGATGATCTGCGCAGTAAAATCGAAAAAAACATCATGGTTTCCCACAATGACACATCGATTCGAATTACAGTCAGTATAGGAGCCTGTTGCGATTCAGTATTGGATTTTGATGCCATGATGTTAATGGCTGATAACAATCTCTATAAGGCCAAGAGAAACGGCCGAAACCGCATAAAAATCACCTGAAAATCAAGCGATAACTTGCAATTTACACGCTGTTTGTGAAGGGCGATTTTGCAGAGCTCTGCTGCGCTGATATTGGCATGCGTTTTGCTTTTACTGAGTCGATAGAGATGGCTGCCGTTGCCTGCTGGAAGCGTCAGACCGGATCAGAAGATAGATGACTCAGGGAGCTCAGGCATGACAGATTCAGTGAACGCAGCGTGGCATGACCGTTTTACGGTTGCCCACAGAATGATGCTGGTAGGTATTTTGACGGTGCTTGCCGTTCTGTTTGCAGGTTTGATACATGAAAAAACGATTTCTGACATGGACGAAGTCGATATCAAGGCCGAGCGCGTATCAAGCTTGATGCAAGTGATGGGCAGACTGGCCGGGCAGACCAAGTGGCAGGATGCGCTGGCGTTGAGGTTGGCTGAAGGCGAACGGATGCTGGGCCAGGATTATGAGGATGTCCGGCATGAAAATGAAAAGTCCCTGAAGTTGCTACAGGACAATATGTTATCAGAAACTTTGCGTGAGCAGGCAGCCAGACAGTCAGATGCCATGCAGCAGTTTGACAAGCAGGTTCGAGAGTTTTCAACAGCAAAAGAAACGTTGGGATTGACTGCTGAGCAGGGACTGCGCGGAGAGCTCCGAGCTGCAGTGCATGCTATTGAATCACGTTTGAAACAAATCGGCGGAGATCAGAAAATGGTATCCATGCTGATGATGCGACGTCATGAAAAAGATTTTCTCCTCAGGAGTGATGAAAAATACTTAAAGAAACATGCAGCTGAAGCAGTCCGTTTTACCAACCTGCTGGAGAAGTCCAAGCTGGCAGCCGCAGACAAGAGGGCATTTAAAAGCGATCTGGAACAATATCGTCAGGGGTTGAAGGAAGTTGCCAAACAGCGCTTGCTGATGAAGAAGGATCGCAAGGCGTTTGGCCGTATCTTCAATGAACAGTTGCTGCCGGGTTTGATCAGCATGGATGATACGCTGGAGAAGGAGCTTGATAGTGCACGGGCCGATATGGATGCCATTCACCAATCTCAGGGTTATGTATTCTGGGGCATTAGCCTGGCATTGCTGTTGCTTATCATGATTGCTTTGTGGTTGATTGTTCGCTCGGTCGTGAATCCGCTGCGTCAAATCTCAAAAGCCATGGATGCGCTTGATGATGGAGATACATCAATCCATCTGAATATTCAGATGCAGGGTGTGATCGGCCAGTTGGTTGAGTCATATGATAAATTAACCACAACGGTCAAAGAAGCCTTTGAATTGAAGGGGATTGTTGAGGCCTCACCGCAGGCGACGATGCTGGCTGATAAAGACAGTCTGATCGTGAACTATATGAACCCTGCTGCGGTGGAACTATTCCGCAACATCGAAGATGCGTTGCCATGTAAGGCAGATGAAATCGTTGGTCAGAATATTGATATATTCCATCGTAAACCGTCACATCAGCGTCAGCTTTTGTCCACCTCAGCCAACCTTCCTCACCATGCGAGCTTTACGATTGCAGGTAGAAATATTGAGTTCGATGCCTACCCGATTTACGATGCAGCAGGTGCATGGCAGTCGGTGATGGTTTCCTGGCATGATGTGACCGAACGCTCTCAGTTGGCCAGTAACTTCGAAACCAATGTGGGCGGGGTGGTAGAAGAGATACAGGCTTATGGCAATGAGATGCAGCAGGCTGCGGAGCAGCTGTCGGCCATGGCTGTGCAATCTTCAGCGCAGGCTGAAGCTGTATCCGGCAGTGCGCATCAGGCCAGTGATAATGTAATGACGGTTGCATCCGCATCCGAAGAGCTTTCAGCATCAATTGGCGAGATTACCCGTCAGGTGCATGAAGCGGTGCAGATATCTGCAGCTGCAGTGCAGGAAGCGGATAGTACCAATGTAACTGTAACCGAGTTGTCAGCATTGTCAGAGCAGATTGGAGAAGTCGTGCGCGTGATTTCTGAAATTGCCGAGCAGACTAATCTGCTCGCACTCAATGCAAGCATTGAGGCTGCACGTGCAGGAGAAGCCGGGCGCGGGTTTGCCGTGGTTGCCGGAGAGGTCAAGGAGCTGGCCAATCAGACTGCCAGAGCAACCGAACAGATTTCCCAGCAGATCGGTGCGATTCAGCGTCAGAGCGGTGGTGCTGCTGAGGCAATTTCACATATCGGCTCAGTCATTCAGCGTATGAATGAGATCAATCAATCAGTTGCATCGGCGACCGAGCAACAGAATGAAGCTACTCGGGAAATTGCTCAAAGTGTTCATTTTGCATCTGAAGCAACGCATCAGGCCAGTGAGGATATCAGCGGCGTGAGCCAATCGGCTGAAGAAACAGGCAAAGCTGCTGCAGGTGTACTCGATGTAGCCAATGGGTTAACCCAGAAAGGGACTGATCTCTCGACACGGGTGAGCGATTTTTTGGCCGCATTGCGCCGGTAGAGGGGCGCAGACGTGAACCGGATGCAGATGAGGAACATCAGCGATCTATTCCGCTTTACAACACACAGGGCATTTCCCGCCTTGACGGTTTTGTTGTGAAAGCAAAGGAGCAGCCTGCTGCCGATCTGTCTGTAGCAGATTCGTCTCTGGCTTGTGAAGACGGCGCTACGGTGAACAACGCAGTCGCCCATCAGGTACTCCCTGTGGATGAAGGTCATTCTAGACGTGAATGGATGTATCTTGCTGAACGGGTTTTCTCCCATCCGCGTTATGCACTGTTGATTCTTGCTGCACTGTTGCTGTGTGCTTTTGAGCGCTACTGGTTTGTTATTGCCCCTTTAACCCTGTTTTTTACCGCCGAATTGGTGCTGAGAATCTGGTTGCAGAAGGAGAAGGGCTGGCGGGATCGCCATGAGCTTGTATTCATACTGCTTGATGCGCTGGCTACAGTGGGCCTGTATCTGATTCTGTTTGTCCCTGCCGGCTTGTTTGCCAACTCCATGTACCTGCGTTTGGTCAGACTACTGCGCGGCATGTACATGCTCAGGATGTTACGTGTTTTTCGGTTTCTGACATACGAAACATTTGTCTATTCTCTGCCGCTGGCCATGGTTCCCATTGCGCTGAGTGCAGCGGCATTGGGTATGCCTGATCTTTTGCTGTTTATAGCGGTTGCATTGCTGCTCGAACTGGTGTCCAGAGTGGTTGCAATTACACAGGTACTGCCTGCGGGTAATCGAAAAACTGCAGAGTATTGTTTTGCCGGTCTGGACTTTGTCGTGACCTTGTCGCTGTTTCAGCTAGTTGAGTTTGTTCCGCAGTGGCTGGTTTTACTGCGTGTAGTCAGGGTGCTGGTGATGCTGAACCCACTGGCCAGTCTGATGCTTGCCATAAATAAAGTGTCGCAGATGCATGAAGTGCGCAAGGAATCAGGCATGCTGATTTCAGTGATGTTACTGTTATTACTTTTCTCAGGCCTGTTGATCTATTTTGTCTATCCGCATATGGACCTTTCTAGAGACGGAGTGGTGGGACAATCCGATTACACTGTTATGCAGGTGATACTGTTTGCTTTCACATGGCTCATAGATCCGGGCACCACGCCTTCAGAGGCCTATACACCAGGCTTGATGCTGTTGACCATGTTTGTTGCCATGACCGGCGTTTTCTTCTTTGCTTTACTGGTGGGGCTTGGAACGAATGTGATGGCCGCTCTGTTGCGTGAATTGACCAACAGTCCGCTTTCTGTGCGCGTTCAGTTACTGATATCCGGTGAAAATGATAAGGCGGAAGCTATTCTTAAAGTGTTTGGTGAGATGTGCGCGCGCATGCGGCGCTCCTATTTCTCTGCATGGGTATTTTTTGATCAAAAGGACAGGGTAGTCTCAGGCTTTGGCAGTTGGTTGAATATCCGGCAAGCAAACGAAGGTAGCAGGGGTGTGCTGAAGCATTTCAAACTCGATGGTGTGCGGGAGATGATTTTCTTTCACCGTCAGTTTACGCGTCCGGAATCAATGGTGGATCACCATGCACTAGTCCAGGAAGCACGGCTGAAAAATATGGAAGCTGGGGTGTCTCTGTTCAGCCAGTCAGGAATGACAGAGCAGTTGCAGGGAATGTACCAGCATACCCTTGGCGCTGAGATGTTTCATTCTGCATCGGTGACTGCGCGGATGCTGTACCAGATGCATCACTGTTCATTCATGCCGGAGCTGGGCATAGAGATGCTGGATGCTATTGAAGGGGAAACCGGGCTGTTTACCGTGGCTTGGCAGGCACATATCGAGCCTGCAGACAATGGTTCTTATGTAATATCGGAAACGTCGAAAGCCAACTTGGTGGATTGGGCGACAGATTTGTTCAATGCCGGCGTCAATGTGTTGGCATTGAGAAGTGAGACCGGGGAATATCGCTTGCTCAGTGATCTGGTTGCGTCGAAACAGGGCTTTGATGTGGTGGATGTGGTTGCGCTGGGCAGGGAGCCGGCATTGTGGCCGGGTTTAATGCAGCAGTTACTTAAACAGGATGCACCGGATTTACGCAAATCGGTATTAAAAACCTACCAATGGCCCGATTCATGGGACCTGAACCTGCTGTTTATCGGTTGGCATGAAGGTTTGCCTGCCATGATTGTTGAAATGGCCGAAAAGCACCATCAGTTGACTGTGAATGTGCTCAATCCGTCAGCACAGGTTGATCTTGAACATCAGCAGAACAGGCTGGAAGCAGCCTGTGATAAAGTAACTGCCAGGGGCGAATGTGATCTGAAAGTGCAGATGCATGCATGGGATGGCCTGGATGTGACTCAGGTGAGTCCATTATTGCGTGGCTGCAAGGTCATCATGCTCTACCCAACAGAGATGCAGGAGGATACCGAGGATTCACTGTTGGAGATGTGGTATCATGCCGTTGCAGGCCTGCTCTCCAACCGCAAACAGGAAGTGAAATGGTGGACACCTCCGAAGATAATGATTCTGCCGCGCCAGAGAAGTAACAGCGAAAACTTTATCCGCTCCAGTGAACAATATCCTTTACTGAAAATTGATGTCGGTTCTCCGGATGCATTTCATGATGTGTATATGGCAAGAAAAATACTCTCTTTTGCCAAGCGTCAGGCTGATCCACATGGCTATGCCCAGGAGAATAAAACGTTTGAATTTATGAATATGCTGCTTGGGGATGCGGTATTGGTTGAGAGCGTTGAGACAGCTCGTTTGCTCGAACAGCCGGATGCCACATGGCAGGAGGTTTATCGGGAAGGACTAAGGCGGGGTTGGGTGCCTCTGGCATATGGATTGCAGTTGTCACAGCAGACCCAACGGGACTTTTACCGATTGGTTGACCGTCTGTTTCCCATTGAACGTTCGGCAGCAGGTGCACAACTGCATATGTTGGCCGGTGCCCTGATTGATGAATTTGAAATGCCAGCCTCTTCAGCAATGACGCTGTTTTGTCGCAGAGGTGTATTGCTGCAGGAAGATGACAGTATTGAAGAACAAGTCGAAGCGCAAGTCGAAGCGCAAGCCGAAGCGCAAGCCGAAGCGCAAGCCGAAGCGCAAGTCGAAGCGCAAGTCGAAGCACAAGTCGAAGCACAAGTCGAAGAACAAGTCGAAGAACAAGTCGAAGAACAAGTCGAAGCACAAGTCGAAGAACAAGTCGAAGCACAAGTCGAAGAACAAGTCGAAGCACAAGTCGAAGCACAAGTCGAAGCACAAGTCGAAGCACAAGTCGAAGCACAAGTCGAAGCACAAGTCGAAGAACAAGTCGAAGAACAAGTCGAAGAACAAGTCGAAGAACAAAAAAGAGAATTGGCCGCTCCGGTTCTCGAAGGAGAAGTCATGCAAGAGATATGGCCTAAAAATGCTGATCCACGCCTGTTAAGGGTGCTGACCCGCCAGGTCGAAGGCGCATTGAATCTATTGAATGAGTCAACCGAAAATGGACTGATGAAAATATCAGAAGTGCTTGAGAAAGAAGCTGGTACGGAAATTGAAGGGGATATCATGGATGCGTTAACGGAATTGCAGAATATCGACCGTGTGATGCAGCGATTACATAATGTCAGAAGCTGCCTGGATGAGTGGTCTCAGGCGACAAAGGATCAGGATACAGGTGATGCAGCCTGGAAAGAAACTGTTGAGAAACGTTATGTGATGGAAGAAGAGAGACTGGTATTGAGGGATGAGTTATGAGTGGAGCACCTAGAATTTTAATCGTTGAAGATTCGATGATGGTTCGTATGACAGTGAAACGAACACTGACCAGTGTCGATTTTGAAGTAGTAGAAGCCAAAGACGGGGCTGAAGGCCTTGCCATGGCTCAGGCGGAAAGTTTTGACCTCATTTTGACGGATCTGAATATGCCGAATATGGATGGTCTGACAATGATTCAAAATATCCGCCAACTGCCTGCTTATGCTGAGACACCTATTGTGATGCTTACGACAGAGTCGGGCGAAGAAAAGAAATCGGTAGGTCATGGCTCAGGCGTCTCGGCATGGCTGGTGAAACCTTTTGAACCGGATCACCTGATCGAAGTGGTCGGCAGCATGTTGTTTTGATTTGCTTGTTCGTTTGAGAGAGGAGTTAAAACATGGATGAAGAGCTACTAGCCGAATTTCTTACCGAGAGTAACGAAAACCTCTCTTCGATAGAAGAGGAGTTGCTTAAACTTGAGGCTGATCCGGGAAATGCTGAAACACTGGGTGCAATTTTCAGGGTGATTCATACGGTCAAAGGGAACTGCGGGTTTCTCGGTCTTCAGGGGCTGGAGAAAGTGGCGCATGCCGGAGAAAATCTGCTGGGTAAAATAAGGTCCAAGGGTTATCACGTGGATGGGGATATGGTCTCGCTGCTGCTCGAAAACAGTGATGCGATCAAGACGCTGATAGCCGGTCTGGAGGAAAATGGCGTGGAACCTGTGCTTGATTTTTCAGACCTGTGCGTTCGATTGTCTGCTGCCGAACGCTTGATAGATTTGGATGGGGCGGCTTCATCAGAACAGCAGGAGGCTGCTTCAGATCAGCTGGACAGTGTAGCAGCTGAGGATGTGTCAGACGCATTGGCCTGGCTGGAAGGACTCAGTGAAAATGCACAGGCCCTGCTTGCCGGGGCAGGTTTTTCTACACCTGAATCGGTACTCGATGCCGGTTTTGAACAATTGCGCAATATAGACGGGTTGAAACCTGCGGAAGCCTTGAAGATTCTCGGTCTGGCCAAAAGCCGCAAGATCAGCAAGGAAAAAACAGCAGAGCCTGAGAGCATTGTTGAAGTGCAGGAAACTGTCGAACTGCAGGAACAGGCAGAATCAGAGCCTGAACCACCACAACCGGTACCGGAAAAGTCTGAACCTGAAGAGGTTACAGCCCCCGTTGCAGTTCAACGGGAACAGGAAAAACCGGTAAAAGCTACGCGGAAGCCTTCAGCAGAAAGCAGTATCAGAGTAGATGTTGCGCTACTCGATGAGTTGATGAATCAGGTGGGTGAACTGGTTCTTTCGAGAAACCGTCTGCTTCGACTGGTAGGTCAGAGCGAGCAGAGTGATCTGGTACGTACCTGTCGCAATATTAGTCAAACAACCACCTTGCTGCAGGAAAAACTACTTCATACACGCATGCAGCCGATCTCAACATTGTGGAGCACTGTACCACGCTTGTTGCGAGATATAGGCAAGCAACTGGGTAAAAAGATCAACGTCAAGATGGATGGGCAGGAGACAGAACTGGATCGCACCATTCTGGCGGCCATGAAAGACCCGATGACCCACATCATTCGTAACTCCTGCGATCACGGCATTGAATTGCCGGCACTGCGTCAGCAGAAAGGCAAATCTGAAGAGGGTACGATTTCACTGTCAGCACGTCAGGAAAGCGGTTTTATCATGATTGATATTCATGATGACGGAGGCGGAATTCCGGCAGATAAAATCCGCAACAAGGCAGTTTCAATGCACGTTATCACCGAAGAGCAGGCAAGCAAGATGAGTGACAAAGCAGCCTTGCAGCTGATCTTTCATGCCGGTTTGTCTACCGCAGAGCAGGTGAGCAATCTGTCAGGGCGCGGTGTTGGTATGGATGTAGTGCGCTCTGAAATTGAAGGGGTAGGTGGCACCGTTGAAATTGACAGTGAACTGGGTAGTGGAACAACGTTGCATATTCGTATTCCACTGACGCTGGCAATTATTCCGGCGCTGATTGTATCCAGTAGCGAACAGCATTTCGCCATTCCGCAGATGATGGTGCAGGAGCTGATTTCGATAGTTCCGGCTTCTGATGACTGGGAATATGTGGCTGGCCGTTCATTTTATCGCCTGCGTGGCCGATTGCTGCCGATTCAGTTTCTTAGCGATGCGCTGGGTTTGCAGGCCTCTGATGGAGAAAAGTGCACGGTTGTCGTTATCAATGTAGGCGAGCATCAGTTTGGCATCGGAGTGGATGGAATATTAGGCGCTGAAGAGATTGTGGTGAAACCACTGGGCCTGCATTTCCAGCATCTCGATCTGTATGGCGGATGCAGCATACTCGGTGATGGTATGGTGGTGCCGATTCTGGATTGCGTCGGACTGACCAAAGAGCTGCGTCAGGGACATGATGCCGAAATCATAAAAGCTGACCGTGAAGATGTGACCGCTGCCGCATCTGAAGATAGCCAGTATATCCTCGTTTTTTCACTGGGTGACAAATGGTATGCCATTCCGATGGCCCTTGTTGAACGTATTGAGGAGATCTTGCCCGATAGTATTGAAGCTTCCGGTCGACGAGAGGTGCTGCAATATCGTGATCAGGTCATTCCTGTTCTCAGGCTTGCAGAATTACTGGACGTTGAACCAATAGAACAAGGTGAGATTGAACCATGTCTGATTATTGCTGATCAGGGCAGGCGTTTGTGTATTCAGGTGGATGAAATTGTCGATATTGTTCAGCAGAAGTTGGAGATACATCTTGATAGTTCAGAGGACTGTTTTCTTGGCACAGCTGTGATTGATGGACGCTCAACAGAAGTCATTGATATTTTCGAAGTGATTAAAAAGGCGATTCCAAACTGGTTTAACAGCTCCGGTGATCGGCGCAAACGACAGCAACGGATTCTGTATGTTGAAGATGCAATATTTTATCGAAATCTGGTGCTGCCTGCACTGGAAGGTTTGGGTTGTGAGATTCTGCTCGCACGTAATGGGCTCGAGGCGCAGGAAATTCTCTCCCATCACAAGCCGGACCTCATTCTGACAGATTTGGAAATGCCTGAAGTCAATGGCTTTGAACTGGCAGAATGGGTACGCACACAGCCGGCTATCGCCTCACTGCCGGTGGTATCATTGTCCAGTCTGGAGCCTTCAGATATCGGCGCGCGGAGCGAATTGTTTCAAGCCTGTGTGAAGAAATTTGAACGTGAAGTGTTGCTTGATGAATTAACCCGCCTGCTAGGGCGAAAGCCGCGTGACAAAGGCGTAGCGAAAGCGGTTATCGATGCCGAGGTAGTTAACCATGATGCAATCGCTGGAGGGGGTGAATAATGTCTGAATCACTACAAATGCGTTCCCGGCTGTTGACCTGCAGGGTTGCAGAGCAGTGGCTGGCACTACCCGTAGAACAACTGTCTGAAGTGGTAACAGCACAGATGAAAACGGTAATTCCTCTGGCACCGGAGGCCGTGAATGGCTTGATCAATTTGCGTGGGAAAATTCTCACCGAGCTGGATATGCGCAAGATTCTCCATATTGATCCGGATCAGAATCAGAATGACTATCGTACAATTATTATTGAATCCGACGGGATAGAAAATTTCGGATTAACTGTCGATGCTGTGGGAGAAGTGATTGATATGGATACAGATGCGTTTGAGCGTACGCCTGAATCACTTGGAACAAACTGGAAGAAGATCTGTCACGGGGTGTTAAAACAGGAAAAACGGATTTTAATCCTTTTGGATGTAGAGAAGATCATTCAAATGAGTATGCCGGTGACAGAATCATGACAGGGCAAGTGCTGATCATTGATGATGCCAGGGTCGTGCGTATCTCATTAGGGCGAATCATGAGAAAGTGTGGTTATGACGTGCTGGAAGCTGCAAATGGTGAACAGGCACTGGAGGTTTACGCATCCTCACAGGATATCCAAGTTATTTTTCTTGATATTAATATGCCGGTGATGGGGGGAATGGAATTTCTCGAAGAGTTCAAGTCGCGTTTTGCAGCAACAGATCGGCCACCGGTTATCATCGTTTCCACTGAAACAGAGACATCTTCAATACTCAAGGCTATCAGCCTCGGTGCAAGCGAATATGTGATGAAACCGTTTGATGAGGCAATCATCAAAAGTAAACTGGATATTGTCGGAATTGCGTACCAGTCATGATACGATTGTTATTGGTAGACGACTCTAAACTATATCGAAGATTGCTTGCCCGGGCTCTGAGCGGTTGCAATGATATCGAAATCGTAGGTGAGGCGGTGGATGGTCAGGATGCTCTGGAGAAAATTACCCGCTTGAAGCCGGATGTGATTACGCTGGATATGAATATGCCCCGCATGAACGGTATGGAAACTCTGGCTGTCTTGTCTGTGCAGCATCCTGCAGTCAAAACAATTATTGTCGCTGCTGAAACCCGGGACGATGCTGAACGTAGTGTGCTGGCGCTGGAGGCCGGTGCATTTGGTGTTGTCTTAAAGCCGAAAGCCAGTGAAAGTGCACCAGTGAAAGCGTTGACAGATGAGCTTGGACCAAAAGTTCGAGCGGCAGCGGGCCGTATGCAAAGCATGCCCGGCAAAACGGTAATACGGCGACCGCGCAAAAGTATTAATCGTTTTACCCCCGACATTATTGCTATTGGTTCAAGTACTGGGGGGCCGGCCGCTTTGCATGATGTTCTGACCGTGGTAAAAGCTGACATTCCCTGTCCGGTTGTTGTCGTGCAGCACATGCCGAAACTGTTTGTGGAATCACTGGCCAGACGCCTGGATCGGGATACCCGGTTAAATTGCTGTGTGGCTGAAGATGGGACTTGCCTGCAGGCCGGGCAGATTTATTTTGCGCCGGGTGAAGCACATTTGATGGTAGAGAGGAATGCGACGGGTCAACTCATCGCCAGATTGAATGACGGGCCAGCCGAACACCATTGTAAGCCTGCCGTGGATGTGACTCTGCGTTCCTTGCACAAACTGGCTGACAGGACACATGCGTTGGTAGTGATACTCACAGGTATGGGAGCTGACGGAGCTGCCGGGGCGGCTGCATTATCCAAATCCGGAGCCAGCGTGATTGCGCAGGACAAGGAAAGTAGCGTGGTCTGGGGCATGCCGGGTGAAACTGTAAAACTCGGGGCGGCTGACGAGGTGTTACCGCTTCAGCAGATCGGTGATGCAATCAATCGCATCGCTCTGGGATTATCAAAATGACAGTAAGCAGCGACAGACTGAAATATTTCGCAGCCTTTGTGCGAAGAGAAATTGGTCAGGCCATTGACGATAGCAAACTCTACCTTATCCGCACACGGCTGTTACCGATGGCTCGTGCTCAGGGACTTGCATCACTGGATGAATTAATAGATATGATTCGCCGGGATGAAAAAGGCGAGGTGGCCAGGATGGCGCTGGATAAAATGACCACCAATGAAACACTTTTTTTTCGAGATGCCTATCCGTTTAAAGTGCTGGAAAAAGAACTGTTCCCTTCACTGGGCAGAGAGAAAGGCTTTTCAGGCCGCATACGGATCTGGTCGGCGGCGGCATCTACAGGTCAGGAAGCATATTCTATCGCCATGACTGCCAAGCAGTGTCTGCCTGCAGCCGAGAGCCGGGTAAAAATCACAGCTACGGATATTTCAGCAGCTGCAATTGCTTATGCGAAACAGGGGCTGTACAAACAGATGGAAGTGCAGCGTGGACTTCCGGTTCAAACGCTTGTGACTCACTTTGAACAGCAGGATTCACATCACTGGCAGGTGAAAGCGAATTTGAAGTCCATGGTTCGATTTCAACAGGAAAACCTGATTTCCCCTCGACTGGTCTCTGCCCTGCAACAGGATGGCCCGTTTGATATTGTATTTTGTCGGAATGTCTTGATTTATTTTGATGTAGAGCAGCGTAAACAGGTGATTGATTCCATCGCTCAACTGATGGAGGTCGGTGGCTGGTTGTTTACAGGTGCAGGTGAAATGGTCACAGGGAATCGATCGAGTTGGAGCGTTCAGCGTATTGAAAACAGACCTGTCTGGCGACTGGTCTCAAAGCATTGACAGGAGTTGCATATGAGCAATAAAGATAAAGTAACCAGCACACTGGAACAGTTCGCAGCAGGCAATTTTACAGCCCGTACAGGCGGTCAGGATGCAATGGGCAAAGCCGTTGACAAGCTTGGCCTCAATTTGGAAACGATGGTTGAGGATCTTCTGGAAAAACAGGTTGGCAACTGTATCAATATTTTCGAAGTGGTTTCCACCATGAGCCGCATGACTGATGGCATGAGTAATATGGATGAGCGCACGCTCTCCATGGCAGCTGCGACAGAAGAACTGGCTACAACCAATGAGCAAATAGCCGGCAGTTCCGATGAAGCGGTTGCACTGGCATCGCAGGCAGTTGAAGCGGCGAATATGGGTTCAGCTTCGGTTGAAAGTGCTCTGTCTGTGCTGAGTGAAATGGCAGAGCGCGCTCGCTCGGCGATGAGTGAGGTGGAGAAGCTGGTAAACTTTTCCAGCGATATCGGAACCATCGTTGCATCGATTCAGCGCATTGCAGGGCAAACCAATATGCTGGCGCTCAATGCCACGATTGAGGCGGCCCGGGCGGGTGATGCCGGTAAAGGTTTTGCCGTAGTGGCAGGGGAGGTGAAAGCACTCTCCCAGCAAACTGCCAAGGCCGCCAGCGAGATCAGCCAGAAAATCGGCCAGTTACAAGGTGAAATCGACAGCGTCGTTACACTGTTCAGTGAAAATGTGGAGCGTGCGGAGCGCGGCGGCTCTGCGGCCGAAGATGCAGGCAGAAGTATGCAGGATGTGATCGTTGCCTTCAGTACGGTGTCCGAGCAGGTACATCATATTAAAATGGCTGCATCCGATCAGGGCGAGGCATCGCGTGAAATTGCCAAGCGTACACATGAGGTGTCCGAACTGGTCAGCCATGAATCACATGAGATCAATCATACAAGTACGCAGATGCGGGAACTGGAAGGAGGTATCAGAGGGCAACTCGATAACCTGTCGAAAAACCAGGTGTCCCGGGGTGTTCTCAGTCTGGCCAAGACCGATCACATGTTATGGAAGAAACGCCTGGTTGATATGGTTCTGGGTCATGAAAACATTTCCCCTTCAGATGTTACGGATCATCGCCACTGTCGTTTGGGAAAATGGTACTATTCAGAAGGGCAGCAGACTTATGGTCATGAAGATGCATTTGTTGCACTGGAGCGGCCACATGCCGAAGTACACAGGCTTGCACGAGAAATCGTTGAAAAATATAACAATGGCGATAAAGCAGGTGCAAACGCTGTACTGGAGAATGTCGGTGCTCCTTCCAGTGAGGTGGTGTCACTGCTCGAACAGTTACGGAGTAAATGAGGTTTGAAGTGATGAGTCACTTCACACTCTACCTGTTGAGCTGATTAATGAAATTCAGTGAGGCCGATATTATATTAACCAAACAACTATTAGGTGTTCAATAAATACCATCAATTAAGACTCGACCTCTCGTTTATAATCTTGACGATATATTTAAATATTGTGATATATTGTTTTTTAATCTATAAGGTAATAAATATTTAATTCTTTTGAAAAATATGCGTAATTCTTTGAATGGTGGGGGCCTATGAGGGATAATCAGAGAAAAGCGGAACGTCGTCCGTGCAATGATATTTTGCATGGTGAGGTGTTTCGGGTTTCTTTACATGAAAACCATGAAGTCAAAAGTATTCGAGATGTTTCTCATGGTGGTATAGGTATTAATGTGGCCACTTTGGTTGCTCCGGGAGAGAAGGTCCGACTTACCATCACACGAGAGCAGGCTGATGTTCAATTATATGGGCTTGTTGCTTGGTGCGCCCCTTTTGAAAAAATAAAAGGTCAATTTGCAGTTGGTCTAAGTCTTTCATAGTTAGGTTGAGACTGAAAAAGAGGGGTTCTACCCCATTTCTACGGACGGTTTAAAAACGATGTAAACCTTATATCTTGAGCAGCTAGTCTGCGCCGCATTCTTGGATTATGGAACCTTTCCAAATAATCAAAAATATCTGCTCTTGCCTCATCCTGTGTGCAATACAAGCGATGATGAACCCTTTCTCGCTTTAGCATGCCAAAGAACCCTTCACAGGCTGCATTATCACCACAGTGGCCAACAGC
>NZ_BDFD01000011.1 GCF_001895085.1 Mariprofundus micogutta | reverse complement strand
TTCGTTTCCACTGTGATCACTCCTGTTTTTTCCTCCAACTAAATCATTAGCTGGGGATACTACAGGGGGGTCAAATTTGGACGCTGATTTACCCCTCTAGGGGGTCAATTTTGAACGCTGAATAACAATTACTGAAGTGCCGCAGGACTGGAAAGAAATCCAGTTCCGTATACCTGCTCGCGGCTATTCGCTGACCAGCCTTGGCCTGAAACGGCAGGCCAACAGGCTAAGAGATCGGATGTCTGATTGACATTCCTTATTCCGGATTCCAGAATCCAGAATTATTGAGGCTGTGTCATGGAACTGAAACAACAGGATATCTATGTTGCCCTGAAGCTGGTTGTGCTGAATAACGAGCCCTGCTCCATGCAGCGGCTGGGCGAGGCGATTGGTATGAGTGCATCACGGGTGCATGATTCCATCCACCGCTTGATCCGGGCAAACCTGATCAGGAAAGATGCTGGATACAGGCCGGTAATGGCGAATTTGAAGGAATTTATTCTGCACGGTGTCCGCTTTGCCTTTGTACCGGAGATCGGCCAGCCGACCCGTGGCGTGCCAACCGCCGCATTTGCACCGCCGTTAAACCGCGAATTTGTCCCTTCCGGCGAATTACCCCAGGTCTGGCCCGATCCGATGGGAGAGGTGCGCGGCATATCATTTTCACCGCTGCATAAATCCGCGCCTGCGGCCGCACGCAAAGATCCCGCTTTTTACGAATTGCTGGCCATGGTGGATGCGATTCGCGGGGGCCGTGCGCGCGAAAGAAATATGGCGCTTGAAAAGCTTGCTGAAAGGCTCTCATCCGGTGAGGCGTGATGATCCGAACCTTGAAATGTTGCAGCTGGCAGCAGACGGATTGCGGCCGTTTCTGGATGAGATCGTGTTTGTTGGCGGCTGCGCCACCGGGTTGCTGATTAGCGACTCTGCCGCTCCTCCGACGCGAGAGACAAAGGATGTGGATGTCATAGTCGAGGTCGCAAGCCTTCATGACTATCACCGGTTGGCCGAAAAATTGCGAAACAGAGGATTTCGGGAAGATTTAAGCGAAGGCGCGCCCATGTGTCGATGGGTGTTCGGTGCTGTGACAGTGGATGTGATGCCGACGGATGCGGCCATTCTCGGGTTTTCCAATCGCTGGTATTCAGAGGCCATAGCAAATGCAATCAATATAAGCCTGCCTGCCGGAATCGTGATCAGACTGGCTGCCGCCCCGTGGTTCCTGGCAACGAAATTGGAAGCCTTCTACGGGCGCGGTAACAGGGATAATATGGCCAGTCATGATCTCGAAGACCTGATCGCGGTCCTCGATGGCAGGGAATCTGTTGTGCATGAGGTTGAACAATCCGGAACCGTTGGTCGCTATCTGGCTGGTGAATTCAGTCGACTTCTGGCACTGGAAGCATTCCACGATGCCTTGCCATGTCATCTACCATCCGATGCCGCCAGCCAGATGCGAGCAACCATAGTGATTGAACGTATGACGGCGATCAGTGGATTTTGACCGGGATTCATAGCGTGAATCGCGTCTGCTTATCTGGTTACGGAGGTTCCGTACCACTGGGGAAATCGGATTATAATCCAGTCATTTGATCTATCGCGCTATGCGAAGCAACACCCGCTGCTTCGCATAGATTGCTCATACCGGCTCGCGGTTACTCATTAACACCAACCGGCCTGTAGCGGCAAACTAATCAAATCACGCGGTGTTTTTCAATTCGTTTTAGGCGAGCCTGTCTAGACGTGAACCTGTGCTTTCCCAGTGATGAACAAGCTTGCCGTGCAGGTTGTAAGAGTCCTGGCGGGAGTGGTCGGACTGGTCGGGGTGTTGTTGCCACTGTGCTGCGGCGTAACCGGAAACCGCCTGTGTACCGGTTGCGACAGATGGGGAAGTTGAAACCTGATGTAATACGGATGGTGGCACCACAACTGCAGGCGGGCGCTCATGATAGAGTGTGATTCCGGATACCATCATCATATGACTATTATAGCATATTCGTAAAATTCAGGTTTTAAGTTGTTGTTCGGGACAGGCTTGTTTGCTCAGTACTCAGGAAAAAAGCAGTTATCTAGGCTGCGTTTTGACTACCGATTAAGGCATCAATCAGGTCTTTGTCTTGCGGGCTTTCATAATTAAAGCGGATGCCTATGCCGCTTTCAGTATGACGCACCACTGTGCCGCCGAGATCGACAAGATCGGACGAAATACTGACATCAAGTGTAATACGAACCTGATCACCGATTTCGAAGCGGTCAGGGCCTTCGATAAAGATGCCTGCAGTGCTCAGGTCTTTGGCTTTTCCGAAATGCTGTTTGTCCTCGGATTTGAACGAAACCTGTTCATTATACTGAGTGCGCGGTGAGCGGCGCGAACATCTGGACCATGATTCAATCAGCTCCAGCAGTTCGTTGCTCTGCGTGCCGGGCAAACGATTGGCAATTTCGGTTAATGCTTCAATGTCTTGAGTGGATACAGCTTCCATAGAAACGAATATAGCGTCCGGCAGATGATATCTCTATTGCTTTCTATGCATGCTGCAGGGCAGGTATGCATAGCGTTTTCACAATCATTATAATCTCATGCTTGAGTCCGTCTTTGCGCTGCGTATAGTTCGCCGAAGTTGTGATTGGCCGGCATAGCTCAGTTGGTAGAGCAGCTGATTTGTAATCAGCAGGTCACGGGTTCGACTCCTGTTGCCGGCTCCAGTTCAATGATCAGATGATGTAAAAGGGGAGCCATTCGGCTCCCTTTTTTATGGTTCATCGCGGAAGTCCGGGAAACAGTCTTTGTAAGAACTGAAGGCGTTTCTCTCTTGCTATTATGGCGGGATTGTTTGTTCATTTCTTTTCCAGAAAAGAAACGAACCAAAGAAAGCTGCCCGGCAATCTGCTTCTCCCTGCGCATTTATTGTTCAATGGGGCGAAACCTTTTTGATTCGAGCCTTGCATGGCTCTCACCCTTCGGGCGAGCTAAAGCTCGTCCAAACGGTACCTTCTGTTTGTCGCCTCATCCCATTGAACAGTAAATACTCCGGCGCATCTTGGAACGGGGTTGAAAATCCTGGTAGATTTATCACACATTGGACCTCAGCCTTTGGATCCCCCGCTAGCAGGCTGCCGAGACAAATGTCCAAAACCGGAATAAAGCGGCGGAGCCGTGACCGGTTTTGGGTATGCAGGATCGGGAATCCGCAGGACAGGCTGGTTCCGGGGCGGCTTTCTTTCACCCCTTTCTTTACCGCTAAAGAAAGGGGAATGCTCTGCTTTAGCAGAGTAGTAACTATTGAATGTATCTATTTAACAGGGATCAAAAGTCTTCTTCAGGCATGGTTCACGCTAATGCTCGATGAACCTTTTTTATGGCCTTACTTGCACGGGCCGAGGCGTTTGCCGGTGATATGACTTTCCATTGTCATGCCCTGCGAGTTCATGTGCATGCTGCCTTCCATGGTATCGCCACTGTAGGTGGTGGTGCCGCTCATCTCTGAAATCATGCCATTTGCAGTGCAGCGCATGCTCCAGGTCACGGTATTTCCCGACACCAACTGTTCGATCTTTTCGCAATTCTGATGCTTATCCGTCTGCGCAGGCACCATCATATCGTTGCTGAGGCACTGCCGATGTGTCATTGGCGGCATGGCTGGCATTCCTGCAGGCATACCGCTCATTTCCATTTGCGTCGTCATTTCCCATTCGCCCTCCTCAAGAATGCGGGCGGGGGCGTCGGATGAGCAGGATGTGCCGGTGCATAGAATCAGTAGTGCGAGAAGTGTTATATGGTGCCTTTGCATGGTCACCCTCCAGTAAAAAGGTGTGCGTTTTTACTATAGCATAAAAAAGCCGCCACACTGATCGTGTGACGGCTCTGATTCATGTATCTGGCGATGGATTCAGCGCTTGCCTACTCCTCGATCCAGCCGTTCAGCGCTTCAACAATCTGCCTGGCCTGTTTGGCGTTGGTGATATTGAACTTCGAGCGGGGTGTGTATTCACCATTACGCTTCTGGAAGCGGCGAATGGTAAATTTATCCTCACCGTACGCTTCAGTTTTAAAGTCCCAGTTCACATAGCGGAACATGATCGTTGTCCAGGCACCTTTGCTCAGGATTACTTTATCCAGCTGTTTGGTGGTCAGGATGCCGCCTTCTTCAAAATCGATCGTTAAGTCATCAGGTGTCATAAATTCCTCTTCGTTGTAATAAAGACTTATAAAAAAGGGGACCGTCAGGCCCCCGTTTTCTATCTGTGCAATGCATCAATGGCGCAACTTTATACTAATGTCGCAGATATTTCCCGTACTGCAAGCAGGCTTAAGCGCAGCAGGAGAGCAGATCCGTTTTTTATCCGGGCGTATCAGAGCCATGATGGACTGGCTTGCGGCACTGGAATCGACAGGCGGAGTTGTTAGCATCTTTGCATGGGTCACGATCGCGGTTATTTGCATGCATGAACTTTCGTTGTGCGAGGGCATTGTGGAGATGCTGCAGGATAAAGCCCGGCAAGAGCAGTTCAGGCGTGTTCAAAGTATACGGCTGGAGATCGGCAGACTCTCCTGTGTAGAAGTTGATGCATTAAGGTTTGCCTTTGAGGCGGTGGCCCGAAACAGTGTGGCCCGGAATGCCGTACTTGAAATAGACGAGATTCCCGGACGTGGCTTCTGCAGTCGTTGCGGGGAACTTGTAGAGATGACACACCGGTTTGATGTCTGCCCGCTGTGTGGTGGTTATCCCGTTGAACTCAGGCAGGGAGATGAGATGCGAATTAAACATGTGGAGGTGTTGTGATGTGTACGGTATGCGGATGTGGTGAACAGGATGATCACCAGCATGAACATCATCACTCACATCAACACGACTACAGTCGTGGCGAAGCCGGAGTACACGTGGCCGGTATGGAGCAATCACGCCTGATCAGTATCGAACAGGATATACTGAGCAAAAACAATCAATATGCAGCTGCCAATCGCCGCTACTTCAGTGAACATGGCATCCTCTGTCTGAACCTTGTCTCCAGCCCGGGATCCGGAAAAACGACCCTGCTCAGTGAAACAATCAAAGCCATGTCCGGGCAGATTGCTGTGTCGGTTATCGAAGGTGATCAGCAAACCGAGCTGGATGCCGAGCGCATCCGCAGTGCGGGCAGCACAGCCGTGCAGATTAATACCGGCAAGGGCTGCCACCTCGATGCACACATGATCGGCCATGCCATTGATGAGCTGAAGCCGAACCCGGCCAGCATGCTGTTTATTGAAAATGTCGGGAATCTGGTTTGCCCTGCCGCCTTTGATCTTGGTGAAGCAGCCAGAGTGGTGATTCTTTCGGTCACAGAAGGGGCTGATAAACCGTTGAAATATCCGGATATGTTTCACACTGCAAACCTGATGATTCTGAATAAAACGGATCTGCTTCCCTATGTCGATTTTGATGTGGATGCCTGCTGTGAATATGCCCGCCGCATTAATCCCGGCATCAAAATTCTTAAACTGTCCGCCAAAACAGGTGAAGGCATGGCTGACTGGTCCAGCTGGGTCCGGGCGAATCTGGACATTGCACGAATCGGCGCATCTTCCCCGGAACAAAACAGCTAATGTGCCTTGCCGTTCCGGCCAGGGTCGAATCACTGGATGATGTTTCCTCTACAGCGATGGTTGATCTGGATGGTATCCGAAAAGAAGTTTCCACCGTGCTGCTTGATGAAATAAATGTTGGTGATTATGTGCTGATCCATGTCGGTTATGCGCTTGAGCGCATCGATCCGATAGAAGCAGAAAAAACGCTTTTACTGTTTGATGAACTGAGGGATAGCGAAGCGTGAAATATGTCGATGAATATCGTGATGGTGATAAGGCGCGCGAGTTAGCTGCACGGATTCACAATGAGATAGACCCACAGCGCCAATACCGTTTCATGGAGTTCTGCGGCGGTCATACACATGCGATTTTCCGCTTCGGTATCCATGATCTGATGCCGGAAAACCTGAAGTATGTACACGGGCCGGGATGTCCGGTCTGTGTATTACCGGCCGGACGCATTGAAGCTGCGATCAAGCTGGCAGAGAGCGAAGATGTGATACTCTGCACCTATGCCGATCTGATGCGCGTACCTGCAGGCAAGGGTGATAGTCTGAACAGGGCAAAAGCGCGCGGTTCAGATATCCGCATGATCTATTCGAGTTCCGATGCCCTTGCAGTCGCGCGTGAAAACCCTGATCGGCAGGTCGTTTTTTTTGCCATCGGTTTTGAAACCACGACCCCGCCGACTGCCGCGGCAATCCGCATTGCCCGGGCCGAGGGCTTAAAAAACTTTACGGTATTCTGCAATCATGTTCTGACCCCTCCTGCCATGCTGCATATTCTCTCAAGCGGTGAAGCCTGCATTGACGGTATTCTCGGCCCTTCACATGTCAGCACGATTATCGGCAGCCATGCCTATGCCGACTGTTGCAGTTTATATCGTATGCCATTGGTGATCGCCGGTTTTGAGCCCTTGGATGTCATTCAGTCCACGCTGATGTTGGTGCGTCAGGTCAATCAGGGCCGATGTGAGGTGGAGAATCAGTATGTCCGGGCAGTCAGGGAAACGGGTAATCAGAAGGCTCAGGCATTGATGGCAGAGGTTTTTGAGCCGCGCTCCGTGTTTGAATGGCGCGGACTCGGTGATCTGCCGGCCAGTGCGGTGCAGATTAATGCGCAATATGCGCTGTTTGATGCCGAAAAACGCTTTGCCATGCAAAAGATGCAGACGGCCGATGTGAAGGGCTGCATCTGCCCTGCGGTATTGCGCGGTATCAGTGACCCGGATCAGTGCAAGCTGTTTGCCACGGCCTGCACGCCAGAAGAGCCCAAGGGCGCTTGCATGGTGTCATCTGAAGGGGCATGTGCAGCACAATACAGCTATGGCAGATATCGCAGCGCCGAGACCCGGGTATGAGTCGACTGGATATCAAAAACGGCCTTGTAGAAATGGCGCATGGCAGCGGCGGCCGAGCATCTGCTGCGCTGATTGATGGTTTATTTACCAGACACCTTGATAATGCACTGTTGAGACAGGGCGATGATGCCACACTGTTCGAGGTGTCGGCTGGCCGTATGGTCATTTCGACAGATGCGCATGTTGTATCGCCGCTGTTTTTTCCGGGTGGGGATATCGGTTCACTTTCGGTGCACGGCACGATTAATGATGTTGCCATGTCCGGCGCGAAACCTCTCTATTTGTCGGCGAGTTTTATTCTTGAGGAAGGTTTTTCACTGGCTGAACTGGAGAAGATCGTTATCTCGATGGCAGAGGCCAGCCGTCTGGCCGGTGTGCCGGTGGTGACGGGTGATACCAAAGTGGTCGAGTCCGGCAAAGGCGATGGCGTGTTTATCAGTACCACTGGCATCGGAGTGCTTGCCGAAGGCATACGGGTTTCCGGTGATCGGGCAGAAGCAGGTGATGCCATCATTGTCAGCGGTTATATCGGAGATCATGGCATTGCGATTCTCTCCAGCCGGCAGGGGCTGGAATTCGATACGCAGATTCAATCCGATTCCGCCGCACTGCATGGGCTGGTGGCTGATATGGTGCAGGCCGTACCGGATATCCACTGCCTGCGTGACCCTACCCGTGGCGGTCTGGCGACGACACTCAATGAATTGTGCAAACAGTCGGGCGTAGGCATGCGGATTCATGAGACTGATATTTCAGTGCGTGCCGAAGTGAAAGGAGCCTGTGAACTGCTTGGGCTGGACCCGCTGTATATTGCCAATGAAGGAAAGCTTGCCTGTATCTGCCCCAAGGCATCAGCAGCAAAGCTGATATCTGTCATGCAGGCGCATCCACTGGGCAGGGAGGCGGCCGTGATCGGTGAGGTGGTTGCCGATGAATCCCGGCTTGTTGTCATGCAAACCACATTCGGTGGCCAGCGTGTGGTGGACTGGCTGGCCGGAGAACAGCTACCGCGCATCTGTTGAAATGACAGATCCGTTGAGCATGCATATCGATCTGCCGGCAGGCTTTGAAGCTTCAGCGCCGCTGCTGGCACTGGGCGGCGAATTGAAAAGCAGTCTCTGCCTGCTCAGGGATGGCCGGGCACAGATGAGTGAGGCCATCGGCGATCTGGAGCAGGAGCATGTCTACCGCTCGTTTATTACACAACTCGATGCTCTGTTTGCTTTATCTACTCCGGCACAGCTTGTCATCGATAAACATCCCGATTACCTCTCCTCACAATGGGGAGAAAAACGGGCACAAAAATTCAATATCGGCCTGACTGCGGTACAGCATCACCATGCGCATATTACATCTGTGATGGCTGATTCCGGTCTGCAGGCCGACGCAAAACCGCTGCTTGGCATTGCGCTGGACGGACTGGGTTTCGGTGATGATGGCAGCTTATGGGGCGGTGAAATATTACTGGCCGATTACCGGACATGTGAGCGGCTGGCCTGCTTGCAGCCGGCTGCCATGATCGGTGGTGCTGTTGCAAGCCGTGAGCCATGGCGCAATACGCTGGCACATCTGCTGCCGATTTGGGATCAGGTATGTGACCATTATTCGGATGTCGATATGGTGCAATTCCTGCAAAACAAACCGCTCCCGATGCTGCAGTCCATGCTGGATAAAGGTCTTAATGCTCCGCTTGCCTCCTCATGCGGACGCCTGTTTGATGCTGTGGCGGCATGCCTCGGCGTATATCGCGAACAGGTTTCATTTGAGGCTCAGGCAGCCATCGCGCTGGAGAAACTGGCCACGACCTGTTTTGAACAGGCCAATGCAGCCTATGCATACCGGATTGATGATGGCGATTTGCTGCAGCTGAACTGGCAACCGATGTGGCTGGAACTGCTGGCTGATATCCAACTCGGTATTGAAGCGGCAGTTATCGCATCCCGTTTCCATCACACATTGATTTCCGCCCTGACCAGAGTGGTGCAGCGCTTAAGAGAGAAACATGAGTTTGATACGATCGCTCTCTCTGGCGGGGTTTTCCAGAATCGCTTGCTCTCCACCTATCTGCCGCGAGTACTTGAGGCAGACGGGTTTACAGTCTTGCAGCACAATCAGGTGCCGCCACATGATGGCGGCCTGTCTTTGGGGCAGGCCGTGATTGCTGCTGCGCGAGGGCTGTAGAAAGGTTTTGCAGATGAGCTGTTTGGATGGCGCTTGCCGGACAGGCAGTGGTGGTTTCAGGCCCAGTAACTGGTTTCCCGCCTGATATCATCAAGAATCATCTGCTGCCTGTATTGTCCGATAGCATCGTGTATTTCGCTGGCTTTCAGTGATGAAACAGATTGAATCACTTGCGCAGGGGAAGCCGGGCTTGTGCCGATTGGCCTTGCTTGTGCCGTGGCAGGCGTGATTTCCGGCTGCATCTGAACAGTGGGCTGGATAGATACGTGTCTGGGTGGCGGTGGTGTAACTGCCGCAGTCAATGAATCTGCTTCACTTCCGGTATGTGCCACTGGCGATGAGGCTTTTGCATGTGTCGAAGTGGTAGCTGCAACCATATGTTCACCAATATCTTTGCCCGTGGTCCGGCTGCTAAAGACATTAACCAACGCCGAGGCAAGACCGCCGATCAGGCTGCCGAGCACGCCGCCGAAAATGGCACCGCCGATGACACGTGGCGCATCACCGATTTCATCGCCACTGATTTTGCGATAAATGGTCGAAATGACCGGCAGATGTTGCAGCGGGTTAATCATATCCAGGAAATCCCCGAACCCGAATCTCTTTTCTTCCCATAAACCGGATGCCTTGTCTGTCTTTTCAGGTGCTGATAGTTGCTGCACCGGTTCAGGTTTTGCATGAACCGGTTGCCCGTTCATTGGACGGTTCACTGCTGGCGGAGCCAGAAAAGAGGTGTGCGGCATCACTTGCATACCCGGTGTGTTGCAAGATAGAAGCCAGTATCAATATCCTGTAAATTCAAACACTTGGATGATCCGCCCGTGCGCCGTCCGGCAAAATGTTCCTCCCGAACCGGCAACAAAACAAAAAGGCTGCTATTCAATGAATAACAGCCTTTTAATAGGTTTATGTGCTTTGAGTGACTACTGTCTAAGTTTACAACTCTTGGGTGTCATCCGCACTTAGAATCGCCACATTCCAGACAACAGTTACAATTATCGAGCCTTACAACGGCCATGGCACCGCATTTGTCGCACTGGTTGCCTTTGGCAATGGCATCTGATCCCAGCTTCTCTTCAGCTTCATGACGCTTGGCCTGCAGCTCGGAATTATTGAGCTGGCCTTCCATCATGCCGATGGAAATCAGATGCTGTTGAATCACTTCTCCGATCTCTGCAACGATAGATGGCATATATTTGCCACCGCGTTTGTAGTAACCACCACGCGGATCGAATACAGCTTTCAGCTCTTCAACCAGGAAGGTGACATCGCCGCCTTTGCGGAAGATGGCAGAAGTAATACGCGTCAGCGCAACGATCCACATGAAATGTTCCATGTTTTTCGAGTTGATGAACACCTCGAACGGGCGGCGATGCGATGATCCATCCGGTTCAGTGACAATGACATCGTTAATGGTGATATACATAGCATGTTCAGAATTCGGTGTTTTGATTTTGTAGGTGCTGCCTTCAAGGATGTCATCACGCTCAAGCAACGGCGCAATCTGGTGTACAACTGCACTCTCTTCCTGTTTGGCATCATCTCCGGGTTTCTTTACTTCGTAACCGGTAATTTTGCTATCGATTTTAATGCTCATCTTTTACCTCCACGCATGGTCAGAATCTGATTCATCCGGACTTGCCCAAAATTACGCAGCGAGTTTTCATGGTCTTTCATGCCCGGACGCTGCGACCGGTAGTTGTGGGTGCTCTCACCATCCCTTGCTGTGACGGGAGAGCTGTTCAAGGCCCACAGGTTTATCGGCGGGAAGTTCAACTCCGGCCAGCTGATTCCGTTGCCGGAATCAGAATTTCCCATAATACCCCTCTTTGAGTGCATCAAAGAGGTTGGCGGCAGTATGCATTTCACCGTCATATTCAATCTCTTCATTACCCTTGGCTTCAACTACGGTGCCGTCATCGAGGCTGAATTTATACACGGTGTTTTCCAGATCTTCTTCTTTTACCAGTACGCCCTGGAAGGCTTCCGGATTAAAGCGGAATGTGGTGCAGCCTTTCAGGCCCTGATCGTAGGCATAGAGGTAGATATCCTTGAAATCCTCGTATGGGAAATCAGTCGGCACATTTGCAGTTTTGGAGATGGATGAATCCACCCAGCGCTGGGCCGCAGCCTGAATATCGACATGTTGTTTCGGTGTAACTTCATCAGCCGAGATGAAATAGTCCGGCAGTTTGCTTGCTTCATCCTGAGAGAAGGGCATGGCATCTGCATTGATTAGTGCACGATAGGCCAGCAGCTCATAAGAGAATACGTCCACTTTCTCTTTCGATTTTTTGCCTTCACGGATGATGTTGCGCGCATAGTGGTGGGCAAAGCTGGGCTCAATACCGTTAGAGGCATTGTTAGCCAGGCTCAAAGAGATGGTGCCGGTTGGCGCGATAGATGAGTGATGCGTGAAGCGGCACCCTTTCTCGATCAGTGCTTCAATCATCGCCTTGTCTTCCTGTGAACCGGTAGCCAGGAACTTCTGCATATACTTCGAATATTTGGCCCAGAGGATTTTACCACTGAGTTTGTCTCCGATTTTAATGCCGTCATCAGCCATTTCAGGGCGTTTGGCCATCATTTCACGGGTAACTTCGTAATCTTTTTCCAAAGCGGGGGCGACACCCTTCTCCTCAGCCAGTTGCAAGCCTGTCGCAAAACCGGTGCGTGCCATTTCATAGGCAATCTTGTCGGTGAATTCGAGGGAGCCGGCAGTGCCGTATGGTGTGCGCAGCATGGTCAGCGCGGAACCAAGCCCCAGGAAGCCCATGCCATGGCGACGTTTGGAGAGAATTTCATCACGCTGTTTTTCCAGTGGCAGGCCATTGATGTCGACAACATTGTCGAGCATGCGAGTGAAAATAGAGACTACATCACGGTAGGCATCCCAGTCGAAATAAGCATTCTCAGTGAATGGTTCACGTACGAACTTGGTTAGATTGACGGAGCCAAGCAGGCAGGCACCGTATGGCGGCAATGGCTGTTCACCACATGGGTTGGTGGCGCGCACATCTTCGCAGAACCAGTTGTTATTCATGTCGTTTACTTCATCAATCAGAATGAAGCCCGGCTCGGCATAGTCATAAGTTGACGCCATGATGACATCCCACAGGCGCTGTGCCTTGATGGTCTTATATACCTTGCAGGCAACGCGGCCGCGATCATCGTGTGTGGCGTCCTTGGGTGGATTGGCCACTGTTCTGAACACGATACGCGTTTCCGGATCGTCGATTTCAGTCTGTGTGGCCGGGAAAACCAGGTCCCAGTCAGCATCATTTTTCACGGCTTCCATGAAATCACGTGTGATCAGGCAGGAGAGGTTGAACTGACGCAGGCGCCCGTCTTCACGCTTGGCGCGGATAAAGTCCATGGCATCCGGATGGCTGATATCAAATGTGCCCATCTGAGCGCCACGACGGCCACCGGCAGATGATACGGTGAAACACATCTTGTCATAGATATCCATGAACGAGAGCGGGCCGGAGGTGTAAGCTCCTGCTCCGGATACATAAGCACCTTTCGGGCGCAGTGTGGAGAATTCATAACCGATACCGCAACCTGCTTTCAGGGTGAGGCCGGCCTCATGTACCATGGAAAGGATACCATCCATGGAATCGGGAATTGTACCGGATACCGTGCAGTTGATGGTGGAGGTGGCAGGTTTGTGCGCTTCCGCGCCTGCATTGGACATAATGCGCCCGGCCGGAATCGCACCGTTGGCCAGTGCCCAGGTGAATTTCGCGAACCACTCGTCGCGCTTGTCTTCATCTTCAACCGCGGCCAGGGCTTTGGCAACGCGTTCATAGGTTGCTTCAATGCCATCATCAACATTGTTGTTGAATTTGTCCTTCAGGCGATATTTTTTGTCCCAGATATCAAGCGATGCAGGCTGAAAGCCGATTTCGGCAGCCTTGCTTTCATGATCCTGTTGAACCGATGCAATGCTTAAAGCATTTGATGTGATGCTCATGCGGCCTCCCAATTATTCCCTCTGCTAATGTGTGAAAATGCAAAATAGTGGTGGCGAGTGTAGGCACTATATCTAGGGTGTCAAGCAATCGAAGCACACTAACTGTAGTGCTTTGATACACACAAACTATACACTATTTATCCACAGCTTATGCACCGTTTTGGCCGTATTCCTGTGGATTTAAAGCAATATTCGGCGACTCAAAAACTGTATGGGAGACTTGCCGGACAAGCCCCTGAACGGCGATGCAGGCAGTGACAGATAACTGTGCTGCGGCTTTCATTTGGAGAGTGGCGGTTAGCCTGATACGATGCGCATCCCATGAATGATATAAACCCAAACATTGATCCCGACACCTCATCCGGTGCTGAAGCCAGCCCGACCCATTTCGGTTTTGAAACCGTAACGGGTACGGAGAAGGTCAATCGCGTGATGGGCGTGTTCTCATCGGTTGCCAGTCAGTATGATATTATGAACGATGCCATGAGTGGCGGCATGCACCGCTTATGGAAACGCAAGATGATTGCCACGGCAGCCATAGGTGCGGGTTCTCGCGTATTGGATGTGGCAGCAGGCTCTGGTGACATCGCGATCGGTCTGGCTAAAAAAATGGGACCCAGCGGGCGCGTGGTGCTGACCGATCTCAATGGCCCGATGCTGGCTGAGGGTGCGCGAAGAGTAATTGATGAAGGCTTATTGCCCGGTAGGGCAGACTGCATTCAGTCCGATGGCACCAAACTCGCCTTTGCAGATAACAGCTTTGATTGTGTCACGATTGCTTTCGGCATTCGCAACTTTCTGGATATCGAAGCGGGACTGGCTGAATTTTATCGTATCCTGAAGCCGGGCGGGCAGTTCATGTGTCTGGAATTTTCGCGTCCGACATTGCCGGGCCTGGATGTCGTATACGATGCCTACTCCTTTAATGTGATTCCGTTTATGGGTGAAAAAATAACCGGTGATCGTGACTCGTACCAGTATCTGGTTGAATCGATTCGCCGCTTCCCCGATCAGCAGCGTTTTGCCAAACTGATCAGAGGCGCAGGCTTCGATCTGGTGCAACACGATAACCTGACCGGCGGCATCGTAGCCCTGCACAGAGGATATAAGGTATGAACGCAATCACTCTCCCGCCACGGATGGCGGGCGAAGCACAGCTTCGTGAGATTTCCGGAGGACGCCCGTGAGTGTGATGTTTTTGCCGTTAAGGTTGATTCCCGTGCCGGTACAGTGCGTGGTGATGACCACCGTACTGGAGCTGGTATTTTCGCGTGATGAATCACTCAAGCCCTGTCTGGCTGATATGGAAGGACGTGTTTTTCGTATCCATGTACGTGATACCGATGCCATCATGTTCCTGGGCTTCAAGCGTGGAAAGGCCTGGGTGCATTCGAATTATAATGGTGATGTTGATGTGCGCATGAACGCCACGACAGCCGGTTTTGCACGCATGTGTTTCGGCCATGAGGACCCTGATGATCTGGTATTCCAGCAGGTTTTGAAGCTGTCGGGCGACTCCGATGCGATGTTGCGATTCAAGAAATTGTTTGCAGCAGCTGACCTCGATTGGGAGCGCGAATTGCGCGCCGCATTCGGCGATTTTTTCGGCACCCGCGTGGCCAAGGCTGCGCATGCTCTGGTTGCTGCTGAACAGAAGCTGGCCGAAGGCTCGAAACAGGCATTGAGCAATAGTCTGCGTGGCATGGACGTACCTGACAGTACGCGTTTGCAGGAGTGGCAGGCTGGCGTCGAACATCTGTCACATCAGATATCCCGCACCAAAGGTCGCATGACCAGACTGGAGCACAAGCTGGAACATCTCACAGAAGCAGTCGAGAAACAGTGATCAGCATCCGGATATGAGACTTCCCGCCAATCTCCGTCGCAATATTCGTTTGATGCGTATTGGCCATATTCTGGCCACGCATGGCATGGCGGCTCTGGCCGTACGGCTTCGTCTGTTTTATCCCTATGTATGGCTTGTGCAGCTATTCCGTGGTGATGAGTTACCGAAAGACCTTGGCACGCAGATCCGGCTGGTGCTTGAACAGCTCGGGCCGACGTTTATCAAGTTCGGACAGATGCTCTCCACACGTGTCGACCTGTTGCCGCTGGATGTGGCGCTTGAGCTGAAAAAGCTGCAGGACGATGTGCCGCCGGAGTCGTTTGAAAAAGTACGGCGCGTGATTGAACAGAGCTTCAAACAACCACTGACCGGGGATGATGGCGTGTATGCCGCATTTGATGAAACACCGGTTGCTGCAGCCTCAATCGCCCAGGTTCATTTTGCCGAACTGAAAGATGGACGCAAGGTGGCCGTGAAGGTGCGCCGCGATCATATCAGTCGCACCATCGAATCCGATCTTGCCATCCTGAAATTGCTGGCAGGCCTGTTTCACCGCTATTTCCCTGAATATCATCGCTTGAAAGCACCTCAGGTTATCGAAGAGTTTGCCACCACTATTCGCGGGGAATTGAACCTGCGTGCCGAAGCTGCACATGCCAGTCGCTTTGGTGAAAACTTTGCCGAAGTCGAAGGTGTGCGAGTGCCTGAGGTGATGTGGGACTATACCCATACCGAAGTGTTGACCACGGAACGTATCTCAGGGACGCCGATTGATGAGCGGGAAAAGCTGGAGGCGGCAGGGCACGACTGTCTGAAGCTGTGTGAGCGAGCCGCTACTCAGTTTTTCCGCATGGTCTTTACCGATGGTTACTTCCATGCAGATATGCATCCGGGCAATATTTTTGTAGGCGATAACGGCGATATCATCTTTATCGATTTCGGCATTGTGGGCAGGCTTGATATCAAATCACGCCGATACATTGCAGGTATGCTGCTGGCATTTCTGCAGGAAGATTATCGTCGTGCTGCAGAAGTGCATGTTGAAGCCGGTTATGTGCCTGCCGAGACCGACATCTCCGCGTTTGAAGATGCCTTGCGTGAGATTGCTGTACCGATCTTTAACCGACCGCTGGCTGATATTTCAATCGCAGAACTGCTGCTCTCGATGTTTGCAGTCACAGAACGCTTCAAAATGGAAACACAGCCGCAGTTGCTGCTGCTGCAGAAGACAATGGTTGTGATTGAAGGGGTAGCCAGGGAACTGGCTGATCAGGCAAATATCTGGATGCTGGCCCGGCCGATGATTACCGAGTGGATGGCACGTCATATGGGGCCGGTTGGTAAGGCTGAGGCGCTGGGTGAAGAGATACGTGGCCAGCTGTATAACTGGATGCAGCTTCCGGCCAAGGTGGATGGCGTGCTCTCACGCATTGAGCAGGGTGAAGTAAGCTTTAACAACGAACCATCCCGCTTCTCTGTGGTTGCTGGTGCCATGCTATCAGCTGCTGGTGGTGGCGGACTGGTCTGGAGTGCAGTCAACGATGGCGGCACGGGTTTGCTGCTACTATCTGCTACAGTGATGGGGCTTGGCTTTGTTCTGACAATGAGTCGTGGCTAGCTGTGTTTGGCGCTTTACCCTGTTTCGTCTATACTGCGCTCCAACTCCGTTAATTTGTAAGTATATTATTTCAATAAGGATAGATTATTCATGAGCAAAAACTTTGTTTTTACATCTGAATCTGTGTCTGAAGGACACCCGGATAAGGTTGCTGACCGTATTTCCGATAGCGTACTCGATGCGATTCTGGAGCAGGATAAATACGCACGCGTAGCCTGCGAAACCATGGTCACGACAGGCCTTGCCCTGATTGCAGGTGAGATTACTACCTCCGCTGTCATCGATTATCAGGATGTTGTACGGGGCGCGATTAAGGATATCGGTTACAATAGCTCGGCCATGGGTTTTGACTGGGAATCCTGTTCCGTGCTGGTCTCCCTCGACAAACAGTCGGTTGATATTGCCGCTGGCGTCAACGTTGGTGAGGGTATTGATCTGGATCAGGGTGCAGGCGATCAGGGGCTGATGTTCGGTTATGCGTCGAATGAAACTGATGTGTTGATGCCGACAGCCATTCATCTGTCACATCAGCTGGTGGCCAAACAGGCTGAGGTTCGTAAAAACGGTTCGCTCGAGTTCCTGCGCCCGGATGCAAAATCTCAGGTCACTGTACGCTATGAAAATTACAAACCTGTAGCTATTGATGCGGTAGTGCTCTCTACCCAGCACAATCCTGATATTGAACATAAAGAACTTTCCGAAGCAATCATGGATGAAGTCATCAATCCTGTGCTGGGTTCAACCGGTCTGCTGCATGCAGACACAGAATATCACATCAATCCAACCGGCCGTTTTGTGATTGGCGGCCCTGTAGGTGACTGCGGTGTAACCGGTCGTAAGATTATCGTAGATACCTACGGTGGTTTCGGTCATCACGGTGGTGGTGCATTCTCCGGTAAAGATCCAACAAAGGTAGACCGTTCCGCATGTTATATGATGCGTTATGTGGCCAAGAACATCGTGGCAGCAGGCCTTGCCGATCGTTGTGAAGTTCAGGTTGCATATGCCATCGGTGTTGCGCGTCCACTTTCAGTGATGATCAATACCTTCGGCACTGGCAAAATCGATGAAAGCAAGCTGGCTGAAATCGTACGTGAAGTGTTTGATCTGCGTCCGAAGGGCATTGTTCAGGAACTGGATCTGCTGCGTCCTATCTATGCTAAAACAGCTGCTTACGGTCACTTCGGTCGCGAACTGCCGGAGTTTAGCTGGGAGAAAACTGACAAGGTGGATGCACTGAAGGCAGCCGCGGGTATTTAATCAATAAAGAACTGGAAAACGTGTTTGCGTTTCCCGGTTATGCGAAATCAGGCGTTTAACGCCTGATTTTTGCGTCCTGACTGAGGAGCACTGCAGTATCCGTTGGGTACGAGGCTCAGTCGAAAACATAGTTTAACGGTGCTCATATTTTTATATATTAGGAGTATGAGAATGTCTGAGTTTACAGATTATAAAGTAGCGGATATGTCCGCTGAATGTGTTGCATGGGGTCGCAAAGAGCTGGCTATTGCTGAAACTGAAATGCCCGGCCTGATGGCAACACGTGAGAAATATGCAGCATCACAGCCTTTGAAGGGTGCGCGTATTGCAGGTTCACTGCACATGACCATCCAGACAGGTGTGTTGATTGAAACACTGACAGCCCTCGGTGCGGAAGTGCGTTGGGCATCGTGCAATATCTATTCTACACAGGACCACGCTGCTGCAGCGATTGCTGCCGAAGGTATCCCGGTCTTTGCTCACAAAGGCGAGACGCTGGATGAGTATTGGGAGTTCTGCCACAACATCATGGAATGGCATGACGGTGGCACACCGAACATGATTCTTGATGATGGCGGTGATGCAACAACACTGCTGGTGCTGGGCGCCAAGGCTGAGCAGGATGCATCTGTACTGGATAATCCGGGTTCCGAAGAGGAAGTAGCCCTCTTTGCATCAATCAAAAAACGTCTGGCTTCTTCGCCGGGTTACTACACCAGCCGTCGCGATGCGATACGCGGTGTAACTGAAGAGACCACTACCGGCGTACATCGTCTGTATCAGATGTTTGAGCGCGGTGAACTGCCATTTCCTGCCATCAATGTGAATGACTCTGTGACCAAGTCCAAATTCGATAACCTCTACGGTTGTCGTGAGTCACTGCTCGACGGCATCAAGCGCGCTACCGACGTGATGATTGCAGGCAAGATCTGCGTAGTGCTCGGTTATGGCGATGTGGGTAAAGGCTGTGCGCAGGCATTCCGCGGCATGGGCGCAACCGTATGGGTTACTGAAATCGATCCGATTTGTGCTTTGCAGGCAGCTATGGAAGGTTACCGTGTAGTCAATATGGATGATGCATGTTCACAGGGTGATATCTTTGTCACCACCACCGGCAACTACCACGTGATTACGCACGACCATATGATTGCCATGAAAGATCAGTCGATTGTCTGCAACATCGGCCACTTCGATAATGAGATCGATGTAGCAAGCCTGAAGAAATATGAGTGGGACAACGTCAAACCACAGGTAGACCAGATCATCTTCCCGAATGGCAACCGCATCACGCTGTTGGCTGAAGGTCGCCTGGTGAACCTTGGCTGTGGAACCGGACATCCGAGTTTCGTAATGTCCAACTCCTTCACCAACCAGACGCTGGCTCAGATCGAACTGTTCACGCAGACCGGTGAGTACAAGAATGAAGTGTACACGTTGCCCAAGAAGCTGGATGAAGAGGTTGCACGTCTGCATATGGCCAAGGTTGGTGTAAACTTGACGCCGCTTTCACAGGAACAGGCTGATTATATCGGCGTTCCGGTTGAAGGTCCGTACAAGCCAAACCACTACCGCTACTAAGCAGGTCTGATATGAGGATGGTGATGATGAAGCAACTGTTTCGCATCACCATCCTTGCATCAGTTTTTCTTGTTTCCCCGCTCTGGGCTGCCGGAGGCCTGTCGGTTGATGCCAAATTTGACCTGACCGGCGATGGTATTATTGATGCCTCTGACTGGGGTCGTTTGACCGAAGATGCAAAAAAGACCTATGCTTACGAATCGGTTCAGGCTCTTGGCGAAGACCCTTATGCCATTCTTGAAGAAAAACTGAATCGGGGTGACCGCTATTTGCAGGGACTGCGTGCCGTCTACGAATAAGTTTGTGACTGATATCACCTCGCCAGATGGAAAAGTGATTAGGCTCGGAGAATTCTGTAACCAGGAGGGTTTTCATGTTCAGAACCGTAATATTGGCCGCTTGTCTTGCCTTGCTTTCCGGTTGCGCAAGCAACGACAATCAGGTTGATCCCGCAGCCCGGGCGGAAAATGAGCGCTTAAAAGCTGAAGCGGCGGCACTTCGTGAAGCAGTGGTTGAGCAGAGGGCAACGTTGGAGTCGCTGAAGCAAAACTGAACCTGATTAACCTTGAACCAGAGGGGGGACATATGTCCAAGTTAAAAGCCTATCTCATCGTATTATTACTGCCGTTGGTTTCCGGCTGTGCCACAATTGATGAATTTTTGTTTGATGCTCATCCGGACGGGACACCCATCAGACAAGAGCGCGCTCATGAGACTCCGGTTCAGAGCGCTCCTGAGACTGTGACGGCCGAGCCGGAATCTGTCCCGGAGGCTGCTAATGCTCAGCTCGAACCCGAACCAACCCCTGTTGCTGAGCCGGTAAGTGAGCAGCTATGGGTTAGAATTACATTTAAATCCGGACAGACTGGTCTGGCACCAGGTGCACGTTCTGCCTTGATGAAGGCAGCAGGAAAATTCAAATCGCAGCAGAACGATCAGCGTATTGCTGTGCGCGGGTACTGTGATGATGAGCCGATTGGTGGGTATGATGGTAAACAGAAGTCAGCCCATCACTATGATTCGCAGCTGACCCTGAGTCAGGCACGAGCGGATTCGGTCAGAGATGTGCTGATCAAAGCCGGTATAACATCCGATAAAATCACTGCTACAGGTCATGGCGCCACTGCTTTCATTGCCGATAATGCAACAGTCGAAGGTCGCAATAAAAACCGCAGAGTGGATATCTATCTGTTAGGAAACCAGCAATAGTGTGATGTCTCATCCTGAAATACGTTGACGTTTTTTAATTAAGCCGGTTGCCATTTGCAGCCGGCTTTTTTATGCGGCATCGCACAAAGTTCCGGAAGCTTTCTAACCGTGGGCTAACACATTTTCTTCAGCCACACTCAATCCTGTTGGTCCGCGATGCATGTCTTTCACTATCCAAACAAAACCAGCTTAAGTTGCTGTTTTGAGAAGCCGTTCAATATTGGCAATGCGAATAGGTGCAGGCGGATGTGAATCATTCCACGCACTGTAGACAGGGTCAGGCGTAAGTGTGCTGGCATTATCCTCATACATTTTTACTAGCGCACTGGCCAGGGCTTCGCCGCTGCTGTTGGTCACTGCATAAGCATCGGCTTCAAACTCATTCTTGCGCGAGAAAAAACTCATGATTGGCGATAATGCAAAGGTAAATCCCGGCATCACCAGCATAAACAGGAGCAGGGCGATATGGCTGGATGGGGTCTGAATGCCCAGCCCTGTGTAAAACCAGCTCTGCGCACTGAGCCAGCCGAGCAGGGCAAAACCGATCAATGTTGAGAATACCATGATGACCAGTCGCTTTTTGACGTGGCCGTGATGGAAGTGCCCCAATTCATGCGCCAGTACTGCTTCGGTTTCAATCGGCTGAAGCTGCTTGAGCAGGGTATCGAAAAAGACGATACGTTTGGCATTGCCAAGCCCAGTAAAGTAGGCGTTTCCATGGTTAGAGCGTTTCGAGCCATCCATCACAAAAAGTCCGTTGCTTTCAAAGCCGCAGCGTTTGAGCAGTGCTTCGATCGTTGATTTCATTTCACCATCAGGCAGCGGTTCGAATTTGTTAAACAGGGGCGCGATGAATGTCGGATATGCCCAGATCATGAGCAGCATAAATGCTGTCCAGAAACCCCATGCATAGAGCCACCACAGCTCTCCTGCGCCAAGCATCAGCGTCAGGATTACCCAGGCAATAGGTGCGCCGATGGCCAGCATCAGAGCCAGCTGTTTAACCATGTCAGAGATAAACAGGGCGGTAGTCATCTTGTTAAAGCCGAAACGCGATTCGATGGAGAAAGTTCCGTAAATCTCCAGCGGCAGTTCCAAGAGTTGGCCGATGAGGAAGAACAGCAACAGCACACTGACGCCTGTCCAGACTTCAGAAAGACCGAATGAACGCGACAGACCATCCAGCCATTCCAGGCCGCCACCAATGGTCCATAGTACCAGCAAGAGCAGACTAAAAACCTGGGCGATGCGGCCCAGCCCCAGTTTCGCAGTGGTATAATCAGCAGCCTTTTGATGTGCCGAAAGAGAAACTTTCTCTGCAAAATGTTCAGGAACAGCACCTCTGTTGGTCAGTACTGATGCCTTTTGCCTGATCGAGAGACACAGGCCTGTTAATGTGGCGATCGATGCAAAGCTGAATACGATCCATGTCCAAGTTGTCATGTTTACCATCCTGATAGTATTGAGTCACAAGCTAGCGCAGAGAGTTGTAAAGCCAATGCCAACTGGCTTAAGGGTATTGCAGCGTTATAACAACAGTGTGAACAAGCCGTTAATCTTCCAGCGACACCAGTCCGGCTTGTAGTGAAAGAGCAGATTGAATAACCGGTATTAGCAGTGTTGCGACTCTGGCTTCCCCGATGCTCTTGTTAAGTTCCATCAATGGCTCCAGACCGAGGTCATCGATGGCATGCCTTTGTCCGGCATTATCAGAGGAGACATGGCTGGCCAGCATCCAGCCTGCAATACGTACATCCCATGCTGCAGCGGCAAGAGCGGCGGCAGTGGATGCAAGGTCATCAAGCAGTACAGGTACGCCTTGATGTGCGGCAGCACGATAGAATCCGGCCATGGCGGCAAGTTCAAAGCCACCGAGCTCACGCAGAATATCATGCGATGGCGTGCCCTGTGTGCGACTAAGGGCCGCTTCAACTGCGATCAGCTCCTGAGCGTAAATTTCAGGACTGCCATTAGAACTGGAGCGCAGCACCTCTTCCGGGGAAAGGCCTACCAGTTCGGAAATAATGGCTGCAACAGAAACTTCATTGTTGGCAGAAATAGAACCGGCAATAAGCAGGTTGGCGCCATCAGCTATCATGCGATTGGCTATCTCTTCGCCGATACCCGTACTTTCCCAGTAGTCTCCCTGATCCATAGCGGCTTCCTGTGCGATATTGCCTGAACCTGTGCGTATCTTTGCTTGTTCAAGATCATCCATGTCAGCAAGCTTCTCACGCACGCCGAGATCAACGATAAGCAGCGAAGCACTTCCCTGTTTGCAGAGCTTGCGAATGATCGAGTTTTTATCAAGGGCAGCATGTGTCCGTTCGGCGGTAGTTGTGGACTCACCATAATCCACATCTGATGTAATATTATGATCGGATGCAAACAGGACTACGGCTGGCTTGATAGCATCAGGAATCTTTTTGCCCTGGCGCGTCGAGAACCAGGCCGCAATATCTTCCATCCGGCCCATACAGCCTGAGGGTTGGATTAAATTACTGTGGTATTCCTTATCCGGATATATGGACGGGATTTCCATGCCCTACTCCCCCTTGCCAGTCATGCCGTTTATACACGTTATGAAAGCAATATTCAGTATAGCTGCTTTTCGGTGATATGCGAACGCCACACTCATCATGTTGACTGGTACGAATCAATCAGATGTCGAATGGCATCGGGTTTCACATCCTCAGCCAGGAATGCTTCACCAATGCCTCTGAGCAGAATATAGCGGATACGACTGCCGACATTCTTTTTATCGTGTCCCATGGCATCAAGCCAGTGTTCGGCATCAAATGCAGGAACATCAACCGGAAGTCCGGCCGCTTGAAAGATGGCTCTGATTTGTGTTTCGATACCGTTCCCGGAAAATCCTAGCTGCTCGGATAGGCGGGCGGCCATCAATGTGCCGATGGCAACAGCTTCACCATGCAGATAGGTGCTGTAATGGGTCATCGATTCAATGGCATGGCCGAAGGTATGGCCCAGATTCAATAGCGCGCGCACCCCTTGCTCGGTTTCATCAGCCATGACGACTTCCGCCTTGTGGCGGCATGAAGTATGAATCATTTTACTGAGTACGGAGGCATCCAGATCAAGTGCTGCAGCCATATTGCTGTTCATCCAGTCGAAGAAAGAGGCATCCCGAATCAGACCGTATTTGATGGCTTCTGCAATGCCGGCTTTCACCTCACGCGGCTCCAGCGTATTGAGCACCAGTGAATCCACCCAGACCAGTCGGGGTTGGTAAAATGCACCGATCATATTTTTCCCATGCGGATGATTAATGGCAGTTTTTCCGCCAACGCTCGAATCCACCTGAGCCAGCACAGTGGTTGGCACCTGAATAAAGGGAATACCGCGGCGGTAACAGGATGCGGCAAAGCCGGTCATGTCGCCGACAACACCACCACCAAGCGCAATGACAGGTTCATTACGAGAGAGTTTGGCATCCATCAGTGCATCCATGATGAAAGCAAAACTTTCCATGGTTTTGTATCGCTCTCCATCAGCCAGAATACATTCGCTAACCTGCCACCCGGCTTGTTTCAATGAGGCGCGCAGGCGATCCATATATAGCGGTGCAATGGTGACATTGCTGACCACCATACAGCGGCTCGGTTTTTCAAACAGGCCAGCCATAGCCGGACCGATGTCATCAAGACAGCCGGGTTCAATGTGAATATCATAGGAGCGCGGACCCAGTTCGACGTGGTAAACCTGCGCTGTAGCACGTGTTTCAGTCATGAGCCGACTCTGACATTTAAAGGCCGATCAGAGAAGCCGGAAATATCCTCAGTCTGTTATCGCTTACTGATTGATGGCGTTTTGAAGCATCAGCGCCTGAACCGGCTCAGGCCGGGATGAATTTCAATGCTACGCCGTTATTGCACCAGCGTTGACCGGTAGGTTGCGGACCGTCATTAAACACGTGGCCCTGATGGCCACCGCAGCGGGCACAGTGGTATTCAGTGCGTGGCAGAATCAGTTTGAAATCGCGTTTGGTTTCAACGTTTCCCTCAATAGGCTGGAAAAAGCTCGGCCAGCCTGTGCCGCTGTCGAATTTGCTTTCAGAATCGAAGAGAGGCAAATCGCAGCCGGCGCAGGTATAGGTGCCTTTGCCGTACTCTTTGTTCAACGGACTGCTGAATGCGCGCTCTGTGCCTTCATTCCTCAACACTTCGAACTGCTCGGGAGTGAGTATGTCAGCCCACTGTTGTTCACTTCTTTCAATCTTATCAATCATAGCGGATTTCCTTTCATTGCCGGCAAAACCTGTACGAGATAAACCGGCCAGAACTGAGGCTGCAAGCGCAGCCTGTATAAATGTCCGGCGTTTCATTTTTTACCCCATAGCTGTTCAAGACGTTGATCGCGTCCGCAGTTATAACGGTAGAATTTATAGCGGACCGGATTCTTCAGGTAATAGTCCTGATGATAATCCTCAGCGGGCCAGAAACTGCCTGCAGCGGTGATTTCTGTAACGATATCCTCCTTAAAGGATTTGTTTTGCATCAGGGTTGCCTTTGAAACTTCGGCAGCCTGCTTTTGTGCTTCTGAATGATAGAAGATACCAGGCCGGTACTGTGTACCAACATCGCAGAACTGGCGATTTGCCGTGGTTGGATCGGAGTTGCGCCAGTAGACATCCAGCAGTTCCTTGTAACTGACTACTGAGGGATCAAAAACAATCTGTACGGCTTCGGTATGGCCGGTAATGCCAGCGGAAACCTCCTCATAAGTCGGGTTCTCTTTGCTGCCTCCGACATAACCGGAAGTTGTTGATATTACACCGTTCAATTCATCAAAAGGATGCTCCATGCACCAGAAACAGCCGCCGGCAAAGGTGGCCGATTCTGTTTTTTCTGCTGCGATTGCGGGAGCTACCATGATCATCACCATCCACATCAATATAATTTTTCTCATCAAACCTCCTGCTACTGAAGATTAGACGCTCTATCCGGTCAATCATTACAGCGGATTCTGAAGTGAAGATGAAACGTGCCTGAAGCTGGTCTTGCGGGCAGCATAAGGGCATGAAAGATGTAGATCTGATCGTGATCGGCGCAGGAGCTGCAGGTTTGATGTGTGCCGGTACGGCTGCCGGGTTCGGCAAGTCGGTGCTTGTACTCGATCACGCCGAAAAGGCTGGCAAGAAAATTCTGATTTCCGGTGGCGGGCGCTGTAATTTTACCAACCGTTTTGCTGGTCCGGCTAACTTTATTTCGGCAAACCCTCATTTCTGTAAATCGGCTCTGGCACGTTTCTCAGCAGCGGACTTTATCTCCTGGGTGGAGCAGAACGGCATAGCTTATCATGAGCGTGAGCATGGTCAGCTGTTCTGTGACGAATCAGCACGTGATATTCTCGATATGCTTTTGCAACCATGTCATGAATTCGGAAGCCGATTCATGCTGAATACAGAAATCCATGGCGTGGAAAAGCATGCATCGTTTGTAGTGAAGACCGACAAGGGTGATTTCAGTGCAGCGTCGGTAGCGATTGCAACCGGAGGGCTCTCCATTCCCAAAATGGGTGCCAGTGCGTTTGGCCTTAGAGTTGCCGAGGCCTTCGGATTGAATGTGATAGAGGCGAATCCGGGCCTGGTGCCGTTCACATTTACAGGAAAAGAGAAAGAGCGTTTGCAGACGCTGGCTGGCATCTCACTGGATGTCACAGTATCAAATCGAGGTACTGCATTCACTGAAGCCATGCTGTTCACCCATCGAGGTCTTTCCGGCCCGGCCATGCTGCAGATCTCATCTTACTGGCAGCCTGGCGATAGTCTTTGTATCAATCTGCTTCCGGCCTGTGATGTCAGGGCCTTGCTTGCCGAGAAATCTCAACAGAGGCCGGATGCGCAGCTGGCAACGGCACTCTCAGAAATATTGCCAAAGCGGCTGGTGCAATTGCTTTTCGATGCAGATTTGCGCGAGCTTCGTTTGAAGCAACTCAATCACAGACAGCTGGAACAGGTGTTGGAGACACTGCAGGGCTGGTCTCTCAAGCCCAATGGTACGGAGGGCTACCGTACTGCCGAGGTGACCACTGGCGGCGTCGACACCAATGAACTCTCATCGAAAACCATGCAGAGCAATAAAGTTCCCGGTCTATATTTTATCGGTGAAGTGGTAGATGTGACTGGCCATTTGGGAGGTTTTAACTTCCAGTGGGCCTGGTCATCAGGTTATGCCGCAGGCATGGCTATCGCAGGCATTATTTAGTTCTTTTCCGTAAAAGAACTAAAGATAACCGGGGATGAATACAGCAACATGCCCAAGTCTTTACTCTAACGAAAATATTGCGGATCGATATCGTATTTACGCAGTAACTTTCGCACGGTATTGCGATTCAGCCCAAGCATATCAGCAACCTTGAGTTGATTACCGTTACACTTTTCCATCGCCAGTACCAACAGCGGTGGTTCGACCTGTTCAAGCAGGTGTTGATGCAGATTGATAGCCTGCGCATAGCCAAGCTGATTCAGATAACTGCGGGTACAGCGCGTAACCGCATCGGAGAGGGTTTCTTCACCCTTTTGCATATTATCCACATTGCCAAGTGCCAGAGCCACATCGGACAGTGTGATGCTGGCTCCCGGTGTCAGCACTGCGAGCCTGCGCATGACATTTTTCAATTCACGCACATTGCCGGGCCAGTCATGACGACTTAACAGATCGGCTGCATCATCGAGCAGGATCGGGGCTTTCATACCCAGTTCTTCAACAGCCTGATCCAGCAGAAAGTTGGCCAGTTCATGAATGTCGTCACGGCGCTCGCGCAGTGGTGGAATATGCACAGGAATAACATTCAGACGGTAATAGAGGTCTTCGCGGAACTCTCCTTTGGCAATCTTTTTCGGAAGATGCTGATGGGTCGCTGCAAGCAGACGCACATTCACCGTTTTTGACTGGCTGCCGCCGACACGCTGAACGCGTCCCTCTTCCAGTACGCGCAGCAACTTGGCCTGCAGAGCTGCCGGCATATCACCGATTTCATCAAGAAACAGTGTGCCTCCGTCAGCCTGTTCAAACCTGCCTTCACGCGTCTTGTCGGCTCCGGTAAATGAGCCTTTTTCGTGGCCGAATAATTCTGATTCCAGCAGTTCAGCAGGAATAGCTGCGGTATTGATAGCAATGAACGCGCTGTCGGATCGCTGACTGCGTTCGTGGAGAGTTTTAGCGACCATCTCCTTGCCTGTTCCCGATTCACCGGTAATCAATACTGTCAGGTCGGATGCGGCTACCCGCCCTAATGTGCGGAATAGATTTTGCATCGCCTGACTGCGGCCAATGATCAGGTCCTTTTTTTCGGCGTGGGCCGGTTTTAGTTTTTCTTTTACCGGGCGTACACGCTGAACCAGCTGACGCACTTCATCGAGATCAAACGGTTTGGGAAGATATTCCATAGCACCGATACGATAGGCCTCGGCGGCATGGCCGAAGGTTGTTTCTGCAGTGAGCATCACAACCGGCATCGTCAATGCACCGGTCGCGAGAAAATCCATGCCATTGCCATCTGGCAGGTAAACATCCAGAAACGTAATGCCGATGTCGTGATCGAGCAGTGCTGCCTCGGCTTCTCCGATAGAGCCTGCCTGAATGACTTCCAAATCCTCTTCCTGCAGTACCCGATCCAGAATCCAGCGGATTCCTTCATCATCATCTATCACCAATGCCTTCATGGCTGGTTCTCCTCTGTTATTTCACGCTTGACCGGCAACTGTAATGTCAGCGTAGTGCGCCCATTTTCACTCTTCAATTTTACCCGGCCGCCATGCTCAACCATGACGCGTTCAACCAGTGCCAGACCCAGCCCGCTGCCGCGTTTTTTGCCTGTGACATAAGGCTCGAACAGGCGATCCTGCAGCTCTTCCGGGATTGTTGCGCCGTCGTTGGTAATCGCGATTTCAATCACCTGACCATGATGCCCGGGCAGGTGCACCAGCGGTGCCATGCGTGTTTGCCACTCGATTCTATTGTCGGCTGCTTCCACAGCATTCTGCCACAGGTTTTCCAGTGCCTGCCTGAATCTGGCCGGATGCACCATGGTTTCCGGCAGGCTGGGATCAAAAACACGACCGACATGAATCCCATCCTGATACTGGATGACATCCTGAATCAGGGTGTGAATATTGGTCAGTTCCATCTGCACAGATGCACGTGGGCCAACCTGTAGAAAATTATCGATTCGATCACGAATGCGATCTACCCCGACCAGCATCTGTTCGACTGCCTCGCGACTAGCGGTGGACATATCCTGTTCGGATAACCACTGCGTTGCACCGCGAAGTGCAGCCAGAGGGTTTTTTACTTCATGTGCCATTTCCAATGCAATGCGTGCCACAGCTTCGGCCATCTCATGGCGCTTGGTATGCTGGTCGACTTCCACACGATGAGCTTCCGGGACAATGATCGCGGATAGTCCCTCTTCATGTGAACTCATATGAAGAGATGCCGGCATACGTGTTGAAAGTATGCAAATCTGATGGCTGGAAACACTGCTGTGAGGAGTCAGACGTTTGAATAACTCATCAATCTCGGCTTTGGGTGAAAAGATATCATTCAGGTGCAGGCCGATCAGATGTTTGTTTGAATGCCCCAGCATTTCCTGAGCCAGAATGTTGGTTTGAGTGATGCGGCAGTCATGGTCGAGCAAAATCATCGGCAAGGGAAGTGCCGAGAGAGCTACGGAATCAGGCGGCATGCGCCAGTTCGCCGGCATGATCATCTTCAGCAAGGCTAAGGAAATAGGCTTCAGCACTGTCGAGCATCTGCTGCCAGTCAGGCATGACTTGAAAATGACTACGAAAATCTGCAGATCCTCTCAGGCCCTTGCTGTACCAGAGCACATGTTTGCGGGCCATTTTGGAGGCAAACTGAACACCGTGGTGCTCGGCAAGATTGTGCATATGTTCAAGCACAATAGCACAGCGCTGCTCAGCAGTAGGTGGGGCTGGTTGCGGCTGATCGGTAAGGGCGGCGTAGACTTCGCCCAGCACCCATGGATTTCCTTGTACGGCGCGACCCACCATCACACCATCACAGCCGGAAATGCGTATCATTTCTTTAGCTGACTCAGCACCAACCACATCGCCATTGCCGATCACAGGGATTGAAACGGCTGCTTTGGCCAGGCCAATATCTTCCCAGCTGGCATGCCCATGAAACATTTGTGCGCGTGTGCGACCATGCACAGTGAGCAACTGAATGCCTGACTCTTCGGCGATGCGTGCAATATTTTCAACATTCTTGGAAGAGTCATCCCAGCCGGTTCGAATCTTCAATGTTACCGGTACTTCCACTGCTTTAACCACGGCTTCCAGTACACGTGCGACAAGCGGTTCATCTCTGAGCATGGCGGATCCGGCGGTCTGTTTGCAGATTTTCTTCACCGGGCAGCCCATATTGATATCGACAAAGTCTGCACCATGATCAACGGCCCAGCGCGCGGCTTCACAGACAAAGACCGGATCGGAGCCGGCAATCTGAATTGATGCCGGATGTTCATCGGCACCAAGCTCAGCCATGCGCTCAGTGCGAACGCGACCCATATCTATTGCGCGTGATGCGATCATTTCGGTGACCACAAGGCCGACACCAAAGCGTTTGCAGATTTTGCGAAATGGAAGGTCGGTGATACCGGCCATGGGGGCCAGCACCAGTGGTACATCGATTTGATGATCTCCCAGCTTGAAGCCGGGAAGTAGTTTGTTACTCATGGGGTTTATCTATCCTGCTGCCTAAATATTGGGCAATCATACTGAATCGATATCAATCCACCAGCCTTATTCACTGTCTCCACTGCTGCTTGCTACTGATCCCGGCAATCGTCAGCTTTGCGCCATGAGCAGTGATCAGGAAAAAAAGGCCATCCACTGGCCGAATACACACTTTGTGCAGTCGGTTGCCGATCCGAAGATGTTTCCAGACATCGATTTGCCCCAAATTGCAGTGGCCGGCCATTCCAATGTGGGTAAATCATCATTGATGAATGCCCTGTTCGGGCGCAAAGGTCTGGTTAAGACCTCCAAGAATCCGGGCTGTACCCGATTGCTGAATCTGTTCGAAGTGGATGAGCAAGTCATGTTGGTGGACCTGCCGGGTTACGGATATGCACGCGCGCCGAAAAAAGAACAGAAGCGCTGGATCAGTATGATTGATGGCTATCTGGCTCATTCCGATCTGAAGCTGGTGTTGCTGCTGCTAGATATCCGGCATGGACCGAAAGATTCCGATATGCAGTTGATCGAATACCTGAATGAGGTGGGACTACGCTGGATTCCTGTTGCCACCAAGGCCGACAAACTGTCCGGCAATAGTCGCGCCAAGCGATTGAAAGAGATGACTGAAGCCATGGGTGGTATGCTTAGCCCGATGCCAACCTCCAGTTCAAAAGGCATAGGTATCGATAAGTTGCGAGCTCTGCTTCAGAAGGAGATTTTCAAATCTCCTTACGATGACCTTCTCATCGGCAGAGAAGATTAAACTTCGTAATCAACCACGGTACGGGCAATTGCTGCACCCTTCACAAGTGGAATGACTGCTACGTGTTCCGGGTGTGCCTGATAAATCTCCAGCGCAGCTTTATCTGCCAACTCTGAATAGAGTACAACATCAGCTGATTGTTCTGTCTCCAGAAAATCAATTCCGACCTCGATCCTGATCAGTCCCGGAATTTTGCCAGCCAAAGCTTCCAGCCGCGTTTTGATCTCCGCCGCATCAGCCTTATCTCTCAATTTCCACATTACGATATGCTTGACCATATTGTCTCCTGAAAAGCCTAAAGACTAACCATCTATATTTAGTCTGTTTTATGCAATCATTAAGCAAATAATCTTATGCAAACAGGGGATGAGTTTATGTATAGATACACTGCTCTAATCACTTATGTTGTAATTATCTGGTGAGTGTCGGCGACACTGCCTGTGAGGTGTAAACTATGAGCCAGTTCACGCAAGCGCTTAGCGCAAGGGGAACATCCGATTTTAAGACGGTGCTCAAGAGGGAGATAGAAGGGCTGTCGGTTAATGAGTTGCCTCTGCAGCAGGGGCTTACAACAGGCAGCTATGCACTGGATCGTGATATTGAAGCTATGGTACTTAAAACCTGGGAGTCCGATGATTTCATCCATGTGAAGGCAGGAGTATTCTACAAAAGCATTATTGCCGGATGCAGCTGTGCAGATGATCCGACGCCGATAGATGAGGTTGATGAACATTGTGAAGTGATGATCGAAATCGACAAAATTTCGGCAGAGGCTACGATCAGATTGCTGCAGGGTTAAGCAAGGGTCTGCAGGGGCCTTGTTCGACAGATACCGTTGCATTCAGGCACACTCAGCTCGGACAAACAGGTCTATTTTTGCTATAGTATTGATACAGGAACAAAAGGAGGTTCATATGAAAACTATGACGATTCGTTCCATTTTAGTTCTTTTGACCCTTGCATTTGGTCTACACAGCATTCCTGCTGCCGATGCGGCAAGCAAGGCAGAGATTGATGCCAAGGTGAATGCGACCATCTCCACTTTCTATTCACAGGTAAAATCCGGTAAGGAGTTGGCGAGAAAGGCTGTGGGTATTCTGGTGTTCCCCGAAGTATTCAAGGCCGGTTTTGTTGCCGGAGGTGAATATGGTGAAGGCGCGATGCGTGAAGGTGGAAAAACCACGGGTTATTATAATACTGCCGCTGCTTCTATCGGCTTTCAGCTGGGGGCCCAGATGAAATCTCAGGTGATTATGTTTATGACCCGAGATGCACTTAAGGCTTTCAAGGCCAGTGATGGATGGAAGGCTGGTGTGGATGGCAGTGTTGCACTGATTACGGTCGGTGCCGGTGGTGAAATTGATACGAATACCATCAAAGATCCGATTATCGGATTTATCTTCTCCAATAAGGGGCTGATGTATAATCTTACCTTTGAAGGCAGCAAAATCTCTAAAATGAAAAAATAACAGATGCTGAGCCGGGTTAAGCCCGGCTCAATCCATTTCCAGAACACGACACTTCAATCAGGCACAAGCAGTTTATGGCTTAATTCTTGCTTCCCCATAAGAAAAATCCCTAGGGGGCCGTGCATGAATGAGGAGCATTCAGGCAGTAGTGCTGAGAGCATCAGGTTTTCTACATACTTGCGTTATACCTGTGTTAATCAGACGACTGTAAGTTTCAACGCTGTATCCGAACAGCTTAAAATCAAAGCGGAAACAGATGGGGCCGGCCCGGGTTTAGGGCTGCGGGTGCTTGACTGGTTCAGGTTACTGTTTCCATACACCAGGGATATGCTGGTTGAGCAGATGAAGGCAGTTCTGCCATTGGTATTCTATATCGCCATATTTACAGTGCTGGTGTTGCACCAGTCCTTATCTGACCCAATCGTCGTAAGTGCCGGTGTGGCAGCGATTATTCTGGGCCTGATGTTGTTCATGGAAGGCTTGAAACGAGGCCTTATGCCTTTTGGTGAGGCCATTGGCGTAACACTGCCTGCCAAAGCCAAGCTGCCGGTTGTCATGCTGATTGCCATGCTGCTGGGCATTGGTGTGACCTTTGCTGAGCCTGCTATCGGGGCTCTGAAAACAGCAGGCTCTATTGTCGATGTTGAAAAGGCACCCTATTTGTATGCCCTGCTGAATGAGTGGTCAGGCACGCTGGTGCTGGTTGTAGGTGTCGGTGTTGGTCTTGCTACTGTATTGGGTACGCTCAGGCTGCTGAATGGGTGGAGCCTGAAGCCATTGATATTCGCGGCATTGATTCCAACATTGTTGTTAACGGTTGTCTGTATGCTTGATGCGAACCTTTCGCAGGTCATCGGCCTTGCCTGGGATTGTGGCGCAGTCACAACCGGACCGGTAACAGTTCCATTGGTGTTGGCTCTGGGCATTGGTATGGCTGAGGCAGCAGGCAAAGGAAAATCACCTTTGGCTGGTTTCGGTATTGTTACCATGGCATCGCTGTTTCCAATTTTGGGTGTGCTGTTGCTGGCGCTGTTTGTTGCGAGCAATACGACGCCTGAAGCGATTATTCTTGCAGCCCAACAGTTGTCGGCGGCTTCCGCTTCAGTTGAGCAGTCAGTCTGGTATCAGGTGACTCCGGGGCAGGAAATCCTTGGTGGCATGCAAGCAATTGTTCCTCTGGTTGTATTTTTGATGATAGTTATGAAATTTGTCATTCGTGAAGATTTAAGCCGTCTGGCCATTGTCATGTATGGCATTACGCTGTGCGTGTTGGGTATGATTATTTTTAACCTCGGCCTGACATTTGGTCTGGGGAAAATCGGAGCAATGGTTGGAGCCATGTTGCCCGGAGCTTTCGCCTTAATTGATACGATTGCTAATTCACCGCTCTATTCATTCACGCTCGGTATGACCATTGCCCTGATCTTTGCCTGGCTGCTGGGTTTTGGCGCCACGTTAGCTGAACCGGCCCTCAATGCCTTGGGCATGACTGTGGAAAACCTGACTCAGGGCAGCTTCAGGAAATCCATGCTGATGTATGCCGTATCATTGGGCGTGGGCACAGGCATTACGCTGGGAGTGATGAAAATCGCCTTTGATTTCCCGCTGGCCTATATGTTGATTCCACTCTACCTGTTGGCTTTGTTGCTAACGCTTTTTTCCACGGAAGAGTATGTGAACATCGCATGGGATAGTGCAGGTGTTACGACAGGTCCGGTTACGGTTCCACTTGTCCTTGCCATGGGGTTGGGGCTGGGTAATGCCGTGGATGTGGTCGAAGGCTTTGGCATTTTGTCCATGGCCTCTATTGCACCGATAATTTCAGTGCTGACAACGGGTTTATGGGTGAGCTGGAAGGTGAAACGTCGCCACAAGCAGGTGGATGAACATACACCGAAAAGTAAACCAATGGGAGAAATTCAATATGAGCCAACGTAATATAATTACATTGAGTGACGTATCGCTGGTGACCTGCATGGTGCAACGAAAACTTGCTGATGACGTAATAAGGTCTGCTCAGGATGTTGGTGCCCAGGGTGCTACGGTCCATTTTGCACATGGCGTTGGCGCACATGAACTGCTTGGTATTTTGAGCGTTGCCGTGGATGTAGAAAAAGAGGTGATCAATATTCTGGTGCCTGATGGGGAGATCGATCAGGTATTTGAATCCATGTTCCTGGCCGGAAAGCTGGATACGCCGGGTATGGGTTATATCTATGTCACAAAACTGGAAAAAGCTGCTACATACGTGCACCCGGAAGTTCTGGCTGAGCTGGGAATCAAGACATGAAGACGGCAAACAAACTGATTACATGTATCGTGCCTGAGGGTTTGGGGAAGCCGGCTATAAAGGCTCTGTATGAAACCTATGGGACAGCTTCTGCAGATTTCCACGTGGCAAGTGGTATCGGAAAATCCGCGATGTATTCGGAGCACAGCCTGGGGCAGAGGACCGAAAAGGATATTATCACAGTGATGGTTTCTCTTGAGCAGGCTGAGGACGTTTTCGCATTTCTTTATCAACAAACAAATATAAATCGTCCGCATGGTGGAATCATTTATATGAATGATCTGAGTCATGCCAGTGACTATTCTGTTCCTGAGATCGCAGGGGATTGATTTTAGAACTGATCGGGCACTGATAAACCAATTTCATCGTTGTGGAAGGCCTGGAAATATCGAACAATAGGGCATGCGTATCCTTTTGCTCTCCGCTTATGATGCAACCAGCCACAGGCAATGGCGGCGGGGGCTGGTAACGCATCTCAACGAACATGAGTGGACGGTTTTAACGCTGCCCGACAGGCATTTTTCATGGCGGATTCGTGGCAATGCCCTTTCCTGGGCTACAGAGCAAAAAGACCTACTGCAGCAACCATTCGATCTTATTGTTGCCACATCAATGGTTGATCTTGCCACCCTGAGAGGCCTGGTTTACCAGCTCGCGGCAACACCGACTCTGCTTTATTTTCATGAAAACCAGTTCGCTTACCCTGAGTCAGGCCATGCCCATAGCAGTGTCGAAGCACAGATCACTTCAATCTACAGTGCGATGGCAGCAGACCGTCTGTTGTTCAATTCGGAATACAACCGCAAGACATTTCTGCTGGGTGCAACAGGACTATTGAAAAAGATGCCCGATCATGCGCCGTTATCAGCACTTGAAATACTGGAGCATAAAAGCGCCGTGCTTGCCGTACCGGTTGATGATATATGCGTTGAGCACAGGCAAACCAGGGGCGATCTGCCAGTCACACTGGTTTGGAACCATCGCTGGGAATACGACAAAGGACCCGAGCGTCTCTATCTGGTATTAAAAGAGCTATCTCGTTGCAGGCTGGATTTTCAAATACACATTCTGGGTCAGCAGTTCCGTAAGCGACCGGATGCCTTTGCAATGATAAACAATGAATTCGGAGAGCAGATTCTAAGCTGGGGTTATATCGAGGACAGGAATGCCTATCTGCAAATATTACAGCAGTCAGATATCGTGTTTTCCACTGCGCTGCATGATTTTCAGGGCCTTGCCATGCTCGAGGCGATAGCCGCGGGATGCGTACCTGTTGCGCCGAATCGCCTGGCCTATCCTGAGTATATTTCTACAAACTTGTTGTCAGATTCTTATGAATGCGAAGCCGAGCACGATGCGATTGCCATCGCTGCTATGATTATGCGCGTCGCGGACAATATAGATGAATACCGTACAGATATTCCCGATATTGCCGGGAAATCATGGGCAGGCATGGTAGAGAGCTACCGCAGAGAGTTGGGGCGCCTGACTACTCCATGATTGGCACGCCCGCGATGGATGCGTGGAAGAACATAATTAGTGTGTAAATCACGGCAGTGATGACCAGTACGATACCATCGCCTTTAAAGGTAAGTGGGCCAGCAGAAGGCCGGGCACCGCGTTGATTGGCTGAGAACATGGCAAACAGTGAGTAGATCAGAAATGCACCAAACATTGTGACAGAAGCCAGATCACCATTGGCCAGCAGGTGACCGGTCGACCATGCTGTAATACCCCAGAGCATGGGATGAGCGCTTACTGTTTTGATACTGGTTGGAAACTTCATTTGTGCAGCAATCACACCATATAGTGCGAACAGCATCAGCAGGCTGGTTACGTGCCTTCCCCATGATGGTGGCTCGTAGACATCAACAAACTCAGCTTCACCCATACCCATCACTATCAGCACCATGCCGGCAAGCGAGACCAGTGCAAAAAGCCCCTTGAATGCTTTTTCGCCCAGCTTGTTTTTCAAAGCTGCATACAGTGGTTTTACACTGGGTAGCAGATGTATGGCGAAGAAAATGATCAAGCCTAAGCGTAGCGTATTCATTGGTGCACCCCTTCTCATAGTGTCTGTTCGGTCGAAACTTTATGGCCAATAAATGAATAATATGTGAATGTTGCCTTATACGGTGAGATTTTAGGAGATGATGACTTATTGCCATGCGGGCAACATAAATTCGGAAGCACTGAATGAATCTGCACTTCCCTAAAGGAGAAATTATGAATCAATCTGCATCCGGGTTTCTTTTGATCGGCTTGTTCAGCCTGCTGTGTGCCTGCACGCTGTTTGAAAGTAGCGCTGAAAAAGTAAGCCAACAGCAACTGCTTGAGCGCATGGCTGCGCAAGAAGAGATGTTAATCCTGGATGTGCGAACACCGGGTGAATACAGCGAAGGATATATCGGCAATGCGATCAACATCGATCACCGCGAAATTGAGGAACGACTGGCAGAAATTACGGCGTTTAAAAACAAGCCCGTCATAGTCTACTGCTATTCGGGCATGCGTGCAGGAATGGTGGAAGCGAAGTTGATAGAACATGGTTTTACTCAAGTCCAGCATCTGGATGGTGACTGGTCGGCATGGCAGGACGCGGGACTGGCTTCGACAAAACCGAAATAGCCCTTTTTGTATTATACTCTTTCAGGCTATTTTAGATTATAGTTGTTCGCCTCGTTGGTATACGAATATTTTTGAATGTGAGAGTGACTTTATGAGCTCAAAAAAATATATGACAGGTAGTCTTGACCTGACTAAACATGATGCCGGAACTGGAGCGCACCGCTCGCGAAAACCGGTATATATGGATTTTTTACCACCGTGTAATCACGCCTGTCCCGCAGGCGAAGATATTCAGGCATGGCTGGCACTGGCGCAGGCCGGAGAATATGAGGCGGCCTGGCAAAAACTGTTGGAGAATAACCCGTTTCCGGCCATTCACGGTCGTGTCTGTTATCATCCGTGTGAGACAGCCTGTAATCGAAATTATACCGATGATACCGTGAGCATCCATGCCGTGGAGCGCTTCCTTGGTGACCTGGCCATGGAGAAAGGCTGGAAGCCTGAGTTTGATGCGCCTGCAGGTGGCAAGCGCGTATTGATTGTTGGTGCAGGTCCTTCGGGTCTGTCAGCGGCCTATCATCTGGTTCGTCTTGGCCATGAGGTGGAAATTCGTGAAGCTGGCCCGGTAGCCGGGGGCATGATTCACTTTGGGATTCCAGCATATCGGATGCCGCGTGCCGAGTTGAATCAGGAGATTCAGCGTGTTGTTGATATGGGTGTCAAAATCACACTGGATTATCGTGTTGATGATATCGAAAAAGAAAAATCTGAAGGTAATTTCGATGCGGTATTTATCGCAGTAGGTGCACATCTGAGTAAAAATATCGAAATTCCGAGCCGCGATGCACGTAAAATGATGGATGCGGTGAGCTTTCTGAAAAGTGTGGAAAATGGTGAAGATCTGCAGCTGGGGCGTCGCGTTGCGATTTACGGCGGAGGCAATACAGCTATGGATGCGGCGCGCACTGCCAAACGTCTGGGAGCTGAAGAGGCAGTCATTATTTATCGTCGTGACCGCGCCAGCATGCCAGCGCATGATTTTGAGGCTGATGAGGCTATTGAAGAAGGCGTGAAGATTAACTGGCTGCGTACGATCAAAGAGATCGATTGCACCACCATGACCGTTGAGGTGATGGAGCTGGATGAGAATGGACGCCCGCAACCTACTGGTGAAACTGAAACTCTTGAAACTGACGCGCTGATTATGGCCGTAGGGCAGGATACTGATACCGGCTTCCTCAAGCAGGTTGAAGGAATTGAATTCAACTGGGATGGCACGGTCAACGTTGGCCCGAATATGATGACCGGTGCTGAAGGTGTATTTGCCGGTGGCGACATGGTTCCATCCGAGCGTTCAGTGACCATTGCAACCGGGCATGGCAAAAAAGCAGCGCGTTATATCGATGCATGGCTGCGTGGCGAAAGCTACAAGCCTGCAGCCAAACATCCGATTGTTGAGCATGAAAAATTACAGCTCTGGTACAGCACTGAAGCGCCGAAACGTAAACAGGGTGAACTCTCGCCTGAATCGCGCCTCGGTGGTTTCGAAGAAATTCTCAAAGGTTACAGTGAAAAAGAGGCGCTGTTTGAAGCCAAACGCTGCCTCTCATGCGGCAACTGCTTTGAATGTGATGGTTGCTACGGTTCTTGCCCGGAAGATGCGATTATCAAGCTCGGTAAAGGTAAGCGCTATTTGTACGACTATGACAAATGTACAGGCTGTGCTTCATGTTTCGAGCAGTGCCCATGCCATGCGATTGAAATGGTTGATGAAAACGCAAACAAAGCAGTTCAGGAATAAGGATCGGCTACGATGACAGATAATAACAAAGCCAAACAGGTTACATTTGACGGCGGCACTGGTGTTGCCCATATCGCTTACCGGGTCAGCGAAATCTGCTCGATTTATCCGATCACACCTTCTTCAGATATGGCCGAGCTGTGCGACCAATGGTCAGCTCAGGGCAAGGAGAACATCTGGGGCCAGGTTCCGGATGTGATGGAATTACAATCTGAAGGTGGTGCTGCGGGTACTGCCCACGGTGCATTGCAGACCGGTGCGCTGACAACAACCTTTACTGCATCGCAGGGCCTGCTGCTGATGATTCCGAATATGTACAAGATTGCAGGTGAGCTGACTTCAGCCGTATTCCATGTGGCAGCCCGCTCACTGGCTACGCAGGCACTGTCCATTTTCGGCGATCATCAGGATGTCATGGCAGCACGCATGACCGGTTTTGCCATGCTCTCCTCAGCCTCTGTGCAGGAAGCGCATGATTCAGCCCTGATTGCCCACGCGGTAACACTGAAAGCACGTGTACCGTTTATGAACTTTTTCGATGGTTTTCGCACCTCACATGAAATCAACAAAATCAGCCTGATTTCTGATGATCAGATCAGGGCAATGATTGATGATGAACTGGTGTATGAACATCGTCGTCGTGCACTGAACCCGGACAATCCGTTTATCCGCGGAACCGCACAGAACCCGGACGTCTATTTCCAGGGCCGTGAATCGGCCAATCAGTTTTATGATGCAGTGCCGGGCATGGTACAGGAATCTATGGATCAGCTGGCTGAACTGACGGGACGTCAGTATCATCTGTTTGATTATTTTGGCGCTGAAGATGCCGAATCTGTCATCATAGTTATGGGTTCTGGTGCCCAGACGATTGAAGAGGCAGTCAAAGTGCTCAATGCACAGGGTGCGAAACTGGGTGTAATTACTGTACGCCTGTTCCGTCCGTTCTCTCGCGAACATCTGATTGCAGCGCTGCCGGTGACAGTGAAAAAAATCGCCGTACTGGATCGCACCAAGGAGTTGGGCGCACGCGGGGAGCCACTGTATCAGGATGTTATGGCTTCGCTGTCCGAGTCGGTTATGGTCGGTGACATGGCGGTACTGCCGCATGTGATTGGTGGCCGTTACGGGCTTTCTTCAAAAGAGTTTACCCCGGCCATGGTGAAAGCCATTTATGATGAGCTGAAGAAAGATAATCCGAAGAACAACTTCACGGTTGGCATTAATGATGATGTAACTTTTACCAGCCTGGAAGTGGATCATAGCTTCATCATTGAGCCGAACAATGTGACCCGTGCATTGTTCTACGGACTGGGTTCCGATGGAACTGTTTCGGCCAACAAAAACAGCATCAAGATTATCGGTGAAAATACACCGCTGCATTGTCAGGGTTATTTCGTTTACGATTCCAAGAAGGCAGGTTCTCAGACTGTTTCTCACCTGCGTTTCGGTCCTGATCCGATTCGAGCCCCCTACCTCGTGGATTCAGCAAACTTTATTGCCTGCCATAAAGCATCGTTTATCAATCAGGTGGAGATGCTGGATAAGGCGGCACAGAACGGCGTATTCCTGCTTAACAGCCCGACTCCGGCCGATCAGGTATGGAATGACCTGCCGAAACATGTGCAGCAGTCGATTATTGATAAGAATGTAGAATTCTACGTGATTGATGCCTCGACCGTTGCCCGCAATGCAGGCATGGGGCGTCGTATCAATACCATCATGCAAACCTGTTTCTTTGCACTGTCGGGTGTGTTGCCGCGTGATGAAGCGATTGCACAGATTAAAAAGGCCATTGAGAAGACCTATGCCCGTAAAGGTATGGATGTGGTTGAGCAGAACTTCAAGGCTGTAGATGCTGCCCTTGATCATCTGCACAAGGTTGAAGTTACCAGTGTTACTACCAGCCACCATGATATGGATCTGATGGTGCCGGTACGTGCGCCGGAGTTTGTTCAGGACGTGATTGCTCCGATGCTGGCTGGTAAAGGTGATGATTTGCCTGTTTCCAAGGTTCCTGTGGATGGTACTTATCCATCCGGATCTGCGCAGTGGGAAAAACGCAATGTTTCCGATTTTGTGCCGAAGTGGGAGCCGGATGTATGTATCCAGTGCGGTAACTGTTCTTTTGTCTGCCCGCATAGCGTGATTCGTGCCAAGTTCTATCATGAAGACCATCTGGCCAAGGCTCCGGAAGGTTTCCCCTCTGCAGAAGTTTCTGCGCGCGGCTTCCCGGAAACACGTTATACCTTGGAAATTTATCAGGAAGACTGCACCGGCTGTGAAATGTGCGTGAACGCATGCCCGGCTTTCGATTTGACAGATGCATCCAAAACTAAGAAAGCCATTAATATGACAGCAAAAGCACCACTCATGGAGCAGGGGCGTAAAGATGTGGAATTTTTCGAAACGCTGCCGGTGAATGACCGTGCGACTATTGATTATTCATCCGTGCGCGGTACTCAGTTCCTCGAACCGCTGTTTGAATTTTCGGGAGCCTGCTCCGGTTGTGGTGAAACACCTTATGTGCGTCTGCTGACGCAGCTGTTCGGACCGCGCCTGCTGGTTGCAAATGCCACAGGTTGCTCTTCTATTTACGGTGGTAACTTGCCTGCAACGCCATGGACGTCGAACAAGGATGGGCGTGGGCCTGCCTGGTCGAATTCGTTGTTTGAAGACAACGCGGAATTCGGTCTGGGTATGCGTATTGCGGCCGATCACCATACGCATATGGCCAAGCAGGAGCTTGATAAGATGCGTGGCCAGTTTGATGATTATTTCGTAGACGAAATTATTCATGCTGACCAGAGCATCGGTTATGAGGTGACCCAGCAGCGTGAGCGTGTGGAGAAGCTGAAGCTGGTGCTTGAAGGCATGGATACACCGCAGGCGAAAAATCTGCTTACTGTGGTCAACCATCTGGTACGTCGCAGTGTCTGGCTGATTGGTGGTGATGGCTGGGCTTATGATATCGGTTCATCCGGACTCGACCATGCGCTGGCATCCGGACGAAATATCAACGTACTGGTGCTCGATACCGAAGTGTATTCGAACACAGGTGGTCAGGCCTCCAAATCGACACCGATTGGTGCGGTAGCCAAATTTGCTTCGGCGGGCAAACCGGTGGGTAAAAAGGATCTGGCTCTGCAGGCGATCTCCTACGGTAATGTTTATGTGGCACGAGTTGCCATGGGAGCCAATCCGCAGCAGACATTGCTGGCCATGCGCGAAGCCGAAGATTACCCGGGACCATCGATTATTCTGGCTTACAGCCATTGTATCGCCCACGGTATCGACATGACCAAAGGCCTGCATCAGCAGGATATAGCTGTGCAATCCGGCTACTGGCCGCTGATTCGATACAACCCGATGCTGCGTCAGGCTGGCAAAAGACCGTTTGTTCTCGATTCTCCAACTCCAACGATGAAGGTGAAGGACTACGCCTACACCGAGATGCGTTACAAATTGCTGCAGAAGAATGATCCGGAAGAATCAGAGCGTCTGATGAAGCTGGCTCAGGAATCTGTTGATCTGCGTTGGGCAACCTATGAACACATGGCTCAACAGGATCCATCCGAATTTCAACCCATGGATAGTCTGGAATCGCCTGTATGAATGAATCAGGACGCGATTACGATGTCCTGATTGTTGGTTCGGGCCCTGCCGGACAGCACGCCGCCTGGCAGGCTGCTCGCATGGGCAAAACCGCCGCAATTATTGAGCGCAAACCAAGTATTGGTGGCGCAGGTCTGCAAACGGGAACTATTCCCAGCAAGGCATTGCGTGAAGCCGCTTACCTGTCATCGAGAAGCAGTGATCAGGGCATGCGCGAGGGGCATACCAGCTCCCGTTACGGTGTTTTGGCAGCTGCTATGCGTCGTAAAGATATGGTGGTTACTCAGCAGGAGTCGGTAATCGTAAAACGCCTGCTTAAATCGGGCGCTGCTCTTATTCCGGGCGAAGCATCGTTTGTTGATGAGCATACGCTTGAGGTGATTGATTCAAAGGGTACGTTCAAACGTTTATCAGCTGACGTGATTTTGCTGGCAACAGGCTCAAGGCCACGGCGTCCGTCTGATGTGCCGTTTGATAAGAAGACAGTGCTGGATTCGACTTCAATTCTGAAGCTCAAGAGATTGCCGAAAAGTCTGGTGGTGATCGGCGGCGGTGTGATTGCCTGTGAATTTGTATCCATTTTTGCAGCTCTTGGTGTGGAGGTCAGCGTGGTTGATTCGCATGAACAACTGCTTGCTTACCTCAGTGAAGATGTGGTCGGTGTGTTGGCTGAATCATTTGAAAATATGGGTGTGCAGCTGCATATGAAACAGCGCGTTGTTGCTATTCGTAAAGAAGAGGGTCGTACTTTGACGCTGCTGGAGTCAGGCAAGAAACTGTATAGCGATGCTGTTCTCTATGCGCTTGGACGTGAGCCCAACTCACAAAGTTTGAATACAGCCAAAGTTGGTTTTGAACTGGATAAGGGCTGGATTGAAGTGAATGAACATTTTCAGACCAGTGTGCCGCACATCTATGCTGTGGGCGATCTGATAGGCAGACCGGCGCTGGCTTCAACCGGTATGGAACAGGGACGTACAGCTGTGCTGCACGCCTTTGGTGAAACAGGTCAGTCCATGCCTGAAAATCTGCCGATGGCGATTTATGCTATTCCGGAGATTTCATGGGTGGGCAAAACCGAGAAAGAAGCCAGGCGTGATAAAATTGATTACGTGGTAGGCCGCGGTTTCTACAAAGAGAGTGCTCGCGGTCAGATTATCGGTGATGCCAATGGTCTGGTGAAGCTGATTGTTGATGCTAAAAGCCACAAACTTATCGGCGCGCATATTGTTGGAGAACATGCCAGTGAGCTGATCCATACCGGTCAGCTGCTCATGCATTTCAACGGTACAGTTCACGATCTGGTCGCCAATGTATTCAATTATCCCACATTGGCTGAGTGTTATAAGCTGGCTGCACTGGATTGCCAGCAAAAACTCTGATCAGTTATCTCCCGATGTTTTCATGCATCCTCAGTGGTGATTCAAGCATTCACCATGCGGCGGCTTGAAGGAACAGGTTTTTCCATCGGGCGCAGTCCGAGTTTGGCAAACAGTTTTTGATCATTCTCGGCATCCTGGTTGCCGGTCGTCAGAAGTTTCTCACCATAGAAAATAGAGTTGGCTCCGGCGAGGAAACAGAGGGACTGCATCTCTTCAGACATCTCTTCACGACCGGCGGAAAGTCGCACATGTGAGCCCGGCATCGTGATGCGGGAGACTGCAATGGTGCGAATGAATTCAAAGTTATCCAGATCACCGGCAAACTGTGCATCATTTGCAACAGGTGTGCCCTCCACTTTCACCAGCATATTGATTGGCACTGATTCCGGGTGTGGGCTCATGCGAGCCAGCTGGGCTACAAGCCCAGCACGATGACTCCGTGTTTCACCCATGCCGACAATACCACCACAGCAGACACTCATGCCATTGGCACGTACATGTTTCAGGGTGTCGAGACGTTCATCATATGTGCGGGTAGAGATAATCTCTTTGTAGTATTCCGGATCGGAATCGAGGTTGTGATTGTAGTAGTCCAGTCCGACCTCTTTGAGGTGTGCAGCCTGATCAGCATTGAGCATACCAAGGGTGGCACAGGCTTCCATGTCCATCTCCTTGATTTCGGAAATCATGTCGCAGACCAGTTCAAAAGCACGTCCTTTGGGCTCACGCCATGCTGCACCGATACAGAATCGAGATGCGCCCTTCTCTTTGGCGATTTTGGCGGCGGCGATGACCTGTTCTTTTTTCATCAGCAGTTCAGATTCCACATCAGTGTTATAACGCGATGACTGAGGGCAGTATTTGCAGTCTTCTGGGCAACCGCCGGTTTTAATCGATAACAGTGTGGATAATTGCACTTCATTGGCATCGAAATGGGCACGATGGGCCTGTTGAGCACGGAACATCAGATCATTAAATGGCAGTTCAAACAGTGCCTCAATCTCATCTACACTCCAGTCGTATCGCATAAGTTCTCCTGTTATACACTCTGTTAACCTTGGGACGCGAAGGGTAAACGGCTTTGTCCAATTCGGCAAAGAGCAGATTGTGTTTATGGGGAAAATGTACTGATAAAATCGCAGTATCGTTAAGAAATCAGTGGCAGATAGGTCTGGCGGCTAAGGTATCGTCGAATAGTGAGTATATTACTCGCGCTCATGGAGAGGTATTGCATGTCCAGATTCAGAAATGTGGCAGTCCATTCCGGATCGGCAGCCAGTTCACCACAGACTGATATCGGGATGCCATGTTTTTTTGCAGCTGATGCCGCCAGAAGAATCAGCTGCAAAATAGCGGCATGACCAGATTGATACAGGCCGGCCATCTCGTCATCGCTACGATCCGAAGCCAGTGTATATTGCATCAGATCATTGGTGCCGATGGAGAAGAAGTCGGAAACTTTGCCGAGGTCTTCCGCGATCAGGGCTGCTGCAGGTACTTCGATCATGGCGCCAATCGGAGGCAATTCGGTTATGCCGAGCTGATTTCGACACTGATCTGCCAGTTCTCTGACCTGTTCCATCTCTTCGCGGCAGCTGATCATTGGCACGAGAATGTTTACCGGACCTTCCTGCGCTGCCCTGATCATGGCACGCAACTGGACTTTCAACGGTTCAGGGTTTCTCAGCATTAAACGAATACCACGCAGACCCATGGCTGGATTGGCACCGGAGTAGTCGGCACCGGCCAGATCACGATAGAGCCAGGGGCGATCACCACCGACATCAAGCAGACGCATGGTGACAGGTTTCCCCTGCATGCGACGGACAAGCATCACATACTGTTCAAACTGGAATGTTTCATCAGGCATGGTTGTTTCATTGATGAACAGGAATTCGCTGCGATAGAGGCCGATCCCGTCAATACCAATCGATTCAGCCACATCAAGTTCTTCCGGAAATTCGATATTCGCCATCAGCTTTAATTCACGGCCATCTTTGCTGAGTGAAGGTTTGCAGGCAAAGGCTTCCAGTCCGCGTTTGCTGACCAGAATAGCCTCCATAAATTTGCGGTAGGCCTTCTGCTCAATCTCACTTGGATTGAGTACCCAGAGCCCCTGTTCTGCATCGAGAATCAGTATCTCACCATCATGGATGTCATTAAGAATGCCGGTAGCACCGACCAGTGCCGGAAGGCCGATGCCGCGGGCAACGATGATGTTGTGTGCGTCAACGCCACCCTGCTCCGTTACTACGGCAGCAACACCATGGCGCCACATATGCACAATATCGGAAACTGAAAAATCATCCCCGACATATATTACAGGCTCTTTATCTGCACTCTGTTCCTGCAGTCCCTGTTCTGGTTTTGATTGCCCCAAAAGGTGACTCAGTATGCGTCGGCCAGCCTGTTCAACATCGTCTTTGCGATTGCGCAGATATTCATCCTTCATCTGTTCAAACACCGTTTGAATGACGTCCATTTCCTGTCTCAGTGCCCATTCAGCATTGATACACTCATTTCGGATACGTTGGCTGGCGGATTTCAACAGTTCGGGGTCTGCAATCAGCATACAATGCACATCTAGAATCAGCATTGGATCACGTGTGCCGATATTGCTTAAATGTTGGCGCTCTTCATCGATCTCTTTTTTTGCGGCGGTGATTGCCTGCAGCAACCGGTCTACTTCAGCTTCAAGCTGCTCAGGTTTGAGATACTTTTCAGGGATTGGCTGGCGCCCGTGCAATAGTTTTTGAACCCGGCCGATAACAATGCCGGAACTGGATGCAACCCCCTTACCGTCGCGACGGTTTTCCGGTAGCTGTCCAAATCGCTTTGGACTCACCCGCCTTCTCCAAAGTGGTTGTTGACCAATGTCTCCAGAGCATCGAGCGCAGAATCGGCATCGACACCGTCTGCAATGAGTTTCAGCTCTGTTCCTTTGCATGCAGCGAGCATCATAATGCCCATGATGCTTTTACAATTCACTTCGATGTCATCTTTGGCGAGTTTAATATTGCTCTCAAAGCGACTGGCTTCAGTTGCCAGTTTAGCCGAAGCCCGGGCATGCAGTCCCAGCTTGTTCTGGATTCTGATGAAGCGTTCAGTCATCGCCGCCCCCCCTCAGTACTCTTCTTGTCTGATTGTCCGGTATTGTGAAGATGCGGAGCAATGCGCATATACAGCCGACCTGACTCAACGACCTGTTCGGCCAGCTTCGCAAGATTCTTCTGTTTGTCCCGCAGTGTTGCGGCTTTGATCAACAGCGGCAGGTTAAAGCCGGATACCACTTCAACATGACCGGCTTGCAAGCAGCCCATGGCAATATTGCATGGGGTTCCGCCAAACATATCGGCCAGCAGAAGTACGCCTTTGCCGATGTCACAGGCACGTATTTTTGCCTGCATAGAGCGGGTCAGTTCATCGGGAGTTTGCGAATCCAGAACATCGAGTACTTCGATCAGTGGCTGTTTTCCCACAATATGTTCCATGGCTGCCAGCATTTCACTGGCAATGCGTTCATGGCCAATCAGGACAATACCGATCATGCTTATTTTGCCTCCGGGCTTACATCTATTATGCTGCTGTGACTGATGCCCAGTTCACGATGCTGTACGGTAGGTTCGGCCCAGCCCTGACTGTTCAGCCATCCCGAGATCAGTTCGGCCATATACACTGAGCGGTGGCGTCCACCGCTGCAGCCCATGGCAATGGTTAGGTATTGCTTGCGTTCTTTGCGAACCAGCGGCCATGTGAATGCCAGCCAGCGCTGGATATGTAATGCTGCCTCTTTGACATCTTCGTAACTCTCAAGAAAGGAGATCACGCCCTGATCACATCCTGTCAGAGGTGCCAGCTCCGGCTGGTAATGCGGGTTGGGAAGAAAACGCATATCAAAGACGATATCGGCATTAGCAGGCAGACCGTTTTTATAACTGAAAGAGATGATGTTGCAGATCATCTGTCGTTTCTTTTTGCCGGGTTTCAGGCAGAAAATGTCGACCTTTTCTGCTAGTTCGTAAGGTGTGAGGTGACTGCTGTCGAGAACCAGGTCTGCCATGTTCCGGATTGCCAGCAGACTCTCCCGTTCAAGCCTGATGGATTCCATCAGGTCGGAGCCTGCCGGAAACGGGTGGCGGCGTTTAACTGTGGAGAAGCGCCGCCTTAAAACCTCATCCTCTGCTTCGACAAACAGCAATTGCCACTGGTCATGGCTTGGAATGTCCTTGATGGCGGCGCGAATAGCTTTGGCTGTGAAACCACTACGTGAATCCAGGCAGACGGCTGCAGGTTGTTTGCGTGCCAACATACTGTTGGACCAGTCAGATAATAGCTCCAGAGGAAGATTGTCGGTGCAGAAAAAACCTGCATCTTCCAGAGCATGCAATACGGTACTTTTTCCGGCACCGGAGAGACCACTGATTAGTATCATAGCTCCTGGCCGCCTTCGTCAATCTTGTGTTGCAGAGATCGCACGAAGTCATCACCGCTGTCGATGCCACGTTGTTTCAGCAGTTGATTACGAGTTGCAACTTCGACCAACACTGCAAGAGAGCGGCCGGTTCGAATGGGAATGGCAATGCGGGGAATGCTGACTTCAAGAATTTCAGTATCACTGTCTTCGCCGAGGACTCTGTCTTCTGCAGCCACCTGGTCCCAGGGTACAAGCTCAACCACGAGGCTTAATCGTTTGGTATCAGTGATGGCTGCAGCGCCATAGAGGTCGCGGATATTCAGAATACCAATGCCACGAATTTCCATGTGGTAACGTAGTGTGTCCGGGCTTTTGCCTACTATGGTAGTCGGGTTTTTTCGTGAAAACTCCACCATATCATCAGCAATGAGGCGGTGGCCACGGGAAATCAGCTCCAGCCCGATTTCACTTTTACCAATGCCGCTGGCACCTGTAATCAACACACCCAGGCCAAAAATATCCATGTAAACGCCATGCTGATAGACCACTGGTGCCAGGTGCTGGGAGAGAAAGAGCATCATGTTAGTCATGAATGTTGAAGATGGATCATCAGACACTATCAATGGAGTGTCGGTGCGTTTTGCGGCATTGAGTATAATGTCGGGAGGTGTTTGATTGCGGGTAATGACGACGCCAGCCAGACGCAAATCAAATACGGCATCAACAGCAGTTTGCTGTTCCTGAAGGCTGCGGGTAGCCAGATAATGTAATTCGGTCTGACCGATCACCTGAAGTCGGTAATCACTCAAATGTTCAATAAATCCGGCGAATGCCAGGGAGGGTTTCTGCATGCGTGGATGGTCAATATAACGATCAAGACCGGCTTCTCCGGCCAGAAGGCGCATCTTGGCAGCTTCGCCCTGTGCGGCCAGCAGTTCACGGATTGTGATACGGCGGGCCAGGGTCATTATTCTTTTTTCACCAGTTCGGAAAATATATCCGCAATATCCTGCGTGCTTCGGGCATGAAGAATGGCTTCCCGTACACTGCTTTGCTGCAGGGTTCGGGCCAACTGTGCCAACAGCTCCAGGTGTTGACGGTCATCCGAATCTGGTACCAGCAGTAACACGACAATATGCACAGGTTCGCCATCAATTGAATCGAAGTTGATCCCCTCGATATGGCGTCCAATGGCAATCATGGGGGTCTGCAGGTCAGGCATGCGGCCATGGGGTATAGCTATCCCATGGCCGATTCCTGTGCTTCCCAGTTGCTCACGCGCCATGACGACCTCCATTACCCGGTCGGGGTCGATGGAGGTTAATATATTGGCAACCTCGGTAATCAGAGCTCGTTTACTGTTGGCTCCACAATCGAGGATGACATGTTCAGGCGTTAGCAAGCGCATAGTTGTGATCAGGCTGCTTCGGGTTCAATCCAGCTTAGTGCGCCGTCAGGTCGACGATAGACTGCATTAAGCTGTTCGGTCTGCCCGTTGGTGAAAAACAGCACATCGCGGCTGCCCAGCTCCAGCTGCATCACTGCTTCATCCACACTCATCGGTTTGGCATCGATCTGTTCATGGCGCAACGTTTCAGGCTGGTGATCTTCAGTCAGCTCATCTTTGTCATTGGCCATATCCAGAACTTTGTGTGAAACCTTGATTTCACGGCCTACCGGGTCACCACGATGACGACGAAGTTTTGCCCGATAGCGTTTAAGCTGACGGTTGAGTTTATCTACGACTCCATCAATTGAGGCATACATATCTTCAGTCTCGTGACTGCCGTGAATGTTGATGCCACTGGCTTGCATGTTGACTTCACAGCGTTGACGAAACTTCTCCACCGAAAGCACAACATGCACGTCTACGACGTGGTCGAATGAGTGTTTCAGGTGTTGCAGTTTGTCATCCACATAAGCCTTCAGCGGCTCTGTGAGATCTACATGACGTCCGGTGATGGATACTTGCATGTTGTTACCTCCGCTTTTGTTTTATTGTAACAGCCTTGCTGTGACTGGTTACATTTGGAAAGATGTTTTCTTTCCTTTCTGATATGTATACATATCAGGGCTAACGTGTTTTTGTACCACGCCGCCGTTGGCTGCTTGGGGGCAGCCCTAACTGTTCTCGATATTTCGCTACAGTTCTGCGTGCGATTTCAATACCTTCTGCCTGTAATCGGTCGGCAATGGCCTGATCCGAAATAGGGCGTCCTACAGGTTCGGATTCAATCAATGCTTTCACACGTTGTTGTACACGATAGACCGATATCGTACCTCCACCACGTGTCGGTAGGCCAGCAGAAAAGAAGCGTCTGAGCTCAATCATGCCGATTGGTGTGTCGGCATATTTTCCGTTGGTGACTCTCGAGATGGTGGATTCATGCAGGCCGACCTCTTCTGCCACATCTTGCAGGGTCAGAGGTTTCAGGCCCAATACACCATACTCAAGAAACGTGCGTTGACGCTGGGCCAGACACATGGCGACTTTCATCAGTGTTTCACTACGCTGATCCAGTGCATGCAAGAGCCACTTAGCCTCTTTCATGGCCTGCGTCATAAACTCTTTGTCTTTCCCCTTCCATTCGTGCTCTTTCCAGCGTTCATTGATACTAATGCCTCGCCAGCCAGTGCCGGGAATATCGACTTCTATATTGTTGTCATTATTGCGGCGGAAGACGATTTCAGGTCGGATGAAGTAGTTATTGTCTCCGCGCAGGCCATGGCCCGGGAACGGGTCCAGGCGGCGCATGCGGATTCTTGCCTGTACAATCGTTTCCACATCACATTCAACCTTTTTTGCCAACTCTTCATCATGAGCCAGCAGGGCATCGGCAAAATGCAGCAGTAATCGTTTGACCCAGCGATCAATTTCGCATGTGTCATCCAGCTGCAACAGCAGGCATTCGGTAACATCCCGAGCTCCGAGACCGGTCGGGTCAAGCTGATGGATAACATTGAGTAGTACGCGTTCTACCGTTTCACCATCGGTTTCAATATTGCCTTCAAGTTCTTTGGCAAACTCGGAGGGATCATTGCGAAAATAACCGTCATCATCGAGAGAGTCGATCAGGGCATGTGCGACTTCTCTTTCATTATCTGACATGGGTTGGCGGTCAATCTGATCATGCAGGCTGTCGCTGAGGTTTTCTTCACCTGCCCAGAGTTGTTCGCGGTCAATATAGCGGTCGTCATCACGCGTGGAGGGTGCATACATGCTTTCCCAGCGATCATCGCCCTGCTCTTTCCACTGCTCCTGCTCTGAGACCTCAATGGCCTTTTCCTGTTGTGCCGGTTCTGCAGCAGTAGCTGCATTAGGGTCCATTTCCAGCATGGGATTGGATTCGATGGATTCTTCCAGATAATTCTCAAGTTCCATACAATTCATAGCCAGAACCTTGAGGCTCTGGGTCAATTGCGGCGTCAAGGCCAGTCGCTGGCCAAGCTTATGGGAAAGTTTGGTTTCCATCAGTCGTTCAGATTGCCTTTGTATGCATAAAAACTGGTTTTAGGATTGTACGCTTGCTGCTGTGGGTAGAATCCACGGAAGTCTGGTGAGGGAGAAGTGTTCTTAATAACCATCAACATCCTTTTTATAACAAAATCAGCACCGTTAATCAAGCACTACGCAGTGCATGGAAGGCAGCGTAAGGCTGAGGTTACGCTTCTTTTTTCAGTGGAGCCAGCAATTCTTCCAGCTCACCATTTTCATGCATTTCCGTCACGATATCACAGCCACCAACGAAATCAGCTTTGATATATAACTGCGGGATGGTGGGCCAGTCAGCGTAAGTCTTGATACCCTGGCGCACTTCTTCACTGAGCAGTACATTCACCGCTGCAAATGGAACACCATAGCCTGAAAGGATACCTGCTACGCGCTGGGAGAAGCCACACTGAGGGAAATCGGGCGTGCCTTTCATAAACAGGACAACGTCATTGTTTTTTACGACCTGATCAATCTGCTCTTGTACGGGATCACTCATTGTTTACTCCTTGGGAATCGAGGTCTTCAACGCCAGAGCGTGAATGGCCTGTTTCATATGTTCACCCAGCGCGGCATAGACCATCTGATGCTGGGCAATACGTGATTTGCCTGCAAAACTTGCTGAAACAACATTCATTTCAAAATGGTCGTCACCGGAATACAGATGTACCTGTACTTGTGCATCAGGAATATGCTGGCGTACCATGTCGGCAATGTCTTCTGGTTTTGGAGGCATATTCTTCCTGTTGTTCTCTGATTAATATATTCAGGGAGTGGTGGGCTCACTAGGACTCGAACCTAGAACCAACCGGTTATGAGCCGGTTGCGCTAACCAATTGCGCCATGAGCCCGCATTCCCGGAAAGCGGGCAGACTAGGGCCTAAAATAGAGGACTGCAATCATAAGCAGACTAGGGAAATTATCTTGCCCTGTATGGATGGATAGTAACATTTGTGGCAAGCCTAACGTCTAGCGCGTACAGTTACCGCCATGAAACAGACACTTGTCATCAAACCAACGCTATTTACCGAACTCAATCTTCCCGAATCACTGCTGAAGGGCATTGAGGAGCTTGGCTTTACGGAGATGACGGATGTGCAGCAGATTGCACTGCCGATGACACTGGCAGGCAAAGATGTCGCCGGGCAGGGGCGAACAGGTACGGGTAAAACAGCAACGTTTCTGATTACCGCCATTAATCGCCTGCTTTCAACTGAACCGAAGCAGGGTCGCAGCAAACATCATCCTCGCGTATTGGTTATAGCACCCACTCGCGAGTTGGCAGTACAGATATCCGATGATGCCGCCAAGCTGGCCAAGTTTACTGATCTGAAGCTGCATACTGTGTATGGCGGTGTTGATTATGAAAAACAGCGCCTCGGTTTTGAAAAGGGTGTCGATATCCTGATCGGTACACCGGGTCGTTTGATTGATTACCTGAAGAAACGGGTCTATTCCTTATCCAAAGCCGACATGCTGATTATCGACGAGGCTGATCGCATGTTCGACCTTGGTTTCATCAATGATCTGCGCTTTATGCTGCGACGATTGCCGAAATATGATCAGCGCCAGTCGTTGATGTTCTCAGCCACACTATCTCATCGTGTGCTGGAGCTGGCTTACGAGCATATGAATGAGCCTGAGAAGCTGCGTGCCGAAGATGGTGACGTGACGGCCTCCGGTATTACTGAATCGATGTATCACACCAGTATGGATGACAAGTTTCCGCTGCTGGTTCATCTATTGCGCGAATCCGATGTGAAGCGTGGCATGATTTTTATTAATGAGAAACGTACCGGAGAGAAAGTGGCCCGTAACCTGGCCCGCTACGGTTTTTCAGTCGGTATACTTTCCGGCGACGTTCGTCAGCAGAAACGCACGCGTATTCTGGATGATTTCACCAAAGGTAAGCTGCATCTGTTGGTGGCTACCGATGTTGCCAGTCGTGGTCTGCACATTGACGGTGTTAGCCATGTGTTCAATTACGATCTTCCTGAAGATGCTGAGAACTATGTTCACCGCATTGGTCGTACTGCCCGTGCCGGCTCAACTGGCACTGCTATTTCTTTCTCATGTGAACGCTTCTGTTTCGGCCTGCCTGATATCGAAACCTATATCAGTCGCCAGGTGCCTCTCTGCCATATCGAACATGAGATGTTACAAATCGGTCAGCCAACCAATCCTGAAGCCACTGCAGAAGGATTGAAGAAAGAGGATAAGGCGGAGCAGGGTGGCCAGGCCGGGCGAAAAGGGCAGCCGAACAATAACCGTAATCGCAACCGTAGAAGACCATCAGGGCGCAACTCCAGATCATAAGGCAACTGGAATTGCCGCTCATGCATGCGGTCATCCTTCACAAATGAAAAAATAGTCTATACTGAGAGTTACTGGTTGCACATGGAGGTGTAAACAAGGAGCTCGAATGTTCACTTCTCTTCAGCGAAAGTTATTAATCATGATCCTGTCTGCAGCCGTGATCTGCACCTCTATTATGGGGTGGTCATGGTATCAGTCGCATCTATCCATGCTTGATGAGTTGGTGAAGGAACGCATCCAGGTTGAAGCGATGCTGATCGGGCAAATGACCCATGATTATCTAATACAAAAGAACGGGCCTGCTGCAGCGAAAGTACTCGATGCTTCATTGGCTGCCGATGGACACTTCCATGCCGTTCATCTTCTACTTCCTGATTATTCGCTGCTGGCAGCAGCAGGGGATCCGATTGCTCCCAAGTTATGGTTGAATGGGGGCGTGAAACATGCTCTGGAGCATGCACCGACCGAGCATTATATTTTACATCCGGTACATGACAACGAACAACTCATAGGCCATGTGTTGATAGAACTGGAGCAGGTTTCCTTGCTTCAGGATAAAGAATCCGTCGTTTATGTGATGTTGTTGACGATGTTTATCAGTCTCTTTTTTGCAGTCGGTATCTTTATCATATACCGCAACCAGGTCAGTCAGCCACTTGCCCTGCTGGCCACGCGAATGAAAGAGATGCTCGAAACCGATCCGCTTGGCCAATGGATTGAGACAGGGGAAAGATCTGATCACCCCGGCTTTGAACGTATTCCAGTTGAATCCAGAGATGAAGTGGGCGAACTGGTATCTGCATTCAACGAGCTCCTGGAAGATCTCGAGCTCAATTTTGAGCAGGTATACAGCCAATATCATGATTTGAAATTAAGCCTGCATCAATTCAAGGAAATGACGATTGCCACGCCATTGCCGATTGTTATCTCGCGTATAGAAGATGGGCAGCTGCTTTTTCATAACCCGGCAGCTTTGGAGCTCCTTGATGATGATCGAACAGAGGTAAGGGATAAGCATATCTCTGAATATTATGTGGATACCGATTCCAGGAAGATGCTGCGTCGCAAATTGCGTCGGGATGGTGCTGTCACCGGTTATGAGTTTGAGGCTCGCAAGATGACAGGGGGTAAGTTGTGGATTTCGGCTTCTGTGCGAAGCATTGTATATAATGGTGAAGATGCCTATTTGGCCGTGCTTGCAGACTTGACCGAGCGCAAGGAGCACGAAGACCACTTGCGTCAGTTCAATGAAAAACTGGAAGAGACAATCAAGGAGCGTACGCGTGACCTGAAGAAGGCCAAAAATCAGGCGGAATCCTCGAGCCGGGCAAAAGGGGTATTCCTGGCCAATATGAGTCATGAGATTCGTACGCCAATGAATGCCGTGATTGGCCTGGCTCATCTGGTACTTGATACAGAACTTGACCCCATCCAGCGGGACTATCTGGTGAAGATGCTTGGTGCGTCTGAAGACTTGTTGGCGATTCTCAATGAGATTCTAGATCTCTCCAAGGTTGAAGCCGGGAAGTTGACGATGGAGGAGATTGACTTTGATCTGTCGGAAACCCTTGAGAAATTAACCAGTATTGCCGGTCTGAAAGCCGATGAGAAAGGATTGAACTTTATTGTCGATTATCCGCCAGAAGTTCCAATGCAACTGGTCGGGGATCCACTGCGCTTGCGGCAGGTGCTGATCAATTTGGTGAATAATGCAGTCAAATTTACTGAATCCGGAGAAATTCGCTTATCTATTGGGGTAATGGAACAAGAGCAAGATTCTGTTTTATTGCATTTCTCTGTTTCAGATACGGGCATCGGCATGTCCCACGATGATCTGGACCGTTTATTTAAAGCCTTCTCTCAGGCCGATAGCTCTACTACGCGCAGATTCGGAGGTACCGGTCTTGGTCTGGCGATCAGTAAACATCTGGTGAAGCTGATGCGTGGCCGAATGAGCGTGGACAGTATGCCGGGTAAGGGAAGCACCTTTCATTTCACGGCCAGTTTCGGGCTGAGTAAGGCTTTGCAACCATCGAAGGTATTGTTGCCCGAGGCACTGCAGCAGATGCGTGTATTGGTTGTGGATGACAATCCAACCGTGAACCTGGTGCTGAAGCGATATATGAAAGCCCTGAACCTGAATCCTGAATGTGCGGATTCGGCAGAAGCGGCGCTACTGAAAATCGAGAGCTGTTCTGAACCCCCCTTTGATCTGGTGCTTATGGACTGGAAGATGCCGGGCTTGGACGGGATAGAGGCAAGCCGTCTGATCAGAGCCAATGACACACTATCCAGGCAGCCAAAAATCATTCTGGTTACGGCCTATGGCGGCAACGGACACTTTAGTGATGATGATCGGTCGACCATTGATGCCAGCATGGTTAAGCCGGTAAGTATGAACTCGCTGGTGAACACTATAATGTCGGTTTTTGAATGTAAGCCTGACAGCATTAACCTGGCCTATGGTCACAAACCTCTGGCATATATGGCACCGGAACATTTACGCGGAGCGCATCTTTTGCTGGCTGAGGATAATGAAATCAATCTCCAGGTGGCGATGGGATTGCTGGATAAGGTGGATATCAGCGTTCGGGTTGCACATAGCGGCATTGAGGTGCTGGAGGCTCTCGATGAAGAGCAGTTTGATGCTGTCTTGATGGATATGCAGATGCCGAAGATGGGGGGGCTGGAGGCAACCCGGAAAATCCGGCTCGATGGGCGATTTAACGATCTTCCGGTTATTGCCATGACTGCCAATACTATGGTTGATGATATCAGGAAATGCCGCGAAGCAGGTATGAATGCGCATATAGGAAAACCGATTAATCCCGAGCAGATGTATGAAATACTTGGTGAGCATATCCATGTAACTACAGCAGACACTGAGCATATCGTTAAAAAAAGAAATGGTTCTCATGGATGGGATGATTCCGCAGCTTTGCCTTTATTAGCGGGCATTAATGTCGAAGCCGGCATACAGCGTCTTTCAGGTGACAAAACCGGCTATTTTAACATTCTCAAAAAATTCAGACATAGCCATGAGGCATTGGGTGAGAATCTACAGGAGTTGATGGATGCTGGAGAGAATACAAAAGTATTAGACAAGCTGCACGGGCTCAAGGGCGTGTCAGGTAATATCGGGGCTGATGAGTTGCATCTTGCTGTAAAGAACCTGGAAACATCTCTGAAACAAGGTGGTCCTGATGTCAGCAGTCGCCTTTCAGATGTTTACTGTCAGCTCGACATCGTCATGCAGAGCCTGCGTGAGTGGTGTGATAAGGAAAAGGCTTCTTCGTTTCAGTCTGTTGAATTAATAGAGGCGATGCCTTTGCTGGAGAAAATGCGCGATTTACTCATGGATAGCGATGGCGATGCATCCGATTATATGAATGAGATCAAAGAGAAATTCATGGGCAGTGAGATAGAGACTGAAGTCAGGCAACTACACGCCTGTATTGATCAGTATGATTATCAGGCAGCTCTGGCTGTGGTGAATAGGCTGGTCGAAACAGCCAGATAACACTTATTTCAGGGAAGCGCCGCACTTCTCACATGTTTCCACCGTTGTGAGAATCTTTTTGTTGGCAATCATTTTTTCACATGATTCACAGAAATAGAAGCCTTTCAGGTTGGTGTAAATAATGGCGGCAACGGCGATTCCGAGCACAACAAAACCCTTGGTCGGAAAGTTCAGCAGCCAGGCGATTATCATCAGCATGCCGGAGAGGCTGAAGATAATGATTGGCCAAAGCCGTTTTTTCAGTTTGATATCAATATTGATGGCAAACACAGCAAGCCGGGCTGTGATGAACACAATCCAGAAGAAAACAACAAAGAAAATCAGATCACCAGTAGTCAATGTGTTGCACCCCGCGCTATCCTGCGCAACTCTAGTCGAATTATGCTGCGGGTAAATATTGTATATCTCAGCAGCTTGTGGAACTGCCTGGTGTTCGCTATAACGTTGAGCTATGGATGATGATGTAGTGCGACACAGTGAAGCTCCGGACATTGATGACAAAGCAGGCCGGCATGCTTTTCATGCACACGCAAAAGTACAAGCTGATGCTGAATCAGAGCATGAGGCGGTCAGCAGAATCAGAAAACAACACAAATTAAAAAATAAAAAAAAACGGAAGGCGCCAAAGCGGCGTTTTATTTTCTGGGCACAGAGCCTGATTATTCTTCTTGTCTGTGTAACACTCGGGGTGGGCATCTGGGCAATCATTGCAACAACCGGCAAAAGCGGCGGGGTATCGTGGTCTGATGAGTTACAGCGAGGAAACTTTGATCTGGCCGCCAGAAAGTTCTCGATAACAGCTTCAGCAGCAGCATCTCAGGTGTTTGAGTCTGATTTGTCCACCGAGGCTATTATGCAGGATTTTAATGCAGCCCTTCCCCATCTGAGAAAAGCAGGTTATATCCTCACCGAAATGGAGGTGGAACTGGGGATTCCTCCCAAGTTGATACCTCATTTTTATCATGATCCTGATGTAAAGCTGGATTTACAGAAAACACTCAAGAAACTTGGCGACAATAATATTGGTTCCGCTTTGATCATGGCCCTTGCTGAGGCAGGTACGCTGCAGAAACAGATCGAAGTAGCGGATATGCAGTTCAACCATATTGAGGTGGAGCTGGGGCTGATTCCTGCACTTAAGTTGCAGTATAAGAACGGCATTGGCATTCAGGACTATATTCACAAGGATTAAATGCGCAGTCTGTTTAGGCACACTTATTGCTTCGAGTGGAAAGGTGCGTACGCTAGAGCTTGAATGATGAGAAGGGAGGGTGCATGGCAATTGGTCAGAAAATGAGCCAGACAGAATTGTTTTCGCTATTTGCCCACGCCAGCAATTGCATGCATGAAGCCCTCGATATCCCTGCTATTTTACGTGCTTCTGTCTCTTCTGCCGTCAGCCTGGTTGATGCCAGGGCCGGTTCTGCAGGGCTGCTTGTCAACGATAAGCTGGCTTTTACGGAGCACTGGGACGGCCAGACCTGGTCGCCCATGCAATGTGGTTTTGGTGCTGAAGATGGATGGGTGGGCGACCTGATTCGCTATAGAAAACCCTTTATCATTACCGAAGGCGATGCCATTACCGGTTTTGCTCCGGAAGTCGCCCCTGCCCTGGTTGATATCGATCAGTTGATTGCAATGCCAATTATTGGCAAACAGGATGATATGCTGGCCTGCCTGTTGGTGTTTGATAAAAACAGCGGGCAGTTTGATGCCAAGGACGGGATGCTGCTGGAGCAGTTGGCATCAATGGTTTCTGTTGCTCTTGAGAATGGTATTGAACAGCAGGAAAGCAGCAGAATTGAAGCAGATCTGGAGAAATCAGTGGCGACATATCGAACCCTGGTTGAGCAGATCCCTGCCATTACCTACATTGCTACACTGGATCGTAGCCGCATCCTGTTTGTTAGTCCTCAGGTCGAGGATATTCTCGGTTACTGCCAGGATGATTTTCTGGCTAATCAGGAGATGTGGTCGGAGCAGATCCATCATGAAGATCATGAGCGGGTGATTGCTGAGGTAAAACAGAGCTTGAAGGACGACCTTCCGTTTCATTCCGAATACAGGATCTGTGCAAAAGATGGCAGGGATATCTGGGTGAAAGATGCGGCAGCTACGGTGCGGGATCATGATCAGGACCTGTATCTGCAGGGTGTGGTTTATGATATCACCGAACGCAAGCAGTCTGAGAAAAAACTACTGCAAATGGCTCATTTTGATCAGTTAACAGGGCTCGCCAATCGCTCACTATTCCATGATCGGTTGGATCAGGCAGTAGCACAGGCCAAACGACATAAACAGAAATTGGCTGTTCTGTATCTGGATCTGGATGGCTTTAAAGCTGTAAATGATGCGCTGGGGCATAAGGCCGGTGATCTGTTGCTGGCTGAGACGGCCAGGAGATTAAGGGATAATGTACGTGAAGTAGATACCGTTGCGCGCATGGGTGGCGATGAGTTCACCATCATATTGAATGAAATTGACTCCCAGAAAAATATCAGTCTGGTGGCTGATAAACTTATTGGTGCTGTGTCGAGTCCTTACGAGGGTATAGGTGTGGCGTTGCCTGTAACGGTGAGTATAGGCGCTGCAATATATCCGGATGACAGTATGCACAAGGATGTTTTGGTGACCGCAGCAGATAATGCCATGTATCATGCGAAAAACAGCGGCAAGAACCGCTGTTGTTTTCATCTGGCTAAAAGTTAGGGACTATTAGCTGCTTTTGCCTTTCTGGTTGTACATTTCCATCAGTTTGGATTCCAGATTCTGACTGCCGGAAGGTTGTGATGCCTGACGAGCTTCATTGGAGAAAGTCATCTGATCATCTTTTGCGGCTGGCTGGCCACTCTGAGGGGCTGCATTAGGCGCAGGGCGATGTGCCTGCTGAAGCAAACGACTAATGAAACCGTCAGAGGGCAAAGCTGTAATAGCCACAATCAACTCCTTTATTCGATCTGTTTTTTTACCAGGAATCCTGCCTACAGAGTCCTTACATCATTAAACATCGGTTGAGAGTTGCTCGACTTTAGCCTGATATGCATATTTTTTTCGAATTATTGTCTTTTCGTAATGATCTGTGCGCGTCTTCTGGCAAGCAGACGCCTGCGAAGTTAGGCTTGCCACCAATTTATCAGGGAGTTCGGCGTGTTAACCTTTCAGGATTTGATTCTCACTTTACAGCAATTTTGGGCCAAACAGGGTTGTGTGGTTCAGCAGCCATACGATTCATCAATGGGAGCGGGTACCTTTCATCCTGCTACATTCCTGCGGGTGCTGGACGATAACGACTGGAGCACAGCTTATGTGCAACCATGTCGACGCCCTACCGATGGACGCTATGGAGAAAACCCCAACCGACTACAGCACTACTATCAGTTTCAGGTGATTCTGAAACCTGCGCCGGAAAATATTCTTGAACTGTACCTCGATTCATTACGCAAGATTGGTATCGATCCGGAAGTGCATGATATCCGGTTTGTTGAGGATGACTGGGAATCTCCGACACTGGGTGCCTGGGGCCTTGGCTGGGAAGTCTGGCTTAATGGTATGGAAGTTACCCAGTTCACCTATTTCCAACAGGTGGGCAGCGTGGAGCTGACACGCACACCCGGTGAAATCACATACGGCCTTGAACGTTTGGCCATGTATCTGCAGGGCGTGGATAATATTTATGATCTGGTTTGGGTTGAGACAGCCGATGGCAAACAGGTCACCTATGGTGAGGTGTTCCATCGCAACGAAGTTGAATTCTCCACCTATAACTTTGATGAAGCTGATGCAGCTCGATTGCATGAACAGTTCGATCATGCTGAAGGCGAATGTAAACGCCTGACTGAAAAGAATCTGGTTCTGCCAGCCTATGAGGAAGTCATGAAAGCATCTCACTCTTTTAACCTGCTGGATGCGCGAGGCGCGATTTCAGTGGCTGAGCGTCAGCGCTTTATAGGACGTGTGCGAGGGCTGGCCCGCACCGTTGCGCGTGCTTATGCGGGGGTAGATGCATGAGCATGAAGCCATTACTGATCGAAATCGGTGTAGAAGAAATTCCAGCGGGTGTTGCGCCGCGTATGGGCGAAGTGTTACAGAGGAATGTCGTTGATGTGCTTGCCGATGCCGGCATTCAAAATGTCATGGTGTCTTTAGGTGTTACGCCACGGCGCTTGATGCTGCATGCAGCATCATGTCCTGTTCAGCAGGATGACAGGGAAGAAACGATCTGGGGGCCGCCGGAACGTGTGGCTTTCAAGGATGCTGAACCAACCGGTGCTGCGCATGGGTTTGCCAAGAAATCAGGCCTGTCATTGGATGATTTTGAACTGGCCGACAAAGGTGATGGCAAAGGAAACTATATGAAAGCCGTTCGCACGGTGAAAGGTCGCCCTGTTGCTGAAATCTTGGCTGAAGCGATGCCGGCTATCCTGCGCAAGTTGCCAAGCCCCAAACAGATGCAGTGGCAGGATGGGGACTCCCGGCCTGATGCATTTATTCGCCCGGTACGCTGGATTGTGGCAAGGCTCGGTGACGATGTGATTCCATTTTCTTTTGCAGGTGTAACTGCTGGCAAACTATCTCGCGGCCATCGCGTACATGGTTCTGTCGGTGAGATAGATGTGCATGACCCATTTGCATGGCTGGAAGGCCAGTTCGTACACGCTGATCGCAACAGCAGAAAGGCACTGATTGCTGAACAGCTTGCTACCGCTGCCAGAAAGCAGGGCGTAGAACTGGTTGATGACGATGATTTGCTCGAAGAAGTAACGGATCTGGTTGAATGGCCGATGGCGATTGCAGCTTCATACGATGAAGATTTTTTGCGACTGCCTGAAGAGGTTAGCCGCATTGAATTGAAACATCATCAGCGTTGTTTTTCCGCGCATGATGCCAATGGTAAGGTCAGCCCGGTCTTTTTTACCGTAGCCAATATCGAATCCAGGAATCCTGATGCGGTAGCAGAGGGAAATGAACGCGTAGTCAATGCACGTCTTGCCGATGCAGCATTCTATTTTGATCGTGATCCGAAAGAGTCTCTGGATGCACGAGTCGAGAAACTGTCTGAAATCGTATTTCAGGATGGATTGGGCATGGTTGGTGATCAGGTACGTCGTATGCGTGCTTTTGTGCTCGATAATGCTACCGCACTTGGTGTCGATGCCAATGATGCGCAGCGCGCAGCTTTGCTCTGCAAATCCGATCTGACGACAGGCCTGGTGGGCGAATTTCCCGAGCTGCAGGGTTATATGGGTGGCAAATATGCACGCATGGATGGAGAAAATGATGCGGTGGCCCATGCCATTGAACATCATTATGCCCCGGCAGGTGCCGATGACGATTTGCCACCTAGCCGTATTTCCCGGGCTATTGGTGTTATCGAACGCGCTGACAAATTACTGGGTTATTTTCACCTTGGGCGCATTCCAACTGCAAGCGCAGATCCATTCGGCTTGCGCCGTGCAGCCATTGGCCTGATTCGTCTGCTGGCGGATACCTCAACCCCGATTGAAATGACGCTGGACCAGGTCATCAACGAAGCTGCCAAGCAGTGGAATCAGCAGCGTGTTACCATTGCCATTGCAGATGAGACCAAACAGCAGGTTCGTGAATTTATTATTGAGCGTTTGCTGGGGCTGAGTGTTTCACTGGGCTTCTCGAAAACATCGGTGGATGCAGCAGTGAACTCATCCGAGATACGTCCACTGTATCGCGAAGCCTTGATCGCCAGGCACTTGATGGGTTTTGAGTCTTCGGAAGATGGGCAGGCGATTGCCGCTGCAAACAAACGCATTGCCAATATTCTCAAGAAAGCGGGTTCAGTGGAGCCTGATGTTAAAACATCACTATTCTCTGAAACGGCTGAGCAGGCGCTGTTTGATGCGCTGCTGATGGCTGAGTCAGGCTTTAATCAGGCTGTAGCGGAAGGTTCATTTGAAGAGAGTATTTCTCCAGCTCTGGCAGAGCTGGCCAGGTTGCGCGCGCCGGTGGATCGCTTTTTTGATGATGTGATGGTGATGGCTGAGGATGAGGCGGTGCGGGCCAATCGTTTGGCACTGCTATCCCGTTTGAGGTCTTTGTTCCTGAACCTGGCGGACATCTCACGCTTGTAAGGCATTGACCGCAGTGATGCATGAGCCATGTGAAGCGAATGACTGGCATGTAGCCCATGTTGAGTTGCTGAGTCAGAGCCTGCTGCACTGGACCGGCTGTGGATTGATCGAAGAGTGTGATGCCGTGACGGCTGCCCGCCAGCTCTACTTTGCACCATTCGCCCTGCTCTCACATGGCACAGAGGTCGATCCTGTGATCAATTACGCCAACAAGACGGCTCAGGAGCTGTTCGAGATGGAATGGTCTGCTTTTGTGCAGCTGCCATCCCGTTTATCCGCGCAGGCCGTCGTTCAGTCCGAGCGAGATGCTTTGCTCAAGCGCGTTACTGAGCATGGATTTATCGATGATTATACCGGAGTGCGGGTTTCCAGTACGGGGCGTCTCTTTTGCATTGATCACGCTACGGTATGGAATCTGCTTAATACTCAGGGTGAATATGATGGTCAGGCTGCCATGTTCAGTATCTGGCAGCACCTGTAAGCATTATAAAAGAGAAGTGGCGCACGATGCAGGAGTCGAACCTGCGGCCTCAGCCTTCGGAGGGCTGCGCTCTATCCAGCTGAGCTAATCGTGCGTAAGGCTGCGCATTGTCGGGAGGGGGATGCAAACCGTCAAGTTATGCCTGATGTTTTTCATTCATGGCCTGTTAAGCCAGCCTATTCTATCATATAGCGATGACTACGATTCGTTTGGCCGTTGATGGCATGAATTGCGCTGGTTGCGTTGGCAAGGTTGAGGCTGCGTTACTGGCTGTGCCGGGTGTTACTGAAGCTATGGTGAATCTGGCTGAACGCAGTGCTTTGATAAAAGGTGATGTCGATGCTGCATCCCTTATTGCAGCGGTGCAGGACACGGGGCGCAGTGCGCGGGAAATTCGTAGTCTGGTCGATGAGCAGGAACATGAGACTGCCGAACTGCAGCGTTTCAGATTACAGATGAAGAAGTTTATTTTGGCAGCGGCTGTTGGTGCGCCGATGTTTGTCGCAGGTATGTCTGGATGGTTGCCGGGGCTTACCGCCACGGGTGGCCAACTGATCTGGATTGTACTGGGATTGTTGACCCTGGCTGTGATGATCTATTCTGGCAGTCAATTCTATCTTGGTGCTGTAAACGGTCTGAGGCGGCTTCAGTTTGATATGGATAGCCTGATTGCCATGGGTACCGGCTCGGCCTGGCTCTATTCGATGCTGATTTCTATCTGGCCGGATATTGTGCCGGTCATGGGGCAACACCTCTATTTTGAAGCTGCTTTGATCATCCTTGCCCTGATTAATCTTGGTCATGCCCTGGAATTGAGGGCGCGTGGCAAAACCTCGGAAGCTATTCGAAGGCTCATGGGCTTGGCTGCAAAAACAGCACGTATCGTGCGTGATGGTGATGAGACTGATGTTCCCATCGAGGTTGTGCAGATCGGCGACACGATTCGTGTACGCCCCGGCGAAAAAATTGCTGTTGATGGCATCATCAGCGAAGGTCATTCCACAATTGATGAATCAATGCTGACCGGTGAGCCGATGCCAGTTGAAAAAACTACCGGAGATCAGGTGGTTGGAGGCACTATCAATGGACGAGGCTCTTTTCTGTTTCAGGCCAGCCATGTCGGAGCTGATACTGTGCTGGCGCATATCGTAGCCATGGTGCGTCAGGCCCAGAGCAGTAAGCCGCGCATAGGACGTCTGGCCGACAAAATCGCTGCGGTATTTGTGCCTGTCGTGATGGCTATTGCAGCGACCACGTTCCTGATCTGGTTTTATGCCGGGCCGGAGCCACAGATCAGCTATGCGTTGGTTACCACCATGACAGTGTTGATTATTGCATGCCCCTGCGCACTGGGCCTGGCGACCCCGATGTCGATCATGGTCGGTGTGGGTAAAGCCGCGGAATATGGTGTGCTGATTAAAAACGGTGAGGCGCTGGAGCGGGCCGGAAAAATTACCACTGTGGTGCTGGATAAAACCGGCACACTTACGATCGGAAAACCGACATTGACTGAACTTATTGCATTGAATACGAGTGAGTATGAATTACTGCGACTGGCTGCCAGCCTGGAGGCCGGCAGTGAGCATCCGCTGGCTGCCGCCATGCTTGCTGCAGCAGTAGAAAGGGATATTTCCAGTGAGCCTGTCAATGCATTTAAGGCGCATAGCGGGCGCGGTATAGAAGGGGATTTTCAAGGCTCCCAACTGTTGATGGGCAATCAGTTGTTGATGACTGATAACGGCGTGGTGATTCCGGATGTAGTGCAGAAAAAGATAACAGCTTTATCCGAACAGGCGGCTACGCCGATATTGCTTGCTCGTGACCGTTTGCTGGTCGGCATCTTGTCGGTTTCTGATCCACTGCGCGATGATGCAAAAGAAACAGTGCAACAGATGCATGATGAGGGATTACAGGTGGTTATGCTAACTGGCGATAATCATGAAACTGCGCGCGCTGTGGCTCGTAAGGCAGGTATCGTGGAGGTCATGGCCGGGGTACTGCCTGAGGATAAAGACGCCTGCATAGAAAGACTTCAAGGCAAAGGTGAAATCGTCGGCATGGTGGGGGATGGTATCAATGATGCGGCGGCTTTAGCGCGTGCGGATGTTGGTTTTGCCATTGGTGCGGGTACAGATATTGCGATGGAAAGTGCCGATGTGACATTAATGTCTTCAAATCCTGCAAGTGTACTGACGGCGATAGAAATCTCGAAAGCGACGATGGGCAATATCAGGCAGAACCTGTTTGGAGCATTTGTCTATAATTCGCTGGGGATTCCAGTTGCAGCGGGAATTCTGTATCCCGTTTTCGGAGTTCTGCTTAATCCCATCATTGCCGGGGCCGCTATGGCTATGTCATCTGTAACCGTGGTCAGTAATGCCAATCGACTACGTTTATTCAAGTCTGCAGGGCGTTAATCAGGGTTTATTTCTGACTTCGGAAAGCATCAGGGCCAGTGGAATGCCAAACAGGGCAATCGCTGCGCAGGCATAAAATGCCATGGCGTAACCCATGCTTTCGGCAATCAGGCCGCAACCCATTATGCCGATGGTACTGCCGAGCCCGAATCCTGCTGCAGAAAATAGACCTTGTGCGGAGGCATGCCTGTTGTCCGGGGCAATACGTTTGACCCAGGCAATCGCTGCGACATGAAATGCTGCAAAACTGGCTGCATGCAATAGCTGCAGGATCACAAGCCATACGGCATCAGTCGTCAGGCCAATACCAAACCAGCGCAGGGCGGCCAGCATCAGGCAGGTTGAAAACAGATACGTCGGGGCAGCCTGTTGAATCTGTTTCGACCAGAGCCACATCAGTATAATCTCAGCCATGACACCGATGACCCAATAGATGCCGATCTGCAGCCCGGTAAAGCCGTTTTCTACAAGATACAGACTGAAAAACCCGTAATAGGCACCGTGAGAGATTTGCATGATAAAAGCGATAGCCAGCAGAATATAAAATGCTCTGGGGAACGAGTCTTGCCCATGTTCACTTTCCGCCGGGTGTTGCAAGGTTGGAAAACCCTGTGCTGAAATGGCTAAAACAACCATGAGTCCGGCCAGGACAAATGGAAAGCTGTTGATATTACTTTCGCTGAACCACAGGCCACCTGCCAGTGAGGTGAGAATAAAGCCGATAGAGCCCCATGCGCGCAAACGTCCATAATCGGCACCATCAGCTTCTGAAACAGAAACTGAAAGCCCGTCGGTTAATGGCAACACAGCAGCCCAGAACATGCCGAACAGAAGAATGGTAATTGTCAGTATGTATGGATGATCTGATATGCCGATGGATACGGCAGCCACAGCCGCCAGCCATGATGCGATAATAATGAAACGATGCGCCCATGCTTGCGGTTGCCTGTCGAGCAGGTGGCCAGCCCAGGGTGGGGCCACGACTTTGGCAAGCGCCAGAAGGCCTGTCATAAAGCCCACCATGGCCGCGTTTAAACCCAGTCCATCGAGATAAACGGGAAAAAATGGCAGCACAAGGCCCATGGCAGCAAAGTAAGCGGAATAAAACAGGCGAATACGATTTAACGATGTCTGGCTAACCATGCTTTAGTAACCTGACGAAGCAGTGGGTGTTTGCTGTTTAAACACCCTCAACCGTGAACAGGAAGGCCAGCACAGCAAACTTGGCATAAATGATGGTAATAAAAATAGAGGTCATTGTGGTTACCAGGAAAGAGTTGACCTTTTTGCTGGAGAACAAAATCTTCGGTAAAAAAGATAGGCCTGACAGAAAACCCGCTACGCCGAAAACAATATTCAGCTCAGTATCACTGACTTCCAGTTCAATCATGGCATGATTCAAATCATCAAACACAGAACCAACCAGCAGGACAAATACCAGCCAGTTGATATACAGGGCAAGGTATTCAAGCGGATGACAGCTCAGTTTAAACCTTCGGCCCAGCAGGATCAGGGGTAGCGCAACGATGTTGCCAAAGATGGCGAAGATAATCAGTGAGTGAAGATAAGCATCCATGCGCCAGAGGCTACAGCAGGCGAAAATAAAATCACCGGTGAAAAGCGTAGTTGGATGTTGCTTAAGCGCAGTTTCTGCATCACATTTCAATGATGCAATATATTCATGTCGGAACGGTGGTCTGAAGTGGAAGAGTGGCTGAGTATAGTCATTCGTCAGATGGTGTTATACAGCCTGCCGGTTCTTGTTTCGCTCACATTGGTTACCATGCTGGAGGCACGCTGGACTCGCATACAGATACCCCATCCGTTTTATGCCATAGCCTGGCGTGGTGCATGGGTCCCGCTGCTGGCAAGTCTGTTTTTTCACCGGGGTGTGATTATTGCATTGCCAAACTATCTGCAGTTTGGTGTCAAAAGTGCTGCGCTCCGATGTCTGGTGCATCTCATCCTGTTTGGCGTCGGTTTCCTGCTGTATAGCTGGAGCTTGTCGTATCAGGCTCCTTCAGGGCTGCCTCCCCTGCATCACTGGTGGGCCAAGGTGTTGATGTTTTTTAATCTGTGTATGGCTGCTTTGCACTTGCTCCCCTTGCCTTTATTGCTGCTTGGTGAGTGTCTGGAAAAAGCTGCGGGAATCAGGTTTTTTCAGAAGTTGGCGTTGAAAAGGAACCATGCTTGGTTATTGATTGCTGCAGTAGCTGCTTCGCCACTGCTGGATATGCTGCTTGGGGCATATCTCGTGTATCCTGTTTATGAAGAGGTGAGCAGTTATGCCACATATCTGTGGAGATAGAATATACAGATGCCTGTTGGCCTATGAATTGCTAGATTGTGAACTATGAATGAATCCGGATTTGATCGTCAATCAACACTAGAACTTCTGGCCTTCAGTGATGACCTACCGTCATTGCCTGATCGCTTTGTGAAAATTCAGCAAATTGCGCAGGATCCGGATTCCAGTGCGGATGATCTGGCTGAAGTGATCAGGAGTGATCAGGCCACATCCGCAATGATTCTTAAATTTGCCAATTCGCCCGCCTATAATCCGACTCAGACGCCTATTGGCGAGCTATCCAAAGCTATTGCCCGCCTTGGTTCAAGAGAAACAGTGCATATCGCAACAGCGATATCCTTGATGTATGGCATGATACTACCTACTGGCATGGCCAATATTCGTGCCTTCTGGGGGCATGCATTTGCCGTGGCTCTGGTGTGTGAATGGATTGCTCGAGAAGCAGATCCTGCTGAGCAACACTGTAGTCATGAACGCGCTTTTATGACGGGGCTGCTGCATGATGTTGGCAGGGCCGCTCTGGGCATGCGCGTGGACTTTTCCTACTTTGAACGGGATGTGGGACATCTTCGCGGCGAATCACTGATTCAGGCAGAAGAAGTTTTTTATGGTATGAATCATGCCGAAGCAGGCCAAAGACTTTTGCAGCTATGGTTGTTTCCGGATGATTTGAGTGAAGCAGTTGCTCAGCACCACAATCCCGATGCTTCTCCATTCCTGGCCAGAGTGTGTTTTGCTGCCAATACGTATGTGAACGAGTATTTGCCGGACAGAGCGCCATTTGAGACTATCCATGATCGGGTTACTGAAGCGATGGAAGCTTCTCCTCCTGATTTTTCCTCTATTCTGAATCAATAGCTCTATTCTACATCCTACCGGCAGGCTAAAGATGATGTAAGTGTCGAGCTTATGGCGATTTGTTGTTAACGTTGCATTCTTTGTTGGCAAGGATTCCGGACACCGATGATATTTAGGGACAAACTGCTGAGCGAGCACAGGCATTTGCGAAACTGGATGCGGGAGCAGGATACGATTTATGTCGTATTGCTCTCCATTGTTGTGGGTGTTGTTTCCGGTTATGCCGCGCTATTGCTTCATTTTGCAATTGAGTGGGTCAGCCTGTTCTGGACAGGAGAGCGGACCTGGCAACAGGCAATGCATGATCTTCCATGGTATATCTATCTTATCGCACCGACTGTTGGCGGGTTTCTGGTTGGCTGGATTACGGTGCGTTTTCTTCCCGGTGGTGAGTTGCGGGGTGTGGCAGGCGTGCTCGCCGACATGGTACAGCGCAAGGGGCATGTGCACCCACGCCAGATGGCAACGGAAACTGCCGGAGCTGCGATTGCTATAGGCAGTGGTGCAAGCCTTGGGCGTGAGGGGCCGACAGTTGCTCTGGGGGCACTGATTGCATCTGAAATTGGTCGCCGTGTTGGTTTGTCCGAGCAGCAACTTCGGACGCTGATTGGCTGCGGCGTTGCAGCAGGCATCGCAGCCTCATTTAATACTCCGATTGCAGGTGTACTGTTTGCACTTGAAGTGATTCTGGCGGATTATGCCATCGCCACGTTTAGTCCGATTGTGATTGCCTCGGTCCTGGCGACCGTAGTTGCCCGTTCCGAAGTTGGAAATTTCCCTGCATTTACGGTTCCCGAATATCATCTGATCAGCGCATGGGAAATTCCGGCTTATATGGCGATGGGAGTTCTGTGTGGCATCGTGGCAACAGGTTTTATTAAATCGATGGCACCGACAAGGAAATGGCTGGCAGAGGTTTTACCTAACCGTAAAGTCAGACCGGCCGCGGTAGGATTTGTAATCGGTTTAATGGGGTTGGCTATCCCTCAGGTGATGTCAATCGGCTACGGCTTTGTTGAAGATATGATGCTGGAGCGTACTGACCCTGTTTTGCTTGGCATTACGCTGCCATTGGCAGCTTTTCTTGCCATTATTCTGATTGGAAAATTTATTGCCGTGGTGTTGAGTTCGGCAGGTGGTTTTCCCGGCGGCCTGTTTGGCCCTACGCTGTTTCTGGGCGCTACTGTGGGTGCTCTGTTTGGTGATATTGTGCATGGTCTGTCGCCAGCTTATTCGGAAAGTTATGGTGCTTATGCATTGGTGGCTTGTGGTGCTCTGACTGCAGCAGCTCTGCAGGCACCGTTGACAGTCATGTTGATTGTTTTTGAGATGACAGCCGACTATCACATTATGTTGCCGCTGATGATTGCCTGCAGTGTGGCAACCATGGTGACACGCTCATTTGGTCGTACTTCGGTATTTACCGAGGCGCTTGAAGAGCGTGGCATTGATACCAACTGGGGGAGAGAGCAATCATGGATGCGCTCGGTTCCGATCACACGCATTCCCTGGCGCAGCATTCCGCGTGTCTCTGCGCATGCGCGTCTTGAAGAGCTAAAACAGGTTTACACAGGTTCGGGCAAAGGCTGTGTGCAGGTCGTGGATGATGAGGGATTGATGATCGGGATTGTCACCTTCGGCGATCTGCAGCAATGGCTGCTGGATCCGGCCCTGGATCATGTGGTTGTGGCATCTGAAGTGGCGAATCGCAATGTGTTGGTCGTTGCAGAATCGGATAGCCTGCTTGATGCGATTCACATTCTGGACCGTGCCGAGTTTGAACAGATGCCTGTAGTTTCTGATGATAATCCGTGCAAAGTGCTGGGCATGCTGTCGCGAAATGCCATCTTTTCTACCTATCACAAGCTGATCGTGAAACATGGAGAAGGCGATCATGGCTGATCTGAATTCAGCACAACAACAGGCCGCAGAGGCAGGAAGCGGGCCGCAGCTTATTCTTGCCGGTGCAGGCACGGGAAAAACACGCACGATTGTGCATCGTATTGGTCATCTGATTGCAGAACGTGGTATTGCTCCGCACAGAATTCTTGCCGTCACCTTTACCAACAAGGCTGCTGCTGAACTGCAAGCACGTTTAGGTCTGCTTATCGGCGATGATGGCGGCGGTGTTGTATCAGGCACATTTCATTCGATTTCCCTGAAATTCCTTCGCCGCTATGCGGATGTACTTGGATACTCCCGTTCATTCCAGGTTGTTGACAGTGATGATCAGAAAGCGCTGGTGAAACGTTTATTGAAAAACAGAAATATCGCTACTGATCGATTGCATCCCTCTTACATGATCAGTTGGATCGAGCATTGTAAGCATGCCGGCCTGACACCGGAGCAGGCACCTGAAGGTGAATGGAATGGTATAGCCTTGCATGAGTTGTATGCCTTGTATCAGCGGGAACTTATGCAGCATGAACGTATGGATTTTTCCGACCTGATTCTCAATGCGGCCAGGCTGATGCGCGAGCATGAGGCGGTTGCTGCAGCGCTGAGAGCCCGCTTTGATCATGTGTTGGTGGATGAATATCAGGATACCAATCCTATTCAACATGAGTGGTTGCTGCTGTTGTGCGGAGAACATCGTAATCTTACCGTGGTCGGTGATGATGATCAGAGTATTTACGGCTGGCGCGGTGCGGATGTGTCGCACATCCTTGATTTTGAGCAGGCCTGGCAGGGTGCCGGCATACACAGGTTGGAAGAGAATTACAGATCCAGCGGCGCGATTCTGGAACTTGCCAATGCGGTGATTTGTGAAAATGAAGGTCGTCATGAGAAGGCACTTAAAGCCACGCGTGAAGATGGTGATAAGCCCGAGTGGAAAGTGTGCAACGATGAGTATGATGAAGCCCGTCAGGTGCTGGGGCGTATCGAACGTTGGCGTTCAGGAGGATATGCGTGGTCTGAGATCGCCGTATTGTATCGCTCGAACCGTCAGTCACTTCCGCTGGAGCAGTTATTCCGTGAGTCTGACATCCCATACCGCATTATCGGGGGGGTGGGGTTCTTCGAACGCATGGAGATCAAGGATGCTTTGGCCTACTGGGCCCTGCTGAATCGTTGTGGTGACGGGCTTCAATTGCTGAGAATCTGTAATAAACCCAAGCGTGGTTTGGGTGTTAAAGGGCAGGAACAGCTGGCAGCAGCTCTGGCCTCATCGGGGCTGCGTACTTGCGAATGGCTGGATTTGATTGCCTCAGGTCAGGCGGAAGGAGCAGCGAAAAAAGTCACTCCGCTTGCGTGTCTGATTCGGGATATGCAGGCCGAGCTGGAAACACAGCCTGATCGTGGCTTGAATATGATTCTTGAGAGTAGTGGTTATCTGCAGAGTTTAACGTCTATGGGCGAAATCGAATCTGCTTCGCGTATCGAGAATATCAGAACCCTGCAGGACTACATAGAGCTCTCCATGGCTCAGGGGTTGACGCCAGTCGAATTCATGGATCGGGCATCACTGTTGCAGAGCAGCGAAGAGATGAATGAATCGGAGCAGGATAGTGAAGACGCTATTTCTATGATGAGTCTGCACAGGGCCAAAGGTTTGGAGTTTGATTGTGTTGTGTTGCCGGGTGTGGAAGAAGGATTGCTGCCGCATCAACGTGCACTTGATGAGGGTGAGGCTGGTATTTCTGAGGAAAGACGTCTGCTGTATGTTGGCGTCACCCGGGCAAGAGAGCAGCTGTTGCTGACTTCAGCACGTCTGCGTCGATTCTTTGGCGAAATGCACTATCCTTTACCCAGTCGTTTTATTAAAACACTAGCCTCTGAGGTTCTGCAGCAGGATACTTTTGTGCCGGCTGCATCACATGAGCAGTCTGCTGGCGGAGGTCTTGGCATCGGTGTTCAGGTCTGCCACCCCTCTTTTGGTGAAGGTATGATTATGGGGATGGAAGGTGCAGGAGATGCCACGCGTGTAACTGTGCAGTTCAGACGTTCAGGTACCAAGCAGTTGATGCTCAAGTATGCCGCACTTCAGCTGGCCTGATCAATTCAATACTATAGGAGTTTTTATGTCAGTTAAGATTTATCATAACCCGCGCTGTTCGAAATCAAGGCAGACACTGGCTTTACTGCAGGAGCAGGGCATCAACCCCGTGATCATTGAATATCTGCAAACACCACCTGCCGAGGCTGAGTTGGATGCCTTACTTACCAAGCTGGGCAAAGAGCCTGCTGAGTTGATGCGTAAAGGTGAGGCCGAGTTTAAAGAGCATTTCAAAGGCAGGGATTTGAGTCGCAGTGAGGCCATTGCACTCATGGTGACGTATCCGAAAGTGATTGAGCGCCCGATTGTGGTGAATGGAGATCAGGCTGCAGTAGGCAGGCCACCCGAAAGTGTACTGGATATATTATAATTGTTGCAGTCAGCATAAAGAAGCCCGGGCAAAACCCGGGCTTCTTTATTAAGTAATGCAGATCAGGCTACGCCGATAGCTTCTCGCCAGGCGAGAATCAGGCGGAACTCTTCATTGCTCAGATCAATGGTGAGGTCACGTTTGATTTCAGTCAGCGATGCATATGGGTCGGCATCATCAAGTTCAGTCATCACCGTATCAAAGTTTTTGCCGATAAAGGCAGGCACATCGATATACTGACCCGCACGAATAATAGCGACATAGTTCTTGAGGACCGTCATTTCACTTACACCTTGCTGGGCTGCAATTTCACTCAGGTTGTTACCTTTGCGCTGCAGTGCCAAAGTGTAGGTTTGCGTTTCATTCAGACCCGGGCCTTTGGCAATCAGTTTCGGAATATCTTTGCCGCCCGCCTGTTCAGATTTGCTGCCACTTTTCTTGGCATGGTCCGCGATCACCTGAATAAAGGCAGCGCCGTAGGCTTCCAGTTTGTGCTGGCCAACACCGGAGATGCTGTTCAGTGATGATTCATCAGTTGGTTTGCGTTGTGCCAGTTCGGTTAAGGTTACATCACTGAATACCACATGTGGCGGGACATCTTCTTTTTCAGCAATTTTTTCACGCAAGGTCACCAGCTTTTTGAATAGTGGTTCGTCGCGTTGCGTGCTGAGTCGTTTAAACTGACGACGGATACCCGGTTGATATTTAGCCAGAATGATGGGGTCTCCAATGCCAATGTGTTCAGCTTTTTTGGTGGCCAGCATCGCTGCCCGTTTGGAAACATCCTGAATGAAGTAACCATGATGCACGAGTTGGCGGAGGATTGAAGTCCATTCATCCGCATTCAGATCGGATCCTGCACCGTGAGTTTTAAGCTTGTCATGTTTGTTTTCACGGATGCGTGCATTGGTGGAGCCACGCAGTACATCAACAATATAACCCATGCCGAAATGGCCTTTGACTTCACGTACGCACTGTAATGCCACCTGGGCAAATTCGGTGGCATCATAGGTGGCAGGCGGATCGAGGCAGATGTCGCAGTTGCCACAGGGTTTCTCCAGACCTTCGCCAAAGTAACCGAGCAGGACGCGGCGACGGCAGGTCAGGGCTTCAGAGAAGGCCACCATGCTATTGAGCTTGTGCACTTCAACACGGCGCTGATCGATGTTTTCAACATTTTCAATCAAACGTCGTACCAGATTCACATCGCCTGAGCCGTAGAGCATCAGGGCTTCTGATTCCAGGCCGTCACGACCGGCACGACCGGTTTCCTGATAGTAGGATTCAATACTTTTCGGAAGATCATGATGGATGACAAAACGTACATTCGGTTTATCCACACCCATGCCGAAGGCAATAGTTGCCACGATTACTTTGACGCGGTCACGCAGGAAATCATCCTGAACCTTTTCACGAGAGCGGCCTGGAATACCTGCATGGTAGGCGGCGGCAACGATGCCATGGCGTTGCAAATTCACTGCCAGATCTTCCACACGTTTGCGTGACAGGCAGTAGATGACGCCGGAGGCATTCGGCCAGCCTTCCAGAAATTGCAGAATCTGGGTTAATGGCTGGCGTTTTTCAGCTACCAGATAGCGGATGTTAGGGCGATCAAAACTGGCTACAAAACGCTGTGCTTTTTCTAGCTTCAAACGCTCACTGATATCTTCACGTGTGTGCTCATCGGCGGTGGCAGTCAGGGCCAGCATCGGCACTTCAGGAAAGATGTCACGCAACTCTCCGAGGCGCACATATTCAGGCCTGAAATCATGTCCCCATTGTGAAACACAGTGTGCTTCATCAATGGCAAAGATGGATAGTTTTACTTTTTCCAGTTTTTGCAGAAAGCTTTTCGATAACAGGCGCTCCGGTGCAACATAGAGCAGGTCGAGATGACCGCCTTCAAAACGTTCGAGTACCTCTTTGGCTTCAGCAGCTTTCAGTGATGAGTTGTAGTAGGCGGCATTCACGCCGCAGGCGGTTAGTGCATCCACCTGATCTTTCATCAATGAGATCAGTGGTGATACGACAATGCCGGTTCCTTCACGCATCATGCCCGGAATCTGGTAGCAGATTGATTTGCCTCCGCCGGTTGGCATCAGGACGAATGCATCTTTGCCATCAATCAGTGAGGTGATGATCTCTTCCTGCATCGGCCGGAACTGATCGTAACCGAATACATCTTTGAGAACTTTTCTTGCTTGTTCTTTAACTTTTTTTGTTGCCATTTCTTTCCTCTAACAACGGGCTCTTGCCCGATTGCGTGTAGTGACCGAAAACAATGGTTTCCAGTCCTGTATAAATCAAAAAATCAGGTTGATTTACAAACCCATCCATGGGTGTAATGACGTATTAACCTCAGTTTCTAGTATATTTCACCATGTTTATCGCGGCTTGGCAACTGTTTTGAAAGGAGTTCGTATATACGCTCTGAGCGCTATTGCCATTCGGGTGATATTTATTCTGACTTATGCAGGGATAGCACTTGCAGTAAAGTTATTGCATGATTGCTGTATGCAAGCGTCGAGTCTGCAAGGAAAACAGATATTACTTACCCGTACAGTTCACCAGAATGATGAGCTGGTTGAGCTGCTGCGAAGCTATGGGGCCGAACCTGAGCTGTTTCCATGTTTGGAGATGGTCCCTATGGTTGATGCAACCCTGTCAGGCCTGTCGATGCTGAATGAATGCAGTGACGTGGTGTTCAGCAGCAGCAATTCAATCCATATTCTTGCGCAACTTCTGAATGATCAAAACCAGACGCTGGTGAGCATGCTGCAAGACAAGCGTGTGGCTGTCGTGGGCAATAAAACAGCCGGGGCACTCAGGCAGTATGGTGTCACTGTTGATCTGGTGCCTGACAAGTCCTCACAGGATGGCTTGATTGCGACCTATTTGAAGCATGGTCTGCCGCGCTCAGGCCTGATGTTTTTCCGGGCGGATGAGGGGCGTGAGGCACTTGCCAGAGCACTCACATCAAGAGGTGTGAAAGTGATTATGGTGCCAGTATATCGCATGACCTTTCCCAAGGCTGATAGCAGTGATGTCAGGGGCAAGATTGCTGCCAGTGATATCGATGCGGTACTGCTGGGCAGTGCGAAAGCTGCGCGCAATTACATGCGCCGAATCGGTGATGTGGAGCTGGCCAATAAACCCGTAGTTGCTGTGATCAGCCACAAGCTCGCCAAGGTCGCAGAAAATGAAGGCCTTAGCGTGCAGGTTGTAGCAAAAGACGCTAGTTTTGACTCCATGCTTGATAGTTTGGCTGATTATTATGAATCTATTTCTTCCTGAGGAGGAGCCTTTTTATGACCCTGCCTGATCTGATTGTCCGTCCCCGTCGCTTGCGCAGAAATGCCACTATCCGACAGATGGTTCGTGAGACAACGCTGTCAACGGATGACTTTATCTATCCGATCTTCGTCGATGAAACGATTGAAGAGGCCCGCGAAGTAGCAAGTATGCCGGGTGTTTCCCGCATTCCGCTATCTATGGTGGGAGAAGTGACACAGCAGGTAGCAGCACTCGGCATTCCCGGCATCATATTGTTCGGTATTCCGGCTGAAAAAGATGCGATCGGTTCAGGGGGGTGGGATGACAATGGCATTGTACAGCAGGCTATTCGTGCAGCAAAAGCCGCCAGTCCGGAGACATGTGTCATTGCTGATACCTGTTTTTGCGAATATACCGATCACGGTCACTGCGGTGTGTTGCACGGTGAAGATGTCGACAATGATGAAACATTGCTCAATCTGCAGAAAGAGGCTGTTTCCTATGCCAGGGCCGGTGTCGATATTGTCGCTCCTTCCGGCATGATGGACGGTATGATTGCGGCCATTCGTGAGGGGCTGGATGACGCCGGTTTCAAAGACCTTCCGATCATGTCTTATGCAGTGAAATTTGCCTCGGGTTATTTCGGCCCGTTCCGCGATGCGGCTGATTCCACACCGTCATTTGGCGATCGTGCAAGCTACCAGATGGATCCGGCAAACCGGCGTGAGGCGCTAAAAGAGGCATGGCTGGATGTTGAAGAGGGTGCTGATATGCTGATGGTTAAACCCGGGCTAGCCTATATGGATATCATCCGGGAAGTGAAAGATGCCACCAATCTGCCCATGGCTGTGTACAATGTTTCAGGTGAATATGCCATGGTCAAAGCTGCAGCTGAAAAGGGCTGGATTGATGAGAAGCGTGTCGTACTGGAAACCATGCTAAGCTTTAAACGCGCCGGTGCCGATCTGATCCTTTCCTATCATGCACTGGACGTGGCCCGCTGGTTGCGCGAAGATAAGGCATAAGATGAGTGAGAATAAAGAGACCCCTGAACTTCAGGGCGACAGTTCGGATGCTGGCAAAGCTGAAGATGTAATTTCTGTGTCTGATACTTCGTCTGCCTCTTCCGGAGAAGAGAAAAAGTCATCCAGCGGCATTCTGAAGTTCCTTGCCTTTCTGCTTATTGTCGCAGGCATAGTGGGCGGTGGCCTTTATGCCAATGGTGAGTTGGGGCCGGTACTTGATTCGGCGAAGTCTGCCTTTCATGATGTGAAGGCTCAGTTGAGTTCAGGGCCTGAATCGGATGCGTCGCAAGAGGCTTCCGAGCCAATTCCGGCTGAGACTGAGCATGAGTTTGCATCCTCTGAGCCCGTCCAGAGCGATGCTGAATTTGCTGCAGAAGCAGTTCCAGCTGAGCCTGACCCTTCAGGTTTCCAGTCAGCTCCAGAGTCAATAGAAGATCATTCAGTAGTGGCGGCTTCCGGTCAGGTTGAAGAGTTGCAGGCAACCATCAATGCGTTGCGCAGTGAGATGCAGGCCATGGAAGAGTCTCAGAGTGTTTTGCGTGAAAAACTACTTGAGCAGCAGCAGTTTAACCTGCAGGCGCGTTTGCGCTGGATTACTGACCCGGCCAGTCATTTACCTCAACTGCAGATGGCCTGGGAAGAGATTGCCTCAATGCCGGAGCTGAGCGCCGAACGGCGAGAGACAGCAGTTGCAATGCAGGCTCTGGCTGAGAATAGCTCTCAGGCATTGCTGCTCTGGCATGATAGTTTGAACAAATGGTCGGATTCTCTTGCCATTCCCGAGCAAGAAGATGTGTTACAAGAGCCGGAACATCCATGGTTAGCATGGCTGGTGGGCCAGTTTCATTTGCGGAAGGCCCCATCGACTGAAGCCAAACGTCTGGCAGGTTTGAGTCAACGCTTGTCAATGGCTGCCAGTCAGCTTGGTCAGGAGAAGTTGCCGAATCATGCTGATTGGCAGGCCCTCAGGGCCGAGTTGTTGTTGCATGTCACCAGCACACAGGGCCAGACAGATAGCAGTTCGGTCGAGCTTGGTTTGCCGGATGACTTCAGCGCCATTCAGGCTGATATTCAAAAGCTTCGTGACACTGCGGTGCAGTGGGTACAGAGCAAGCAGGGAGAAGTCTGATGCGTTTGGTGTTTTTACTGGTTTTAGCGTTGCTTGTCACGGTTGCATTGATTGTTTTTCCAAATATTGCGGATCAGGTACTGCGTCTGGAGGCGTTTGGCTGGATTTTTGAAACACGTCAGGGCGCATTTATTGTTGCCCTGCTGGTGCTGCTCTTCGCATTGGCACTGTTGCGGCTGCTTGTGCGTGCCATGTTTGCAGGCCCTGGAAGTGTCTGGCGCTCGCTAAAGGGTGGCAGCAGTAAACGACGGGAGTCCCGACTTCGTGAAGGTCTGGCCCAGTGGCTGGATAATCGTGGTGATTTTGGCGTCAAAGCTATGAAGCGTTCGAAGGGCATATTGCCGGATTGGGCAATGGATATGCTGAAAATACTTGCTTTGCCGGCCAAAGATCAGGAGGTCGCAGCAGATCAGGATGATGCTTTGATTGTTGCTCTGGCTGCCCGCATAGCGACAGATCCCGGCGCGGAAAGGAAACCTGATCTGACAACACGAAGGGCTCACCTGGAAGCATGGCTGAATGTGCACCCCAATGCGCCACTGGCGCTGTCCCGTATGGCAGATGTTGCGGAAGAGGAGGGTGATTGGCCGAAAGTGGTTGAGTTGCTTGAATCGGAGTGGAAACAGGGGCATCGCTCTGCGCATTCGGTCAAACCACGTTTGACGGAAGCCTATTTGAAGCTTGCTGCCGATCAGCCAGATCAGGCGATGGCACATTTACGCAAGGCTTATCGCTTGTTGCCGGATAATGATGCTGTACAGCTAGCTTATGGAAATGGACTGCTCGCCAATGGCGAGCGGGCAACTGCACAGCGCTTGTGGACCGGTTACCTGGAGCAGCATAATGCCTTTGAAATTGCGTATGCATTACTTGATATGCACAGGCTGGATGCCATTCGTGCCTACCGAAAGCTTGAAGGTTTGAAGGATGCCGAAATGACTTTGGCTCAACGCTGGTTGCGAGCTGAACTTGCACATGCTGCAGCATTGGAAGGACTGGCTTATGAGCAGATGCAGGCACTGGCAGAAGATGAATCCTGTCTGGATGCATGGAAGAGTCTGGCCGCCTGGCACAGTGATGCAGGTGAGTATGAAAAAGCCTCGGCCTGTTATCAGCAGGCTTTGGCCCTGTCTCAGTGAAAATACACTGTGAGGGCCTGAGCTCATTGACAATAAATGATTTATTTTCTATAAAATAGCTATAGCGGGTCTCTTGGTCCGCTGGCGGTCACCGACGGGTGGCCGCCTTTTTTTGGGCTTACGCTTGCGCTGCCTGCCGATCACTGTTTGGATATTCCAATGGCTGAAGATGTTGAAAACCAGATTGCCTTGCAACGGGTCGAACGTCCGGGAGAGGGGCAGGCTGTCTGTTTTGATTTGAAGTCCACGATTAGGCTCTCAACCGGAACAATTGTAGAAATCACTGAGCAGGGGTTTCTGGCCTGTTATCAGGGGCAGTTGCGCGCATGGCGTAATCATTGTCCACATGCAGGCTCCCCGCTTGACTGGAATCCCGGCCAGTTTTTCAGTGATGACGGCACACAGCTGGTTTGTCATACTCATGGAGCACTGTTTGATCCCTTGTCCGGCGATTGCCTTGCAGGCCCCTGCCCTCGTGGCCTTTTTCCGATTGAGTTGCGGGAGGAGGGTTGCAGTGTGCTGGTGCCTGAATCTGCTCCCGGAGTAGAAGCATAAGCACTTCCAATGCTGGTCGGATAGCCACCTGGGGTGGTTGCAGGGTGTTTTATCTGCAGGCTAGACTAAATGCTCTAATCCCCACTGTTTTCTAACATAACGGAGTCTTTTTTCTTCATCATCATCCAGTTGGTCGTCAGAAGTGGCAATTTTTTGCAAATAGTCGTAGATCACATCTTTATGCTGAACTGAAAGTGTTGTGGATAATTCTCTTATCGCGGCTTCAAAATGCTGTTGTCCATCTGCTTGCTTAAGGTGCTTGTTCAATTCAGCTTTATCGAATTCCGGAAAGAGAGTTGTGCCGTGTGCAGCAGCAAAATCGACCTCTTCTTCCTTGATTTCTCCATCTGCAGTTATCATGGAGGTCGCAAGCCGATAGACAGAGTGAAGTAGGCTTGGAGCTTCCGGGTCGGCACTCATAAGCATCTCCGGGTATATATTTATCAGTTCAATTCCAGCAAAGGCGAATGAACTTTTTTGTATATATAGACGAGTTCTTATGTGGTGTCAAAATTCAGTCTTTTCCAATATGAAATGAGTCTGAAAACGTAGTTGTCCTGTCCATCATATGGGGATGCTTATCCAGATGGACGAAAGGAAGATCAAAACAGTTGCCGATATTTCAGTCTTTCTGTCAGGAACA
>NZ_BDFD01000010.1 GCF_001895085.1 Mariprofundus micogutta | reverse complement strand
GATAGCGGAATCGGTTCAGCGCCCGTTCTACCCAAGCATAAATATCATCTTTGCTGCCCTGAAGTCTAAGCTCGGTCTGATCTGTTCCTGACAGAAAGACTGAAATATCGGCAACTGTTTTGATCTTCCTTTCGTCCATCTGGATAAGCATCCCCATATGATGGACAGGACAACTACGTTTTCAGACTCATTTCATATTGGAAAAGACTCTGACTGGCCCTTTCTGAAAACTCGGCTATGCTGAATAGCAGTGGGAAGATCAGGGAGGTGTTTATGAGTCCAATTCTTTGTGGCCCGATTGTCAGGCGCACAACAACAACAGCGGTGTATATCTGGCTGGCAACCCAACAAGATGAAGAGCTTAGCGGAGAAATCAGACTACGTGGTCACAATGAAGTGATCAGCATCAATCAGGGAAGCAAGAAAATTCAACTCGGCAAAAACCTGTTCATACACCTTGTTCATTTATCTCCGGCTGCAGCCGGTTTTCCAACGGATAGCATCCTTCACTATGATATTTTACATAAGCTGCCCGATAATCAAAAGCTGAGTCTGCTGGGAGATGATCAGGAGATAAAATACCCCGGCGAACCATATCCCGGTTTTATTATCCCGGGCAAACTTGCTCAGGTTTTACATGGATCTTGCCGGAAACCTCAGTCAAACCCCGTAAAAAAAGCATGGGGAAACCTGGACCAGCTAAGCAGTGCGGATGACCTGCTGGCTGAATCATTCCAGAACCCCGAAGAGCGTCCTTCGACATTACTCATGACCGGTGATCAGATTTATGCCGATGATGTGTCCGGCCCCATGCTCGATCATCTGATCAAACTCGGCAATCATATCACCGGCTGGAATGAGGTGATGCCGCGCCGCAGGCCACCGGTTTGGCATGGTTACAATACCCCGGATGATCATAATTGTGCTGCTGAAATGCCTCTGTATGGCCGCAGGCCTCAACTGAGCAAGGAATTCACAGGTATCACATCACTGAGAACACGCAACCATCTGATGACTTTCGGTGAATACGCCGCCATGTATTTAACCGTATGGGGAGGACCCGGTGCAAAAACCAGTTTTGCACCATGGTCGGCAGTGAAAACACGTGCAAGTGCAACTGCTTCAGCCAATAGCTATGCAAAAGAACGTGAGCAGAATGAAATATTCTGCCAAACCCTGAGTAAAGTTCGCCGTCTATTGGCGAATATCTCTGTATATATGATTTTCGATGATCACGAGATTACCGATGACTGGAATATTAATCCTGCCTGGGAACAAAAGATCCACGAAAGTCCGCGTGCCCGGCGTGTAGTCTCGAATGGTCTTGCAGCCTATTGGGCATTTCAGGGCTGGGGAAATAACCCTGACCGCTTTGATGCACAATTTATGGGTACACTGGCACAACATCTCGATACGCAGGACTATCAGGGTGGTAAAGCTGATGCATTCGATACCTTGTTGTGGCAGAAAGAAGCGGACCGCTGGGCCTATGTAATCCCGACAAATCCAACAATCATCGTGCTGGACACAAGAACCAGTCGACAGCAGGGAAAACGCGCCAGTTCGCCTGCTGAGTTGATGAATCAGTCAGCCCTGAACTGGTTAAAAACCGAGCTGGAGAACGCTGTTGATATGAACAGGAAACATGTTTGCCTGATTTCAGCCACACCTGTATTTGGACTGAAAGCTATCGAAAATCTTCAGCAAATAGCTTATGTGATTGGGGGCAGTGCTGCAGCTGTTGATCTTGAGTCATGGAATGAAGGTTTGGATGAACTTGAGGCCGCCATCACCTCGGTCTCAAAACTCCCCGCTTCCATTGCCATACTCTCGGGTGATGTACATTACTCATTCATGCGAAAAAGTGCGTTTAAATCAGCAAGCGGTGACAATATCACCGTGTATCAAATGACAAGTAGTCCGTTTCATAATCAGGCTGTACCGAAACTCCAGTTCTGCCATCGTGATGTGTTGGTTCAAAACGGAGATTTTGTTGTATCCGAAGAAAAGTCTCTGGGTAAAGCTGCAGTCATTACGTCAATCAACAACCTTGCACAGGTCAACTTCGATGAGCATGGACAGGTTACAGGACAAAAATTAATAACCACTCTTCCTGACGGTCAAAAGAAGTACACGACATATAAGATATGAAACGATGTATAAATACCTGTTCACATTCCACTCAGGTGTACAAAAAATGGCTCCCAAACATCAGCTGTATGGGAGCCATAAACAATAAACACCTTCCCTCAGCTCTAGTTCTGTTTGAGGAACGCGATCAGGTTATCCAGATCAGAGCCTGAAACACCTTTGAAATTCATTCGGGTGGCAGCAGCTGAATCACCGGACACCTGCTTGACTGCATTTCTTGTTTTCTGACCCAGCCAGATTCTCAGCTTAGCTTCATCCCAGTTCCAGCTGGATGTTTTCAAGGTCTTGCCATAACGGAAGCCAGCAGCTGTACCCGCCCTGCGATTGAATACACCTTTCAGCCCCGGACCGGTCTTGTTCGCAGTTGTATCAAGATTATGACAAATCTTGCATTTCGCTTTGGCCAATGCAGCACCTGCAACCGGATTACCGGATACGATCACTTTGCGGCTTTTCACCATCGCTGCATTACCTGCCGCATCACTGACAGAATACTTCAGTACATAGGTACCGATTTTTGCAGTGTTCACTGAACCTGATTTATTGATTTTTGCAGTGAGATCGCCATCCACATCATCTGAGGCTTTCGCACCACTATCTTTATAGCTACCACCGACAATCACTGTTACCTTAGACTTTCCATTCAGGGTAATCACAGGACGAGTGGTATCTGATTCCTTCACCACTGTAATTGTTCTTGTGGCGGTCACTGCCGCATTCCCTGCTCTGTCTTTGACATCATATTTCAATGTATAAGTGCCGGGTTTTGTTTTATCGATTTCACCTGTTCTGCGAATACGTTTTGAAATGTCGCCATCAACGTTATCGGTTGCCAATGCGCCAACATCATCATAAATATCACCAACAGTAATCGTCGCCGAAGAACCACCAAACAGCTTAATAACCGGTGGAGTCCTATCACCAGATTTAACTACTTTCTTGGCAGCAGCCGCCTTCTTCGCAGCAGCCGCCTTCTTCGCAGCAGCCGCCTTCTTCGCAGCAGCCGCCTTCTTCGCAGCAGCCGCCTTCTTCGCAGCAGCCGCCTTCTTCGCATCAGCCGCCTTCTTCGCATCAGCCGCTTTCTTCGCATCAGCCGCTTTCTTCGCATCAGCCGCTTTCTTCGCATCAGCCGCTTTCTTCGCGTCAACCGCTTTCTTCGCGTCAGCCGCTTTCTTGGCCTCAGCTACTTTTGCGGCTTCAGCGGCCTTTGCAGCTTCAGCGGCTTTTGCAGCTTCAGCAGCCTTTGCAGCTTCAGCGGCCTTTGCAGCTTCAGCGGCCTTTGCAGCTTCAGCGGCCTTTGCAGCTTCAGCGGCCTTTGCAGCTTCAGCGGCCTTTGCAGCCTCAGCGGCTTTTGCAGCTTCAGCGGCCTTTGCAGCTTCAGCGGCCTTTGCAGCTTCAGCGGCCTTTGCAGCTTCAGCGGCCTTTGCAGCCTCAGCGGCCTTTGCAGCTTCTATGGCCTCTGCGGAACCGGCCTCAACGACTTTAACAAATCTGTAAACAGGTGCTGCAGCATTTCCAGCAGCATCACTTACGTTGTAACCCACGGCATACATGCCTGTTTTAGCAGCATCCAGGGTACTGGTGCTTCGGATCTGATCAGAAATATCTCCATCCACGTTATCCATTGCAGTTGCACCGGCATCTTTGTATGTGTCATCAACGGCGATAGTTACTGTATCAACACCGTTCAAAGTGATTACCGGTGCTGTCTTATCAACCGTAACAACTTTGACAGGCTCTTTAGAGGGTTTGCTTTCGGCATTTTGTGCAGCACCATCACTGACGTTGGCCTCTTCATCTTTTGCAGGCTTGGTGTAATTTCCGTCCGAATTATCACAACCAACCATCATCAATAATGATAACATGAGTGCAGTAAGTATATTTCTGTTCACTGGTCCTCTCCCTTTGTTACATGTGCTTGCATTAATAGATAAAACTGAAGATTTGTCAAATCTCTACCCTCAAATATCCATTTCAGGCACACTTTAAGCCATTATTTCTCTACCGGGAAAAAAGGACAGGCTAACAATGAACATACAACCCAACAATCCACTGCATGGCGTGACACTTGAGATGATGATTCATGCTCTGGTCGACCATTATGGCTGGGGCGAATTGGGTATACATGTGAAAATCCGCTGTTTCAATCAGGACCCTTCCGTGAAGTCCAGCCTCAAGTTCTTGCGTAAAACACCCTGGGCACGAGACAAGGTAGAAGCTTTGTATCTCGAGATGCTGAGAGAAAAAGAGGATGAGAAGAAGCCACGCTGGCCTTACGCATAACCATGATCATCGATTGTTCATATTGTCAGCTTAATCTGAAAACTGATATCATCAGGCAAGATAACTACTGATATGGACTACCAATGAATAACAACAGTGAATTCACCTATAGCGACAATAAAAAGAGTAGTGCTCCTCCGCATGTGTGGCACCAGCATATCAACCTCAAGTTGGCTGCACTGGGTCAGCCAACCTGCAAGCTGGATAGTAGCGACCACTCCTACCTGACCATTGCAGACAGTCTACTCAAACACTACGCACGTCAGCGCCGTCTCCTCTCGGCTTACCGCTGCCCTGCTGATCAGCGTATACAGAATTTTCTAAATGCATACCTGGCTGAAAACAATGTGCAACAAAGCGTTGAACTGCCGGGTAGTACATTTGTACTCGACCGCCCCGGCATGGCACGTGAAATATCACTGCCCCTGAATGGCACGCATTTCCACTCGGATCTGGTCGATTCCTATCGTCTCCTGCAGGGGGTGTTACATAACCCAAAAAGTGACCGTCGAACTACCAAGGGAGTATTTCACATTGCAGCCGGAGGACTTCCTGTACCTGCAGACAAGCTTGAAGTACCTGTAGAAACCTTTGCTGCGCTACTAAGGGAAGCTCTGGATCCACCGGGAGAGCTGCTTGAATTACCGGCAACCAGTCAGGAATCTGAAAAAGCCCGGGTTTGGGCATCACTACTACTTCGGCCAAAAGTGCGGCCCGGTGTGCCGGGTGTTGAGGGTGTCGCAGGGCTCATGTGGGACAAGAGCATGGAAGTTCGCATGTTCGCTCCCGGCGGTCTGGTCTCCAACCTTGATTTTGTTGAGTCAATATTCGGAAATGCTGGTGACCCTTTCCTGACGGAAAATGATGCGGCACATGATATCGATCACTGGACCGGCCAGAGCGGCTGCATCATTCTCGCTCCGCATCTGGTGAAACTGACGAAAAAAGCACTGGGTTTACCGCATGTAAACGATGCCAGCGAACGGCAACGTCGTGATGGTATGAGCTGGCAAAAAGAAGATGAGTTATACAATAACGGTAATGCTTTCAAACTGGTCTGCCGCGATATGCGCGGTGTAATTGTCACCATCATAGCCGACAACTATTTCGGTTACAGCAAAAAAGAGATCAAATCCCAAATCAGCTACTCGGCCAATCTGTTCGGCGGCTGTGAAGAAGAGCATGCAGGCGGTGCACTGGCATTCCCGCGCTATCATCTCGGGGAAGTATATATCCCACGGGCATCAGACATGCTCGACAATCACAGCTTTTCCGATCTCTGCCACCGTTTGGGGGAAAGCATAGAAATCAGACAGGAAGGATATGCGGTCGATATAAACTATCCCGAAATCATCTACCTGCCGGAAAATGCGCGCATCAGCCTGCACAATATGCAAGTGTGCTGGCAAAATACAGATGGTGAACAGGCCATCAAACTACTTGCTTCAAATATCTTTATTTATCCGAGTGGTTTCAGGGTGCGCATGTTGCGGCATCAGCACTCTCCCATCTGGCATCTGGTCGGCACCATCGGTGAAGGTACGTTCTGCCATAAACCCAGCACGGTATCCGGTGGCGGCAAGTCTGAAATTTCCAAATCCATTGCCGGTGCGGTGATATCCGGCCCGACCTATGTTGATGATTTTGAACAGGATATTCGACAAGTTCGTGCGATTTTTGAACGTGATTATTGCAACCGCTTTCGTCACCCCGAAGCTCAGGAACCGGATCATCGCAGCCTGCTCAGTAAAGAACGCAGTCTGGGCTCGGTTATCAAGATGCTAACCCCTTCAGATACCGACTATTCAGATGACTATAATGTATGGCTGAAAAGTATTCCCCATAACATCCTTGCACTGGTCTTCATGATTAAGCGCTTTTACAGGAGTGCCTGGGGTGATAACTGGCATGAGCATTTCTCTGTCGACACGGTGAATGGTAAACCCGGCCATGAATTGAGGTACAACGGACGTAAACTGACGGCTAACTATCTGCGTGTCGGTTTTGCCGATGATGGCAGCTGGCGCCTGTTCAAATTGCGTCAAGACTTTGTTGCCTCGTACAAACTGCAGATGGAAGATGATATCAGCGCCTCCATCGTGATTCCTGCAAACTATGTCAGCGGGCTGAATCCGGACTTTAACCACCCCAGTATCAAGCTGGTGGACAATTGTGAAGCCAGGCTGTTCCAGCGCCCTGATGAAGCAATCAACCGTGGCTCGGATATCCAAACCGAAAGCGACCTGTCCGGTGGCAACAGCTTCATCTCCAATTTTGAACCCCTGCAGGCTGAAGATGCGCGCGATATGATCGAAGACATCATGCAATTCGAGGCATTCAGCGCCCCTATGCAGTCTCTGATTCGCAATGCATCCCATATGGATGAATCACTCTATTTCGTCTCTTCAGCCCACCCCAGAATCGTGGACGGGAAGCCCAGTCTGAATGTACGTTATCTGCAGGATCGCCCCGACCTCGTTGACCCTCGCTCCACTTATCTGGCAGAGATAAGTACACGTTTGAGGCGTGGGCTGGAACCGGAGCAACAGGTCTATTTTCCAGTCAATGCTGTACTCACCGGCCGCCGTAACAACCCGCCTGAACCGGGAATCAGATCATTAGCTGTGTACAACCCGATTCACTATCAGGAGCTACCGGAACTGTTTATGGATTTTATCTGCAGTCTGACAGGAAAATCACCGTCAACAACCGGTGCCGGTTCAGAAGGCGCATTGACCAAAGGTCCGTTTAATTCCCTGTCTGCCACTGCAGACCTCAACAATGCGCTGGTATCATTCATTTTATGTGGATATGACGGTTTTTCCACTGCCGCCGGTTTTATCGGTTCACGCCGCCGAATTGATCATGACATCAGCATGTTAATCCCGGAGATCTGGTGTCGTCTGCCTGCCAAAGTTCAGAAACCTGATTATATGATCAAATGGGGCTATTTGAAAAAACTGAAAGATTTTGAGTACCAGGGCAAAACCGTGCAGGCCAGCCGGCTGGGCTATCGGATCACCAAGCGATTCGTACGCAATCATTTCGGGAAAGTGTTTGATACACCGGTAGCGGTGTTTGATAAAGCGATGTTAAAACCTGAAAGTCAGGATCTGGAAAGCTTTGTAGACGGTATCAATAATATTTGCGAGGCCCATCAACGCGTGGCCCTCAACTACTTTGCTGATGGAACGATTGATGATGCCTGCCCTCCTCTGAAAGCGTTGTTACACATTATGGCTTACGGACACTTCGAAGACAGAGATGCTCATGACCCTGCAATCCGGGCCATGTTCAGCCGTGACAATCTGCTGCAGAGCGACTGGTACAAAGAACGTTTGAACATCAAACAGGCTCGGGATACGCAGCTATGGCTGCAGCACAAGGAAAACCTGGCCAACCTGATGCAAAACCTCGATGAAGATGAATCCGACAGACGTATTCAGCTGGCAGAACGTATCCAGCAAACTGACGGCATGATTGAGCGGGTCACAAGTCAGGACTATCTGCTGCGTTTACAGGGTACGCTGGGCGCAGACTGGATTCACAGAGAGCAGTAAATCAAACGGCCCTGATGTTCAGGGCCGTTTGATTTATCCTACTTGGTCAGTGAGATAAACAGTTCCGGTAATTTTTCCGGCAGACGATCCACGTGGTCAATAATCGTGTACTGCTTACCGAAAATATCCGCCACATACTCATCCGCTTTGGGATCAAGATTGATGCAATAGCTGTAGATGCCATCGCTATCCAGCTCTTTCACTGCTTTCTGTGCATCTTGAATCAGCAGCTGATCATCATCAACATCAACATCAGCCGGTTCACCATCGGTGAGAATCAGCATCAGCTTTTTATCGGATGCCTGATTCTTCAGATAGTGACCTGCGTGTCGCATCGCTCCACCCATTCGGGTGGAGAAACCGGCTTCCATTGCGGCCAGCCGTGACTTCACTTCAGCATCCCAGGGCTCATTATAACCTTTCACATGGTAATATCGTACATCGTGACGGGTATTGGAGTGGAAGCCTGCTATGGCAAATTTATCACCCACCTGATCAACAGCCCAGGCCAGCAGAGAAACCGCCTCCTGAGAAAGCTGCAAAATCGTCTGATTGCTGCCTTCTGCCTTCTCGTTTGTAGATTGGGACAAATCGAGAAGCAACATCACGGCCACATCACGGCCATCGGTTTTGTGACTCATATTGATTCGCGTATCGGGTGCAGAACCACCCTTGAAATCGATCAAGGAACGAATAGCTACATCCAGATCCAGCTCAGAGCCCTCTTCCTGATAGCGAATACGCACTTTATCCTGAGGTTTGAGCATATCGAGCATGGCTTTTAAACGTTTGGCCAATGCACCATGCTTTTCAAGCAACTGATCAATTTTCGATGCATTGCCGCGAGGATGTAATGATTCATAGACGCTCACCCAGTCCGGACGATAATGGGCTGAGTTGTAATCCCACTCGTGGTAATGACGAGGTGGCAGACCTTTCAACTCTTCTTCGTCCTGCTGTCTCTGGTCGAGATGTTCAAAGGTGGTCTCTTCATCATCACCCTGCTCGATATAAATCCACAGGTGACGGTTATCATCACGATAATCCACCTCTGTATTTTCAAAATAGGTGTTCGGCAGAGCATCAGACTGTTTGCGGGTGCGGCCGATAAATGAGAGCGCGATCATAGCTACATTTTCACTTTTCGAGCTATCCTTCTCCATCTCGTCAAAGAATCGACCGACAAACTCACGCACATCTTCGTTCTCATACTGGTAATCTGGATCAAGAATCGCTCTTGAAACCATCGCCAGACGCAAATTAATCAACGAAGTATTCTCCAGCTGCAAGGCCTTCTCATCCGGGATCGGATGCAGAGCCAGAAAGATCTTCCTCAAACCGGGAAAACGTTGCATAGCCAGATATTCAACTCGCGAATCTTCAAATGTTTCAACAGCTAGCCGCTGGAACGGACTCCAGTTATCCACAACCATCGGCTGACTCCAGCGACGGTGAGCTGCCATATGGGCCAGTGCTGCACGATAACGGTTGATGCCGGATATGCCGCGATCATCATCATAAACATCAGGAATACGGATACCTAAAGCATCAAAATATGGCATTGGTTTGCGCAGTTCATCAAATGCCAGTGAATACGGCACAAGATAATCATGATCATTCCACAGACCACGCATATATTGATCCAGTTTGCGCTCATGATCGACAAGCAGCGTGCCATGGCGTTCCCGTTGCATCACTGCATGGGCATCCGCTGACTGAAAGCTGAAGTAGTCAACCTGGCGACCGGGATGGCTACTATAATAGTTTATGCCGTAATCAACCCAGTTTTTGAAACCTTCGAGGGAAAGCTCAATCAACAGGCGCGGTGCCTGCTTCATAAGATCAACCAGGCCCGGGCTGGGGAAAGTCGTGTGGTGACCATGCACTGAAACAGATGTTCGATCCATCATGTCACGTATGATTTCAATATACTGATTAAACAGGTCGTAGCTGTGCAAACGTCTGGCTACTGCTCCACTTGTCTGCAGGAACGGAACCATGGCTTTAAAATTCGTGTGCGTAGAGAGATAATGAGCGAATTCGCGCAAATCTTCGAGAGCTTCTTCACCCACCTCTTTGGCAACAAGCGGAGCCTCTTCCAGATAGACCAGCAGTGGTTCAGGACCACGCCCCATTTTACCCAGAAAGCGGGCATTCTCGATATATGAGTTAAGCCCCTCAGTGGAGAGCAACACCTTGGCCTCTTTCATGCAATCATCGAACACACGATTAGCCTGGGCGAAGTTGCAACCCAGCCTCTGCCAATACATTTCAACTTCTATACTTCTGGATAGTTCAGGCATCTTTGATCACTAGACCTCTAGCCACGTTGTAATCTGTTTTACCCGAAGGTCGCATCAATAGCGTGATCCAGCGTATCCCGGATATCCGCGTCATCAGTGATCGGGCGAACAAGTGCCATACGGCAAGCCGCTTTTTCATTAATACCACCCTTAATCAGGGCCGCTGCATAAGTCAGCAAGCGTGTTGAAATACCTTCATCCAGGCCATGACCTTTCAGGTTACGCGCAGTGCCGCCAATAGCTACCAGCTTGGCAGCCAGATCAGTATCAATACCTGTCTCTTTAGCAACAATAGAAGTCTCAACTTCAGCAGACGGATAATCAAATTCAAAACCACAAAAGCGCTGTTTAGTCGACTGTTTCAAATCCTTCATCAGGCTCTGGTAGCCGGGGTTATAGGAGATCACCAGCTGAAAATCGGGATGCGCTTCAATCAATTCACCCTTTTTATCCAACGGCAGCGTACGACGGTGGTCTGTCAACGGATGGATCACAACTGTGGTGTCCTGACGCGCTTCCACTACCTCATCAAGATAACAGATTGCGCCGATACGGGCTGCTGTCGTTAATGGACCATCCAGCCAGCGGGTGCCATTGGCATCCAGCAGATAACGACCAACCAGATCGGATGCAGTCATATCCTCATTACAGGCCACCGTAATCAGTGGCTTATCAAGTTTCCAGGCCATATGTTCAACAAAACGTGACTTACCGCAGCCTGTAGGACCTTTCACCATCACTGGCAGGCGTGCTGCATAAGCTGCTTCATAAAGCTCAACTTCATCTTCCTGAGCTTGATAAAATGGCTTTTCATGAATTTTGTATTGTTCTTTATCGGTCATAACTGCCCCCGCGCAAAATCTTGGGGATATTGTAACCAATGTTTGTAAAATAACTAACTTATAAAAATTATAGTCTGCATAAATAAAAATTATCTCACCCCAACAGCTTTGGCACTAAACCTGCTAACATTAGACAATCCATAGCAGGCCTGTCGTATTAAAGGATCGGATAATAATATAAGTCAAAACGAGAAATTATGCCTCGAGTGATGAAGATAATAAGAAGAACATCGTCTCTATATGCAGCAGCATTATTGCTCGTGTTATCCCTGTTTTTTGCGTCGCATGCCATCGCCAGACCCGTCGTTGTAGCTACTGTTCCGGCTCTCGGTCAAATCGCTCAGGCTATCGGTGGCGTTGATATTGATGTTAAAATCATCACCAGTATCGGACACGATCCCAATGTATTCTCCCCTCGTCCGGGTCATGCCCGCATGCTGATCAATGCCGATCTTATCTTTGCAGCAGGATTTGGCCTTGAATCTTCATGGCTCCCCTCACTGATCAAACTATCCGGTAATCAAAAGATTCTGCCGGGCAGCGATGGCTACCTTAGCGGTGGTGATGCTATAGAGGCGATCGGTGTACCCCTTGGCATGAGTTCCCATCAGATGAGTCAATGGTCTCCGGATAAAAATCCGCATTGGTGGCTTGATCCTGAAATGGGTATCAAAGTTGCCAAAACACTAAGTGTAAGATTAAGTGAAGTTGATACCGTCAATGCACAGCGCTACAAACTAAGGTTCAGGGAATTCGAACAGGCCATCAATGAAGCACTGCCACGCTGGCGTGATTATATGAAAATTCATACCGGTGCAGTCATCACCTATCACAATACCTATGTCTATTTCATGGACTCGATGCAAATTGAATTGGCTGGTTTTATCGAACCCAGATCCGGTATTGAACCGTCCACACGATACATGGAAAGCCTGCTGACAGTGATTAAAGAGCGAAATGTAAAACTGATCTGGGTGGAACCATATAATAACAGAGCCATAGCCAAACGTCTTGCTGACGAAGCCGGCATTAAAATGATGGTTTTACCTGATGCCGTAGAGGGCATTGGCACACAGGGTTATGTCGGCATGTTTGATAAAATGGTTGAGCGCATAGCGAGGTGGAGCCAATGATTCTGTTAACTGTATTAATCGCCACACTGGTCATTGCAGTCTGTCTGCCGGTTCTCGGACAACGCGTACTTGAACGTCGTATCGTGTTCGTGGATCTGGCGCTCGCACAGGTTGCAGCAACCGGTTATGCACTTGGCATGGCACTGGAAATTCCGGGTGTATATGCAGCCGCAGCAACCACAGCCATTGCCGTCATCATCATGGCTCTGATGGATGAGGAGACACCGCTGCCGAAAGAAGCCGTCATGGGTGGTGTATACGCTTTTGCTGCTTCGGTGGGCATGGTCCTGTTATCACTATTACCATACGGCGAAGGACAATTGATGGGTTTGCTATTCGGCAGTGTGCTGGGAATTGGCTGGGACGGCATCATAGAGCTGGCCATCTTTGCAGGCATGGGACTGCTTCTGGCCCTGCCGGAACATGCCAACAGCTTTGCCGGCCGTATGCGTTTCTATGCCGGTTTGAGTCTGATTATTGTACCGGCAATTTATGCTATCGGTGTACTGCTGGTATTCGCTTATCTGGTCATGCCTGCCCTTTCAGTCTGGCGACGTGGGCATAATGGCCCGGCCTGGCAGGCACTGACATTGGCCGTCATTGCCAGTACAGCAGGCACATTTATTGCAGACTTCCTCGATCTTCCTCCTTCAGCTACGGTCGTCCTGACTCTGGCAACCATTGCAGTAATTACCGGTACCATTATTCACTTTACCGACAGGGGAAATAATGAACCGGTTACCGCCGATGATGAAACCGATACGGCGGAAGAAGATGATGATGAGAGTAATTCGGAATCGGACACTGCCAGCAGCAAAACATAAGAAGAGCAGTGCATCCAACCTGCTGCTATGATGATCCATATCTTTTACAGGAGTCGCAATATGAGAGCAATCTGCATTTTCGTACTACTTGCCTGTTGCGTACAAGGGCAAGCTTTTGCCCAGCCAGCTGATCAGAAAATTCAGCAACTCATCGATGATCTTAAACAACTTACTGATCAGGCAGAACGTGATCGCTCAGCTAATTACCGTCTCATTGACCAGTTACGTGATTTAACTGCGCGCTATGATCGACCATGGAGAAAACGCATCCTGTTTGATGATTTCAGCGATGGCGAACTACAACGCAACCCTGCATGGCACAGCAACTCACAGGATTTCTGGGTCACTCGCAGCATTGGGTTGCGCAGCCAGCTCACTCATACTCCTCAGCAACAGCAGCAAACTGGGAAGCCTCAACGCACTGAAGAAGTCTTGCTTGGCATACTGCTTGATGGCGTCATGCAAAACCAAAACACCCGACCTCAAACCCGGCAGCAGACACGCAGACCACAAACAGCCAGCCGGGCAGACATTTCCACAGCTGCCAGCATCGATAACGCCTTTGCCATTGCCATTGAACTCAGTGTGCTTGGCCGGGATCGTAGCGGTAGTTATGAATGGGGCCCCTATCAGGGAAAAAACATGGAGTCAGGCTATCGTCTGGTCTATCAGTCCGGAAGCCGTCCCTCATTAAAACTACTGGCTTATCGACGCGGTATGACTTCCGTAGTTGATCAATTTGAGCAGGGTCAACTGCTCGAAGATGGCAACTCCCATCACATTGGATGGCAACGTACTGCTGATGGTTTCATGACAGTTTTAGTGGACAACAAAGTGGTGATGCAGGTGCGCGACAGAAGTTACCGTGATCGATTCAGTGGTTTTGTCATGACCAATCGGGGCGGCGAATATGGCATTCGCTCAGTTTCAATTTTTACTGCTCGATAAGCGCACGCTTTGATACCTGAAAACATTTAACTGCTGCGCTCCTGTTCTTCACCTTGATCTCACCCTTGGGCTGCATACGAATGTGGCTCTGACAATAATTATAGGTCTGTTCACCCACGATAATGCTTTGACCTTCCGCCATCTGTTCAAGGCGTGCTGCCACATTTACTGTATCGCCAATCACCGTGTAATCCATCCTGTTGCGGGAACCAACATTGCCCACCACAACATCGCCGGTATTCACACCAATACCGACTTCAAATACCGGGTAACCCTTTAAGCTGAATTCAGACATCAGACTTCTGCAGCGGGCCTGCATATCTATCGCCGCATGCAATGCATTGGATGGCCCCTCTTCCGGTTTACCCAGCAGTCCGAATATGGCCATCAACTCATCACCGACAAATTTATCCAGCACGCCATTATGCTGAAAAATAATTTTCACCATGGCATCAAAATAGCTATTGAGCATACCAATCACCTCCTCAGGCTTCATATGCTCGGAAATAGATGTAAATGAACGGATATCTGCAAACAGAATGGTTGCTTCCTGTCTGCTGTTTTGCAGTGGTGTATCCTCTTTGTTATTCATGATTTTGTCGGCCAGATTATGGTCAATATAGCGACTCAGTCGATGACGCTGCTCTCCCTCCTCCCTTAAACGCTGCTGATAATGCTCAATATCTCTGGCATATAACATCATTTTGGTAGTCATTTCCTGAAAGTTTTTTGCAGAACGTTCTGATTCCGCCATCATGGTATTGAAATGATGGACAATCCCAGCCAGCTCATCCGGCGTATTTTCATCCACTTCGATCGAATGCTTGTGATCAGCCATGACAACCAGAGCTGTTTTATCCCGAACTGACTTCAACTGTTTGCCGAATTTTCGTATACACATATACCCGGTCAACTGTGCGACCAGAGCAGCAAGAGCCACCAACAATACAGTTGTGGTGACTTCAATTTCAAGATACAGCACCAGGCAATATGCCAGAAGATATGGAATAAAACCGATCAGGCTGTAGCTGGCTTGCTCAACGTAGACAAATCGAACGGGCTTTTTCATCTGTGTTATGCCGAATTTCCGCGATCTTGAAAATGATGACTTTCAAATGACATGAAACCGTCCAGGCAAACACCTATCAGAGCATGCTTACAAGCTTCGTCATCAAGGCTGTCAGTATGATGAATCCATACCACTCTGGCCTGGCACTCCATTGACGGTTCAAGCTCATCGGTTCCCGGCAGATGCACTTTTAATGCTATATGCTGACCTGCACAATATAGTTCCGGCTGCTGCGTACAGAAACATACCCCACCTCCGGAGATATTTTTTAACAGGGTTTTATCGCAAAACTCCTCTGCCTGATCGCCCCCTGCGTTCACATCTACAGCAAAATCAATGGGATGGCGTTCAAATGCTCTTTGATCCTCATGATACTTTTCAGACATAACCCTTACCTCATGCGTGATCTATTATGAGACAGATTGAACACCTCTGTTCACTTATCATTATTGAGACGCACGATACGTGCCAACTTGCATTGCTACTTTCCCGTCAGGCAAACAGATCAATTTTAACTGCGTCATTCATAAGCGGATCAGGGAAGCCCTGCATATTATAAGTTAAAAAGAACACACCGTGATGGCTGCTGAATTCATCCAGCGAAGCACTATTCGTCTCCGGGGTGACATCAATAACCGGCTCAAGCGCGGGGGCTGAAATGATGCTGTTTCCCGGCGGCATGGATATGGGAGGTTTAGGCTCTGGCTGACTATTATCATACTGAAGGCCGAGAGCGAGTGTGAGCTTCATGAAAGCACCTCATGCAGGGGCAATATATGCCCTTCAGAAACGGCAAACATTTCCGGTCCGAATATATGGCCAGTATAAACAAAGCATTAACAAACCAATATAACCACCTGTTTTCAATAAGTTATTATCGCCATCCTCCATGTGTGACATTTATTAATGGTCACCGATATGTCGCAAACATGAGGCCATAGACAGCGATTGCGTTCTGATACAGAACCCGGGTGATTAAGAGTAATTCTATGGCTTCAAACAGATACACCTGAGGTTCAATTAATCCCTTTTCAGAAAAGGTATACAGGCGTATGATACTCGTGTTCAGCGTAAGCCAATTCTGACTTGCCCGGTACACATAAAAACCAGGAGCACTGCGTGTGTTTAACTGGACCCCAGGGAAAGTAAATCATGACAAATGAGCAAAAAAAATACGTCTACTCTTTTACAGAGGGAGATGGCAAAGCAAGACAGCTTCTAGGAGGCAAAGGTGCGAACCTGTGTGAGATGACGCAGATCGGCCTGAATGTCCCTCCAGGCTACACAATTACCACTGAAGCATGCCTTAGCTATCTGGAGAATGACAACACCTATCCGGATGGTCTGATGCAGGAAGTGAGAGAGCAGATGATCGCGCTTGAAAAGCTGACAGGCAAGGGATTCGGAGATGCGCATAATCCACTGCTGGTATCGGTACGATCAGGTTCAGCCATGTCGATGCCGGGCATGATGGATACCATTCTCAATCTCGGCATGAACAGCGATACATTGCAGGGCGAAATCGAACAGACTGGTGATGAACGCTTTGCCTATGATGCCTACCGTCGTTTTATTCAGCTGTTCGGGAAAGTTGCTCTCGGTATTGATGATGAGTACTTTGATGAACCATTTGAAGCCATCAAAAAACGTGAAGGCGTTAAAGAAGATGTAGGCCTATCCACTGATAATCTAAAAGAGATTGCAACCCTGTTTCTGGAAGTTGTGCATGCCCAGACTGGACGTGCTTTCCCGGAAGATCCTTATGAACAGCTGGATCTGGCAATCAAAGCCGTTCTCGGTTCCTGGTCGGGCAAACGTGCAGTTGATTACCGGCGCGAATTCAACATCACACCGGATCAAGCCAATGGTACTGCAGTAAACATCTGCACCATGGTCTTCGGCAACCGCGGTGATGACTGTGCAACCGGCGTAGCCTTTACCCGTAATCCGGGCACCGGCGAAAATGTTTTTTACGGTGAGTATCTGGTTAATGCACAGGGTGAAGACGTGGTTGCAGGTATTCGTACGCCTAAACCGATTGCCCAGATGGCTGATGAGATGCCTGATCTCTACCGTCAGTTAGAAGAGCTGCGCAGTAAACTGGAAAACCACTACTCCGAGATTCAGGATTTCGAGTTCACTATTGAGAAAGGTATCCTGTATTGCCTGCAGACCCGTAACGGCAAGATGAATACGCAAGCCATGGTTCGCACTTCGGTTGAACTGGTTGAAGAAGGACTGATTACTAAAGATCAGGCACTAATGCGTATTGCTCCCGAATCACTGGAACAGATGCTCTTCCCTCGCCTGGATCCAAACGCCAATGTCTCAGCTCTGGCAACCGGCCTGCCTGCCAGCCCCGGTGCTGCATGTGGCCATGTTGTTTTTGATGCAGACCGTGCTGTGGCACTGAAAAAAACCAGCGATAAACCTTTGATCCTGTTGCGTGAAGAGACAAAACCTGAAGATATCCATGGCTTCTTTGTCTCAGAAGCTATTCTCACTTCACGTGGCGGCAAAACCAGTCATGCAGCAGTTGTAGCACGCGGCATGGGGAAACCCTGTGTAGCCGGAGCCGATGGCATTGAAGTCGATGTTATGGCCCGCCGTGCTCATATCGGCGAAGTTGTTATTAAAGAGGGTGATATCATCACCCTTGATGGCACCTCAGGCAATGTCTATCTGGGCGCAGTTGCAACAGTTGAGGCTGAATTCTCCGATGAGCTGAAAACACTGTTATCGTGGGCTGATGAACGCGCACAGCTGAAGGTCATGGCCAACGCCGATATTCCCGAAGATGCGGAACGCGCTCTGAAATACGGTGCCATGGGTATCGGACTATGCCGCACAGAGCGTATGTTCAATGCAGCCGACCGTCTGCCTATCGTGCTTGAAATGATTGTCTCCGACACGCTTGAGCAACGTCAGGACGCACTCGATAAACTGCTACCCATTCAACGTCAGGATTTCATCGAACTGTTCTCAACCATGTCTCCAAGACCAGTGACAGTACGTCTGCTTGATCCACCTATTCATGAGTTCCTGCCATCAGAAAATCAGTTGATTGATGATCTGGTTCAGCTGAAACACCTGAAAGACACCATGCGTGGCTCTGAAGTACTTACTGCAACACTAAGTCTGCTTTCAGGCCAGAATGGTACGATGACCTCAATTCAGCAACTGGCAGATTCGTCTCTGGTTGATGAAGCGATCGAGAAGAAGGAAGCTATCCTCAAGAAAGTTCGTGCCCTGTTCGAAGTCAACCCGATGCTTGGGCATCGCGGCGTACGCCTGGGAATCACTTTCCCTGAAATCTACGCCATGCAGATTCGCGCAGTGCTTGAGGCAGCCTGCGAATGTCAAAAAGCGGGTATCGAAGTACATCCTGAAATTATGATTCCGCAGGTCTGTACTTCCGAAGAATTGAGAAACATCAAGGTGCATGTTGAAAACATCAGACTGGCGGTTGAAGAGGAGCAGGGTATTGCACCTGTCTTCAAATTCGGTTCCATGATGGAAGTAGTACGTGCCTGCATGCGGGCAGAGCAGTTGGCAGAAGAAGCCGAATTCTTCAGCTTCGGCACCAACGACCTGACTCAGGCAACCTTCTCGTTCTCGCGTGAGGATGCTGAAAACAAATTCCTGCCTATGTATAACGAGGCCGGCATTCTTCAGGACAATCCGTTTGAAGTGCTTGATGCCAACGGTGTCGGCAAGATTATGGAATTGGCTGTGAATTGGGGACGCGGTGTTAAACCCGGCATGAAGATCGGTATCTGTGGTGAACATGGAGGCCATCCAGCCTCCATCGGCTTCTGCCACAGCATTGGTCTGACCTATGTCTCCTGCTCAGGTCCACGCGTGCCAATTGCACGTCTTGCAGCTGCGCAGGCAGCACTACAGGAAACTGCTTAAAATACAGAGGGCGGCCAATATGGTCGCCCTTTTTTCTGCCTGACACTGCCATCCTATGCTTGAACTGGCTGCCTCTACCGGTTACTTCAGCCACAAACTGATATCTAGTCAGGTTTCTTTGCAACGATAAATACAGCCTTTGTTTTGCCGGGATGCCACTTGTAGTTGATCTCGAATCCGGCATCGGTGACGCTCTTTAATAGCTGTTTGGCGGAAAAGAACCTCACCACTTCCGGCGCCTTCCCGAACAGACGCATCATCGGAATCACCGGTTTCAGAAACCACATCGCATCGTTCATGCACATCGTACTGCTGACAAACAGGCCGCCCGGTTTGAGCATCTCGAATATTCTGGCAATAACTGCTTCCTTACCTTCCAGCAGGTGCAACAGGCTATGTGCCATCACCACATCCATACTTTCATCTACAACGTTCAGACTTTCCACAGCCGACACTTCAAATGTGATATTAGCGATCTGTTTTGCCTCAGCTTTACGCTTGGCAATTTCAATCATGTTCGGTGAAACATCAACAGCCCGGATATGCTCCACAAACGGCGCATGAACAATAGCTGTCGAGCCTGTTCCGCAACCCAGTTCCAGTACTTGCATATCCGACTTGAAGTAAGCTTGCGTAACTTTCAGCTTCTTCTGATACGAAACTTCATCGGCAACTGGCTGCTTCGAATACTTCTCCGCTATCTTGTCCCAAAACTTAACTGACTGATCCAATCACCACCTGCCTTGCCGTATAAAAAACCATATAGTTATTTAACATACTAGCCGGATGAATTCATTCTCAGCAAGCCCTGCCGCTTTCCCGGAGGTCCCTTTCTCACGAAGCAAATACGCCGAAGACATATTTCAAGAGAATATCAACGAGAACTCAAAAAACTCACGACAACAGACAATCAAATGTTCCTAAGCCTGCGTGGCAAGAAACAATTGATCGCCGGTCAGGCGTAAACGCCGACTGATCTCGCGGCCGATATTCATCTGGATAATGGTGAACTGTTCAAGATTGTGCTCGTGCAGCTTAAAGACCGCGCTCTGACTGATTTCGATGACTTCAACATCATTCAACGCCTGTACTGAACAACTGCGTGAATACAAGTCGAGCAGAGCCATCTCACCGAAACAGTCGCCCTGCTGCAGTTCTTTGAGAAGCAGTTCATGCTCTTCACGCAATTTGAGAACTGCAACCTCTCCTGACTGAATCACAAACATGGAGGCAGCAGTATCACCCTCATGAAAGATGTAATCCCATCGATTGAAATTGCGCCGCTCTGACAAGGACAACAAAAACTTCAGCGCTTCTCCCGATACACCGCCGAAAACCGGCATCGACTGCATCATGGCAATTTTGTCATCAATCGCTTCTAACCCGGTCATATTAGCGCATCATCCTGAATATCGAACGAACTGCCATACAAGGCCTCCTGTTTCAGTCGATTCATTCTGAAACAACTACTGCTCAAATTCCAGTGCAACAAGACACTCATAAAAAAGGTTCATCGCGGAAGTGCGGTAAACAGTCTTTGTAAATAAGAACTAAATGCGTTTCCGGTCTTACTATTATGGCTGGGGTATTTGTTCCAACTTTTCCAGAAAAGAAACGAACCAAAGCAACTTGAGTTCTACATCCAAGATACTATCGGATATATCTCGTCCTAAAAAACGTCAACCTGTTTCAGGACGACACAATAAAGCAAAAAAAGGCCCCCGCTTTCGCGGAGGCCTCTCATTTTTCGACTATGAAGTCGGAGCTTATTTATGAGCGCCGATTTTCTCACGCCAGTCGTCGCCGTAGATCTTGTCGGCATCGCCCGGGAATGAATCGAATGCACGTGCAAACTCGTTATGAGTCTTGGCGTATTCGATTGGATCAGTACCAGAAGTCCAGCACTCGTATGCCTGGCTAAGAGACTTGGCGCCAGCAGCAGGGCTGTCGATGTGACCGAATGAACCACCACCACAAGTGTTAATCACGTTGCCATGGCCAAGGTTTTCGAAGAAACCTGGCAGACGCAGTGCGTTCATACCACCGGAGATGATTGGAGCAGTAGGCTTCATGCCATACCATTTCTGGTTGAAGTAGTGACCCATGCACTCATCACGCTCAAGCATGTATGCCAGTACAGTTTCATTACCGTGACCTTCCATCTTACCGTAGCCCATGGTACCAGTGTGGATACCGGAAGCGCCGGAGAGACGAGAAATCTTCATGTAGCAGAGTGGATCCATGCCCATTGGTGATTTGTAAGAAGTTACAGCACCATGACCGGCACGGTGGAAGTGCAGGAATGTGTCAGGGAATGCACGACGTGCAGTAGTTACACCTGCAGGACCGGTTACAAAACCATCGATCAGGAAAGCAACATGTTTTTCGTTACCGTACTTGGCGAATGACTCAAGAATGAACTCACCACGCTTGATGCACTCACCATGGAAATCAGCAGTTGCGTTAGCAGAGAAAATCTTGGCTTCGCCAGTTTCCTGCTGCACACGATCCATGGTCTCAGCAACCATAGGAATAACTGTTTCCATCGGGCAGAACGGCTGGTTAGCCTGAGGCTCATCATTCTTGATGAAGTCGCCACCAAGCCAGAACTGGTAACAAGCTTTAACAAACGGCTCAGGACGCAGGCCCAGTTTAGGTTTGATGATAGTACCGGAGATGTAACCACCATCCACTTCAGGACGACCCAGAACTTTCCACATATCAGAAATGCCTGTGCTTGGACCATCGAAGTTTTTGATCATGACTTCAGGAACCATGAAGTCGAGCATACGCAGACCATTATGGTCACCCATACCCTGGTTATTACCCAGAATCAGAGACCACATGTGTGAAACATTAAAGTGACCATCGATCAGGTTCGGATCGAACAGATCAACAGGGTATGCGATTTTCATCAAACCGCCGCCAGTGACAGGGTGATCACCAAATGCAGTTTCATCGATTTCATATACAAGTGCATCTACGCCACGGGTAAAATCATCTGTAGTTGATACTTCAACGTTAGTACCGGTTGAAGATTCAGCTGCTACGTGTGCAGCAACTTCCAGGAAGCCATAGCCTTCAGCTGGAATAAGTTTATAGGCTACAAGCAGATGCTTGCCGCCTGCGATCAGATCTTCTTCTTTAAGACTTAGATCGGCGTAACGATTCGATTGATCCATTAGAGTGTACCCTCCAAATTTAATTTATAGCAGGAAGCTTGCGCCCCCCTCCTTCGCGGTAGAGCAGTTTAGCCCTCTTTTGCGATGGTGGGAAGTGTAGAAGTGGCTTCCATAATGTAAAATCAAAGGTTATGATATGGAACATCAATTTTACTTATAGGTTGGTTTTATGAATATTACTTTAAAGCAACTGAAGATTCTTGAAGCAGTCGTTGAACACAATAGTTACACCGATGCTGCCAAAGCACTGTTCATGACCCAACCGGCAGTTTCCATGCAGATTAAACAGATGGAACTTCAGATCGATCTGCCCCTGTTTGAGAGGGAAGGTAAACAGGTATCACTGACTGAAGCCGGCAGTGAATTATTACACTACGCCCGCATGATTCGCCAGCAACTGGATGAGGCGGAACTGATGCTGGAAGAACTCAAAGGACTCAAACGCGGTAAACTCCATCTCACTATGGCATCAACAGCCAACTATTTTGCTCCTCAATTGATTGCAGCCTTTCATCATGACTATCCCGGAGCGCAGGTTACACTTGCTGTAACCAATCGTACCGGCCTGCTTGATGCACTTAATAATAACACCACAGATATGGTCATCATGGGCAAACCACCCAAAGATCCCAGACTGGCCGGTATTCGATTCATGGATAATCCTCTCGTCGTTATCGCAGCCCCTTCTCACCCGCTCGCCAAACAAAAAAAGGTCATTCCACTACGAGACCTGGCAGATGAACCGTTCATTGTTCGTGAACGCGCTTCGGGCACTCGTATCGCGGCCGAGCGCTTTTTCGCCATGCATGACCTTCAACTGACAACCGGCATGGAGATGAACCGCTCGGAAGCAATCAAGCAGGCCGTCATGGCGGAATTAGGACTGGGCATAGTTTCCCTGCATACCATCGAGATGGAACTTGCCCTGAAAAGAGTTGTCGTACTGAAAATCGAAGATTTCCCCATCATGCGCCAGTGGCACATTGTTTATCGAAAAGGCAAACGCTTTGCCGCCATCCCCGAAGCATTTAAAAATTATGTATTGGAACACGCGGAAGCATTAATTAACATTGTACCTCTGGAAAACAACCACAGCGATAATCCGTAGGTGCAATTCAACAGGTTAGATATTCAGCCTTTTTCCTGCTCCTCACCCCCGCTTTCCAGGGTAGTATTCGCTTCATCCAAACCGTCTTCCTGATCATCTTCTAACGCCTCTTCCGGAGAGACCTGCCGGGCAAACAGATGCAATGTAGACTGCCCTTTTACACAGTGATTAACCTGCCGTTCAATATTTTTCATCACTTCAATCAAAGAAACCATGTGCCTGGCCGTTAACTTTCCGGTGGCTCCGGCGCGCAATAAGCGGGTTTTAATCGCCTCGTAATTTTCACCGAGCGCGGCTATGGCTGCAGCTTCTCTTTGAATAACTTCCTTATCAGTACCAACCTGCTTCACATCTTCCAGAATAGCGATCGCCTGACGACGCATCTCAGCCAGCGCATCTTCCAACTCCTCAAATACACCCACAACCTCTTTACTCTGCAAACGATCTATCTCCTCAGCCATTTCAGCCACATCAATAAAATAGCGCATGGATGCCAATGCCAGAGGCAGGGCTTCGGCTATCTCTTCCGGAAGATCCTTTCGCCGGAGTTTGGAGCAGAATGTTCCCACTGCATCAGATAGTTTATGCAACACCTCCAGATCAAGCTTTATACGTGGACTCAAGCTGGCCTCTGTATTGATTGCATCCTCTGCCATACGAATGGCAATAGCCTGAATACGCTGCAGCTCTTTAATCAAAGCCTCATGAGCCAGCTGCGGCGTGCCAATCAGAGTGTTATCCAGGTATTTTGGCTGCGCCTCATCTTCTTCTGCCGCGACAAATTGCCGCTTGAGAAATTTCACCAGCCTGTGGGTAAACGGCCATAGCAGAATGACGCCCAACAGATTAAATGTGGTATGAAACAGAGCCAGAAATGTTGCGGGACCTTCAGTCATGCCCGCCGACACCTGAAGCCATTCAATCGCATACAACAGGAAGGGCAACAGCAATAATGCAGCCACGCCGGTAATCACATTGAATATCACATGTCCGGCAGCCATTCTGCGGGCATTGGGCGTGGCACCAATCGCAGCAATCACAGCGGTCGATGTAGTACCCACATTGGCACCAATCACCATGCAGGCAGCCGATGCAATACCAATCACTCCACCCGCAGCAGCCGTCAGGGTTATCGCAATCGCAGCACTGGAAGATTGCATCATCAGTGTCATCATAAAACCAACAGCAATGAAGACTATAAGGCTCAACAGTCCACCCTCAGTAATGGCATCGAGAGAGATGAGTCCTTCAAGCCCTTCAAAGCCGGATTTCATCAGATCAATACCGAGGAAAAACAGGCCGAAACCAGCGATCACTTTACCAAGGGCTGCATAACGACCATTCTGAATCAGCAGAGTCATCAACATGCCGACTCCGATTGCCGGTAGCGCAAAGGCTTTCAAATTGACATGAAAGCCGATGATAGCCACCAGCCAACCGGTCATGGTGGTGCCGAGATTACTACCATAAGCCACACGAATCGCGTGTTTGAGTTTTAACAGTCCGGCATTCACAAAGCCGATAGTGGCAACCGTTACAGCACTGGATGATTGTACAAGCGACGTAATAAGCGCACCGGATAACACCCCTCTCATCGGGGTTTTGGTAGAACTTCTGAGGATGCGCTGCAGAGACTTTCCAGCCGACAATTTTAATCCATCGGTCATCAATTCCATGCCGAGCAGGAACAGTCCAACGCCACCAGCCAGTCCGGTAATGATCTGCCAGGTCAATATACACCTCTGAAAGACTGCCTGAAACAACGACAATCACTGCCAAATTTTAGCATGATTTATGCCAAATATGTAGCATTAACTTATAAGCACTAAATCACTATTAGATAAGGATAATTTCAAACTTCAAAAGCGGGGCTTCCGGGGAGAAACACTGCCTTCAGTGCAAAGTATTTTTTTCAACTCGCACAACTCGCATCTTTCAACAAAAAACTCATGATGCTCGGGGTATACAACCTCCGGACGCTTATCCAGATGTTTGATCGGACACCACTGTGACTCAACCTGCTCCAGTGCATTCGCAAGCAATAATGCACAACTGTGTTCATAACGGAGAAATGTGCTCCCCACCTTGCCAAAAACTGTAAACTCATCACCGAAACCGGTTTCTGACATCTTATCATACGCTTCTTTCATGCTTACCCGATGAAGCCCTAAAGGTGGAGATATGGTGATGTTATACATAAAAATAACAATTGATTGGCATAAAGCAGAAAGAAATGATGTAAACAGATACAAGCCCATCACCAAACCCCGGGAAAAACCAGTTGTTGAAATTCTGGCCTCGGTAGAAACATGGGTCAGCAGAACCCCCATGGCAACGCATAAGCCATTTGCATAACCACAGTAAACACAGTGAAATCTGGCAGTCATTGAAATGCCGGGGATCAGATGCCGGTCAATGATGATATAGTTTCTTAAGTTTATCCGCTCTACTCCAAGCAGCGGGCAAACCATAAGATTATACAGTAGCTTGATACAAATGAGATGCAGGAACAGGTAAACCGGAATAACCAGATACATGCCAATGGCTGGAAGCACGAGCCTTAACAAGCCTACTCTCTGCCAGTGACTGCCAAAAATAGGATTTCTCTTCATGATCCATTCTCTAAATTTCATCAACTCCAACCCGAGCCCGTATCATTACTGGCTCTTACTCATAATCGACTTTTCAACCAAAGCTATAGGTACACTGAAAGAGTGCAGGACGCAGTTTTTCAGAATATCCTTGGATCTGACCACCGGTTTCTCTGAAAGCACGATACCATCTTCATCAGCATACACATATTCACCCGGATTAAACACGACATCAGCAAAGCGAAGCGGGATATCCATGACGCCCTGATTGCGCTTTGTTGTTTTGCGAGGAATTGTTGCCAATGCCTTCACACCCAGATCCACCTTGGCCACATCAGCTGAGTCACGAATACAGCCATTGATAATCACACCTTCCCAACCATTGGAAGCGCCAAGAGAGGCCATCACATCACCCATCATGGCGCAACGCATAGAAGCTGCTGAATCCACCACCAGCACTTTACCCCTGCCATCTGTCTCAAATGCGGCTTTTAGAAAGGTATTATCTTCCAATGCCTTGAGCGTAACAATCTGACCGGAAAACGATTGCCGACCACCAAAATCACGAAAAACAGGCGCTGCAACCTGCAATGCCTCCAGATAGTCATCATACAAGTCTGTGGTTTTAAACATCCATCCCCTCCGCCAGAACAGCATTTTCCAATCTCAGGTTTGAACACTAACCACTTCACCATTTGAAAGGTAGATATCCATAAAACGTATTGAATCAACAGGATAAGAACATTCACAGCTGTTTTCCACACCCCTTCCCTTGCACAAAACAGCATATTCAAAGTGGAATGAAGATCTCTTTTCACATAGTATTCATGGCTGTTTGAGAAAAGAAATTTCGGAGTGCCGTGATAACCAATGAATGAACTATTAGCACAAGGCTTGCAATTAATGGGCGTAGGAATGGGATTTGTTTTCCTCTTTCTGGGACTACTGGTCGCTGTCGTTTCACTGGTGTCTCGTATAATTCAAGGTTATGAGGGCAAGCATGCTGCCCCTGCAGGAACAAGCACTACAAACGATGATGACCTGTTGCTGGTCGTCAGTGAAGCGATCAAACGCTACCGCCAGGAACACAACCGATAACTTTGAACTTGAAAACAGATCAGGAGAACTCTTCAGATGAATAAGCCGCTGGGTATTACCGAACTCGTCCTGCGTGACGGACATCAGTCCCTACTTGCCACTCGTATGCGCCTTGAGGATATGCTGCCCATTGCAGAAAAGCTGGACCGTGTCGGATTCTGGTCTGTCGAAATGTGGGGTGGTGCAACATTTGATTCCTGCATCCGCTTCCTCGGTGAAGATCCGTGGGAACGTCTGCGCCTGATTAGTGAAGCTATGCCGAATACCCGTAAGCAGATGCTGTTTCGCGGACAGAACATTCTTGGTTATCGTCACTATGCCGATGATGTGGTGAATACCTTTGTAGAGCGCGCGGCTAAAAATGGCATGGATGTATTCCGTATCTTTGATGCCATGAATGATACGCGCAATCTGGAAACCGCTGTAAAGGCAACATTGAAAGTTGATAAACATGCACAGGGTACCATCTCTTATACCGTCAGTCCGGTACATACTCCTGAGATGTGGATTGATATGGGCAAACAGCTGGAAGATATGGGCTGTCACTCCATCTGCATTAAAGATATGGCTGGCCTGCTTAAACCTTATGTGGCTGAAGAGATGGTCAGAAAGCTGAAGCAATCCGTTGCCATCCCGATCTCCCTGCACTGCCATGCCACTACCGGCATGAGTACCTCTGCGATTATTAAAGCAGCAGAAGCGGGTGTGGATGTTGTCGACACATCGATCTCATCGATGAGTCAGACTTATGGACACTCTGCCACTGAATCCGTTGTTGCCATTATGGAAGACGAGAAGCGTGCTACCGGACTGAATCTGAAACTGCTGGAAGAAGTCGCTGCTGATCTCAGAGAAGTGCGTCTGAAATACGAAAAATTTGAAGGTTCACTGCGCGGTATCGATTCACGCATTCTTGTCGCTCAGGTGCCTGGTGGCATGCTGACCAATCTGGAAAGTCAGTTAGAGCAGCAAAATGCCTCCAACCGATTTGATGAAGTACTTAAAGAGATTCCAAAAGTACGTGAAGACCTTGGCTTCCTGCCGCTGGTCACCCCTACCTCCCAGATTGTAGGCACACAGGCTGTATTTAATGTTCTTTCAGGTGAGCGTTACCAGACCATCACCAAAGAAACTGCGGGGGTACTGAAAGGTGAATACGGCAAGCCGCCTGCAGAAGTCAATAAAGAGCTGCAGGTCAGAGTCCTTGAAGGTGCTAAACCTATCACCTGTCGCCCTGCAGATTTAATCGAAGATGAAATGGATGCACTGACCGTCGAACTCTGCGGCATTGCCAATGAGAAAGGCTTTGAACTGTCTGACAAGCTGATTGAAGATGTGCTGATCTATGCCCTGTTCCCACAGGTTGGACTCAAATATCTGCAAAACAGAGATAACCCTGCAGCCTTTGAAACGAAACCCTGGCTCGAAGAAGACACAAAACCATCAGCGCCTACAGTAGCTGAGCGATACAGCATCAGTGTCAATGGTAAGGACTATAATGTAGTGGTTTCTCCGGAAGGAGAGGTAACATCCCTTAAACCAGCTACTGCAGCTCCGGCAGCGACGGCTCCAGTGCCGGCAGCGGCTCCGGCAGTAAATACACCTGCCATTTCAGTGGGTGCGCCAATGGCAGGCAATATCTTCAAAATCAATGTCACGCCAAATCAGCACGTCAACGATGGTGATGTCATCCTGATCATGGAAGCGATGAAAATGGAGACCGAAGTGCGCTCCACTCACAGTGGCACCATTGTCAGCATTGAAGTCAGAGAGGGTGACCCTGTCAACGTTGGTCAGGCTCTGGTCACGATCTCCTGATACGACTTAAGAGAAGCGAGCGAATTAATCACTATGCAGAATGAACTGTTAGATAAACTCTGGGTCACCACCGGCATCGCCAACTTCGAGTGGGGACAGATACTGATGATCGGTGTGGGCCTGTTGCTGCTCTATCTGGCCATCGTTAAAAAATTCGAGCCCCTGTTGCTGGTTCCAATTGGTTTTGGTGCCATCCTGAGTAATATTCCGGTTGCCGCGATTTCCGGCCCTGAAGGTATGCTCGGCATGATTTACCATGTCGGCATTGAAACCGGCATCTTCCCGTTGCTGATTTTCATGGGCGTGGGTGCACTCACCGACTTTGGCGCTCTGATCGCCATGCCGAGAACCCTGATGCTCGGTGCAGCCGCTCAGTTCGGTATTTTCACCACACTGCTTGGTGCTCTGGCCCTGAATATGATACCCGGCTTTGAGTTCAGCCTCGCAGATGCTGCTGCGATCGGCATTATCGGTGGTGCTGATGGTCCGACAGCTATTTTCCTTGCTTCAAGACTCGCCCCAGACCTGCTTGGTGCGATTGCTGTAGCTGCCTACTCTTATATGGCACTGGTTCCTCTGATTCAGCCGCCAATCATGAAGCTGCTCACAAGCGAGAGCGAACGTAAGATTAAAATGACACAGCTGCGTCATGTCAGTCGAACTGAGAAAATTGTTTTTCCGCTCACCGTTCTGCTGCTCTGCGTGATCTTCCTGCCTACTGCTGCACCACTGATTGGCATGCTCACATTCGGCAATCTGTTGCGCGAATGTGGCGTGGTTGATCGTCTATCCAATGCATCCCAGAATGAGATCATCAATACTGTAACCATATTCCTCGGTCTTGCGGTGGGTTCGAAACTATCGGCTGAGAAATTCCTCAATGTTGAAACACTGGGCATTCTCGTGCTTGGCATGCTCGCATTTGCAATGGGAACTGCTGCAGGCATTCTGATGGGTAAACTCATGTGTCGCCTTAGCGGTGGAAAAATCAATCCGCTGATCGGTGCTGCAGGCGTGTCCGCAGTACCTATGGCTGCTCGTGTGGTTAACAAGGTTGGCCTGGAAGCTGATCACCATAACTTCCTGCTCATGCACGCTATGGGGCCGAATGTTGCCGGTGTAATCGGTTCTGCGGTCGCTGCAGGTATCCTGCTGGCCCTTGCCGGTTAAATAAGCCTTAAAACAATGCAGATAACAAATCATTGCAGGGTTTCCATTCACTACACACTGACCAAACCTGATGGTGACATTATTGAATCCTCACCAGACGGTGAACCGCTTGATTACGTGCATGGTACAGAAGCACTAGTTCCCGGCCTTGAAAAAGCGTTAGAGGGAAGATCTGCTGGCGAGCGCATTGCTGTCAGCGTGCAGCCTGCGGAGGGCTATGGCGAGCGCAGCGATCAACTGATTCAGAATATCTCCCGCGATATTTTTCACTTTGATGGTGATATTGAACCGGGTATGCGCTTTCAGGCTGATACCGGCCAAGGCATTGAACTGGTTACTGTCATCAATGTTGATGAGAACCTTATCACTATTGATGCCAATCACCCGCTGGCTGGCGAAATACTGAATTTCACCGTTGATATCATAGCGGTTCATGAAGCTTCTCAAGTAGTTTCTTCTGCCTCATCAACAGCCTGAACAGGCTTGAAAAAAAGATCCATTTCTGGTATAAATAGTTCTGCTTAAAGAGTACATCTCATCAAAAGGAGAATGCTTATGCTCGGTAGACACCAACACACCTCACCTGAGGAAACCACACTTATTACGGTGGAATGGAAAAAGGCTCATCAGTGGCACACCTCGGAAAAAAGACGTTTAAAAAGAGCCATGAATAAACGTTTGAGGCAGTGTAATAAGCATGAGGTCAGAACCGCCCTGCTCTTCAAAGTTTAATTGCCACAGCAAGCACTAAGAAAGCCCTTCGGATGAATAAACCGGAGGGCTTTCAAGTTTTAGCTACAGCCTCTCAAGAAGTTCAACAGCCACGCGTTTGTTATAATCATTAATCTTCCAATGTGTCGGCATCCAACCCACCAGAAAGCGGTAAAAGTCCGTTTGCGCTACAGGGAATAAATACCGCCACTCTTTTTCTAAAGCATCCGGATCTATTTGACTCTGCTGATCTATGAGGGCACACCTTAATACTGAAAAATAGTAGTCCAGCAATTGCGTTTCAAACTGCTCATGCTCCCTGTCGCTCAAACAGCTTCCCAGAAAGTAGGCAACGTCCTTCATACCGCAACCTGCCCCCACATACTGAAAATCTACGGCTGCCACATCTTTGCTATCTGATGAAAAACAGAAATTAGCCAGTTTTGCATCACCATGGACCAGCGTCTGATATGTCGCATGACTTAACATGGAATCAATGACCGGTGCCGCATCACGCAACACATCATCATCCATCACTGCCAATTCGTCAGGCCTGGTTGCCAGATGCCAGTAGGTTCCTGTCGACCATAATCCTTTTGGCTCTTCACCGATAAATGCCGCATGGAAATTTGCCAGCCACTGCAGACACAGGTAGACACCATCCAGATCCAGCGATGATCTGCGCAGCGGAAAACCTGCTGCATCCAGATCCTCCAGCACAATAAGGTGCTCATCACCTATTGTTTCAGAGGCATAACATTGCGGCACTCTGCATCTGTCATCGCAACGCCCTGCCCAGTATTGATACCAGCTCATCTCTACTTCGTAGGATTTCACTTTTCGCTGATGCGACAAATCATTATGCCAACCACGTGGATGATTCACTTCGGATGGAAATATCACATGTTTGAGCACAACACTGGGATCATCTGAGCCAGTCAAGGCATAACGTACGATTTCACCATAACCGCTCCACAGCGACTGGATTACTTCGCCACGTTCACTGGATGCAGCTCCGGTAGCCTTTACTACAATTTCATTCAACTGCTTGTTCATTGTTTATTCTCTTTCTTTGTGGATGAAACCCGCCCCTTCACTTGGCTATCATATCAGAGCAGATATGATTCGCACCATGGCATTATACAAAGCAATGGGATTTCTATTTCTTGGACTAGGCTTTATCGGTGTGTTTTTACCGCTACTGCCGACTACCCCATTTATCCTTCTCGCAGCAGGCTGTTTCGCAAAGTCTTCCGAGTCATGGCACAGGTGGTTGCTAAATAACCGCACCTTCGGCCCGATGATCAAAAACTGGCAGGAGAACGAGTGCATTTCCTGCAACTCCAGGCGCGTCGCTCTGTTATCGGTCATTCTCTTTGGTGGTTATTCAGCGGCTTTTGCTCTGGCCAATCCCTATCTCGTAGCATTTGGCACGGCATTGATTCTTTTTACAATCATCTACCTGTTGCGCATGAATGTTTGCGAACAAAAGAGTCAGGACAGCGATTAATCCTTGCGCTTGAAGCAGTGCACCCACACCTGTGCATCATCCTTCCATTCCATACCTTTATGCATTTTCAGAATCAGCGACTTATACATTTCCAATGACGGATAACCTTCAGCCTGTGCATCGGCATCGGTCATATCACCGATATTCTGGCGTTTCAGATCAGTTACGATAAACGGCACACCATCGAGTTCAAACTCTTCGTTCGGGTAGGCATACACACCATCGCGACGCTGTTCTGTCTTTTTACCTGCAAGGCTTGCTGCAACCAGTTTCGGGTGACGCACCAGACGATCAATATCACAGGTTTTTTCAGGAAATTTATTCATATTACCGCCATATCCAAGATTGAATATTGGTAAATTATTCACATACACAGGAAATAACAACCATTATGGATTGACTGCTTTTTCAGTCTGCAGACGGCAATCCACTCAACAGGCTAAAGCAACAAGCTACAGATCAGTTCGCCAATATCTACCCTGCTTAACATTGACTTGGCTGCCGACTCAGTTCGGCCCGAAACAGGATTATTCACACTGATTCCATTGCAGTGGAATCAGTGTGTTATTTGGTCTTGATTATTTTTTGAATCAGCTGCGACAAATCACTGAACGAGAATGGCTTGCTAATAACCAGACTATTATCCAAAGGGATATCACCCACTAAGACATCATCCATATCATAACCTGTAGCAAGAATGATCGGTATAGCTCCATCAAACTGACGTACGGCCTGGGCCAGTTCCAATCCACCCATTTCCGGCATGACCAGGTCTGTGATAATGAGATCAATATTTTTCATATTAGACTTGAAGGTCTCCAAACCTTGCTTGCCATCAACAGATACGAGGACTTCATAACCAAGGCCACGAAGTACTTCGGCTGTTGTGCTTCGCATGATGTCATCATCATCAATAAAGAGTATTTTCTCTCCTTGCCCCTGGATAATATCAACCTGTTTATCACTGATAGTCTCAGGCTGCTGCTCTACTTGCGGCAGATAGATATGAAAGACTGTTCCTTCGCCAACCTCACTCTGCAACTCAATAATACCGTTATGACGCTCTACTGCTCCAAAGACCATGGAAAGCCCCAAACCACTCCCCTTGCCTACACTCTTGGTAGTAAAAAAGGGCTCAAATATTCTATCCAGTTTATCCTGAGGGATCCCATGGCCATTATCAGAAACCAACAAGTGGATAAAATTATCTGTATTATTTTCCGGATGTTTTATTCTGAACGAATCATCGGCAGAAAATGGTTCGAGCTGGCAATGGATTGCTGGTTTTGAGACGCCGGAAACTGCATCGCGCGCGTTGTTGAGAAGATTCATGATTAACTGTTGTAGCTGTGTGCTGTCACCTTGAATCAGCATTTGTTCTTCAGAGATATTGTAGCTTAAGTTGATATTTTCGGGAACACCACTTTCGGCCAGCCTTAAAGCCTCTTTGAAGAATGATGCGGCCATAACTGTTTTCATAGTGACCTTATCTTTGCGTGCAAAGATAAGCAGTTGCTTAATCATATCAGCAGCCCTTCCACCCAGAGTTTCCACTCTATCCAGCTTTTCAACAACCTCCGTATTGTCTCCTGCCTTTCTTTTGGCCAGAAAAACATTACCTGCGATACCTGCCAGCATATTATTGAAATCATGTGCAATACCACCGACAAGAGTGCCTACCGCCTCCATCTTCTGAGACTGTAAAAGCTGCTCCTCAAGTTGCCGGTGTTCAGTCATATCCTGCTGTAAGGATACATAGTGGGTAATTTCACCTTGATCATCATGAATCGGTGCAACAGACATCATGGCAGGATAGAAGCTGCCATCTTTCTTTCTATCGATCAGGGTTCCACTCCACACCTCTCCACGCGTAATAGTTTCCCATAAGTCCTTGTAAAAAGAAGGATCCTGAGCATGGCTCTTGAGCATGGCTGGCGTCTTTCCTATGGCTTCCTCTGCCCCATAACCTGTAATGTTGCTAAATGCCGGATTGACGTAATCAATGACTGCATTTTCATCCGTGATAATAATGCCTTCACCAGCACTGTTCACCGCTTGAGAGAGCTTACGGAACTCCAACTCATTTTGCCTACGCTCGGTGATGTCCCGGAAATACCAGATCCGTCCATAATATTGCTTCCTTTCTCCAAACACAGGTGCGGAATAGCGATCAATGACCCTTCCATCCCGTAACAGCAACTCCTCGTGACTGCTCTCCTCTCTGTGTTCATATAAGTATCTTACCCGGGATAGAAATGCTTCAGAATCCATGACCTGACTTACAACGGTCTGTAGAACGGGTTCATCTACACCTGCAATAACCAGATCTTCCGGGATATTCCACAGTTCAACAAAACGCTGATTGTAGGAGGCTATCATTGCATTCTCATCTACCACGAGAATGGCATCTGGTGAGGTTTCCTGCTGAATTGAAAGAATAGAGTTCTTAACTTTCAAGTCTTTCAACAGATTAATACGTTCAGTGATATCCAGTGTCGTACCAATGGAGCGCAGGGGCGTACCGTTATCATCATAGAAGGTCTTGCAGGCTTCATTGACCCATTTGATTGAGCCATCCTGCATCAATAGCCTGTGCTCAATATTATAGGGCGTATTGTTCTTTACTGATTCTTTGTATGCCGTATCCACAAATTCATAGTCATCAGGATGTACAGTCTTCAGAAAAGTATCATATGTATTCACCGTGCCGGGTTTCACCCCGAATATGCGATAATTCTCATCCGACCAGACAAGTTCATTGTCGACCAGATCAAGGTCCCAGTGACCGAGGTGAGCAATTTTCTGGGCTTCTTCATGTTCACCCTGCCTCTTAGTCAGTGCTTCTTCTATCAGCTTGCGCTCGGTAATGTCCTTCATCAGGCCACTCCATAGAATATCTCCATTGGACAGCTGGTTGGGCTCTGAATTTATCTCTACCCACTTCATTTCACCGTCAACGATAAATCGCCCTTCCCATGAAAAAATTTTCCCACTATCAATAGCATGTTTATTAGCAGTAATCAGGCTTTCGTAATCATCAGGATGTGTCGAGTTAAATGCGACTGATGGGTCACGCATGAACTCCTCTTCTGGAATATTATAAATCTCGCAAAATCTGGGGCTGACAAAATCGAAGCGCATACCTCCATCTGCAGAGGATACAAACAGATAAACGCCGATAGGGATTCGGTTAATTAAATTGCTTAAATGCTCTTTCACTTCGCGTCTATATTGTTCATCCTGATTTGCAGGTTGACCTTGTTGTTGTTCAATCGCCAAGCTATCTCTCCTCGATAGAGTTCATTTACACGTGTAACAGTTCTTGCGTCAATCAAGCCTCTGCAGCTGAAACAAGCATCGCAATGCGAATTTAATGATCCAGTCAGGCAAGCAAGAGCCATACCATCTACTGCCCGGGGGGGCCTCATATAAACAGATTAATTCAGAATATGTTGTCGATCCCCTTTCCCGAACCACTGAGGGAAAATCTATCCACTTGCTGGTCATTAAGGATCGACGAATCCAACCGTCTTGTTTATGCAGTTGATGACAAACCTTTAACCATCATCTCCTGCAGCGATCACTGTTGAATCAATACAGGTCTCAGTTCATAACCTGAAAGAAGCCTGTGGACGAGCAACATGCTGGTGACTACGCCTGCACCGAAAACGTATAAGCCAACATGCACTTCAATGGTGGCGATCATGCCCAGCTTTACTGTGGCAGCCAGAACAGCAATAACAAATACGTCAGTCATCGACCATTTGCCAACAATAGCCAGTCGATTGATTGTTTTGATTTTTCGCTCCGGATCTTTAATAAGATTGCTCACCAATAATAATGATAGAACCATTTTGTAGAATGGCAGCGCAATACTGAAAGCGAAAAGAATCAGAAACAGGAAGAATTCCCCTTCCTTAAACAGAAAGGTGACACCGCCCAGCAGTGAAAATGTATCATTGAAGATGTAGAACTTGTTGAATGAAAACATTGGCAGACCATACCGAGAATCAATAAAAGCGATGATACACACCAGAGAATAAGCCCGAATCTGATTGTTTCAGAGGAAATACCGGATAAGGGCTGGCTCACGTTTTATCTTCTGTCTGATCCTGAAGTGCGGCTGATTCAACAAGGTGTGTTGGCAGCTCTTTTTTTGTCTTACCCGCAAGCGTTCCCAATGTCGCGATCTGACTTAAGACATTACCGCGACCAGATTTAATGCGATTGTGGGCTTTAGCATAGGCATCCTGAGCCTGATCCAGGCGTTGGCCGACATCCTCAAAAGCTGAAATAAAATCGACCATTTTATCGTGCAACTTACTGGCCCGGTCAATCAGGTGCACGACGTTTTCACTCTGGCGTTCTGACCGCCATAGCTGTTCGATTAATTTCAACGTGGCATACAGAGTCGATGGGGTCACAACAGCTACGCGTTGCTCGAAAGCACTTTCAAAAATACTCTGATCCGCTTCAATAGCCATCAAATAGGCACCTTCAATCGGTACAAACATCAACACATAATCGGGTGAATTCACATTCGGCAAATGATCGTAACGTTTGGATGAAAGAGCTTTGATATGATCTTTGAGGCTACGCAAGTGCGCTTTAACAGCTATGTCCCGCGTTGATGTGTCTTCCGCAGAAATAGCCTGCTCATAATCGGTCAGAGATACTTTGGAATCGACGATCACCTGTTTGTCGCCCGGCATATAGATGACGACATCGGGGCGGAACCTTCTACCCTCTTCATCGGCAAATGACTGTTCACGAATAAATTCATGCCCTTCCCGCAAACCTGTTGATTCAAGCAAACGCTCAAGAATCATTTCGCCCCAGTTACCCTGAGCTTTGCTGTCACCCTTGAGGGCCTGGGTAAGATTCAATGCATCTTCCGACATCTGACGATTCAGTTTCTCGAGATGGGACAGGTGTTCTTTCAGCGAAGCGCGATCTTTCGAATCATTCAAATGGACTTCATCCACACGTTTACGAAATTCACCCAGCTGTTCACGCATCGGTTTCAATACTTCATCAAGGCTGGCCTGATTCTTCACGGAAAAGGCTTTACCCCTCTCCTCGAATATTTCATTGGCCAGCAGCTTGAATTCGGAAGACATTTTGGCCTTGGCATCTTCCAGCAGTGCCAGCTTTTCTTCCGCAGCCTGCCTCTCCTTATCCAGCGTAGTTTCCAGTTCCGCAATATGGGAAAGATGCCTGATCAATTCAGCATTGATTTGAGCGATACTCTGATCTTTGCCAATCACTTGCATACGTTCATCGGCCAACTGCCTATCCAGCTGTTCAATACGCTCTGTCAGTGTTGCATGCGCAACTCTCTGGTCAGCGAATTCAGCTTCCAGTGCCTGACAGGAAACACGGAACCGTTCTCCTTCCTGTTCAAGCGATTCAATCTGTTTTTGCTGATTATGGTAAGTGACCAGCCAGGCCAGCAAGGCAATAATTAACAATACCATCAAGGCAATGGATACAGGCTGAGACAGTGACTCGATCAGGGCTGCATCAACCACAGCAGATCACTTAAACATTCCCATTCTGTTGTATATAGGCTTTAAATTGCTCTTCTTTGCAATGAGGGCAAGTGCCATGTGGCAATTCCCCTTCCCCGTTCAACATCAGATACTCTTCGAGTAAATCCCAATATTCCTTGTCATCACGAACTTTTTTACAACAGGAACAGACAGGCACAAGCTGACCTAGTTCTTTGACACTAGCCTGAGCGACTTGCAATGATTCATTGGCCTGATTCAGCTCTACAATCATGTTCAACAACAGATAAATAACCGGTGGGGCAATCAACAGCGGGCCGAAAATTGAAAACTTAATCCAGAGTCCGGTTTGCCCTTGTACACCAAACAGAGTCATCACCGTAAACATCAATGCCAGGGAACCAACTACTGCCAACAAGGTAAAAAGAACACAACTGCCAGCAATACCAAGCTTACTAATCAAAGGATATAGTCTGACCGATGTGTTCCCCATAGAATTACTCCTTCAGCAGGCCTGAAACAGATGCCAATGCATCTTGCAACTTATCTGGTTCAGTGCCACCGGCCATCGCCATATCGGGTTTTCCACCACCCTTACCGCCACAGATCATTGCCACTTCGCGCACAATATTCCCGGCATGGAACTGGCCAGTCAGATCAGCAGTCACACCTGCAACCAGCTGAACTTTAGCCCCATTCTTCATGCCGAATACCAGCACACCCGATTTCAGTTTTCCTTTGGCTTTATCCATGAAATCTCGCATGTCTTTTACACCGCTGACTTCAGCCGCCAGCAGATTCACACCATTCACATCAACAGCCTGTTTTACCAGATCGTCCAGCAAGCCTGTCGCCTGTCTGGCACGCAAACTGGCCAAATCTTTTTCTGTCTCTTTCAGCTTGGCCTGCAGGTTTGCAACTGCCTCCGCCGCCTCGAACGGACGTACTTTCAAAGAACCTGCTGTTTCGTTCAATGTGCCAATATCAGCCACAAAACTCTGATACGCTGCAGGGCCTGTAACAGCTTCAATACGACGCACGCCGGCAGCAATACCTGTTTCCGACACGATACGGAACGGACCGATATCACCGGTACGCGATACATGTGTGCCGCCACATAGCTCGGTAGAAAAACCTGCCGAAACTACACGCACTTCATCACCATATTTTTCACCGAACAGTGCCATCGCACCGCTTGCAACTGCTTCATCCTGAGTCATCAGTTTGGTTTCAACGCTGTCATTGCTCCAGACCGCCGCATTTACTGCCGCTTCAATTCTGGCAACATCTTCACCGGAAACCGGCTGGAAATGATTAAAATCAAAACGGAGACGCTCAGGATTCACCAGTGAACCGGCCTGTTTCACGTGATCACCCAACACATCGCGCAATACACTATGCATCAGATGCGTTGCTGTATGATTGCGGCGAATAGCATCGCGGCGATCCGTTTCAACAGACAGATGCGCAATACCCCCTGATTTGATCGAACCTCTGGACACTTTGCCGACATGAACCACCAGATCAGAAAGCAGTTTTTTGGTGTCACTAACAACAAACTCGGAACCTTCAGAGGTAATCACACCTGAATCACCAACCTGACCACCGGATTCACCATAAAACGGCGTCTGATTACAAATCAGCCAGGCCTCATCGCCTTCATTCAAGGCTTCGACAGCAGCGCCGTCTTTGATCAGCCCGGAAATCACACCTTCAGCCACCAATGTTGAGTAACCGAGGAATTCAGTCGGCCCGCGTTCTTCACGCAACTCAAAGACCGCTTTCGGCAGCGCAGATTCGCCTGAACCGCCCCAGGCTGCACGCGCACGTGTACGCTGCTCTTCCATGCATGTCTCAAAGCCGGCCATATCCAGATGGATATCGGAACCCTTGAGAATATCTGCAGTCAGATCGGTCGGAAAACCAAATGTATCGTAGAGCGTAAACAGCGTCTGGCCGGGAATCGTGCCCCCCTCTCCTGCATCAGCCACAGCCTGCTCAACCAGCTTCAAACCTTTATCCAGTGTTTTGATGAATCGCTCTTCTTCAATGCGGATAACCTGCTCGATATTGGCCTGATTATCCTTCAGTTCGGTGTAATGCGCACCCATCTCACTGACCAGTGCTTCCACCAGTTTGTAGATGAATGCTTCCTGCATGCCAATCAGACGGCCATGACGGCAAGCTCTGCGTAGAATTCGTCTCAGCACAAAGCCACGCCCTTCATTGCTTGGCAGTACACCGTCAGCCAGTAAAAATGACACAGAGCGCAAATGATCGGCCAGAACACGCAAAGAAACATCCTGTTCGGCATTGGCACCAAAGCGAACGCCGGTAATATCACAGGCTTTGGCAATCAGGCTTTTAAACAGATCAATATCGTAGTTATTGTGAACGCCCTGCATCACAGCAGCAACACGTTCCAGCCCCATACCTGTATCAACAGAGGGTTTCGGCAGTGGATTCAGCGTTCCCTCTTCATCACGATCATATTGCATGAACACCAGATTCCAGATCTCAACATAGCGGTCACCATCTTCTTCGGGAGTACCCGGAGGGCCACCCCAGACATCTGCACCATGATCAAAAAAGATTTCCGAACAAGGACCGCACGGGCCGGTATCACCCATGGACCAGAAATTATCTTTCGCGCCAATGCGGGCAATTTTATCTTCCGGGACTCCAATCTCTTTGGTCCAGATATCATAGGCCTCATCATCATCTTCAAAGACGGTTACAAACAGACGGGCCGGTTCAAGTTTCAGATCAACGGTGAGAAATTCCCATGCATAACGAATGGCATCATGTTTGAAATAATCGCCAAAGGAGAAGTTGCCCAGCATTTCGAAAAATGTGTGATGGCGAGCAGTATGACCTACATTTTCCAGATCATTGTGTTTGCCGCCAGCACGTACACATTTCTGTGAAGAGGTGGCGGTGACATAGGGGCGGCTTTCATTACCCAGAAACACATGTTTAAACGGCACCATACCTGCATTGGTAAACATCAGTGTCGGATCACCATGTGGCACCAACGAGCTGGAGTCCACAGCCTCATGCCCCTTGGATACAAAGTAATCGAGAAATTTTTGTCGAATCTCGGATGTCTTCACCGGGAATCCTCCACCTATTATTCAGATCTTTCTTTCAATACGCGCAGAATAGTAGCACTGCTATAACCTTTATTCCGCAAAAAACGGGCCTGACGCTGCCATACCCGTTCATCTTCAAAACGAAATCCTGCCGGGTCTCTCATGTTCAACACTTCACGCGCCGCTTGCGGTTCATCATAAGCTTCGTTTATCTCGCCAAGCACCTCTTCCAGCGCCCTGTGATCGGCGCCTTTCTGCCTGGCCTTTTGAGCAGCCAACCACGGGGTTTCACCCCGCTTCATGCGTGAGCGTAAAAAAGCCTCGGCATAACGCTGTTCACTGAGATAATTATCAGCCTTGAGCTGCTTAATTACCGTCGTGACAGTCTCTTCATCATAATCTTTGCCAGCCAGACGCTGCCGCATCTCAAACGTGTTGAATTCACGTCCGGCCAACAGACGTACAGCACTGGTATATGCTGCCAGTTCCTGTTTATTCAGCGCTTGCTGCCTCTTCGTTCAACCCCAGTTCAGTACGAACCGAGTTTTCAATATCTGCCAGCATCTCGGGATTTGCTTTCAGGAAGTTAATCGTATTATCCCTGCCCTGACCGATTTTCTCATTGTCCTTGGCATACCAGGCGCCGCTCTTGTTCACAAACCCGTATTTCACACCCATGTCGAGTACTTCGCCGGCATGGGATACACCCTCGCCATACATGATCGAGAATTCAGCCTGCTTGAATGGCGGCGCCATCTTGTTTTTCACGACTTTCACACGGGTATCATTACCCAATACTTCATCACCTTTCTTGATTGCTCCGGTACGGCGCACATCAAGACGAACAGATGCATAGAATTTTAATGCGTTACCACCGGTCGTGGTTTCAGGGTTACCGAACATCACACCAATCTTCATGCGAATCTGGTTAATGAAAACAATTGTTGTTTTAGAACGGGCAATTGAGCCGGTAAGCTTACGTAAAGCCTGAGACATTAAACGCGCATGCAGACCCATGTGCGAATCGCCCATATCACCTTCGAGTTCGGATTTCGGTGTAAGAGCGGCAACCGAATCCACCACGATAATATCCAGTGCTCCGGAACGGGTCAGCAGATCCACAACTTCCAGCGCCTGCTCACCGGAATCCGGCTGTGATACCAGCAGGTCATCAAGATTCACACCCAGCTTTTCGGCATAGATTGGATCAAGCGCATGCTCCGCATCAACAAAAGCAGCCTGGCCACCCATACGCTGAGCTTCTGCAATTGCGTGCAGAGCCAGGGTAGTTTTACCTGATGATTCAGGACCGTAAATCTCGATCACACGGCCACGCGGGTAACCGCCTACACCCAGAGCCACATCCAGCGCCAGAGAACCACTGGGAATCACTTCTGTGGCCACCCTGCCCTCGTCGCCAAGACGCATAATAGTACCTTTACCAAACTGGCGTTCGATCTGGCTTAATGCGCTATCGAGTGCTTTTGATTTATCAGACATACAATCCCCTCGTTCCCTTAGCGGAACCTTTCAATTCAAATGTTTCCAGTCGCCGGTATTGTGGTCCATCCGGTTGCAGAATGGACTGGAACAGGCTCAAGCGATCTGCGCACCAGCTTATAGACGAAACTTCCGGTATCAACTCAAAATCAGCCGGAGTTATTGCTGCAGGAAAACCCCTGCTTCGCGCCACAGTAATATGACCGCGAAAAGCCGTTTCACCAGCCGTGCGTTTGCGAACCGTAGCATGGCCGGCATACCTGCAACAATGGGCAAGACGTTTTAACTTTTTACCCTCATCGGCTTCGCTTACGCCTGCCCAAAACACACGGGGACGGGCCGGCCTCGGAAAGAATCCCAGCCCCCCGCTTTGTAAATACATTCCGGGGCTTTTTTCTGCACACTGCAGCAAGGCTTCAGCCAGATCATCTGCATCGTGCCCATCCACATCACCATAAAATGCCAGTGTCAGATGCCAGAGATGAGGAGAAACGGGTCGCCAGTCAGAAGGTTTCAGAAAGCATTGCGCCGACTGCCACCATTGATTCAGTTCATCTACAACATGGTCAGGCAGTTCAAGCGCAGCAAACAGTCTCATTTTGCAAGTATAAACAGATCGGCAGGCAGCAAAAAGAAAAAGGCACACATACTACAAAGTACCCCTCATCCCGACCTAAACAGGAGATTCTGAAGTTCAGTCAGATGGATGAATATTCTCGTGCTCTTTTGCCCCCGATCCATGATGATGTTGGCTATGTTTAGTAATACTATGATCCAGCGGCTTCCACTCCCCACATCCAGTAAGCCCGAATGAAATACCAACTAAAACAATTACTCCAAAAGAAATGCTACGTACCATACTACTTTCCTTCCTTGATGTGGCCCTTGCTAAATCGTTCATAAAGGCATGGCAAAACAAACAGTGTTAATAGCGTAGATGATACGAGTCCTCCTACTACTACCGTTGCAAGTGGTCTTTGGATCTCAGAGCCAATACCTGTAGCTAGCAGTAAAGGAATCAGGCCAAGTGCCGCTATCATGGCAGTCATAAGTACCGGTCTTAAACGACTCTCAGCACCATGACGAATGGCATCACCAAGCTCGTGTTCATCCAGATGCCGATTAATCGCATCAACCAACACAACACCGTTGAGTACTGCAACTCCGAATAGTGCAATAAAGCCAATGCTGGATGGTACGGATAGATATTGCCCCGAAACTAATAAAGCGAGAATTCCGCCAATTAGGGCCATCGGTACATTGAGCATAATGAGCGCCGCTTGCCCAACAGAATGGAATGCAAAATAGAGCAGCAGGAAGATCATCAGTAAAGAAAGTGGCACAACAATCATCAACTTGGCCTGAGCACGCCGTTGGTTTTCAAACTGACCGCCAAACACCACGGTATAACCTGGAGGAAGATCGACTTCATTCTGAATGCGCTGATCCAGTTCAGCTACAAGACTACCCATGTCACGCCCTTCAACATTACTTTGAATCACGACGCGGCGCTGCACATCATCACGTTTGATCATAGGAGGGCCTTGCTCCACCCCAATAGTGGCCACATCTTCAAGGCGCACCCATGCACCGCCTGGCGATTGTAAGATCAGGCTGCCAATCGATTCAGTATTGTGACGGTAATCTTTAGCCAGTCGGACATAAATATCATAACGTTCATTGCCCTGAATTACCTGTCCAGCAGATGCACCGCCAATAGCATCCGCAACCAGACTCATCACATCATCCACAGGGATGCCATAACGATCCAGCTTGCTGCGATCAGGACGAACTACTAACTGAGCTTCACCCTCAATCTGTTCCATCTCAACATCTCGCGTGCCTTCAGTACTTTTCGCTACTGTTTCAATTTTCTTACCCATTTCTGCCAGGACTTTAAGATCAGGTCCAAAGAGTTTAATTGCTAATGCAGCCTTCACACCCGACAACAACTCATCCACACGCATGGCAATAGGCTGGGTGAACGAAATAAGAATTCCGGGAACGACTTCCATCTTCTCCCGCATAAGGCTCTGTAGTTCTTTTCTATCAGAGGCACTTGTCCACTCTTCTATAGGCTTCAAGCCGACATAAAACTCAATATTGGATGCTGGCTCGGGATCACCACCAATTTCTGCCCTGCCTGTGCGTGCTGATGCATACGTAACTTCGGGGAACTCACTGAGCAACACATGCTCCAACTTTTCCCCTACATCTCTCGCATAAGCAAGCGAAGATGATGGAGCCAGGGTAATACGAATAGCCAACGTCCCTTCTTCAAGTTCCGGCACAAATTCAGTACCCAGGAATGGAACTGTAGCAAGCGTTAGAACAAAAGCTGCGGCTGCACCACCAACCACTGCTTTGCGCGCCTTCAGGGCGGATTTAAGCAGTCCGTGATACGCACGAGCAATCGGTGCTAACACAGGACTATCTTTGTGAACCACGCCTTTGGTGAAAGCATAAGTTGCCAATACAGGCATGACCAGCAGGGCCACCAGCAGGGATGCAAACATGGCAAAGCAGATGGAGAGCGCCATCGGCGTAAACATCTTGCCTTCCACACCCTCAAGCGTGAACAGCGGTGTAAAAACCAGCAGAATGATCAGCACTGCAAACAGCACTGGACGCGCAACTTCTTTTGCCGCCTCTGTGATGAGCAGGGCAATGCCATGGTCTCCTTCACGAGCTTTCTCCAAGTGTTTGAAAATATTCTCCACCATCACCACTGAGCCATCAACCATCATACCGATAGCAATCGCCAAACCACCCAGACTCATCAGGTTGGCTGAAATACCGTAATGTTGCATAACGCCCAATGCTGCGAGAATTGAAATCGGAACAGATAGCAATACCAGTGTTGCTGCTCGCATGTTCATCAGAAACAGGAACAGCACGATGATGATTAGAATAAATGCTTCCAGCAGTGCTTTTTCAACTGTCCAGACTGCCTTGTTAATCAAATCAGACTGATCATAAAAAGGCTGAATGGTCACGCCTTTGGGAAGCGCTTTCTGCACGATCTCCAGTCTTGATTTAACATCATCAATGGTATTTTTGGTGTTGGCACCAAAACGTTTAAGCGTGATGCCTACGACGACTTCACCCAGTGAGGTGATCTTTCCGTCTTCAGTTCGTTCAGTCATGGTCACTGCGCCCTGACGAATTTCACCACCAAAGGCCACAGTCGCGACATCAGAGACTCGAACAGACGTACCATTCACGGTTTTGACCGGAATCGCAGCAATGGCCTTCAATCCTTCTTCACCACCGGGAACCCAGCCGACACCGCGAATCACCAACTGCTCATCACCTTGCGGCAGATACCAGCCACCGGCATTGCGATTATTCGCTTCAATGGCCTTGGCCACGTCATCTACATGCAGACTGTAGGAAAGCAGCTGCTCGGGATTCACTTGCACCTGGTACTGACGCACCTCTCCGCCATAAGAGAGAATGTCAGTCACACCTTCTACCGGCATTAGCATCAACTTCACTACCCAGTCATTCAGTGCTCTGAGTGTCATTGCATCAAAACCGGCTTCCGGAGCCGACTTGATAATATACTGGAACACCTGCCCGAGACCTGATGTGTTCGGCCCTATTTTTGGCGTACCTGCCCACGCCGGAACAGTCTGACTGGCATCCTGCAACTTCTGGAATACCAGCTGTCTGGCGAAATAGATATCGGTGCCTTCTTTGAACACAACTGTAATCACCGAAAGTCCTGTTTTGGAAATCGAGCGGACCTCTTCAACATCCGGCAATGCATACATCACGGCCTCAATCGGATAGGTGATTAACTGCTCCACCTCTTCCGAGGCTAACCCTTGCGATTCGGTATTAATCTGCACCTGCACATTGGTCACATCGGGAAATGCATCGAGATTCAATTTGGGTACAACGAACAAGGCATAAGCCATTGAACCCAGCAATAACAATAAAATCAGAAGACGGTTGTTAACCGCCGCATCAATCAGTTTGCTAAACATGGATACACCTCAATGATTGTGTACTTCAAAGCCGGATTTCGCCAGCTCTGAAGCAAGGACAAATGCACCCTTCACAACAACAGATTCCCCCTCTTTCACGCCTTCAAGAACCGGGACAAACCCCATGCCAGGCTTGCCAACACGAACCTCTCTACGCTCAAAGTGGCCCGGTTCCTCCTCAACAAACACAATGAGCTCACTGCCCTGTCGTTGAATGGCATTCTCAGGCAATAACAAGGACTCCTCAGCAGAGTCTGTTTCAATCTCAGCACTCACAAACATACCTGGATGCAATGCATCTTCCGGGTTCTGCACCTCAAGGCGCACACCCACAGTACGCGTCTTCTCGTCAAGCTGATGGTGCACGTTGATTACCCTGGCTTTGTAATGCTTTGCATTGTCTTTCGTTGATACAACAGCTGAACGCCCTGTAGCTATCCCACCCATCTGAGACTGAGACAGCTTCACTTCAACCCAAACTGTTGATTCATCAACGACCTGCATCAAGCGAGTACCGGCAGCAATGTGCTGACCTATACGAAAATCATCTGCGACAATCGTTCCTGAACTTGGGGCATAAAGGGTTAACTGACCATATTGACGCGAACGTATCAGTGCATCTATTTTCTTACCTGACAGACCATATGAAGATAGTGAGGCACGCGCTGCCGCCAGATTTGCATGAGCTGCCTGATGAATACTTGTTGCCTGTTGAAGCCGCGCTTGCGATACAATCTTTTCCTTTGCCAGGCCTTCAATGCGCTTCAGGTCCAGTTTACTTTTACGATGCTCTGCTTCAGCTCTCAGGTAACCAGCTTCAGATTGTGCTAAAGCTGAACTGGTAAGAGTCACCAACTTCTGTCCTTTTTTAACCTCGTCACCCAGACGCACATGACGAGCATGGATAGCACCATCAACCAGGGTAGTGATGTCAGCTAGTTTATAAGCATTGAAATCCACACCTCCCGGAGCATTGATGGTCTGCACTTTTTTCCGTCGCTGAATCACCTGACTTTCTATGCCTGCCTGTTTGATCTGCGCTGGAGTTAATTTGACAGATCCATTTTCTCCTGCGTGACCGCCATGTTCACCATGGGCATCGCGCTTTTCATTGTCATGACCATCTTCTTTATGATCACCATGCTTTTCATGAGCATGTTCAGCTTCTTCATGGCCATGATCCTCTGCGATGGCAGGAGCACTCATAAATAATGCAAGTGTCGTTATTAACGCTATTAATGTTTTCATTCTTGGGTTCCTTGGAGAATATATTCCGGGTGGCCCAGCACTTCAGCCAGGCGAATACGAGCTAACCAGCCCTGTTTCAGAATTGCAGCGGAATTGATGCGTGACTCAAGTATCTGGTTGATATGTACGACCAACGCTTCGATATTTAACTCGCCGGCATCAAAAGCAGCCTTGGCCAAATCGATGCTATCCGAAGATGAGTTTTTCCCTTGGGCTTTACTTATTGCCAATAGTGCCTGCATGGCAGTGGTATGACTGAATTTCGCTTCCTGAACCTCGAGCTTCACGCGCTGTTCAAACCATTCCAGTTCGGTTTTATAGGCTGATGCCTGAGATAATGCAGCCCTATATGCGCCACTGTGGCTGTTCAATACCGGAATTGGCATTGTAAAACCAAGTGAGACGAGTTTATCACCAGCCTCCCTGCCAGCCATCAAGCCAACAGTGACATCAGGAATGCGGTTTGCATCTGCAAGATCTGCCTGAGCTGAATACTGGGCAAGTCTCTGTCGTTTAGCGGCAATGTCCGGACGAGAGTTCATGGCAATCTCAACGGGATCGGACAGTGGTTGCCAACCTACGAGAAGTTTTGGCAACTCAGGCTGAATATTTTCAATATCACCACCTGCACCGACAGCTATCACATACCTTGACACATTCATGGCATGTTCCCTATTTGCCTGTGATTCAGCATTGATAGCCTGAGTTAATGATGCCTGAGAAAGATTTACATCCAGCTGGTTGGCTTCGCCAAGCTCCATCTGCCTAGTGACCGCTTTATGCAACTGCAACAATGTTCTTGTTTGCTGGTTTCGCCATACAAGTTCTCGCTTAGAAAAATACAGACCAACAAGAGCTCTGGCCGCATTGAAAGACACTTGTTGATACATGTTATCTGATTCGAGTTTGGCAGCTTCTACAGCCGCCTGAGCTGACAACTCACGATACTTTTGTTTACCACCAAGCTCGACCCCTTGTGACAAGGTGACGTAGTAATCATGTGATGTACCGCCGCCATTCAGTTTGCGCCGCTGAGGCTCAACGGAAAGCTCAGGATTATATGCATAAGAGCCTTGCTCCTGAAGCTCACCTTGAGCACCGTCAATCTGCATTTTTGAGATCGTTAACATGGGATGTTTTTCTACAGCAGCATCCATTGCTGCCTTCAGCGTTACTGCATTGGTATTGAATGGGTGAATGCATAATAGCATTCCGATCATTAATAATCGTATTCGCACAGTTTCCCCCTGTGAATTTATTAAATTGATTGGGGAAGGGCTGACCTCTAAATGGATAGAACAGGCGCAGTCCTTTTCAGACTGTCCTTATGCTACCAAATAAGAAAATCAGCAGTGCTGTAACTTTGGAGGGTGCTCTATTAAGCATGGCAGGCTCTTCAAATAAGACTCTGCCAATATAAAATGCTGAGGCGTAGAAACTACAGATATCGAATTAATCTGCTTCTCATCAGCCATAGTAAACGAATGCGATGAATGAACATGGCATCCATGGTCGTGTGAATCTTGTTCATGATCAGCGCCATCATCATGGATATGTTCAGCAATATGGCTATCATCAATACCTGCCGCATGCACGTGAATATCGAATCCACATGTAAATACAGATAACTGCAGGGCGAGAAAAGCCATGAGGGCCAAGGAGCGCATGAAGACAAGATAATGATAGTCATTCACTGTGGCAACAATGTCTTGAATACCTCTTAAGAAATATCCGGCAATTCTAGTCCCTGAATGACTGCTCTTTTAGTCATACCTTTCAAGATCGATTATTATAAATTGCTAAGGCCCACTATACCTTCACCCTGGTCCACAAATAAAAAAGGAGACGCTGTGAAGCATCTCCTTATAAATCGAGTATATTGAATGACTTAAAAGTTAGCGCTCAGCCATTCTGGAATATCATAGGTCACGCCATTGATTGAAGACTGTGAAACCGCTGCACTGTTATCTGCCATTTCATGAAATGTTTTTTTCAGAAAGCTCATATGATACCCCCTTATCTCTGAATCTTAATATTGAATAGTACTAAAAACTGGTTACGGATGTTTTAAACAGTGACCTGAAATGAAGAAAAGTAACATTCACTCGCAGTGTCTTCAAAAGAGTACGCACCGCTGCATTCACCGTTGGAGACATGGCATGTTGCACTCATTGCTGCCAGTTCCTTCTCGTGCATCAGTTCGTTCATCATGTTATTAATAAAGTTCATAACATCCTCCTGCATGAGGCGCGTTATCTGCGCAACCCATGCAGCGAAGTATATGAAGAAATTAAAGTGCGTATGTGAGTCCCATCACAAAGATGAAAAATAGTTCGATAGTTATAAACAGAATCAAATAAGCAATAATTTCTGAGGGCGCTTAATCCATTCTCGGGAAAATCGGCTGCGGCCTGGAGCACTGATGACCTGCCTGCAAAAGCCCCCAGCCACCATGCAAGGCAGCGGTCATTTCTTCTGCGTTCACCTCTTCACCGTGAATCTGTGAAAGCATTGCGCTCATTTTGGTCGGCATGAATGGCGTCAGCTGCATAGCGACCAGACGCAGGGTTTCAACCAGATGATAAAGCACTGTTGCCAGTCGTTTATCATCACCGGCTTTGGCCAGCGCCCAGGGCGCATTGTCTTCCACATATCGGTTACCATGACGTACCACGACACTGATGCGCTCAAGGGCCAGATGAAATGCCTGACGATCCAGCGCCTGGGCAACATCCATCTGCATACCTTCAATATCTGCAATCAAAGCACGATCCATGTCCTGCTCCTCATTCACTTCACCCAGTACACCATCACTATATTTGTTCAGCATCGCCAGCGAACGGTTCAGCAGATTGCCTACATCATTGGCAAGCTCGGAGTTATAACGCTGCTTCAAAGCAGTGAATGAAAAATCACCATCCTGACCGAATGGCACTTCGCGCAGCAGGAAATAGCGCAATACATCGGCATCGTACTCCTTGAGCAAATCAGCCGGTCGCAGCGCATTGCCCAGCGATTTACTCATCTTCTCTCCTTCCACTGTCCACCAGCCATGTGCATATATGCGTTTCGGCAACGGCAGTTCGGCAGCCATCAACATGGCAGCCCAGTAAACGGCATGAAAACGAAGGATATCCTTGCCGATCAGCTGAACATCAGCAGGCCAGTGTTTGTTGATATCCTTATCAGGAAAACCAAGCGCAGAGATATAATTGGTCAGGGCATCGATCCAGACATAAATCACATGTTTCTCATCACCGGGTACAGGTACACCCCATGAAAAGGTCGTGCGTGATACGGAAAGATCCCTTAAACCACCCTCGACAAAACTCAGTACCTCGTTGCGACGTGACGTTGGCTGAATAAAATCAGGATTAGCCTTGATATGTTCGACCAGACGATCCTGAAAAGCACTAAGACGGAAGAAATAGGACTCTTCCTGAATTTTCTCAACAGCACGTTTGCAGTCCGGGCAGGATTTATCTTCCCATCGCCCGGCATCTTTTAGCTGTGTTTCAGTCCAGTAGCTTTCGCAAGGCACACAATACCAGTCTTCATAAAAGTCTTTATAGATGGTGCCTGCATTCTCAAGCTTTCGCCACATGCCCTGCACACCGGCCTTATGCCGCTCGGAACTGGTACGAATAAAATCATCATTGCTGATGGAAAATTCAGGCCAGAGGCTTTCATAACGTGCGACCACCTGGTCCGCCAGTTCAATCGGTTCAATCTCACGCGCTTCCGCCGCCTGCTGCACCTTCTGGCCATGTTCATCAACACCAGTCAGGAAAAATACATCCTTCCCACACTGCCGCTGATAACGGGCCAGTACATCTGCGGCAATCGTGGTATAGATATGGCCGAGATGCGGTTCATCATTCACATAATAAATTGGTGTGGTGACGTAATAGCTTTCCATGTTTGAACTTTCCATATTATAAACCGACTCCCTGACTCATCGAGCGGAAGTGTAACCGCCTTATCGCTGAATAACAGGGTTACGAAGAGCACTACGCAGTTCCAGCAGGCAAGCCAGCAGCGATGGCGCTGCCCTGAGACTCTGGCGTTGTACTTCACCGGGCCAGCGCATACAGCCTCGCACAGCCTTGTGTAACAGCTGTGCCGCCTCAAAAGCTTCCGGCTTCAGATTCTGCAGCAGTGGATACAATGGCTGCAAAAGCACGCGAATAATCAGTTCATGCGGCACAGATGCCACATTACTTCTGCACCAGTTTTCCACCTTGGCGATATCCGCATCGGCTATATTTTCTGTCAACCGGGACCAGAGCTGTAAGGCATCGATAATGTTGCGCTCGTGCAGACAACTTACCGCACCCGGACAGCCATCGGCAAAACCTACAACCAGATCCAGCAGCACTGCGTCAGCGCCCAGCGTATCAGCAAATTCCAGCTGTAACACTTCGCGAACCCCTGGCTCATCCAGCGGGGCGCAATGCTGCAGGAGGCAACGCGAACGCACTGTGGCTGGCAATTTTTCAATATCGGCGCAAACAATCAGCAGCAGGCTTCCGGGTGATGGTTCTTCCAGTCCCTTGAGCAAGGCATTGGCAGCCTGATTATTCAGACGCTCCGCATCATCAAGGATAACAACTCTGCGTTCACTCTCGGAACCACTGAGTGCAAGAAAGCCAAGCAGATCACGCACCTGATCAATAGATATATCGCGTTTTTTCTCCAGCAAGCCGATGTGATATACATCCGGATGTGAACCGGCTTCCAGCATCCGGCAAGCGTGGCATGTCCCGCATGCGCTATGCGAATCACATAACAAGCGTGCGGTCAGATTCTCGGCCAGCGTATGTTTGCCTATGCCCTTGATGCCATGCAATAGCCATGCATGATGCAGATTGCCGCGTTGCAATGCATCGGCAAAGCGCTGTTCAACAAGCTGATGCCCGATTACATTTTTCATGACAGTGAAAAGTGTGCCTCTAAAGCCTGTTCCACCTGAGCAAACACGCCGTTGATATCTTTCTCTGCATCTATGCGAGTGATGCGTCCCGAATTGAATTCAAATTGATGGCCGAATGCCTCAGCAACTCGCTGATGAAATGAAGCAGCCTCATCATCCAGTCGGGTCGCCTTCTCCCCTGCCTCGGCGCGTTTTTTCATGCGCTGCATGGCAACAGTCACCGACACATCGAACCAGAGCGTTAGCTGGGGACTTACACCACATTCAGCAAAACGAAGCATATCTTTCAAATTGGCTGCGCCCTCGGCCAGTTTTCTGGCAGCCAACTGATACGCCAGCGTGGAATCAGTATAACGATCGCACAATACCCAGGCGCCTGAATCCAATGCCGGCTGAATCTTTTCACGCACATGTTGGGCACGATCCGCCAGAAACATCAGCAACTCAGCTTCAGCAACAGGCACAAATTCACCCGCCAGGAGAAGTGTGCGAATCTCTTTGCCAAGTGATGTATCACCCGGCTCAAATGCCGTTACAACCTGCTCACCACGTCCCCTCAACCACTGAGCTGCAAGTTTCAATTGGGTGCTTTTACCGCAACCATCCACACCTTCAAACGTAATCAATCTGTTCACTGACCAACCCCTGCCCTTGTCTCTTCACCTGAATGCTTAACGCTGCTGAATACAAATCATTTCGTAAACCCGAGAATGATGATTCTGAAAGGGATAAAAAAACATTCACATCAAGTTTTACAATTTCTTTGCATTCATTTTACACAGTAGATGCACAGCTAAACATTTCAGCCCGTAATGTTTGCTGCATGAGGGACACCATCCCGCAGGAGACAAATCATGAAACGATTCATTGCCACCATCCTGTTAAGCGCATCCCTGCTGGCAGCCCCACTTGTTCAGGCAGCCTCATATCAGGACCGCGCTATGGCCACAGGTGCCGTTGTCGGTGCAACAACCGGTGCTGTTGTAGGATCAAGTCAGAATCAGGTTGTTGAAGGTGCGATCTTCGGCGCTGTTCTCGGCACCATCGCCGGTGCAGTAATCGGCAGCCAGTATGAACCTGCTTATGTCGTTCATCGGCACCGCCCACAATACAGGCCTGCAAGATATCGCCATGAGTATCGTGAACACAGATCATCATATTCCCGTAGTCATGACCGGTATCACTCACGTCACTCCAGATACCGCCATCATGATGATGATTAACTGATATAACGATTTCGACTGCCAATCCATCTCCCCCTCCCCCTCTACAGGATTGGCCGTTCGTTAAAGAGCCTCCCGCAATGGGAGGCTCTTTTAATTCCTGAAGATCGAATTGTGGTTTACTCTATATTTAACCAAGCGACTGCTTCGTCCCGATCTTTAAACACCATAATTTCACCATGCTTCTCGCCAGTGACCATCTGGAACATACGTGCCAGCCCGTAATGAAATGTATTGTCTGAAGCATAAATCGCACGGCGTGCACTTGAACCGAACGGACAGGTCTTGGAAAGACTGAAAATCGAGGTACTTGCAAGCGCGACACTTTTTAACGCACTGCCATCAATCAGCTCGCAACCTGAAGGATCAAAATCCTTATCAGAGCCAAGCTTGATATGATGGGCCACACACTCTTCGAAATTCAGCACTCCGGAAAGCGTCGTGATTACAAGGTTGCGCTGCGTATCAATAGAATAGTCAATGGCCATACGATGCTAATATAGTGCAGAGTAGTAAAATAATGCAATAGCCATAATATTTACGCGGAAATGTGTTTAAAAACTATCCTCTTCGGCCAAAATCGTCTGGATAATCACGCTGCTTTATTCATCAGACCGGTAATTTTGGCAACGTAATTTACCGTCTCTTCCGGCATCCGGTCGGGATGGCGTTCAAGATTACCCATACCCCAGTTATAAGCAGCCAGCGCCAACCCGGTATCCCCGTCATAGCGATCAAGAAGCTGTTTCAGATATCGGCTACCTGCCTGAATATTCTCCTCGGGATCAAACACATCACGCACTCCGAGATCGGCTGCAGTACCGGGCATCAGTTGCATCAAGCCCTGTGCACCGGCATGGGATACGACCTGAGGATTAAAATCACTCTCTGTCTGAATCACCGCCGCAATCAAATTCGGATCTAGTCCGTTCATCTCTGCGGCACGTTCAATCATTGGAGCATACTGCTGCCGTCCTTTGCCCAAAGAGACAGATCCCTGATGAACTGTTTTCTCAGGCGTAACACTACTGTCCGGCTTAGCAGTCGCAGTGGCCAGAGCATCTCTGTTATTCATCATGGAGTTCATAGGTGAATGAGTACTGTTGCGCATAGCCATAAACAGGTCCGTAGACAAATAATCTGCAGCCGAACCAGCCGATCTTGCATCGGCATCAGAAAACAGTGCATGCATACTGGCTCGATCCAGAGCCAACATAAGCTTGGCTGCCAGTGATCGGATAACATCCGGGCTCATGTCTCTAGCATCCAGAGATGATAACTCATCACTGCTTTTATCCAGATACTGCTGGAATGAATCGGCAGTTGCTTGACCACGAGTCTGCTCAGGCTGCTTGAGCAGCTTACCACCCCAATCCATTTGTCCAATATCCAGATGAACACTCATATGGATGTATGAGCAATAGCCATGCCATTATTTCAAACAAACTGTTTAAACAGGAGACAAAGTTGGCGTTAGCAGATTGAGATCACCCTTCTCTGAGTGCCAGCAGGGCTTCAATATCTATTTTCTCTGCATAAGGTTTAAAATCTCTGTTTTTAGTCTCTATCGCCAGAATCGACATGCGGTCAGCCAATTCATTACCTTCAACACCGACGTGCCCGTTCACATGTAATACCTGAACCTTGTCTTTCAATGACTGATGCAGTGCGAACATCGCTTTGATCAATTCCAGGTTCTTGATTTCACCACCGGCTTTTTTCCAGCCCTTCTTCTGCCAGTTGATTGCCCACTGGGTAATACATTGAATAGAATATTTGGAGTCACAAAATATAGCCACAGACTTATGCTTGTTGATTTCTCCTTTTGCCATCATCAGAGCCTGATGCAGTGCATTCAATTCAGCAGTATTGTTCGTGCCATGCGGGTTATATAAACCGTACCACAGCTCATCAATAACATTTTTGCGATACACGGCAATACCTGAGCCTGCTTTGCCGGGATTCGGCTCACAACCGCCATCGGTAAAGATCTTGGTATCGACCTTCATGGCTGCGATCTCTGTCGCCACATAGGTTTTAACAGTCTGCTTCGATGTTCTCTTTTGGGCTGAAGAAGAAAGACCTGCGCTTTTACGCGCTGTTGCCCTGTTTCCGGCAAATGCAGCTTCAGCCTCGGCCAGGGTCGAAAACGACTTGTATCTGGCTCCGGCAAACTTATCGATATGCTTTTTGCACGTATTCCAATCCGTAAAAATTCCGGTTTCTCTTCCTTGCCATACCACGTAAAACTTTTTGGCCACCTGAATACCTCTTCTTAGATTGATAAAAAACACGCGCGTCAGTCGGGGAAAGCATAACCTGAAGTCGACCTCATTCGAAGCAGACATGTACTCAAATAGTTCAAAACAGTTTCATTTAGATAAGCCAGGCTGCTCAAAAGCAGAGAGGGAGCCGCAGATGTTTGTCATCCGGTTTGGCATGAGTAGCTTGCCGCGCATTAAGAATCGGCGATAAGAGATTTCACCTGTTCACTGGAGATAAACATGCAGATCAGTAATCATAAAGTTGTTTCATTTCAATACACCCTGACCAATGCTGCAGGAGATATCATCGACTCATCCGTAGGTGGCGATGCGCTGGTTTACCTGCATGGCGAAGAGAACATCATCCCTGGTCTGGAACTGGCACTGGAAGGCAAGTCTGTTGGCGATAAACTGAAGGTGTCGCTTGAAGCTGCTGATGCCTATGGTGAGATCGATCCGGCTATGGTTGAAGTGGTATCGCGTGAAGTGTTCGAGGGCATCGATAGCCTTGAAGTAGGCATGGAATTTGAGACCGCCACCGATGATGGCAATGACATCCAGTTTGTACGCATTAGCGACATTGATGGTGACAATATTACTGTTGACGGCAATCACCCGCTGGCCGGGAAAAATCTGAATTTCGATGTAGAGATTGAAGATATTCGTGATGCAACAGCAGAAGAGTTAGAGCATGGCCATGTACATGGCGGCGAAGCATGTTGCGGTGCAGGCGACTGCTGCAGCTAATCGCTAAAACAACAACTAAAACAGCTCCCCCTCGGGGGGCATTTTTTGGAGTTTGTCGCGCATTAGCGGGAAGCATCAACTTATGGCAACTATTCAGCCTTACTCAAGTAAAAAACAGCCAACCACGAATGACAAGCTATTCATTGTTATGACCAACTTAACCATTTGGTGAACAGTAAAGCCGGACAGGGTGCCCTTGGGCAATGATTTCACATACTACACTGCCTCATTATTCACGTTCATTCGTGTGTATTCGTGACTCGCTTATCTATCGATCCCTCACCACAGGCATGGTTGAATATCCTGAGAAACATGCTTTATTAATATTATTGTTGTGCAGGAGAGCTGAATGGAGCCTGGCCTTAAGCAGATGCTCAAACTACTTACTCAGCCATTCTGGCCGGATGTCCGTGAACACAGAGGTCGCAAACTTGCCATAGTATATGGAGCTGCACTGGCAGTGTGGATGTGTCTGATATACGTCATCATTATCTATGAGCTGTGCTTCATAGATGAAAGCACAACGCTGGCAAAGCAACTGGAAACACTTATGTATTTTGGCCCGTTAATGCTACTCGCACCATTTCTTGGCTGGCGCATCTGGAGACATGCCGGATATATCAGCGCTATTATCATGTTGGCCTGGGTTTCGGTTCGATTGTTATGGGAAATGATCCCCCTGCTGTTCATCAGTAATACACAACCGGGTAATATGCAAGGAATCACCATTGAAACCATGGTCTATTATTTCGCCATGTTATTTTTCTCAATGCATGGCGTCAGAGGCACCATGCCCGGAAACAGCAAAGAGAGCCGGGCTCCGCACAACGATAAATCACTCTGATCTGAAAACCTTCTGAAAGAGCTGTAACATCTGCTGCCACGAGTCTTCATCGGCGGCTCTGTTATAGGCCAGTGGCATTTTGAACCGTGCCGCAAAACCATCCGCATCCGGATTGGTGAAACTGTGTTTGACACCCGGATAAGACTTTAGCGTGTAAACCACTCCGGCTGATTTCATTTCCTGCTCGAATGCCTGCACCTGCTCAGTTGGCACAAATGGATCGGCTGCACCGGTAAACACCATGATTTCGGCTTTGACCTGCCCTGCTGTGACAGGCGTTTCAGTTCCCAAAGAGCCATGAAACACAACAATAACATCCAGATCAATACCTGAACGGGCCATGTTCAGCGCCATGCCACCGCCCATGCAGTAACCGATGGCGGCTATTTTGTTTCTATCCACGTTTGCCTGATCTGTGAGAATTTTCAATCCAGCCTGAAAACGTTTCACCATCTCCACTTTGTCACCAGTCACTGCCATCATAAATGCTTTGGCATCTTCAGGATGTGCAGCCAGTTTACCTGTGCCATACATATCGAGTGCAAATGCAGTATAGCCAAGAGCGGCAAGCATTTCGGCCCGTTTACGCGCATAGGCATTATGTCCCCACCACTCATGCAACACGAGTATGCCCGGTCGTTTGCCTTTTACTGCATCATCGAATGCCAGAAACCCAGTGAATTCAGTGTCACCCACCTGATAGATAATCTCTTTGCCCTGCACTCCCGCATAAGCATTCAGGTTGATGAGACAGAGCAATAACGTGAATAGAGCTTTATACATGTTCACTCCTGTCGCTGACTGACGATAGCCAGCCAGGTTTGTTTATCCCTTGGCAAACCTTCAGGCCGGTAATAGTGATGGACAATACTGAACCCAGCTTGCTCCAAAATGGCCTGCATAGTTTCAAGTTCCATATAATGTCCATAACGTGGCCCGTTCCAGCCTTCTGAATTTCCTCTTGGATTGGATGAGAAAAGAACACCTCCGGCTCTTAGGGCAGTGTGCAACTGTTCCAATACCCTGCTCAGTTGTGAACCGGGAATATGAAATAACGAAGCATTGGCAAAGATGCCATCAAAAGCTCCCTGCTCCAGCTTCAGGCTAAGAAACTGCTGATGTAATACCGGGCAGCTGCTATGAAGCTGTGCCATCCGGCAGAACGTTTCACTGCCATCCAGACCTGTTGGCCTGTGCCCCAGCTGTTTGAATGTGTAGAGGTCACGTCCCGGGCCACAACCGAAATCCAGAATATCCAGGGCCTGTTCATCAGGCATTGCCTGCAGAAAAGCTTCAATATTCTGGCTGACATCGTGATCCTGAGTCCCCAGCCAGAACGACTCGGCTGTCTGCTCGTAATGATCCAGCGTCAGCTTTTCTATCTTATCAAGGTCAGACATTTTCACTGGAACAGCCTGCTTACTTTTCGATGCTGTAGCGTACCCATAAACGATGTGTATAACCGGGAGCCAGTTTCACCATATCAGCATCAGCATTGGCACTTTCAACACAAACCATACCCAGATATCCATCATCGCTTCCGAAATCGCCCATGCGCAGGGTTTTATCAATCCACGGATTCCAGACTATGGTTGAATGGCTGTTACGTTTCTCAATACGGATATCACGGTGCATTATCGGATCTCTGATTACAATATCCTGCCCCTGATCAAAATAGATGCGGTCAACTTCCTGATCGAAGTTAATATTCCCCTTCTGGGTTTTGCGTACTGTCGGGCCGACCTTATCCAGATATTCACAAGCATCTAAACCGCGCACGGATACTTTACTCACATCTGAAACACAGAAATATGTGTGCAAAGCATCACCGACTGTGACTGATTCCTCACTCCGGTTTTTCGTAACCAGTTCCATCTCCAGCCTTGCCCCGATCTGCATATGCATTTCAACCGGCACCTGATCGCTCCACATATCTCGATTGATCTCAGCAATACGAAAGCTGATACATGTGGTTCCATCATCAAGCGAAGAAGTATTGATAACATCCCATGCAACTGTACGGGCAAAACCATGCGCAGAAAAATCGGCTTCAGTGGCATGAGCGCCAAACCAGGGCCAGCAGATAGGCACGCCACCACGAATGGATTTACCCTCCGCAAGCGTGGCTGCAGGTGACATCCAGATCACCGGCTCCTCACCTTTTGGATTCCAGCGCATCAAATGCGCCCCCTGCAAGGCAATCGTGGCAGTACAATGGCAGTTATCGATATCGATAACAATGAAACCTTCCCCTGCATCACGAAAGGCCAGATGCCCGTTTTCGCCAAAATCATCATTCAGTGTGGAAGTCAGTGCATTCATATCCCCTCCAGAACCAGCCAACACACTGTGATGCTTTCAGGCAGCTTCGGCAAGGTGAAATGAATATCAAATCCTGCTGAGCATTATTTTATTTTTTCCGTATCACGTGCAGTGTTGCTGTTATAGTCAGGGAACTGTGGAGTAGTAGATGAACGATAGCGCGCTTATTCAGCAACTGGAGAAATCAGGCCAGTACAAGGTCATTGAACGCCTGAATCCTCCCGATTTTTATACAGCAGGGAAACCTGCCACGGCCCGCATCGGAATCGTTATTGATGTTGAAGCAACCGGTCTGGATACAGTACATGATAAAATCATCGAACTTGGCTTCATTGTGTTTGAGTACGATGCAGGCACAGGGCTGATTTACCGCATACTGCATAGCTATGGAGGTTTTGAAGATCCCGGTGAACCGCTGGCAGAGATCATCAGACAGATCACCGGCATCAGCGATGATATGGTAGCTGGTCAAAAGCTGGATGATGCTGAAATCAATGTCTGGCTGCAACAGGCAGACCTGATCATAGCCCATAACGCGGCTTATGATCGTCAAATGCTTGAGCGCCGCTTTCCGGTCATCAGCCAGACAAACTGGGCCTGCACCTTTAATGATATCAACTGGATGGAAGAGGAGATAGCCAGCCTCAAACTTGATTATATAGCTTATAAGATGGGTTATTTTTTCGACGGGCACAGGGCAGTGAATGACGCACAGGCCACACTGCATCTGCTCAGTAAACCTCTTCCCCAATCCGGCACACTGGCGATGAGTGCTCTGCTTGCTCAGGCTCGGGAAAAGAGCCGTCGCTATTTTGCAGTAGCTGCACCCTTTGATAAAAAAGATGATCTGAAAGCGCGTGGATACCGCTGGATGGCAGACTTCGCATACAGTGAGCGCGGCAAACAGAGAAAAGGCGTGTGGAGTAAATCGGTGTCCGAGGCAACTATCGAGGCCGAACAGCAATGGCTGACAGATGTGGTTTACGGTGGCAAAAGCGAGCTGTTTACGTTTAAGGATGTGAGTGCAAAAGACCGTTATTCGATCAGGGAACTTTCGGCAGGTTAATGCTGAACATTTCAAGACTTGTCAGCATTCCCGACGGTGAGATTGAAATGTCTGCCATTCGCGCTCAGGGCGCTGGTGGCCAGAACGTCAATAAAGTTTCCAGTGCTGTTCACCTGCGCTTTAACATTGAGGCCTCATCACTGCCGGAGGTTTATAAGGAGCGCTTATTGCAACTCAGAGATCGTCGCATCAGCTCAGAAGGCATCATTATTATCAAGGCACGGCAGTTCAGGTCTCAGGATAAAAACAGGAGCGATGCACTAAACAGGCTGCAAGCCCTGATCAGAACAGCAATGGTTGTGCAGAAAAAGAGAACACCAACACGCAAATCCCGCGCATCGGTTAAACGGCGACTGGAGTCCAAGAACCGGCGCAGTCAAATCAAGTCGTTAAGAAAAAAGGTCATCGATTAAACTTAGACTCCCCTGCTATCGCTAAAGCTTAAGGTCAATCTCGCCCTGCAGATATTTCACAGCCTTGCCTGCTATGGACACCCTCTGCTCATGAAGCTCGCAAATCACATTACCACCCCGGCTGGAAAGCTGCCTGGCTACAAGTTTTTTCAAGCCAAGCCGGTTCGACCAGAATGGAACCAGCTGCGTATAAGCAGAGCCGGTGACCGGATCTTCATTGATGCCATATTTCGGGGCAAAGAAGCGCGCCACGAAATCATACGAGTCCGACGTTGAAGTAATGATGACACCTCTCCCATCGAGCTCTTTGAGCAATTCAATATTCGGCTCAGTCGTCAAAACATCTTCCTCAAACTCAAATACGATGATGTAATCTTCACCCTTAAGACATTCAACCGGTTCAATACCAAAGGCATGCAAGATTGCTTCGGGAGTTTCACAACTGACAGGAACCTGAGCCGGGAAATCCAGAACCAGAAGGTCATCCGCTTTCGAGACCGTGAGTAGCCCTGAGCGCGACTCAAACGTAATCATATCCGGCTCATAAGCAAGACACTCAAGCAACACATAAGCTGCAGCCAGTGTTGCATGGCCGCATAGATCAACCTCGGTAGTCGGCGTAAACCAGCGGATATGAAAACCCGCCTCTGTTGGCACAAAAAAAGCAGTTTCAGAAAGGTTATTTTCTTCTGCTATCAACTGCATCAAGGCATCGGGCAGCCAGGTTTGCAATGGACACACTGCAGCAGGATTTCCCTCGAATGATTTCTCTGCAAATGCATCAATCTGGTAGATTGGCAATTTCATTACACCACCCCTCCATTGCTTCTTGCATCACGCCAGACCCATTCGTCTGATAGCTGAACCTCAACTGCTTCAGGCAGTGTACTCAGCCATTCCAGCAGTTCTCCTCTCTGGTCAGGTGTTGTCCATAGCTGTTGCTTTTTATGCTCGGGATCAAAGCAGCGCATCACTGCCAGCCCCTCTTCGGCTTCCAGCAACGATTGAAAGATGAACGTCTGTTTCGATGATAGCTTAACTTCTATAATCAGCGTCTGTTTACTTGCCACGATTCATCTTCTTTTCGATCTTGATCCACTGTTTCACATTGGCCTGATGCTCGGCAAGTGTGGCGGCAAACTTGTGACCACCCGTTCCATCTGCGACAAAATAGAGATAATCGACATCGGCAGGAGTGGCTGCTGCACGTAAGGATGCAGCACCCGGATTACCGATTGGTGTTGGCGGCAAACCACGCCGTGTGTAGGTGTTCCACAGTGTATCAGTGGTGAGATCTTTCCTGTGAATATTACCCGAAAAACTGCCCTTGCTGCGCCATATACCGTAAATCACCGTTGGATCCATCTGCAAAGGCATACCCTTCTTCAAGCGATTATGAATGGCTGCGGAAACCAGAGGCCGCTCATGATCGAGCATGGTTTCCTTCTCTATAATGGAAGCCATGATGCGCAGCCGGTCCTGCTGACTGACATCCGCACTCAATGCTGCGAGCTCTTTCTTTTGTGCGTCGATCATCGACTGCAGCAGGCGTTTCGGCTCAATCGGTTTACTGTATTGGTAGGTTTCAGGCAGCAAGCGCCCCTCCACCTCGCCCGGCAGCAGTGCTTTCAAGGCAGCCTGCCACTGCGGCAGTTTCACATCTGTTTTATGTGCCAGAATGGCAAGCATCTCATCAGTTCTCAGCCCTTCAGGCAGTGTAACACTGAATGACATGACATCACCGGATTCGAGTCTGCTAATGATTGTATGGATATTGGCCGGCTCCTCAAAGCGGTACAGTCCACTATGCAGACCTGCTCCGACGCCTTTCAGACGCACGGCCAGACGGAATGCCAAAGGAGATGTTATCACACCCTCAGCATGCAGCAGACGGCCGATTTTAATCGTAGATGCACCCTTAGGTACGGATATCTCCACCGGAGTAAGCAATGCGACGTCAGCAGAGGCCTGCCAGAACACCCAGACAAAGGGCAGCATAAGCAGCAACAAACCGACGATGGAAAATATCACGAGTTTTTTCATAACAGTTGCACACCCTCTTGTTGCTGCAAAATATCTATTAATGGCTGCAATGCAGTGTGGTGAATGTCCATTGCATCCTGCCTTGCAACATCAACGATACAGGCTAGCGGCTGGATAAACAGACCACTATTACATATTGCTGCCGCTTCGCAATCTTCCAGCCACGCAACCGGACATGGCTCCTCAACCAGCAGGGCATTACGAATCAGAAAATCTCTCACTCTGCCCGGCAACACCCCCGCATCCGCATTCGGTGTAGACCAGTGACCATCACGGTATAACAGAATGTTTGCAGTTGCAGTAGAGATAAGCATCCCATCCTGCTCAAACAGTACATGACTATCATTTACCCCACGCAAGGCACGCAGCGTTTCGGCATAGTCTGATGTGAATTTAGACTGCTTTTTCCTCAGAGGAAACGGCCAGCTCTGCAGCCTGAGAGCGCCGGGAGCATGGTTGCCTGTATAAGGCATGCACTGTATATATACAGCCGCTTCCCCGGCCTTTGCTGTCAAACCCCAGCTTGCCTCTCCACCGGATATGGTCAGGCGCAGCAGCACATCAGGGCCAGTCCTGGCAGCTTCACGAAGACAGGCACACAGCACCTCCTGATCCTGGCCTGCCGGAACATCTAAACCGAACTCGCTCAGGCCACTCGCCAAACGCTGCCAGTGACCTGGCCAGTCGAAAATCTGGCCGTTTATCACCCGAAAAGTCTCAAAGCAGGCCTCGCCATAGGCAAGCCCCCGCTCCAGATTTTCTACTTTAGTTATCTTCAAACTCGAATCCTTTTACCGTTCGTGGTAGCAAGCCGCCCCATGAGCGATTTATACCTTGAGGCCATCGAACAAGCACGTGTCTATGACGTGGCAATTGAAACACCATTGGAATTGGCGCCGAAGCTTTCTTCACGCCTGAACAATGAAGTGCTGTTTAAACGTGAAGATCTGCAGCCTGTATTCTCTTTTAAATTGCGTGGTGCTTACAATAAAATCGCTCAACTGACTGATGATGAACGGGCCCGTGGCGTGATCTGCGCTTCTGCAGGCAACCATGCCCAGGGGGTTGCCCTCTCCAGTCACAAGCTTGGCATTGATGCCACAATTGTTATGCCGAACACCACACCCGACATTAAAGTTAAAGCTGTTAAACGTCTGGGCGGTAGCGTCGTTCTGTTTGGCGACAGCTATTCCGATGCCAGCGCACATGCCATGGAACTGTGCGAGACGTCCGGAAAGGTCTTTGTGCATCCCTATGACGATCCGCAGGTGATTGCCGGCCAGGGAACCATTGCTGAAGAGATGATGCGTCAGAATCCGGGAGATCTGGATGCTGTTTTTGTGCCCATTGGCGGTGGCGGACTGATTGCAGGTATGGCTATCTATTTGAAAGCCAATTCACCGAAGACAAAAATCATCGGTGTGGAACCTGTAGATTCGGCAGCCATGCATGATTCCATCAAGGCCGGAAAGCGCCTTACGCTCGATCAGGTCGGTATTTTTGCCGATGGCGTAGCTGTGAAAAAGGTCGGCAAATATACCTTTGATCTGGTACAGCAGTATGTGGACGACATTATTCTGGTCGACACAGATGAGATCTGCGCTGCCATCAAGGATATCTATGAGGATAACCGCTCAATTGTAGAGCCTGCCGGAGCACTCGGTGTTGCAGGACTGAAGAAATATGTACGTCAGACCGGTGCACGTGGTCAGTTGCTTGCTGCCATTAACAGTGGCGCCAATATGAATTTTGATCGTATGCGTCATGTGGCTGAACGCACCGAAATGGGTGAAGGTAAAGAAGCCCTGTTTGCCGTCACTATTCCTGAGCGTCCCGGTTCATTTCTGGAGTTCTGTCGCATTATCGGTGACCGCAACATCACCGAGTTCAATTATCGCATGTCCAGTCGCAATGAGGCGCACGTGTTTGCCGGTATAAGCATCGGCGATGATGATGAGGCTACTGCACTTGAACAAGCCATGAAAAATGCCGGTCTGCCAACCCTGAACCTGCATGATAATGAGCTGGCTAAACTGCACATCCGTCACATGGTTGGTGGCCATTGTCCGATGTCCGAGAGTGAAGTGTTATACCGATTTGAGTTTCCTGAACGACCGGGTGCCCTGCTTGAGTTTCTCGGTCGGGCCGGTGGACGCTGGAATATCTCACTGTTCCACTATCGCAACCATGCTGCAGCCTTCGGACGGGTGCTAGCTGGCGTGGAAGTGCCTGCTAACGACAGACATGAGTTTGAAAAATACCTCACTGCACTCGGCTACCCTTATGTTAATGAATCAGATAACCCTGCCTACTCTATCTTCCTGAAATAAAAAGGATAAAGACCATGCATAAAAAGCATGCAAGGCTTGTTTAAAGCTCCAGAACGTAAATCCAGCGACCGCCGTGTTTGATTTTCATGCGACGTTTTACCGTCAGCCCCAGTGCATGTTCACAACCCTGATCCGGCACAATAACAGCCATGCGCCAGCCACCGAAACGCTCAGAAAACAGCTGACCAATGGCTTTATACAGCGTACGCACATCACCCTTAACCCGGTCGCCATAAGGCGGATTACAGACGATTAATCCGGCCTTGCTTGCAGATTCAGGAACGGTCATTTCGCGCACGTCCAGTTTCGCAAAATGAATGCATTCAGAAACACCGGCAAGCTTCGCATTTTCCTTTGCCTGATCCAATATACCTGCAGCCAGATCAGTCGCATAAATTTGCGGCTTCCCGTCTGAATGCATGGATTCAGCTTTCTGCAGTGCCCGCTGCCAGCGCTTCTGTTTTAATGACGGCCAATGAGCAAATGGAAAATCATGCTTCAGATTGGTTGCCCGTTTTTCAGCCATGAGTGCCGCTTCAATGGCAAAGGTGCCGGAGCCGCACATGGGGGCCAGCAGCGGTTCATCAGCCTGCCAGTCCATCCAGCGCAGTATGCCTGCCGCTATGGTTTCCCGCACAGGTGCAAGGCCTGAATATTTGCGGTAGCCACGTCTGTCCAGACGCTCACCGGATGTGTCGAGGCTGATAGTGCAGATATTATCATCGATGCGCAGCATCACTTGTTGTTTTAAAGGACCTGTCTGGCGCTCCTGCATACCTTCCGAGGCATTGATACCATCGATCACAGCCTGCTCGGCGCGCCCTGAATGCAACAGCTTGGATCGGTGACAGCTAGCCTTGACCTCAACAGTCACACCATTGCCAAGGTATTTCTGCCAGAGCTGTTTCCTGACTTTATGATACAGCTCAGGATATGTCAGCGCTTTGGATGTCGACAGGCGAATGACGATACGTGTGGCGCAACGCGAGCGCAGATTAATACGGAACAGTGTATCCATCGACGCTGTAAAACTGACGCCACCCTCCTCCTGCTTTACATCATGAGCAGAGAGTTCAATAAGTTCATCGGCAAGCAAGCCTTCAAGACCGGGTACAACAATTGCAAAACAAGATAGTTTTTCCATGCCCGCACCATATCAGTCTGTGGCTGCATGATATAGTGAGCTTTGCTAGACCGTCCTCCTTTGCTAGTCTCAGCAACTTCATTATTACGACACACGGATACCAGCAGAACCAATATCTCTCTTCATGGATGAAGAGTAACCCCAAGGAAGCGAATTCATGTCTTTTGACCTTCAACCACTAATGATTTCAGGTAAAGAAGTGTTACCACTGATAGAAGGAGGCAAAGGCGTTGCCGTTTCTACCGGAGAAAGTTCAGGCGCATGGGCTGCTGCTGGTGGTGTTGGTACCTTTTCAGCCGTAAATGCCGATGAAGTGGATGAAAACGGGCAGGTTATCCGAACCGTTTACCACGGCCGCAGCAGGAAAGAGCGCTTTGAAGAGCTGGTAGCCCAGGGTATTGCCGGTGGCATCAAACAGGCAAAAATTGCACATGAAGTATCGAATGGTAACGGTCGCCTGCATATGAATGTATTGTGGGAGATGGGCGGAGCCGAGCGTGTACTCGAGGGTGTCATGGAGGGTGCTAAAGGCATGATACATGGCATCACCTGCGGTGCAGGCATGCCATTCCGTCTGGCGCCATTGGCTGCGAAATATAATGTCCACTACTACCCTATCATCTCATCGGCACGTGCCTTCCGCGCACTCTGGTTACGCTCCTACCGCAAACTGCCTGATCTGTTGGGGGGCGTTGTTTATGAAGACCCCTGGCTTGCAGGAGGCCACAATGGCCTGTCCAACTCCGAAAGCCCTGATAAACCTGAAGATCCGTTTCCGCGCGTCGCAGCGCTGCGTAAAACCATGAACGAATTCGGCCTGAATCATGTACCGATTGTCATGGCTGGTGGTGTATGGTTCCTGCGTGAATGGGAGAACTGGCTGAATAACCCTGAGATCGGCCCGATCACATTCCAGTATGGTACCCGTCCCCTGCTGACTCAGGAGAGTCCGATTTCTGACCTCTGGAAGAAACGGCTTCTCACCCTGAAAGAAGGTGATATCAGCCTGAACCGCTTCTCACCGACCGGCTTCTACAGTTCCGCTGTTTATAACTCGTTCCTGCATGAAATGTATGAACGCTCTGACCGCGAAGTGGCCTTTGTCGATCACCCGGCTGGAGATCATTCTGAGGTATTCACCTTTGGCGTGCGTAACAAAGAGGTCTATCTGACCAAAGCCGACCTGAAACGTGCCAGAGACTACATCGCAGAAGGCTTCGTTAAAGCGCTGCCAACACCTGACTCAACTCTTATCTTTGTCGATGCCGATAAAGCCAAAGAGATTCGCCAGGATCAGCTCGATTGCATGGGCTGCCTCTCCATGTGCAAATTCAGTAACTGGGCTGCCAATGATGCAGGAACAACAGGCCATAAGGCTGATCCACGCAGTTTCTGTATTCAGAAAACATTGCAGCAAATTGGTCATGGCGATAATCCGGATAATAATCTGATGTTTGCCGGCCATGCCGCATACCGCTTTGGCAGCGACCCGTTTTATGCCGATGGCTTCATCCCTACTGTTAAACAACTGGTCGACCGCATCTGCACTGGGGACTAAGACCTTGCAGGCCATACAGTTTTGAATTGCAGCTGTGCAGCCTGAATGAACGACAGACCATCCCACCCCCTGTCAACCACTCCACTGGAGCTGGACAGTGATCTGCGTCTGCATGCGCAGCGACTCCAGCTTGGCCGGGCCGAACTGCTTACCGATGCATTGACCCTGCCTTTCAACGACATTGAAAGCAGACTTGCCCAATTTGCTCTGAACACATCCACCCAGCAGGCGGAACAGTTGCGCAAAGGCATGAAACATTATCTGGGCAGATTAAACTCTAATCCGCTCATCCCACTACAATTTCGCCTGAAGGTGCTCAACCGTTTCGAACAGGAACTGGATCTGTTCGATGCGGATATGACTGCCGCTGTACTCAATTCACACAAAATAGCCGTGGAAATGGTACAAAAGGCTGCCAGAGACAAAAACAGCTATTATCCCATTCTGGTTGATATGCTCAGCAGTGCCATGGAACTGGCACTTAAACTGCTGTTAATCTCTCTGGAGAAATATCAGGCAGCAAGCATTATCGCCACGCGTCAGTTCTTTGAACTGGCCAAACTTGCACTGGCTGTCTCGAGCACCCTGAATAACCAGTTTCCGGAAAAAAACGCGCGACTGAACAGTGTAATATGTAAATTTGAACTACTGAGGTTGCTCGATTTCTACAGCAAAACCGGGAATGAGCAGAAACAGACCTGGAAAGAGTTACAGCACCATATCGGCAGTCTGCAGGCCGGTTTATATCGTAGTGGTGAGGCAGACATACCACTCAATGGCGATCGTTTTCTGGTCACCAATCTCAATCGCCCCAATAACAGCGCCATGGTATTAGCCGAAGTACCCGCCCCCCTACAGTACGACTGTATCATCATCCCCATCGACAAACTGATCAGCCGCCTCAGCATGGCCGTTGAGCATATCCGGTCGATACTAGGCAATCCTGAACATCAGAAAGAGCTGTATACCGAAGAGGCCATGACAACCACCCTGATTGGAGGCAAGGCCATTCTTGCCGCACTTGCAGGTCAAAAGCGTAGCGGCAAACGTTCAGACATGCCCGACACTCAGGCGCTGATAGAATGGGACTGTAGCAAAGCCCTGTCATCTTTTGCCTCCGGTATCGATCACAGCCAACCCGGGAGTATGCTTAATCATAGCAGTCCATCGCAATGGCTGGTCATCAATCACAATGCGCAGGGTGCCTGTTTGGAGCGCCTCTCCTATAAAGCAATGACCGGATATGTCGGCAGCCTGATTGGCTTTCACTGCTTAACGGATGACGAAAAACCCCGCCTTGGTTTTGTTCGCTGGGCCAAGGAGATAAAAACCGGCGAACAACGTTTGGGTATTGCGTTTCTGCAGGGGCGCATGCAACTGCTACAAGGCATGATATCCGGCGGCAGTGAAGATATGGACCTTAAACGTTCATGGCCTGTGCTGATCACTGCCGTCAACGAAAACAAGCTCACCGGCCTGTTCCCGGACAACCGCATCTACCGCAATATGACTTTTGCACTGATCAAAGATAACAAACGCTTTCACTACCGTATTAACCGGATTATAGAAAAAGGACCGAATTACAGTCGCTGCGAATGTGTACGCGCCAAAGTGAAGGGGAAATCAGAAACCTGAGGCTCTGCTTACCAGCCTTCATCTTCATACATATCATCAGGTTCAGCCCGCACTAAGGCCTTGGCCAGCACCTCATCAATTTCCTGATTCACGTATGCCTCGCCGGCCAGAATACTGATGCAACGCAACTCGCGCCCATTTGGCAAGCGCTTTTGCCCCAGTTCCTTCTGCTTAAAGCCATGCCCCAGTGCCAGCATGGTGCCATACTGGGCAGTCAGCGTCTGAGCATCACCAATCTTGGCGATTTGGGCTGCAAGCGATAAAGGCTCGCCAATGACTGTGAATTCTTTCCTGCGCCCGACCCCCAGGTGACCAACCGACACCTCACCGATAGCCATGCCGACACGGAAACCGACATGACCACCATCAGGCCGCTTCAATGCCATATTTTCACTGGCCTGTATGACCGCCAGCCCGGCCTTCACAGCCTGATTCTCGTGGCATTTCAGGTCAAAGGGATGATTGAACAGTGCAATCATCTTATCACCGGAAATTTGATCCACATGACCACCGAATTCCTGAATAATCTGCTGAAACAGCGCAAAGATACGATTAAGCATCGGAATAAGCTCATCATCACGGCTCTGCTGTGCATAAGCATTGAAAGCAATCATATCAATGGCAAGCACACTGACTTCACGTGACAAATGATCACTGCGGAATGTGTTTCTGTCGTATTCATCAGCCACCAGTTGCGGACGCTGATAACGTCCATACAGATCATACACTTTTTCCCTCTGCTCAAGACTGGAAACCATCAAATTGAACTGGTTAAAGGCTTTGCCGAATTCATTGGATGAACGAATCGGCAGATGTACGGAGTAATCGCCACTACCCAGCCGCTTGGAACCGCGTGCAAGCATGCGTAACTGATTCACTGTACGCCCGCTCAAGCCATACACCAGCAGTGCAGCCAGAAGTGCAATGGATGCTGCCGTTGCCGTCAAATTCATTTTGATCTGCAGATCATTCTCACGCCATGACTTGCCCGGGAAATACATCGAAATTGTCCCCAGCTGCGTAGTGTTATAATTGACACCCATGCCATACCATCTGTCCTGCCCTTCAATGGCTGCTGCCTCCCCTGGCAGCTTGTTCACGGCTTCAATTTCATCAGGAATCGCACTGTCGGAAAATGATTCTGTATGTCCACTGGCCCAACGCAGAAAAACTGACGTACCCGGCACCCGGTGTTTGAACATTTTAATCAGTGTATCCACTTCAGCTGTCGAGCCTGCAACCATGGGCATTTTCAGCTCATCAGAGAGCAGCGTAATCAATAATTTGGCCTGCTGCTGTTCACTATCTTTCCAGGCCCGTTTTTCAATCTCCGCGATACTTGCCATCATCACCACAGCCACAACGGCAACCAGTATAATCGTGAACAAACTCCATAACATACGCAGTGACATATTCTCTCCCGGTGCATGCCCGAAAAGCCGGACAGACAAGCTAACCCGTTCATCTAGCATATTGTTTGCCAACCTATATACGGACAAAGCGCAGGCAGGTGTCAAAATCAGGTCGGCATGAAGCATGTAATCAACCGGCATCTGAAAACAAAGGTTGGCCGCAAATTTGCTTAATTCACCGACAGACAGTGACCACTTAGCATTCTTCAGGAGATCATTATGGATCTATCAACCATTGCAGGCATCTTGGCAGGATTGGGGCTAATCGTTCTATCAATCTTTTTCTCTGCAGTTGAACCCGGTGTATATATCAATCTTCCCGGCCTTCTTGTGGTGATTGGTGGCACAATCGCTGCCACACTGGTCAGTTTCCCGACATCCGAACTGGGTAAAGTCTGGCGTGTGCTGGGTTATGCATTCCGCAACCGCCAATATTCAGTGCGTGACGATATCTCTGAAATTGCCCATGCAGCTCGTCTGCGCCGCCACGGTGATCTTGCCCGCATTGAAGATCAGCTGGAACGCATTGCCAACCCCTTCCTGAAGACCTCGATTCAGCTGGTTATTGATAACACTCCTACTGATGAAATTGTGAATATCCTGCAATGGCGTATCAAACGTCTGCGTGAACAGGAGCGGGCAGAAGCACAGATTTTCCACACCATGAGTGTCTATGCACCAGCTTTTGGCATGTTCGGCACACTGATCGGCATGGTGAACATGCTCTACGGCATCAATGGGCCGGATCTGAACAATGTCGGCCATAATATGGCTGTAGCACTGATGACCACCTTGTACGGACTGGTACTCTCCAACCTTATTTTTAAACCGATTGCCATCAAGGTGGAACGGCGTACTGAGAAACGTGCCATGATCATGCGTATGATTGTGGAGGGCACAATCATGCTGGCCGGCAATCGCAGTCCGGTATTCATTCGTGAAACACTGAAATCGTTTTCAGCCGAGCATGATGATGAACTCAGAGGTGAAAGCAGTGCGTTTAGTGATGAGTTGCGTGCCCCTGAAAAAAAATCATCGAAGAAAAACCGTAATCTGGATGAAGATTTCTAATGAATGTTGCAGACGAAAAATCCGGCGGTTTCACGCCCCACTCCAGCATGGAGTCTGTCCGCAGCAATATCATGGCGGATCCCGATAGTGGCATGCATGACGAGCAGACTGATGAGATCACCCAGAATGTCGCCCATGATGGCTGGATGGTGGCCTATCTGGACCTGATGACTCTTCTTCTGGCGCTGTTCATTATCATGGGAGCTGTCAGCCATGCCAAAGCAGGCTTGAAAATGCAGGCCCCTACATCACCGCAGAAAACCGCCACCGAAGGTTCGCCTGTATCGGATAATGCGACAGTCAAAAGACAGGGGCAGCGTCAGGGCACAGAAAACAGTGTGAAACGCATCCTCGGCAGCAACTCACTCGGCGGGGTCATGGATTATAAACTCTCACCGGGCCAGATCCGTCTGCAGATGCATGCCAGCATGTTGTTTGGCGCTGCAGGAACTGAGCTGAGTGACAAGGCCATGCACACATTAAAGAACATTGCTCTGGTATTGCATAACTATCGCGGCAAAGTGGAAGTGGCCGGACATACCGACAATATTCCACTCAAAAGAGGCCGCTTTAAATCCAACTGGGAACTTTCCAGCGCACGTGCATCAGCTGTGGTCATAGCTTTAATCAATCTTGGTATTCCACCTGAGCGTCTGCATGCCACTGGTTATTCCGACACCATGCCACTTGCTTCCAATGCCACACCGGAAGGGCGCGCAAAAAATCGTCGGGTAGAATTCATTGTTGAGATGGGGCCGGAGTTCCTTTACGAGCGCTAAGGCGAGGTTTATTTTCCCGAAGCCACAACAGTTGCGATTATTTTAAGCATTTTGGAAGGATCAACCGGTTTATTCAAAACAATAGCGTCTGCTACAGCAGCAGATACAGATGTCATTTGATCGTGATCGTAACCTGTCTGAAAAATGACAGCTATATCCTGTCGAATCCTGCGCATCTGTTCTGCAGCAGCAACGCCGCCAAGCCTGGGCATAACCATGTCGAGCACCACCGCATGAAATGATTCCGGATCAGCCGAAAAATATTCAACAGCCTCTGCGCCATCAACAGCTAACTGAATCTGATAACCGGCATCTACGAGTACCTCGCCAAGCGTTTCCCGCACTGCCAATTCATCATCTGCGATCAGAATTTTCTCGCCATACCCAAGGGAAAATTCCTGTTTATCATCAACTTCATGAGGGTTCTCATCAACCAGAGGGAAATAAAGTTTAAAACTACTCCCCTGACTGACGGTACTATCGAGCTTGATGAAACCATTATGTTGTTCCACCGCGCCAAACACCATCGAAAGACCCAAACCGGTTCCTTCACCCACACTACGTGTTGTATAAAAAGGCTCAAAAATCCGGGAAATATTTTTCTCTTCTATTCCATGGCCATTATCAGATACGCAAAGCATGGCATATGAATCAACTGCATCAGGATGTTCTTTGCGCAGTTCTGCATCGGTTTGAATCTGTTGCAGTTGAATGGAAATACACGGCTTCTCAATATCAACAACAGCATCTCTCGCATTGGCCAATAGATTCATCAATATCTGATGAATCTGAGTTTTATCACCATTGATCACCAATGCTTCATCACTCAGGTCCAGAGAGAGTTCTACAGACTCCGGCACACTGACGTGAATTAACTTGATGGTCTCATGCATGAACGATGTCAGGTCCAGACTGGTAAATTCGCTTGAGCCCTGCCGTGAAAAGGCCAGCAACTGCTTGATCATCTCAGCTGCCCGATAGCCAAGTTTCTCAATACGATCAATGGACTCTATCACATCATCCTTGCCTGCCGCTCTTTGGCGAGCGATGTAGAGATTACCGACCATACCAGCGAGCATATTGTTAAATTCATGCGCAATACCGCCCACCAGAGTCCCCAGAGACTCCATTTTCATTGCATGAGTCAATTTCTCATCCTTGGCCAACTGTTCGGTAATATCTTCCTGCACAGCAACATAATGGCTGATGACGCCCTTTTCATCGGTTACAGGCACAACCGAAGAGCGGACATAATAGAGATCACCATTTTTACGGCGATCTGTCATCTGACCGCTCCAGACACTGCCCGAGAGCAAGCGAGACCAGAAAGCCTGATAGAATTCAGGTGGATGCTCACCACTCTTGAGAAATCTGGGATTCTTACCCACAGCCTCGGCTGCACTGTATCCCGTGACCTTTGTAAAGGCCGGATTTACGTATTCAATATTTCCATTTACATCAGTGATGAATACGCACTCAACCATCGTTTCAATCGCACTGACCAGTTTAGCCTGTTGCCTGATTGACGTCTGAATCTGATCGGCCATTTGATCAAATGCATCTGAAATTCGGCCCAGCTCATCCATGCCTGTAAGTGCAGATCGTGCCTGCAGGTCTCCCGAAGCAAATGCTTCGGCCGATCGGACAATACGCTGTACGCGTTTGGTTAGGGCATAGTGAGAAAGTAGCCAGATAAATATGGATATCAGAGAAAACAGGCCGATAAACAGTCGCAATCGGGCCTCTACGTCGTGGTAAATCTGCTGTTTTGTCGGGTGCAGATCATAACGAGCCACCAGAGAACCGTAATTCATGGGTCGAATATCACTCTCATCACCTTGGAAACGGACAGGAAAATGCACGTAGAGACTGTTTCTGTCTTCCGAAAAATGCGCGTGCCCCTGCATACGCTGGGGAGTAGAGAGCGTCAGTGAACGCAGGTCTTCATCAATGCTATCGACTGCCTCATCAAGCCAGGCAACTCTCGATGCATAAAGCACCTTATGATCAGGGGCAACCAACACCAGTGCACCCAGGCCTTCTTCAGTAGCAAGTCCTGACAGTTCCGCAGTTACGGCTGCCGTATCCTGTCGAAGCAGCATATACTCCGCAAAACTTGCTGCACGAAACAGATCCCTGAACACATCTTCTTTTTTGCTATGTTCAAATGCGCGAATGCTCTGATGAGTCTCATAAAAATAGAATGCTACAGATGAAAAGGCAGCTGTTCCCAGCATCAACAAGGGAATCATCCATCGCATAGGCAGCCATGTCAGAGTCATCTGGTTGTTTCCATAGCATGCAGTAACGACGCATCCATGATGTCGTTTTCTGGAAACTTATGAATCAGGCGCTTGTTGATCATCATTTCTGCCATTTTCTGTGAAGACTCAAACAATCGGCTTTCATTGCCACCGGAGAGTACCGCCAGGTTTTCATTCAAGTCAGGCAATCTCAGCCCCTCATACTGTGCCAGCACCTCTTTAACAGACAGCTTCAGGCGGGGCTGCATTCGCTTGGCTGCATCATTCGGGTGCTCAGTCAGATAATCAAGAGCACGGAACCATGCTGCGATCAATTGTTCAAGACGATCTCTGTTTGATTCGAGAACATTATCGTGAACTACGAGCACATCTACAACTTCCGATGGAATACGGGCGCTATCAAAAATCACCTGCGCTCCGGCTCGCTTCAATTCGGATTTTACCGGCTCAAATGTCACAACAGCATCAACGCTGCCGCTTTTATAGGCAGCGGTATGTTCATTGGCTGGTATGGAAATAATAGTGAGATCACCAGGTTGCAGTTGGCCGACATCCATGGCTCTGCTGATCATATATGCTCCCAGCGCTGTGGTTTCCGCTGCAACCCGCTTGCCTTTCAATTCCTGTAATGAGCCAATCCCGGAACGGGCCAGTATTGCATCAGCCCCTGACGATTCATCCATCACCAGCACAATGCGAATGTTAGGATCATCCTGATACAGCAGTAGCGCTTCATCCAGAGTCATCGCTGCCACCTCAAGGGTATGGTCTCGCATCGCCCTGAGCACACTGGTTGTAGAGGTGAACTCCACCAGTTTCACATTCGGCTCATCCAGCCAGCCGAGACTGCGTGCCAGATATAGCGGTTCATAACCCGCCCAGACATTGGTACCCAGTCGAACAGGTTCGACCGGAGCCGGGGTACAGCCGGCAATCAGCAGCAGCAGAAATGACCACAACAGTTTGAGATTCATATTGCCAGAAGAATCCTCCATACCATCAACATGTCATGCATCATATCATACAACTGTTTATTGAATACAAAAAAACTACAGCGAGAGAGATACTTTTTTTGTGAGAACAGGGAGCTTTTTTAAACAGACGGCCACACAAATGTCGCAACTAATCCATATGGATGCAGCTTCCCCGGAATGAACCAATTCAGCCATCAACCAGATGCACAAATGCCTCATGGTTTAATCAAGTAACTCGCGTATGGACTGGCTGAGTTTGCTGATTGCGAACGGCTTACTGATCACCTTCTCTGTCATTTCCTGTTGATCTGTACTCAACGTGCTGAGTCTATCGTATCCGGTCGCAAATATGGCTTTCACCTCCGGATTGATGGTTCTGATTCGTTTTAAAGCTTCAACGCCTCCTAATTCCGGCATCACCACATCCAGAATGATCAAATCTATGTCAGCCCTATGCGACTGATACATTTCAACAGCCAGCAATCCGTTTGTAGCCGTCAGCACTGCATAGCCCAAGCCTTCAAGCACATCGGTCCCGGTCTCCAGCACTGTCTCATTATCATTAACAAGCAAAATTGTCTCACCATTGCCAGCCATCACCTGTTGGTTAACTGAAGAATCAAACACAGCTTGGTCTGAATTCATGAGCGGTAAGAAAATCTGGACAATAGTTTCAGGCTTTTCCCCCTGCGAAGATTGCACATCAATAAAGCCACCATGTGTTTTCACAGCACCATAAACCATGGCCATACCCAGGCCTGTTCCCTTGCCCGGTTCCTTGGTGGTAAAAAATGGTTCAAAAATATGCTCAATATATTCTGGTTTTATACCCGTACCATTATCCACCACTGAGATGCAGGCATATTCGCCGCTCAGTACTCCTTCATGCCGATCTGCAAAATTATGATCGACATTCAAGCGATTCAGATGAACCTGGATGGATGGACTGTCCTTTTCCTTGACTGCGTCATGAGCATTATTAATCAGATTCATCAGCACCTGCTGCAACTGATTGATATCACCGTTTACCTGCATATCTGTATCATTCACCTGCAATTGAAAATTGATATTTTCAGGCAATGATACCTGATTCAATTTGATGGTTTCCTTCAAAAATGAAGAGATCGATAGAGGGTGCATCTCAACAATCCCCTTACGAGAGAAAGCGAGCAACTGCTGGATTGTTGCTGCTGCAGAAAATGAAAGTTGCTCAACACTATTGAGTCGTTTCACAACCTCGGGCAGTGCTTTGGCTGCCTTTTTCGCCAGGTAGAGATTGCCTGTAATACCTGCCAGGTTGTTATTGAAATCATGTGCAATGCCGCCCACCAGTGTACCAATCGCTTCCATTTTCTGTGACTGATGAAATTGTGCTTCAAGTTCTTCGAATTTTTCCAGATTCTGCTGGATGCCAATATAATGGGTGGTTTTTCCAGCCTCATTCTTGATCGGTGAGACCGTCAGCATAGCGGGGTAAAATTCACCGCTCTTCTTCTTGTTGATCACTTTCCCCTGCCATGTCTGCCCGTAAATGAGAGTATCCCACATATTTTCATAAAATTGAGAACTCTGGCTGCCACTTTTCAGGATGCGGGGGTTCTGGCCTAAAACCTCTTTCTCAGAATAGCCGGTAATCAGGGTAAATGTCGGATTAATATGTTCGATTACCCCCATGTGATTGGTAATAACTATGGCCTCACCCGACTGCTCCAAAGCCTGTGAAAAGAGTTGAATTTTTTCTTCAGCCTTCTGCCGCTCTGAAATATCTGTAAAGGTGACAACTGCACCAATGATTTCGCCCTGCTGCCAGACAGGAAATGACCTGTATTCAGAGGGAAAGCTGCCACCGCTCTTGTTCCACATGACTTCACCAACCACATGGGTGCCCTCACCTCTTTCGAATGCCTCGTAGATATGACATTCATTAGCCGGGTATGGACTGCCATCATTGCGTGTATGGTGAATCAGGTCATGCATGTTTTCACCAAGACACTCATCTTCGCTCTCATAACCCAATATTGTGAGACACTGTTTGTTTACAAAGGTACACCTGCCATCCATATCCAGGCCATAAACAGCTTCGGCAGTGGAATCGAGTAATAGCCTGATGCGATCCTCACGTTGCTGGATATTTTTCTTCATGGCATTGATACCACTGGCCAGCAAATCAACCTCATCATGCTGGCTGACATGCAAATCATGTGAATAATCACCGTTTGCAATTGCCCTGGTAACATAGAGAATTTTCTGCAGACGCTGCACCACCACCCTGTTCAACAGTAAAATCAAAATGAGGGTCACAAACAGGGTGATAAACACCAAAGCTATAGCTTCCCTAATGAGCCTTTCAAACAGGGTCTGCTGCATGAACTTCTGGCTGAGATAGACTGTTACTGAACCAATGATTTCTTTATCTTGTATGATATTATTGGAGTGAACAATGTAGTCACCGGCAATATCAGGCAAAGCCTGAACCAGCTGCCAGTTTTCATCCCGTTTTTTCCCTGCAAACATTTTTCTTTCTGAAGACACAGTAATGGCATAGACCTGTTTATCCTGCATTTCCGAATCAATGATTTTGCTTACCCAATCCTTATCAACCTCCCACAAGGGTAGAATCAGGCTTTCAGCCAGGCGATCAGCTTTAATTTGAGACAATTCATTCAGGTTCTGCAGAGCAGTTTGTTTAGCCCGGCTGTGATCAAATAGTTCAAACACCATGAACCCCAGACTGACAGTCGCCACCACAATCAGGATAATCATGCTCTTGATGCTATTCTTCACCTGTCCCATCATTACTCTTCAGCCTCGGCATATAGATAGGAAAACCTGTCCAGTTGATTGAAATAGTTCTTCGGCAATGTTTCTGATGAATAATATTTATCCAAAATCCGCTGATACTCACCATTATCCCTGACCTGTTGCAGGGCATCTCTTAAACGCTTGCCCAAGGCTATGCTATCAGGCTGGTTCTCAGCTAACAGGACCGCAATAGGCGCATCGGATCTGGGCATCACAGCAACACCGAACTGTTCCACTTCATCCGGAAACAGATTCCTGATGATCTGTTGACCAATCAGATCCACCTCAATCACCATATCCAGTCTGCCCTTACGCAACTTCTTGAACATCGACTGATGGGAATAACTTTCTTCAAACTGAATACCTAACTGCTCGAAGGAGGAGCGATCAACGAGTGTACCCTTTAACAGGCCAACTTTATGGTTTTTCAGATGCTCCAGTGGCATCGCCGATGAATCATGAGGTTGATTTGGAAGGTAGTAAAAAATTGACACATGATATACTGCGATGGGAATAACGGCTGAAAATTCCTGATTTTTCATAAAAAAGGCAGGATTGCCGAGATCATTATTGGCATCGTTTTCTATCATACGTTTTAGTGGTTTAAAGGAAATGGATGCTTCAACATCAGCGGCTTTTGACATCGCCTGAACAATTTCACCACACATCCCGTTTCCCGGCAGTGATGCCGACCAGAATGGCGCACTCTCATTGGCATCCAGCTTCAAAACAGGACCGGAAAAAGCCGGCAGGGAAAACAGCCCCATAAGACTCAGAGAGATGATAAACATCCCTGTCCGGTTCATTGCTCTACCTGACTGTAAAATTTCAATCTCCTGTCCATTGCATCACTATTTGAATGTCTCCAGCCTTCTCAAGAACATTTTACCATTATCACTATCACCAAAGTGTTTTTTCGAGATGGCTGCAGAAGTGCCATCGCTGACCATAGCCGAAAGTGCCTGCTTGAATTTCTCTGCAGCCACTTCACCCGATGGGTGCTTGCGGTTGAATACAATAAAATACACCTGATGCTCTGCGTGTGCTTCGGTGGAAATAAAGCGACCTTTTTCTTCCGGCATATATCGATCAACCAGCCACTCCACGGACTGAGGTGGTGCACAGATAAAGTCCAGATCACCCTGCCTGAGTTTTTTCAGCATGGTGATAGTTCTGCCGAAATGCACTTCAGCTCCGGCCTTTGCAAAGTAACTTTTCTCTTCACCCTTGTGCGCCCCATAATGCTTTCCTTTCAGGTTGCCGGCTTCGTTGAGATTCAGCCCATTGGGATAAGCAGGCTTGTAATAGAAAAACTTCTCGGACAAGCCTGAAATGGGAACAAATATCAGCTGCTTCCTCTGTTCTTTTGAAAATTGAAAATGCCAGCCCATCACAGCTAGGGCATCTTCCTGCAACAGATAATAGCGGACCATGCGTTTTAACGGATGCGTGGTAATCACAGCATCCAGTTTCGCTCGTTTCAACGCTATTCTAACTATCTCGGAAATTGGCCCGCCATCGACAACTTCCTCAGTTACAAAGGGAGGGAAATCCACCGCATGCACTTCATTTTTATCCGGTGAGAATAAAGCTGTAGTCACGCGCGGGCCGGTTGCCTGTGCTGAACCCGGCAAAAGTATAGCCAACGCTGCTGCTGCAAATATAAACTCGGCAAATCGTTGCATGGTTAATCTCCTGTACCCCCAAAACACCACTCTTCGCATATCCCTGTCACCTAATCCGCTATGGCCGATGCAGACTGCACCAGCACCTTATCCCATAGCTCGAAATGATGACCAAACGGGTTGGTCTGACTCATGAATATGGTGATTTTCTCTTCTTTGGGATCAACGCTGAAGCGGGTGGAATAGATGCCGGCCCACTCAAAAGTACCCACATCGCCGCTATCCACCGGATGTTCCCTGTCCTGCTGTATGGCAAAGCCCAGGCCAAATTTCCAGCCCTTGCTGTGCAGGAACTCTGCTTCATGTGCACCGATATGATTGGTTGCCGTCATCAATTCAACCGTCTTGCGACTGAGCAGGCGCACACCATCGAGTTGACCGCCATTAAGGAGCATCTGCGCAAATCGGAAATAATCATAAACAGTGGATAGCACATTAGCTCCACCAGCAAGATACTTGCCGGATAGTGCTTCTGCATCGGATGGATTCAGGCACAGGTCCCCTGCCATGATCGGTTTCTCATCTGCGCGTTGTAAGTCGCCATGCCAGTCGCTCTTCCAGACCGCAGCCAGACGCGGTAATTTTTCTTTGGGAATATAGAAATGGCTGTCATGCATTTTCAGGGGGTTAAAGATATTCCGCTCAACAAAAGCATCGAATTTCATGCCTGAGACCACTTCCACCAGATAACCCAACACATCGCTGTTCAAGCCATAATCCCACACTTCGCCGGGCTGTGCATATAATGGCAGGCGCGCCAAACGTTTGACCATATCGCCAATCTCTTCGTCAGGCCTGCAAAAACCATCAGTAATGCCCGCCTCTTTATACAGATCAACAACCATTTTACGTCCCGGATTAGAATACACATCGTTAAGAAAAAGATAAAGAATGCCGGATGTATGCGCCAGCAAATCCCGAATCTGCACCTCACGTTTTACCGGCACGAGCTTGTAAGGAAATGCCGAACCTTCCGGCAATGGCACGAGAACTTTCTGGTTTCTGAATTCAGGAATATATTTGGATACCGGATCGGAGAGCAGCAACTTACCCTGTTCATACAACATCATAATTGCTGTACTGGTAATCGACTTGGTCATCGAGACGATTCTGAAAATGGTGTCGCGCTGCATGGGTTTGCCAACATCGGCCAGACCGGATGCCTTGAAATAGGCAACTTTGCCTTTACGCGCCACCATCACTACTGCACCGGCAATCTGTTTTCGCTCCACATACCCGTCAATCAGACGATCCATGTTTTTCAAACGTTCGGAAGAGAGACCCACCTTTTCTGGTTTGACTGTCTTGTAATCAGCCGCAGAGGCAGGCGTCACGGCAATCAAAAACGTTGTTATAAAAAAAGAAGCGCTTTTTGCATGGCATATCCTTTGAAAAGGCCTCTGAAACAAAACGCGCACGATATGCAGTTATTAGTCAGGGCCTTAACTTTTTATTTATCGCGGATTTCTTAGCAAAGATTAGCAATTCACTTGCCAATAGATGAATGTCTTACAAAGAGAATGCTGCCCGGAAATTTTCTACAAGATTAACATCAGAATAAAAATGCGGCGCAAAGCGGATACCGCCGGCACGATTAGCGCAAATGACCCCGTCTGCCATCAACTTACGGTAAAGCCCGGCATGGCCTTCCCTGTCCAGCTTCTTGTGACGGAAGGTGACAATACCTGCAAAACGACCGGGTTGATCCGTTGTAATCAATTCCAGTTGTGCTTCGGATGCGACCCAGTCCATTAACTGTCTTGCGTTGGCGAGCACCTTTTCCTCGACCACATCCATACCGATATCTTCAAACAGGGAGAGGCTGGCATTGAGTGCATAGATACCAAGCATGTTCGGGCTACCCGGTTCAAAACGGCGGGCTGATCTGGCAGGCGACCAATCTGTTGCATCGAAGTCCCCTGCCCGCTCCACCATATGCCAGCCATATTGCGAAAGCTTTAATTGCTCTCTCGCCTCAGGTCTGGAATAAAAGACTGCAATGCCTTCCGGACCGAGCATCCATTTATGTGCATCAGCCACCACAAAGTCTGCCTGACAAGCCTCCACATCAAACTGCATCGCTCCAAGGCTCTGGATTGCATCCACGCAGAACAGAATGTCATTCCGGCTACAGAAATGCCCCAAACGATTCAGGTCCATACGCAACCCAGTTCCATACTGCACCGAACTCACCGTCAGCAAGCGCGTGCGTTCATCACACAACTCCTGCATGGCTGATTCAGGGTCGGTTTCTGACAGGTCTGCCAGACGCAGTTCAACGCCTCTCTCTTTCAGCGATTCCCAGACGATGCGATTGGATGGAAACTCCTGATTGGTGGAAACGATATTATCCCCTGCCTGCCACTCCAGACCATAAGCGATCAGTGACAATGCTTCGGATGTATTTTTACTCAGTGCAATATCATCCACTGAATCGGCATTGATTAACCGTTTCAGCCTTCCACGCAGCTCCCTCTCGGTTTTCATCCATTCCAGATATCCAGCAGCCCCGCGGTGCATATTCTCATCAGCAAAGGCTTTCACCGCATCCGCCGTACGTTTCGGCCAGACACCGACGGCAGCATGATTGAGATAAATCAGGTCATCATAAAGAGGAAACTCATGGCTAAAATCAATCACGCTGGGAAATTGTTAATCCCTGAAATTGCTGAACGAGAGTGGACGATCGGAGTCCATGCCGCGGATCAGGGCCATCACGGCTTGCAGTTCGTCGCGTTTCTTGCCGGTTACACGCACCTGATCGCCCTGGATGGAGGACTGCACCTTCATCTTTTCGTCCTTGATCTTTTTGACAATCTTCTTGGCCAGTTCCGTGCTTACACCCTGTTTGATGGTGATCACCTGTCGTTTGGTGCCGCCGCTGGCATCTTCCGGCTCGCCATATTCCAGACATTTTGGTTCCAGATTACGGCGCACAAGTTTAGCGCGCAGAATTTCGGTCACTGTATTCAGCTTATTGATGTCATCACCCACAGCTGTAATCGAAGTCTCACCCAGTTCAATACTGGCCTTGCTTCCCTTGAAATCATAACGCGTGGTAATCTCCTTGATCACCTGATTCACCGCGTTGGTCATCTCCTGCATATCGGTTTCACTGACCACATCAAAACTGGGCATATCCCCTCCAACTCTCCAATAATAGATGGACACATTAGACTGTGATCCATTCAATAGCGAAATGTTGCCTTCTCAGGCTTTGACAAGCAATGCGCCACACTTAGGTTTACCCCGTCAGGAGGGCATCTTTGCCAAAGAACTTCAATCATGATTTTTCCGACAGGTTTGCAAACGGAAACGGCAATGCTCGTAAAAGAGCTAAGAAGCCCAGGCGTCTGAATTTTTCACTGCCAAAGCTGACTATGCCCAGACTGCCCAGGCCCGGAATATTTCCTGTAGTCGGCGCACTGGTCGGTTTTGCATTTATTATGCTGTTCATCAGTTCCGGTGGCGAGGATGTCAATGCTCGCTCACAACCGCATGAAGAATGGTTAACTCCCGAACTAACCCTGGCTGCCGATGGTTCATCGCAGAAAAGTCAGACTACGCTGCAACCGGGTGATAATGCAGTTTCTGCATTGATGCGCCTTGGCTTCGACAGAAGCACCAGTCACAACATCATTACTGCCGCCAACTCCAGTTATAAACTGAAAAACATTCGAGCCGGCAAAACATTCAAGCGTGCTGATAGCGAGGCTGGCATTGAAGTCTCCTACAATATTGATGCGCTCCAACGTCTGCAGATGCGTCTGCCCGCCGGTGAAAAAACATGGCAAGCCGAACTTGTTAAGAGAAAGGTTTATACCCGCCAGCGTATTTCATCAGGCAGCATTGAAGACAGCCTGTTCAGTTCAGCGGCAAGAGCTGGCATGGATCAGCGCACAACCATGAACCTGGTTGATATCTTTGCCTGGGATATCGATTTTGCCAGAGACATGCGCAGTGGTGATAGTTTCCAGGTGATCTACGAAGAGCGTTTCGATGACGAAGGCAGAACGCTGGAGAGCAGTATTCTGGCCGCCAAGTTTGTAAATCAGGGTAGAGAATTTCTGGCTGCTCGTTATGAACAGGCCAATGGCAAAGTTGATTACTTTGACCCTGATGGCAAAAGCATGCGCAAAGCGTATTTGAAAGCACCCGTGAAATTTTCCCGCATCTCTTCAAGGTTCAGGCTGAAACGCAAACATCCGGTGCTCGGTTATACCCGTGCACACCGTGGTGTGGATTATGCTTCACCTTCCGGCACACCTGTCCACTCAATCGGTGATGGCTATGTGACCTTTGCCGGATGGAAAGGCGGCTATGGCCGTATCGTTCAGATCCGCCACAACAACCGTAATCACACCACCTTCTATGCTCACCTGCGCAAATACGGCAAAGGCATTAAAAAAGGGGTTCGTATTCGTCAGGGAAGAGTCATCGGTTATGTCGGCATGTCAGGACTGGCTACCGGCCCGCACCTTCACTTTGAGTTTCGTTCACGTGGCCGTGCGGTAAATCCACTAACCATTAAACACCCACCTGCCAAACCCATTGAAAAAGCAGAGAAAGAGCATTTTCTGCAACAGACTGCCCCGCTGCTGGGTAGTTTAAAGCAACCTCCAACACAATATAACTGGGGCTGATATGAACCGAAAAGCGTGGCTGGCCAAAGCCGGTGAAGTGCTGGATATCGAAATCGATGCACTAAAAGCCCAACGTGATGCATTGGATGAAGAGTTCGCTGATGCTGTTGAAACCATACTTGCCATTGACGGTAGACTGGTTGTCGTAGGCATGGGTAAATCCGGCATTATTGCCAAAAAAATTGCCGCCACATTCGCCTCAACCGGCACTGCAGCATTTTTTGTGCATGCCGCCGAGGCACAGCATGGTGACCTGGGAATGATTACAGGCTCTGATGCCGTACTTGCCCTCTCGCACAGTGGTGAAACAGTTGAAGTATGCGGTCTGCTGCCGGAAATCAAACGGCGTGGAGCCAAAGTGATTGCCATTACCGGTAACACCAGCTCTACCCTGGCACGCCATGCCGATACGGTTTTGCATATTCCGGTTACCAAAGAGGCCTGCCCGCTGAATCTGGCCCCCACTGCATCCACCACAGCTACGCTTGCGCTTGGAGATGCACTGGCCGTAGTCATCCTGAACCATCGCGGATTCAGGGAAGAGGATTTTGCCCGCGTGCATCCGGCAGGTAGTCTTGGCCGCAAATTGCTGCGCGTTTCTGATGTTATGCATCAGGGCAAAGAGCTGCCACTGGTCGATCATCTGGCCAGTTTGCGTGAAGCCATTATGGAGATGAGTTCACACCGACTCGGTATTACCGGTATTACGGATGAAGCCGGCAATCTGGTTGGCTGTTTAAGTGATGGTGACCTTCGCCGTGTCCTTGAATCCGGGCACATGGATCTCGATGCTCCTGTGCAAACACTGATGCATCGCAATCCTATGCAGATCAGTGCAAATAAACTTGCCAGTGAAGCCCTGCTGGTCATGGAAGAGCATAAAATCATGGTTCTGTTTGTCTCTGATGAAGAGCAACAACTGCAAGGCGTAGTGCATATGCATGATATTCTGCAGGGAGGTCTGTGATGAGTCAGAAAACAGGGTTTGATTTTCCTTTCGATAAAGCCGCAGACATTCGCATGCTTATACTCGATGTCGATGGTGTCATGACAGACGGGTCCATCATCATGGACAAACACGGTGATGAACTCAAAGCCTTCAATGTGCGTGATGGTCACGGTATTAAACTGCTGCAGCGTATCGGAGTGAAAATTGCCATTATTACAGGCCGTACTTCGCCTGTTGTCGAGGCAAGAGCCCGCGACCTGGGTATCGATTTTGTCACCCAGAAAAGCCTCAATAAAGATGAAGCGCTGGCAGCACTGGAGCTCAAATCAGGTATCCCGGCACAACAATGTGCCATGATGGGTGATGACATTATCGATCTGCCTCCCATGTATCGCTGTGGATTAACACTTGCCCCGGCTGATGCCTGCCTGGCAGTACTCAACCATGTCGACTGGATTTCAGATAACCCAGGTGGTCGTGGTGCCATCAGACAGGCTGCAGAAGGCATTATCCTCGCTCAGGACAGCTGGAATGATGTCATGGACCGTTATCAGGTCAGTCCTGCCGACAGCGGCTGGAGCGCATAAGCCCGAACAATGCGATTTTCTTTCTGGCCATGGCTAAAATGGGCAAGTCTGCTGCTTTCAGTTGGCAGTATTGTTATCGCTATTACCTTGATGTGGCTGCAATCCCCCCAGGAGGTAGCTGTTGAAGAAACCCAGGTTGAAAAGCCACAGACCAAGGTTGAAAGCCCGCTTATCGTAGAACGAAAAGATGGCAAGGTGATATGGCAACTCAAAGCTGAAGAGGCAAAACAGCAACTGGACGGACAGATGAATCTGGTGTCACCTACCTTGAGTCTGTTTACGCAATCGGGGGACAAGATAACGATAGACAGTAAACAGGCGTGGTTTAATCCCCTGAGTCGAGACATTCGTTTCGAAGATCAGGTTAACGTCGTCTATGATCTCTGGCATCTGACAACCGATATGATGATTTATACCAGTGCAACAGATGTGTTACATGTGCCGGAGAAGTTCAACATTAAAGGTGAATCGATGTCCGCCAGAGGTAAAAATATGCGCTTGCATCGACAGCGTGAAGAGATCATCGTAGATGAAGGTATCTGGATTCAGGATAACAGTAGCCCGCAATGGCAAGGAGCAAAACCGTGATGAAAACCATGTTAGCATTGCTATTGATTCTCAGCTCCGGCTCAGCGCTGGCTGGACCTGTCGAAATAGAGTCCGGCAAAATGACTTTTTTCCATAAAACCAGTCAGGCTGAATTCATCGGGAAGGTGCAACTCACAAGGGATGATTTTCAACTGCACTGCGACAAGCTGATTGCCTATTACAAAAACAACCAACTCGACCATGCTGAAGCATTCGGCAACATCAAGCTCAAACAGGGTAAAATCACCGGCTCATCAAACAAAGCTGTGCTGGATCAGGTTAAAGGAAAACTCACATTGATTGGCAATGCCAGCCTGCAGCAACAGGGCAGTCGGATTCAGGGTGAGACCATCATTCACTACATTAATCAGGAGAAAACCATCGTACAGCCCAAAGCTGGTGGAAGAACGCATATGGTCATTGAGTCGGATCAGAATGGCTCCACTCCGATGTCTGGCGGGAGCAAAAAATGAGCAGCGTCCATCACCTCTCTGCCAAAGGCCTGTGTAAATCATACCGCAGCAAACAGGTTGTCAGCGGCGTAAACCTTGATGTTTTCTCCGGCGAATGCATCGGCCTGCTGGGCCCTAATGGCGCGGGTAAAACCACAAGCTTCTACATGGTATGCGGACTAATTCAATCGGATACCGGATCAGTTTCATTTAATGAGGACGATATCACTGCCCTGCCGATGCATCTTCGCGCCCGCAGCGGCATCGGTTACCTGCCTCAGGAGGCCAGCATCTTCCGCAAATTAAGCGTACGGGAAAACCTGCTGGCCATCTTTGAGACACTCGACATACCGGAGATTCAAGTTGAAGAAGAACTTGAACAGCTGCTTATCGATTTCGGCATTGAGGGCGTACAACATCAGAAAGCCTATACCCTCTCCGGTGGTCAGCGCAGGCGTACAGAAATTGCCCGCGCCCTGGTCACCAAACCACGATTCCTGCTGCTTGATGAACCCTTTGCCGGTGTGGACCCTATCGCCGTCGAAGATATTCAAACCATCATTGCCGAGCTTAAAAGCAAAGGCATCGGCATTCTGATCACCGACCACAATGTTCGTGACACACTCTCCATCTGCGACCGCGCATATCTGATGAGTGCTGGGGAAATTATTGTGCAGGGTACGTCAGATGAGATTATTGCTCACCCGGATGCCCGACGTCTCTATCTGGGTGAAAGCTTTTCGATGTAGGGCTGTACTCTCTGTACAGTGGAATTCGCATCAAAATAACACAATACTTGCAGACAGTTAGACTGTTCAGCATGATTAATGTTTGCAGTTATTAACAGGAGAGGCTGAAACCAGTGATGCAAAGCGGTAACGAAAACAGATCTGTCATTACTGCAATGACCGGTGCATCCGGAGCAGCCTACGGTTTGAGACTGATTCAACGTCTGGCTGAGGCAGGTGTAGCGCAACATTTGCTACTCTCCAAAGCAGCCAGAGTTGTACTGCAACAGGAAACCGGTTTAAACCTGCCTGAGCAGACCGAACTGGTTATATCTGCGCTGGCAAAGCATCTCAATATTTCAAGTCACCTGCTGCATAACTATGAACTGAAAGACTGGTTTTCACCTGCGGCATCTGGTTCTGCCGGCATCAAACAGATGGTCATCATCCCATGCTCGATGGGTACGATGGCGCGCATTGCCGGAGGCATGTCGGACAACCTGATCGAACGTGCTGCCGATGTGATACTGAAAGAAAAGCGGCAACTGATTATTGTACCTCGAGAAACCCCTTTATCATCTATTCATCTGGAAAACATGCTCAAACTCTCGCATCTGGGAACCCATATTATCCCTGCCATGCCCGGCTTTTATCATAAACCGGAATCGATAACTGAGATCATTGATTTTATTGTAGACCGCGTGCTCGATCATCTGGACCTGTCTAATCCGGAGGCTAAAAAATGGGGCATTTAAGACTCGTTCGTGTATCAGCGCTTATCATACTGCTGCCATTCATGTTGTCTGGCTGTGTCGCTGTCACTGCAGTTTCGGCGATTCCCGGAGCCGTATTCGAAGTGTTGGGCAACCAGTTTGTCGGCCTGGAAAAAAGCTTCCCATCCAGCATGAAACGCACGCTGGCTGCTATCCAGAGTTCACTAAGGGATATGAAACTGGATATTGATGTGCTTGAAATCCAGGAAGATGGCGGTTATGGCATTGGCTTTGGCAATCAGCGTCTGGACGGTACAATGACTGTGAGACGGCAAACACCTCAACTCACAACTGTTTATATAAAAGTGCGCAGTTCATCTCGTGAAGAGTCCGTTGAAACCGCCATCACAGAACTGATCGAAGTCAAACTGAAAAAATTGCCCAGATACACTCGTTTCAGCAGGAAAAAATATAACAATCTGAGAGCCAAGACTTCAGTTGACTCCAAACGGGTCGGCTGGTTCAGGCCCGGTGCCAGTCTTGAAGTCAGTAAAATCGGTTCTCAGGGCTGGTTAATGATTAAACTGCCTTCAGGTAAAACAGCCTATCTGAAAGGTGCTATAATCGATAAACAAGAGAAGAATAAACGAAAATCAATCTTGAGCAGAGCGGAGAAATAAGATGAGCAGCAATAATCAACAGTCATTGGACGATATTGCAGAAAAAATTGCCGGCGGCCTTCGTCTGCTGGGTGGCCTCAAACAGGGTGCCGAAGCACAGGTTAAAAGTATTGTTGAAGGCGCGCTTGATCAGTTTGATGTGGTGACCCATGAGCGTATGCAGGTTCAGGAAGCCATGTTAAGGAAAGCACGTGAAGAACTCTCGGCACTGGAAGCCCGAGTAAGCGAGCTGGAAGCTCAAATCAAAAAACTGAGTTAATATGCTCGCCCGGCTTGCTTCCGCCAGTTTACGTGGTTTGGATGCTGAAGCCGTTGATGTTGAAGTTGATCTGTCTCGCGGCATTCCCTGCTGGTCTCTGGTTGGGCTGCCCGAAGCCGCAGTTCGTGAGGCTCGCGACAGAGTCCGCTCATCGGTTATTAATTCTGGGTTTGAATTTCCGCTGCGTCGAATCACGGTGAACCTCTCCCCTGCCGATATGCGCAAGGACGGCTCCTATTTCGACCTTCCTATTGCCATCGGACTGCTCATGGCATCAGGGCAGATCCAGCTCGATAATGCATTGAAGCTTTCCAGTTCGGCATCAGTTTCACAGAACGAAAGCAAGCTTCCCTTCCTGATCGGTGAACTGGCTCTTGATGGCCGCATCAATCCTGTGAACGGTGTATTACCGCTGGTGCTTTTTGCCCGCTCACATGGTTTTCAATCTATCATCCTGCCCACGGATAATATCAATGAAGTGGCCGCCATCGATGACATACAGATTTATCCTGCTGCCAACCTGCTAACTGTTGTAGAACATTTGACCGGCTTTAAAGCGATAGAACAGGCTTACTTCGAAACTGATGACACACAGATTTCTGAGAATATACCGGATATGTGTGATGTGCGAGGTCAGCAACAGGCACGCAGGGCACTGGAGATTGCTGCAGCTGGCGGACATCATCTGCTGCTCAATGGCAGCCCCGGAGTCGGTAAAAGCATGCTGGCCAAACGCCTGCCGGGAATCATGCCTCCACTGACCTCGGAACAGGCTCTGGAAGTTACCCGTATATACAGTGTGTCAGGGGATCGATCACGGCCTGCCATGAGTAAATTGCCTCCGATCAGAACGCCTCATCATACTGCTTCCAATGTGGCCATTATCGGTGGCGGAAGCAATCCCAAACCGGGAGAAATATCCAAGGCAGATTTTGGCATATTATTCCTCGATGAGTTACCAACCTTCCAATATTACCAGTATTCAAATCAAGATCGTCAATACGCGGGCTAAGTGGTTGTTTATATGTAACTTATTGAACATTACAAACTTCACCCTACACTATGAATCTTGCATTAAATGCAAGTATTTTCTGAACATTGGAGTTTCCACCCCCCACTTAAAAAACCTTTCAGATCAGATAGTTGCATTTAATGTAATGTTCACCACCCTACTTTATGCCCCCATGCAGGAATGTCGCATTAAATGCTTGCATATTGCATTAAATGCAATTATAATGCGCTTTATGCAGAGAGAAGATTGGAAATTCCGCATTGTTGAATTAAGTAGATTAGGAGGCAACCATGCCTCGTAAGCACGTGCAAGTTGTCCAGACTCAAGCCAACCATCTTAATATTTCTGAAAAGGAGCAAGCTCTACTGAGCGCCATCACCAAGGGTTATGAGCAGCGTAGACTTGGCTCATTAAATCACACTGAAAAATCAGTCCAAGGTGATTTGAGAACGCTGAATGATTTCCTGACTTACACTCAGAAAGCTCCCTGGAATGCAGACGAAGATGATTTTGATGCTTGGTGCTACCACATAGGCGTGGAGCGGAAACTAGCTACTGAATCACAGAGAAAGTATCAGACGGCGATTCAGCAATATTATAGATACTTCACTAACAATGTGAAATTTCGTGCAGAAATTTTGAACAGCTTTGGCGTGAAAGCTCGCCAGATCGTCACAGAAGAAAATAAGATCCCTCACGTCAACGAAAGGCAGCGTACAAATGAACGCCCTGCTTTCACACATCTGCAGATTGAACAATTTTTTGATGCTATTGATGAACAGATAGTCGAAGCATATAAATTCAGGTCCAAAGAGTTTTTAATTCTACAGCGTGATAAAGCCATGTTCTATACACTCTACATTTTAGCATTGAGGAATTCAGAGGCTCGTGGACTAACCACGAACTCATTTAGAGAAAACCCTGGAACTCCAGAGTATGGTGATTTTGGTTTTGCCACAGTATATGGAAAAGGCAGTAATGGCAGTGGCCCCAAGATCCGAACTGTTCCGGTGGATAATGTTAACTTACCTCCAATCCTTCAATGGTATGTTGATGAGGTTCGCCCCAGATTCCTTGAAAAACCTCACTGTGACCCGAACACAGAGGCATTCTTTTTGACTGAACGTGGCACCCACCTGAATTCCAGGACCCTTATTTATCGTTTCAATAAAATTTTGAAATATGCCGGCCTTGAAGGTTTAGGCTTTGTCCCCCACTGCCTTCGACACACATATACAACCCACGCAGCAGAAGCAGGTCTTAGCGTTGAATACAGCAGACGCAAACTCGGACATGAATTCTCCGCAACCACACAGGGCTATACCCATTGCGGTGATGAGTTTGTAAATAAGCTGCTCAATGATTACAACAGATCACAAATCGATACCGCATTACAGAGTAAAGATACCAACGGAGGAGGGAAAAAATGAAAATCACATGGAACCTTAGAGTAATGATGGCGCAACATGATATCAAATCAGCAACTGAACTTGCTCGTCAACTCGATGCACTTGGGGTTGAAATATCTACCGCACAAGTAACCAGAATTGTTAACAAGATGCCTGACAGAATTAGTGTTACTGTTTTACGTGGGCTAATGGAAATATTTCACTGCTACCCCAATGACTTAATTGTTGTTGAGCATGATGAACCCAAAGATTCAAAGCCACCGGTAGGAAGAATACATGCTGAAAAAGGTGCAGCCACACCAACTACCAAACCAAAAGGCAGACAAAAAACAACTGAACCCAGAGAAGTAGATAACATTTTATCAATTACCGGTGGGAAAGCTCTCCCTATGCCTGTAAAAGGACAGTAAATAGCCGTGTGTAGTAAATCCGTTCTCCCGTGCGATTCCTGTGCCCGTCCTATGACAGGGCGCGTATATTCATTCAGGAACGCACCAAAGAATGGGTTTTGTAAGGGATGCTATGACAACCTACCCAAAATCCCTTGCACATGCTGTGGAAAGGTATGCAACACAATGCCGCAAGATGACTTCATTTGCCATGGCTGCAAAACCAAGGCACGTACATGCGATCATTGCGGTAACAATGCCTATTCAGGGGGAAGAGTCCTTGATGGAAAAGTTGTTTGTGCAAAATGCGCATACAGGCTTCTTGTAACGAGACCGTGTACCATCTGTAAAAAAGATTTCTCAGGAACTGCAGATTGGCCAGAAAGTCGGCCAATATGTCCTAGCTGCAGAGAACGGGTTAAAAAAGCAAAGCCATGTGCACATTGTGGTACCTACAGCCTATTTACACAGGCCGATTCAAATGCAGGCATTCATGAAGCTGTTTGTCCAAGCTGCAGAAAGAATGCCCGCATCACTTGCCCTGGCTGTCATAAACATCGTAGCCCTGAAGCTCTCGATGCTCAGGGGCGACAGATATGTAGAGAGTGCCATGAACGTGGAACAAATCCATTTATCTGCCCTCAATGCGGAGAAAAAGGAGTTAAGCATAGCAAGACCAAGTGCGAAGACTGCTACTGGCGTGACTATGCAGTTAAACGTGTTGTGCGTTGCCAAAGCCTATTGAACACTGACTGGGCTAAAGAATGCTTTGCTGACTTCATTCAGTCGTTAATGGAACTTCAAACCCCCAATTATGGTGCCATGAAAGTTGAGCAATATTTTCCCTTCTTCATGAAGCTGGATGTTATGTTTCCTTCACGTGATTCAGTTTGCGGGCATGCATTATTAAAGGAATTTGGGGCAAATGGACTACGTGTGTTCACAACACCGTATGACTACATGGCCAGCCTTGGATTATTCACTCCACTAACCCGCGATGAAATCCGTGCTGCTGCTGAGAAGCGACGTCAGAATATGTATGTAGCACAAGCATGTGGAAAATGGTTTGAAAAGGAAATGATCGCATTTCAAGAGCACCTTGAAACCATCGCCAAGCGATATGCAGATCGCGGTTGGAAAGGAAAAAAGGCTAGGTTTAGGCCGAGAACTATTTCAAGTGCACTTCAGGTCGCTATTCGATTTTATAACCATATTGATGCATGTGGAATCATAAATAACCGTCAAATACATCAGGATATTGTTGATGGATTTATTTTTCACAATCCTGGCTACAAACAGCCACTGCGCACACTTGTTAGTTATTTTAACAGGCATGGCAAGGTGTTCAGGAAACTGAAAATTGAGCCGGTTAATTTAAACATCCCTAAAGATGCATTATTGCCCCCAGACAAATGCAATGAGCTAATTAAAAACTGGTTATGCTCTGAAGGAAAAGAATCCAAGAAAGGATTGATTGGCATATTAATGCTCATGTATGCCCAGCAGCCAAGCAAACTAGTGCGACTTCGCATGTCGGAAATCCAAAGAAATGAAAAAGGCATATATAGCGTCGCTTTCGGAACAACTGAACTTGAACTGGAACCAGAAATTAGCGCCTTGTTTGACCGATATTTGGAACACCGTCATGCACTTTCCATGATGGAAGACGACCTTCACAATGAATGGTTGTTCCCAGGGAGGAAATTCGGCTGTCACATGACATCCTCAGCCGTTTCATGTGTGCTAAAAGATATGGGGGTCACAGCAGACCAGTTGTTTGCAACATCAATTTATAATGCTTATCAATCTGGCATGCGGCATTCGAAAGTGTTGGTAAACGCTTATGGTATTTCTCCACTCACAGCAATCAAGTACCTAAAGCTATTAGACCCACGCATGTACGATGAAGCAGACTCCACAAACCAATCACAGCATGCAACAGGTTGATAGCTGGTGGCTCTACATGCTGGAATGCCGGGGCGGTGGCATTTATGTTGGCATGTTATTCAGCGTTCAAAATTGACCCCCTAGAGGGGTAAATCAGCGTCCAAATTTGACCCCCCTGTAGTATCCCCAGCTAATGATTTAGTTGGAGGAAAAAACAGGAGTGATCACAGTGGAAACGA
>NZ_BDFD01000009.1 GCF_001895085.1 Mariprofundus micogutta | reverse complement strand
AGGTTACGATAAAAACACCCAATTTAATTTGGAAGATGAAGTAATTCTCAGAAAGCCTTTTGCAATATCAGAAATGAGTCAGTTGATTCGGAATGTGCTAGATGAAATATAGCGCTTCTCTAAATTTTATTTAGTCAGATTATTTAAGCTTTTTGGCTAGATCTTTTCCTCTAGGGTGGTAATACCTTAAAATCATTTTTAGATCTTTGTGACCAGTTATTTTTGCTAGGTCCTGAGCAGGGTATATTTCGGCAAGGCGGCTAGTTGCTTCATGTCTTAAATCATGAAATGTAAGCCCTTCAATGGGGGCTGGCTCACCCTCAGCATCTTTAGCTTTTACGCAGACCTTAATGAATGCCTTTCTAGTGGCATAAGAAGTGGTGCCAAAAACTTTCCCCGAGATCGACTTAGGTAAGGACTTTAATACTTTGATTGCACGTGGTGAAAGAGGAACCTCTCGACTCTCTCCGTTTTTAGTGTCTGGCAAGAATACAACTCGATCCTTTAGGTCAATATTGTTCCACGTCAAATCAAGCATTTCTCCTTTCCTCATGGCTGTTTCGATGGCCAAGGTGACCAGAGGTTCCAACCAAGGGTTTCCCTGTCTTCTACAGCCTCTCAGAAGTTTCTCTTCTTCGCTTTCTTTACCATCAAAGCTTTCTTCAAGCCTTCTGTCTCGCGAATTTTTCACAATGGGTTTGCGGATCAACTCAACTGGGTTTGCTAGACTCTCCATTCCCCATTCTTTGCGGGCAATGTTGAAAAGGTGTGAAATAACAGCCAAGTATTTGACTACTGTACTGGGGGATTTCCCATCACGTAACATTTCATCGCGAACAGATGCAATATCAGACCCCCGAATGCTTGCCATATAGTAATGCGCGATAGGTAATCCTTTCAGAACACGTATGCGGCTCTCATCTTGTTTGTAGCCTTTTTTTCCTGGTACTATCTCTTTTAGATATCGTTCAAGGCATTCCAGTAGGGTGGTACTTTCAGCAGACGTGCGTGAAACGAATACACCACGGTCCATTTCAGAGAGGATCATCCGTTCCCAAGCTTCGGCTTCGTATTTTGTTTCGAAGGTCTTGGTTTGGGATGGCAAACCTTTTCTTCTTATCCTTGCTCGCCATTGATATGGACCTCGGTTTTCAACTGCCATTTTTAGGCTCCTAATTGGGGGTGTTTGCCCCAAATATGCCCCAATAAATTATATATAGTCAATAATATGTTACATATAAACAAATAGTCTCGGAATCATAATCCGTGTGTCCGGGGTTCGAGTCCCTGAAGCGCCACCAACAAGAAAGAGGGAGTGACTGAATGTCACTTCCTCTTTTGCGTTAGGGTGAAGAAATAATATTTAACTAAATGTCACTCTGCCTTTTTGTGTCAGGCTTGTATTTAACAGCAGTGACTGAATGCCCTGCATGAGAAAATGCCGGTTGCTTGCTCGGCCTTTTATTCAATAAATCTATGATTTGTGTAATATCAAATCCGAATCTCCGACTAGTTGGCTCAGGCATTATTGATGTGAGTGGCCAAGTTCATTTAAACCAGAGGAAAAATTGCATATGAGAACAGTATGAAAATGGAGATACAATGATTAAAAAAGTTCTGCTTATGCTAATTGTGCTGTCAGGGGTTCTCAGCTTCTTTGCCTTTGATCTGGATCAGTATCTGACGCTTGAAGCGCTTAAACAGAGTCAGGATGAATTTTCATCACTCCAGGCTGAATCCCCATGGTTGGTCGCAGCATCATTCTTTATGGTTTATATCATTGTGACAGCGTTATCGTTACCTGGCGCTGCGATTATGACACTGGCGGCAGGTGCATTTTTCGGCCTGGTGACCGGCACATTGCTGGTCTCTTTTGCCTCCACTATCGGAGCAACTCTGGCTTTTCTGGTGTCCCGTTTTCTGCTGCACGACAGTGTTCAACATCGTTTCGGGGATAAGCTGAAAGCCATTAACGATGGCATTGCCAGGGATGGCGCGTTTTATCTGTTTACCCTGCGCTTAGTGCCGGTGTTCCCGTTCTTTCTGATTAATCTGCTGATGGGGCTCACGCCTTTACGAGCAGGTACGTTTTATTGGGTCAGTCAGGCAGGCATGCTGGCTGGTACGCTGGTGTATGTGAATGCAGGTACACAACTGGCAAATATCGATAGTCTTTCCGGTATACTGTCACCCGGCCTGCTGTTCTCATTTGCGCTTTTGGGTATCTTTCCCATCCTGGCTAAAAAAGCTGCACAATATGTTCAGAAGCGCCGTGTTTATTCAGCCTGGAGCAAGCCAAAATCATACGATCGTAATCTGATAGTGATTGGTGGTGGCGCAGCCGGGCTGGTCAGTTCCTATATCGCAGCGGCTGTGAAAGCCAAAGTTACACTGGTGGAAGCCCATAAGATGGGTGGTGATTGCCTGAACTATGGTTGCGTACCGAGTAAGGCTATTATCAAGAGTGCCAAGCTTGCGCAGCAGTTGAGGCATGCTGACCGTTATGGTCTGGAGAAGAGCAGTCCTCGTTTCAGTTTCAGGGCAGTGATGAGACGTGTGCATGATGTGATTCGAGCAGTTGAACCCCATGATAGTGTGGAGCGTTATACCAAACTGGGTGTCGAAGTATTGCAGGGATATGCCAAAGTGGTTGATCCCTGGACTGTTGAAATCACGCTGCATGATGGAAGCATTCAGCGGCTGACAACGCGTAATATCATTATCGCTTCCGGAGCCAGACCTTTTGTTCCGCCACTGCCGGGTATTGAAGAGGTCGGTTATTTGACCAGTGATACCCTGTGGGAAGAGTTTGCCAAACTGGATGAACCACCTGAACGACTGGTTGTGCTTGGTGGTGGTCCGATTGGCTGTGAGCTGGCACAGAGTTTTGCTCGTCTGGGTTCACAGACGACCCAGGTTGAGATGGCTCCGCGTATTATGATTCGGGAAGATGAAGAAGTATCAGCGCTTGCTCAATCAGCCTTGGAAGAAGATGGCATCACTGTGTTGACCGGTCATAAGGCACTGCGTTGTGAGTTGGATGGCGTGCGAAAAACGCTGGTTGTGGAGTCGAATGGTGAAGAGAAACGGATTGAATTCGATGCACTTCTCTGTGCAGTCGGACGTGTAGCAAGATTGAGCGGTTATGGCCTGGAAGAGCTGGGCATACCGACCGAACGTACTGTCGTGACCAATGAGTATCTCGAAACATTATATCCCAATATTTTTGCCGCAGGTGATGTGGCAGGCCCTTATCAGTTTACGCATACGGCTGCGCATATGGCGTGGTATGCCTCTGTAAATGCCCTGTTTGGCAGCTTTAAACGTTTCAAGGTTGATTATTCAGTCGTACCCTGGGCTACGTTTATCGACCCTGAAGTCGCACGTGTCGGCCTGAATGAACAGGAGGCTAAAGAGAAGGGCATAGGCTATGAGGTGACTCGGTATGATCTGGATGATCTGGACAGAGCCATTGCCGATAGTGAAACCAGGGGTTTCATCAAGGTGTTGACCGTACCCGGCAAAGATAAAATTCTGGGTGTTACAATTGTGGGGGCGCATGCAGCAGAAATGTTGTCCGAGTATGTGCTGGCCATGAAACATGGTCTCGGGCTGAATAAAATTCTCGGCACCATTCATACCTATCCGACACTTTCAGAAGCCAATAAATATGCGGCGGGTGAGTGGAAACGAGCCCATGCGCCTGAGAAATTGCTGGCCTTGAGTGAGCGCTACCATACCTGGAAACGGGGTTAGCATGAGAAAGCTGCTGTTCTTATGTCTGTTGCTTGCAAGCTCAATCAACGTTCAGGCGGCCGCATTTAATCACAGCGACTGGGATGCTCTACTCAAGAAACATGTCATCACAGTTGGGCAGGGAGAGGTAACTCAGGTTGATTATGCCGGTATGGCCGCTGATCGATCTGATCTGAAGAACTATCTCTCCTCATTGTCAGCGACAGGTATGCAACAATTTGAATCATGGCCAGAACAAGCGCAACTGGCATTTTTGATCAATGCATACAATGCATGGACGATTGAACTGATATTAACGGCTTATCCGGATATTGAGTCGATCAAGGAACTCGGTTCACTGTTCCAGTCCCCATGGAAAAAAGAGTTTATTCCACTGCTGGGAGAGGTACGTTCGCTCGATGATATTGAGCATGGCTTTATTCGAGCAGAAGGTCGATATCAGAATCCATATATCCATTTCGCCGTGAACTGCGCCAGCATTGGCTGTCCAGCGCTATTGCCTGAAGCTTATAGTGCCAAGACCCTGGATAGGCAGCTGAAAGAAGCGACGGCCAATTTTCTGCGTGATAGAAGCCGCAACAGGCTGGAAGGCCAGACGCTGAAAATATCGAGCATCTTCAAATGGTATCGTCAGGATTTTGAACGTGGTTGGGAAGGTTTTCACTCACTAGAAGCTTTCTTTTCAGAGCACAGTGAGTCTCTTGATCTTTCAGCCGCAGATGTAAAACGCCTGCTTGCAGGTGATATCGAAGTGGAATACCTCGATTATGACTGGCGCTTGAATGGTAAAAGAAGTCGTTAGTGTTCTCTGAAAAGTTATATCTGTTTGGGGAAGCTGTGTTTCTTGCCGCAGATGAGGAGGGGAGCCTGGAGAGATGAAAGTCTGTTAGGCCTGTTCTTCTGATCTGAGACGATCAAAATAATTCTTTCCTGCAAGCACCTAAAAACTCCGCTCAGTATCATGGTCAGCTGCACTGAAGCGAATATAATAAGTGCGCCAGTGGCCATATCCAGGGAAACATAAGCAAAAGAAAATGCCGCTGCATAGGCAAATAACATCAGACTGGCTGACCAGCTTCCTGTTGATGCAGGCTGCTTATTGTTGCCGCTGATTCTTTAAGATCAGCAATAGAGCAATGGCACCTGTAAGTAAACGGATCACGGTGAAAACCGATGCATCAATCAGTTCTTCACCCGGCGCTAATCGGCACAACACGGAATTAGCAGCAAATGCCATTAATGCGATGCCTGCAAATATGAATGCACCATTCCGGTCGACCAGTGCAGAAGCTGGAGTCAGAGCAAACAGAGCCGGCCAAAGTGTGGTCAGGCTTAGAAAAATTATGCCCTGTTCATCATGCATATCCGGAAAAGTCATAAAACTCGCAGGGTTTCATTATCGCATGAGTTTCGTAATGGTGGGTTGGGCTGATGCAATAGAATGTAAATAATCCATTTTTTACTGCGGATATTTAGGCGTGCATGCATGGATTATCCTTGTTATAATGGATGGGATTTTACCGGATTGATGGATCAATGTCGGTTACGCTTTGACAAGGGCTGCAGAGGGGGGAGCGTTGCAGAGAGATAGCCTTCACTCATCGGAAGCTGTACATGTCCCGGATATAGATAGGCGGGATGATATAGGTCCAATCGCTTTGGAATTGAAGCGGAAAACACTCACGCGTGTCTGTGTGATGGTGGCTATCGCACTTGCTGTTTTTGCAGCGTTCAATGTTTATAGCGGTATCTACCTTCTGGCCGCGATTGAAATTGCTTTTTCATCTGTTGTGCTGTTGGTGACAGCAGCGGATAAGCGTTGGCATTTTCCACTCCAGCGTTTGACAGACCTGCTGGTGGTGCTGACCTTATCACTGTTCAGCTATCTGTTTATCTCCGGCGGTGTTGAGGGGACAGGTTTTTACTGGGCTTTTCTATTTCCGTTTGCAGCATTTTTCCTGAAAGGAATTCAGCAGGGGCTGATCTGGAGTATCCTGTTTTTCTGCATTAATGCGCTTGCCATACTGGTGATGCAGATATCGGGGGCGCAGCTGCCTTACAGTGGTGAGATTCTCCAGCGCTCATTATTGGTATATCTGCTGACTGCTTCGTTCGCATATTATTATGAGTCGCTGCATTTTAAGCGCCAGTTTGAAATGGGCATCGACAAAAACCGGTTTGAGCAGTTGATAGAAAATTCCTATGACCTGATTGTTATTGTCGATCCGATGGGGACAATGTTGTTTTTATCCCCTTCATTTGAGCGCATGACCGGTTTTACGCCCGGAGAACTGACAAACAGGAATGCCTTTGATTATATTCATCCTGATGATGCGAAAAAGGTAAAAAAGGCATTAGGCCGCCTGTTTTATAATCGTAAAGGGTCGGAGCAGGAAGAGTATCGTTTCCGCAATAAAGATGGCAGCTGGATTCATGTCGAGGCAATTGGCAGTCCGCTTATTGATGTTGACGGGGTTGTCTCGGTGATCGCTAATGTTCGCGATATCTCTGAGCGCAAGCAGGTTGAAGAGATAATTCGTGCAAAAGAGATCAGCCTGAATCACCACTTCGCTGAATTGGAAAGTATTTATTCTACGGCACCTATCGGTATGGGATTTATAGATACGGAGCTTCGTTTTAAACGTATCAATCCAGCGCTGGCAGGTATGGATGGTTTGTCAGTGGAAGAGCATCTGGGGCACACGGTTAAAGAAGCCATTCCCAAGCTTGCTCATCAGCTTGAACCGGTTTGTCAGAGTGTCATGGAGACTGGAACAGCCGCTGTTGCTCTTGAACTTCAGGCTGAGTCTGCAGCTTATCCGGGACAGTTGCGTAACTGGTTGGCTCATTTCTATCCTGTGATTGATAATGCCGGGGAGGTAATTGGCGCGAGCCTGTTTATACAGGATGTGACCGATCAGAACCGTCTGGAGGAGAAATATCATCAGGCCCAGAAGATGGAGGCGATCGGAACACTGATTGCCGGTATTGCACATGATTTCAATAACACGCTGGCTGCCATGCAGGGGAATCTTTATCTGGCCAGGCTGCATACGGATAAAAACTCTCCGTGTATGGAGAAGTTGCGTAGTGTGGAAAGTTTAGGCGATCATGCTGCAGAAATCGTGTCGCAGCTGCTGATCTTTGCCCGCAAGGGCATGGTGTCCCGATCTCCCATCTCTTTTTCCGCTTTGGTTAAAGATACGATGATGTTGGCGGGTAATATTGTTGGTGAGAATATCGAACATTCATGTCATGTCTGTCAGGAGGATTTGACCATCAACGGAGATGCTTCGCAGCTGCAACAGGTGATTGTTAATCTGCTTGGTAATGCCAGTGATGCGGTTGAAGCTGTGTCATCCCCCAGAATACACTGCAGTGTCGAGCCATTCACGGCAGATGATGCATTCAAACAAAGACATCCGGATGAAACAGACCGGGATTTTGCACACCTGATCGTCGAAGATAATGGCTGCGGTATTTTACAGAGTGTACAGGTACACATGTTTGAACCGTTCTTTACCACGAAAGAGGTAGGTAAGGGCTCTGGCCTCGGACTTGCCATGGTATATGGTGCTGTGAAGACCCATCAGGGCGTGATAGAGGTAGAGAGTTCACCCGACAGCGGTACCAGAGTGCATATCTACCTGCCACTGGAGGTCAAGCAAACTGCTGTATCACAGGTGGATGAAGCTGAGCAAAGTGAAGTCAAAGAAAAGCAGGCCACCATTCTTATCGTTGATGATAATGAGAAGATTTTATGGGCAACCGAGCAGGTTTTGCAGAAACTGGGATATAAGACGATTATTGCAGTCGACGGGCAACAGGCTCTTGGCCTGTTTGAGCAGAATCATGATGATATAGATCTGGTTATTTCTGATGTGGTCATGCCCAAGCTTGGCGGCGTGGAATCGGTGGAGATGATGCGGAAAATCAATCCGGAACTACCTGTTATTTTTATGACAGGTTATGACAAGGAAAAAACAGTAATTCCTCAAGCCATGTCGAAAAACAGCAGGTTTTTAACCAAGCCGTTCTCCTTTCCTCATCTGAATCAACTGGTGAACAGTATGATCCGTGGAACAGAGGAGCAGGACTAAGCCAGTTCAGAACAGTTCGCCGTATGATATGGCTGCTATTATGAATCCTGTGTGCGGCTTTGAAGTATGCGCTTCTGAATGGCTGCCGGAACAATGTCGTAGTGATCCAGTTCAATGATATAACTGCCTTCACCTGATGTGATGGATTTCAGTTGAGCCTGATAAGACTGAACTTCAGCCAGTGGCGCCTGAGCCTCAATAGTGGCGTTGTTACCATTGATATTGGTAGCAAATATCTGGGCACGGCGTGAATTGAGATCTCCCATGATATCACCGATATGATCCTGTGGTGTGGTGATCTCCATTTTCACAATCGGTTCGAGCAGGACCGGTCTGCAGGCTTGAAAAGCCAGTTTAAAAGCCTTTTGTCCGGCAACCTGAAAGGCAATGTCTTTGGAGTCGACAGAGTGGGTTTTTCCATCGCTCAGTGTTACGCGTACATCGGTGGCAGGGAACCCGGCCAGTACACCTTCGGCCATGGCGGCCTGAATACCCTTATCAACCGATGTGCGGAAAACGGCATCGATGACACCGCCATGAATTTTATCGACAAACTCATAACCTTTGCCACGTGCCAGCGGCTCCATATCGATCACCACACGTCCGAACTGACCTGCACCACCGGACTGTTTTTTGTGCGTGTATTCTATACCGCTTACCTTGCCGGTAATGGTTTCCATATAAGGCACCTGAGGCACTGAGGTTTCGACATTAACTTTATAGCGGCGTTTCAGTTTGTTCAGGATCAGCTGCAGATGCATATCAGACATGCCGCTGATAATCAGGTCGTGGGTCTGGCTGTCAGCCTGCACATGGAAAGTGGAGTCATCGGTTGCAAACTCATGCAGTGCTGTGCCGAGCTTTTGTCCGTCTTTATTGGTTTTAGGGCGTATTGCCATCGAAACCATCGGTTTGGGAAAATTCATCTCATCGATAGTGATGTCGGTATTATCATCGGTTATGACATCACAGGCATGCATATCATCAATTCTGGGCATGGCGACCAGATCTCCGGCTGTTGCCTTGCTGATATCATGCTGGATTTTGCCGACTACGCGGAAGATGTGGCCGATTTTTTCATGTTTTCCAGAGCGACGGTTGAGGAAAGTATCATGCGTAGAAATAGAGCCAGAGAGGATGCGGACATAGGATATGCGGCCGGCGAACTCGTCAGATTCGGTGCGATATACATAAGCAGCAAAACCATCCAGATCGGTGACTGAAACAGGTTCACCATCCCGGTAGACAATGCGTTCAATCTCTTCGGGTGCAGCGGTGAGGCTGCAGAGCAGGTCGAGTAAATCAACCGTACCAGTTACATTTTCAGCGGCTGTTGGCATCACCGGAAAAAGCGAGCCATGCAGAAGGGCGTCTTTCAGCGCTGCAAGCAGTTGTTGCTCACTGATCTCTTCTCCCTCCAGATATGCTTCCATCAAATCATCATCTGTTTCAACAATGGCCTCGACAATTTTTTCATAAGTGGCAGCGCCCTCGGCAACGGCATCTCTGTCATGTAGAACTGAATGCACGGATGTAAAAGAAGAGCCGCTTGCATTAGGCAGATACAGCGGGATACAGCGATTACCGAACTCGGCCTGAATGGTTTCCAGTGCTTGCCAGAAATCAGCGTTGTCTGCATCAAGCTTGGTCATGGCAATAAAGCGGGGAATGCCGCGCTGAGAAGCCAGTCGCCACATGCGTCTGGTATTCATCTTGATGCCATCTGTCACATCTATACAGATCAGGGCCGCTTCCACGGCATGCAAGGCTGTCATGGCATCTGCAATGGCATCGGGTGAACCCGGCACATCAAGGCAGTTGAATAGCAAGCCTTTGTAGGAAAAGTTAATGGTGGAGCAGTACAGTGATTTCTCCAGCTCTTTTTCATCCGGGTCGAAATCGCTGATGGTGTTGTGATCATCAATATGCCCCATGCGCCGGGTTGAGCCGGTAACATGTAACATCGATTCGAGTAGCGTCGTTTCTCCGGCTCCTTCGTGATCGAGCAGTGCAATGTTTCTGATGTGGGAAGTGAAAACCTGATCCAAGTGAGCCTCCAGCTTTACGGTAAGCAAATCGAATAAGAGCTGTTTATGTGCAGCAGTTGAAAGTGAATGGATTGTACTTACCGCTTATCCATTCGGTGACGTAAAATGGTATAGAAAACAGATGCAATCGTCCATGTTGATTTTAAGGTTTTCTGACTGATTCACAGATGCTTCAGAATATCCTTTGTTTCCTTGAGGTAGACGTAAGGAAATCAATTCTTCATGCTTTCTATCCCATGCAGAGGGCGCAAAAAGACAGACTGATTCAGCGGCTTATCGATGTACTTCCGCAAACTTCCATTCTTGCCAGTCAGGAAGAACTGAAGCCATACGAATGTGATGGTTTGTCGGTATACCGGCAGGTTCCGGCTCTGGTGGTATTGCCCGAAACTGTGGCTCAGGCACAGGCTGTGCTGCAACTCTGCCATGCAGAAAAAGTCGAAGTGGTTGCCCGTGGAGCGGGTACAGGTCTGTCCGGTGGAGCCATGCCTCTTGAGAATGCAGTCGTACTGTCACTGGCGAAATTCAATCATATTCTGAATATCAACAAAGCAGGACGCACGGCCGTGGTGGAGCCGGGTGTACGCAACCTGGCTATTTCCGAGGCAGTGAGTCATCTGGGGCTCTATTATGCACCTGATCCATCATCTCAAATTGCTTGTACCATTGGCGGCAATGTGGCTGAAAATTCAGGTGGCGTACATTGTCTGAAATACGGTTTGACGGTGCACAATGTTCTGGGTCTGAAAATACTGACCATGCAAGGTGATCTGATTGAGCTTGGCGGTGAGTCTCTGGATACAGCAGGTTTCGACCTGCTGGCTCTGATGCATGGCTCTGAAGGGCTGCTGGGTGTGATTGTCGAGGTTACTGTTAAATTGTTACCCAGGCCCGAGTTGGCTCAGGTGGTGATGGCGGCCTTTGATGATGTGGAAAAAGCAGGGCAGGCGGTCGGCGATATTATTGCTGCAGGTATTGTGCCTGCCGGTCTGGAGATGATGGACAGGCTGGCCATTCAGGCTGCTGAGGCTTTTGCACATGCCGGTTATCCAACTGATGCCGAAGCTATTCTGCTGTGCGAAATTGATGGCACCAGTGAAAGTGTGAGTGATTTTATTACTGCTGTGGAAGAGGTGCTCAAGCATGCCGGTGCAACCGAGATGAAAACCTCTGCGAGTGAGAGCGAGCGTTTGCAGCTGTGGGCCGGGCGCAAGGCCGCATTCCCGGCGGTGGGGCGACTGGCTCCTGATTATTACTGTATGGACGGCACCATTCCCAAATCGGCTTTGCCGACAGTGCTTCGCCAGATTGCACTGTGGTCAGAGGAGTATGGTTTACCGGTTGCCAATGTGTTTCATGCCGGAGACGGCAATATGCATCCGCTGATTCTTTACGATGCGAACAAACCGGGAGAGCTGCAACGAACCGAAGACTTTGGTGCCAGAATACTTGAATTATGCGTGCAGTCCGGCGGCAGTATTACCGGTGAACACGGGGTGGGTGTCGAGAAGCTGGATTCCATGTGCGTGCAGTTCGGTGCAAAGGAGTTGCAGCAGTTTTTTGCCGTCAAGGATGCTTTTGATTCCGAGCGGTTGCTCAATCCGGGCAAGGCTGTGCCGACACTGCATCGCTGTGCTGAACTGGGGCGCATGCATGTGCATAACGGGGCTTTGCCGCATCCGGAACTGGAGCGTTTCTAGATGCAGGAAGCAATACTCAGACAGCAGATTGAACATGCCTGCATGGCTGGAACGGCATTGAATATTGTCGGTGGTAACAGCAAAGCCTGGTATGGCCGCGAGATTACAGGTGAAACGCTGAATGTCGGGGAATATACCGGCATCACATCCTATCAGCCGACGGAGCTGGTGATCACTGCCAAAGCAGGAACGAAACTGTCTGATATCACTTCAGCACTGGATGAACACAAACAGCGATTGCCGTTTGATCCCCCCTGTTTTGGCGAGACTGCAACGCTGGGTGGCACGGTGGCTTGTGGGTTCTCAGGCCCGAGAAGGCCGTATGCCGGTTCCTGCCGCGATTTTGTGCTCGGCTGCAGGATGATCAATGGTAAAGGAGAGGTCGGCTCTTTTGGCGGAGAGGTGATGAAAAATGTTGCCGGTTTCGATATCTCACGTTTGATGACTGGAAGCCTGGGTACGCTCGGGCTGATGTTGGAAATATCGTTGAAGGTGCTGCCACACAGACAGTCAGAGCAGACCGTTATGCTGGAAGGCGATTTTTCTGATGCCATTCATGCCATGAATCACTGGGCCGGAAGTACGCTGCCGGTCACGGCAATGGCGGCGGATGGCTCCCAGATCTATTTTCGCATCTGTGGTACAGCATCCTCGGTAGAAAAATCGGTTAAACAGATTGGTGGACATCTGTATGATGACGGACTGCAGCTATGGAAAGATATCCGGGAACATCAGCTACCGTTTTTTGATGATGAACGCCCCCTGTGGCGGATTTCCGTGCCATCGGATGCCCCGTTTCAGATAATGGAGGATATGCATGAGCATGACTGGTTTATCGGCTGGGGTGGGGCGCAGCGCTGGCTGAAGTCCGAGCTGCCTGCCGAACTGATCTTTGCGGCTGCAAAACATGCCGGAGGACACGCAACGCTGTTTCGTGGTGGAGATCGGGCTGGTGAGCGTTTTTCACCGCTGAGTGAAGGAGAGATGCGCTTGCATAAATCATTGAAACAGGCGTTTGATCCTGAAGGCATCCTCAACCCCGGCCGCATGTATAGAGATCTGTAATGCAGACAAAGATTTCCAGCCAACTACTGACAACGGATGCGGGTAAGGAAGCTGACCGCATCCTGCGCTCCTGTGTACATTGCGGATTTTGTACCGCGACATGTCCGACCTATCAATTGATGGGCGATGAACTGGATGGGCCGCGAGGTCGTATTTACCAGATCAAGGAGATGCTGGAAGGCGCTGAAGTGTCTGAAAAGACACTGGGTCATCTGGATCGATGCCTATCCTGTCGGGGCTGTGAAACGACCTGTCCGTCGGGTGTTGAATACGGGCATCTGGTGGATATCGGACGTGAAGTGGCTGAAACCAGAATTAAGCGGCCGATGCGCACGCGTATGATGCGTAAGCTGCTGGCTTCTGTATTGCCCGATCGTTTGCGTTTTTCACGCCTGCTCAAGACAGCAGCCCTGTTCAGACCATTGTTGCCAGCGCGTTTCAGGGAAGTGTTACCCGGGATTTCCGGTTCATCACTGGACTGGCCTGAGCATAATCATGTGCGGCGCGTGTTGCTGATTGAAGGTTGCGTGCAACCGGTGCTTGCAGCCAATATTGACAGGGCTGCAGCGCATGTGCTGGATCAACTGTCCATATCAACGCTTAGAAGTGGCGTGGCGCAGTGCTGTGGAGCTGTGGAGCATCATCTGAACGAGACTGAAGCAGCCTTGAATCGTATACGGAGCAATATTGATCACTGGTGGCCACTGCTGGAGCAGGGCGTTGAAGCGATTGTTTCCACTGCCAGTGCCTGCTCGCTGGAGTTGAAAGAGTATGGCTATCTGCTTCGGCATGATTCTCTTTATGCTGAAAAAGCAAAACGGATTTCAGCACTGGCTCGCGATATTTCCGAAGTGGTTGCTGGGGAGGATCTCTCTGCAATTGAGGCGGGTGAAATTCGGAATGTGGCATTTCATCCATCCTGTACACTGCAACATGGGCAGAAGCTGAATGGTGTTGTTGAGGCCATCCTCAGGCAGGTGGGATATGATCTCAAAGTGGTGAAAGATGCGCATATATGTTGCGGTGCTGCAGGTACGTATGCAGTCATGCAGCCTGAAATTGGTCTGGAATTGCGCCACAACAAGCTGACTGCGCTACAGACGGATCAACCGCAATTGATTGCAACGGCAAATATTGGTTGTTTGAAACATCTGGACTCCGCCAGTGAGGTGCCGGTTGTGCATTGGATTGAACTGTTGGCCGGTTCACATGTAAAGGCCAGACAGACAAATCCGCAATAACTATGAGGGTGAATAAGAGACTGTTTTTTTCTAGTTTGCTTCACCAGAGTTTGACCTGAGTTAATAATTCAGGAAGTTTGATTTTTGAGAGGTAACAGATGACACAATCATTTTATCCACCACAGCGAACATTGATGGGGCCGGGTCCATCTGATGTGAATCCGCGTGTCTCACAGGCCATGTCCAGACCAACCATCGGTCATCTTGATCCGATGTTTGTAGCCATGATGGATGAAATGAAAGCGATGCTGCAGTACGCATTGCAGACCAGGAATGAACTGACAATTCCTGTTTCGGCACCGGGTTCTGCCGGCATGGAAACCTGTTTTGTAAACCTTGTTGAACCGGGCGATACCGTGATTGTTTGCCAGAACGGTGTGTTCGGTGGCCGCATGAAAGAGAATGTGGAACGGTGCGGTGCTACAGCTGTGATGGTGATGGATGATTGGGGCAGGGCAGTTGATGCCAATAAACTTGAAGATGCGCTGAAGGCGCACCCGCAGGCAAAGGTGGTTGCTTTTGTACATGCTGAAACTTCGACGGGTGCATCATCGGATGTGAAAACGCTGGTGGAACTGGCACACAGATACGACTGTCTGACTATTGTTGATGCTGTGACTTCACTCGGTGGTACTGAATTGCGTGTGGATGAGTGGGGCGTGGATGCTATTTATTCAGGTACCCAGAAATGTCTCTCCTGTGTGCCGGGTCTGTCTCCTGTTTCATTCAGTGAGGCAGCGATTGCAGCCATTAAGGGGCGCACGCATCCAGTGCAGAGCTGGTTCCTCGATTTGAACCTTGTTATGGGATATTGGGGTGCAGGTGCGAAACGTGCTTATCATCATACCGCACCGGTCAATACCCTGTATGCCCTGCATGAGTCACTGGTTATTCTTGAAGAAGAGGGGCTGGAAAATTCATGGGCTCGTCATCGTACACATCACAATGCGCTGAAAGCCGGTCTTGAAGCGCTGGGGCTCGCATTCGTTGTACCGGAAGCCGAACGCTTGCCGCAACTCAATGCAGTGACTATCCCTGAGGGTGTGGACGATGCTGCTGTGCGTACTGCGTTGCTGGGTGACTACAATCTGGAAATCGGTGCAGGCCTTGGTCCTATGGCAGGTAAAGTGTGGCGTATCGGTCTGATGGGTTACGCGGCACGCAAGGATAATGTTCTCAACTGTCTGGCAGCACTCGATGAAGTATTGGGCAGGATGGATGCCCCGGTGAATCACGGTACTGCAGTTGCAGCTGCTCTGGCAGCGTATTCCGATTGATGGCTGGGAAACAGTTTTAGTAATTACGAATTGAATGCGCTTTCTGGCTTGATATTGAAATAGGGGTTTGTTCATTCTTTGTTCGTACAAACAACGAACCAAGAAAAACGCCCCGGAGATCAGCCTGTCTTTCGGATACCCGATCCTGCATGTCCAAAACCGGTCACGGCTCCGCCGCTTTATTCCGGTTTTGGACATTTGTCTCGGCAGCCTGCTAACGGGGGATCAATTGTTTTAGCCCGAGCTTCGCGATGAACTTTAAAGAAAGGAGGGTGCTATGCTTTAGCAGAGTAGTATCCTGACTATATAAGAACCCACCATAAGCTGAATCAAAAGGCTTTCTTCAGCCATATTGACCGATCATACGCAATGAGCCTGAGTCTATTCGACTGCTTTACTCAAAAACTGCAACGCAACAGGTGATATCATCCAATCAAGTGGATATATTGTCGTAATGAGTTCCTCGGATAGAAATTTCCTGTCATATGTTATTTACCTCTGGCCTCTGGTGTTTATCTTCGGGCTGGGCCAAAGCGTGATGCGGATCAATGGCAATGCTGCTGAACTGGGTATATCAGCAGTGGTAACAATCGTTGATATGATTGTGTTTCTCAGCCTGTTTTGCGGTACCGCATGGTGGGTGTTTCAACCGCTGAGAAGCAGTCTTGGTAAAAGCGGGGAGCCTGAAAAACATCGCCGTATTATTGAAAACGTACTCATGGACTTTCCCTGGCGTGCACTGAGAGCTTATACCATTGCAGGTTGGGGCTTTGCCTTTTATCTGATTATGATGATCAGTTCAGTTGCCCTGATGGGCGAGCATCCGTTCACCTGGCGCATGTTTGTTTCACTGGCGCTGAACTTCTGTTTCGGTGCGGGTATGCTTGCGCCCTCTTTAGCCGTGGCCAGTTCTATTATTTACAGTGGCCGATTACGATTAAAGCTTTCTCAGAAGGGGCTCTTTGTTTCTCTTCTGAGTGACGAACATTCTGATCGCCATATCACCTCATCGTCACATCGCCCCTGGCTGGTGTTTATGGTGACGGGCCTGTTTCCAACTCTGATTCTGGGTCTGTATGTTTATCTGGCACTTGGTGGCAATGACATGGAAGAGCACTTTATTCTTTCGCAATCACTGGTGCTGCTGACGATGAGTATTTCGGCCAGTATCATACTGGTCTGGACGATCAGCCATACCCTGAAGCAGGTGACCGATACACTGGAAACTGGACTTAGGCATCTGGCCAGCGGTCAGTTTAAAGGGCGAGTGCCGGTATTGCTGGATGATGATTTTGGTGAACTGGCTCGCGGTCTGAATACGGCACTTGCCGGTCTGCAGGAAAGGGAAGATTTGAAAGATTCCCTGGCCATTGCTGCTGAAATTCAGCAGGGCCTGTTACCCAAACATGCACCGGTGATTCCATTCTACAAATTGCAGGGTTTCCAGCAGACCTGCTATTCAGTGGGTGGTGACTATTATGACTATATCGAACTCGAAGATGGCCGTGTCTGGCTGATGATTGCCGATGTGTCGGGCAAGGGATATCCGGCAGCTCTCACCATGGCCAATCTGCAGGCTATGCTCAGAGGTTTGGCGACAGTGGACTGGCCGATTGAAACGGCGGCTAATTATCTCAACGAATCATTTTGTGATTCGCTGGCAGCAGGCCGATTTGTCACCATGTTTATGGCCAAGTTGCAGCCTCAATCGCATTCGCTGGTCTGGATGAATGCAGGTCACGTGCCGCCGTTGCTGGCAACAAAGGATGGGATCAAGGCACTTGAAGCTTCTGCACCACCGCTGGGGCTGGTCAAATCTGTGAGTTATGAAGTGGTGAGGACCGAACTGCATCCGGGAGATACCTTACTGGCTTATACCGATGGAGCTACTGAAACGTCGGGTCGTGTCGGTAAAGAGATGTATGGTGAAAAACGCTTGCGTGCGTGGTTGCTTGAGCACCTTGAAACACCTGTAGAAGCTTTGCCTGAACTGCTGCTGGAAGAGCTGAACGATTTTGGCCGCAATGAAGAAGATGATGATTTAACACTGTTGTGTATGAGACGGGAGTAAGAAATGACAAAAACACGTATTGAAAAGGATTCGATGGGTGAGATGCAGGTGCCGGAAACAGCGATGTACGGCGCTTCAACCGCCCGTGCTGTGGATAATTTCCCGGTTTCTGATCTGCGTTTTTCGCGTGAATTCATTCGTGCACTCGGAGAAATTAAACTGGCTGCAGCTACCAGCAACCTCGCGCTGGGGAAATTGGCTGAAGCGCAGGCCGATTTGATCCGGCAGGCTGCTGCTGAAGTGATAGCCGGTGACTGGGATGATCAGTTCGTCGTGGATATTTTTCAGACCGGTTCCGGTACATCCACCAATATGAATGCCAATGAGGTGATTGCCCATCGCTGTGCCCAGATCAGCAGCAGCACCTATGTGCATCCCAACGATCATGTGAATATGGGACAATCATCCAATGATGTGATTCCGACAGCCATTCATCTGGCTTCTGCCGACCTGTTGGTGCATACGTTGTTGCCGGCACTGAATTATTTGCATCAGGCTCTGTTGGTGAAAGCCGATGAGACTATGGATGCGGTCAAAATTGGACGTACACATCTGATGGATGCCACACCGATCACGATTGGACAGGAAATATCCGGCTGGGCGCGTCAGGTTGAACTGGCTATCAAACGTCTGGAGACAGCGCTGCCGAGAATCACCGAACTGGCACAGGGTGGTACGGCAGTGGGTACCGGCCTGAATACACACCCTGAGTTCGGTTCCAGCTGTGCTGCTGAACTGTCGAAAGCTTACGGCATTGAATTTCGTGAGGCAGACAATCATTTTGAAGCCCAGGCGGCCCAGGATGCTGCCGTGGAGCTATCCGGCCAGCTGAAAACAGTGGCTGTATCACTGGTGAAAATTGCCAATGATGTACGTCTGCTGAATGCCGGGCCGCGTTGTGGTCTTGGTGAAATTACCGTGCCCTCCGTGCAGCCGGGTTCCTCGATTATGCCGGGTAAGGTGAATCCGGTGATTGCCGAATCGATGGCACAGGTTTGTGCACAGGTGATAGGCAATGATGCCGCGATTACCTTTGGTGGTGCCTCCGGACTGTTGGATCTGAATGTGATGCTACCCATGATGGCCCACAACTTGCTCGAATCCGAAAGATTACTGGCCAGTGCATCGCGCATGTTCACCGACAAATGCATCAATGGTTTGGTGGCGAACAGGGAACGTTGTGCTGAACAGATTGAATGGAGCATGAGTATGGTCACGTCATTGGCACCTGTGATTGGATATGATCGGGCATCACAGATAGCCAAGCAGGCAGTGAGTGAGGGTAAAACGGTTCGTCAAATATGTCTGGATGAATCGGTGATGGATGAAGATGAACTTGACCGGTTACTTGATCCAACATCCATGCTCAAGCCACATGCCTGATAGAACAGATGTTTTTTTGAGAAAGGACTTTTCAATACAAGGGTGAATCAATGACACTTAAGGTAGCAGATATTCTGACGCGAAATCTTGTTACGGTTTCTCCCGAGACCATGCTGGATGAAGCTACCAGGCTGATGTCAGATAACAGGATCAGTTGTTTGATCGCTGTTTCTGAAAAGAAACCAGTCGGTATTTTGACAGAATCTGATCTGGTTCATGTTTGTCGTTTGGGTGTTGATACAGCGGCATCGCCGGTCTCTGATTTCATGGCCAATCCGGTTATTTCTACTCTCACTAATATGAATGTTTTTGAAGTGTATGATCTTTTCCTTGAGAAAAACATGCGTCATCTGGTGGTGGTGAATCAGGATGAAGAGTTAGATGGGCTTGTTACCCTGTCAGATATTCTCAAAGCAACTGAATTTGATGATTTTCTTCATGCCAAACAGGTTCGTGACGTTATGAGAGCCCCGATTGTATGTGTATCTGTTGATCAGTCAGTACAAGCTGCACTTGAAAAAATGGATGCTATTCATATCAGCTGCGTGGTTGTGACCGAAAAAGAGAAAGCTGTCGGAATATTTACTGAAAGAGATGCGGCCAGACTGCTTGCAGCCAAACAGCATGCCAAACAGCTTAATATTGCAGAGGTGATGACATCTCCATTGCTGACCCTGAAACCGGAAGATCCTTTAATTCTTGCTTCGACAACCATGCGGGAATTGGGTACCAGACGCCTCGTAATCGTGGATAGCTCTGACCAACCAGTTGGCATCGTGACTCAGTTTGATGTCGTTCGAGGCCTTGAAGGGGTCAGTATCCGGCATTTTAAAGATTTATATACTAAGTCTGAACAAAAGCTCGAAGAAAATAACAAGCTTCTGGAAGAAAAGTCAGAATTAGAACGAATTGTTGCTGCCTCTCCTGGCGTGTTATATCGCTGTGTTTGGGATAACACTCAAGCACGGAGTGAATTCAAACCTACCTATTTCAGTTCTCAAATCAGAAGCATGCTGGGTTATGAACCTTCAGACTTTTTGCGCCCGGATTGGTGGGAAGAATATGTACATCCAGATGATCAGGCCTCAGTGCAGAAATGTTTGCACAGCATCATTATTTCTGGCGAACAGAATTTGACTTATCGGGTGAAGACGAAAACCAACGACTACATCTGGGTTCTCGATCACGCGCGCGTGAGCAAAGATGCTGATGGCAAGCCTGTGGAGATGGTGGGTTCATGGCTGGATATTTCTGAACGTAGGCAGGCAGAAGAGGAAGTAAGCAAAAGCGAAGAAAAATATCGCCGTATGATTGAATCATCCAATGACGCTATTTTCGTAGCAGAAATAGAAACCGGCATTCTGATTGATGCCAACGAGCAAGCTGAGGAAATGCTCGGCTTGCCGCGCGAGAAAATTATCGGCATGCATCAGGCCGAATTGCATCCGCCGGAAGAGGCGGAACGTTACAGACAAATCTTTGCTGATCATATCCATGATGACCGGGCATTCATTCCCGATCTGCTGGTTCGCCGGGCCGACGGCACCGATGTACCGGTCGATATCAGTTCCAATATTGTCGATGTGGGTGGCCGAATTGTTATTCAGGGCGTGTTCCGCAATATCACCGAGCGCAAGCGGGCAGATCTGGCAGTTGCGGAGAGTGAAGCGAAATACCGTAGCCTGTTTGACGATGCGGAGGATTTGATTCATATCACCGATGCAGAAGGTGTAATCGTTGATGTGAACAGGGCCGAACTGGATTGTCTGGGTTACAGTCAGGGTGAAATGCTCGGGAAATCCGTACTGGATTTTGTTGCGCCTGATTATCGTGATAGCTGTATCCATGCGGTTGGAACTGTCCTGCATGGTGAGCCGTTCAGCAATTATGAAACTGTTTTTCTGACCAAAGAGGGTGAGCCTGTCTGGCTGGAGATTTCAGCCGTGCCTCAGTTTGATGCAGAGGGCAATGTGTCAGGGGCCCGGGCAATCATGCGCGACATCACGGGTCGTAAACAGGCAGAGAAAGTCTTACATGATAGTGAAAGCCGCCTTGTTGCTTCGCAGGTCATTTCGCACACCGGTACATGGGATTGGAACCCAGTCACGGGTGATCTGATCTGGTCGGATGAGACTTATCGAATCCACGGCTACGAACCCGGACAGGTTGAGCCTAGCTACGAGCTGTTTTTGAAACATGTGCATCCCGATGACCGGGATATGCTCGCTTCCGCAGTGGAAACGGCACTGAACGAGAATCAGCCTTACAGCCTTGATTGCCGCCTGCAAACCGTGGATGGCAAAGAGATGGTCTGTCATGCGCAGGGCGAGGTCGAGTTCGATACCGATGGTCAGCCGCTGCGTATGCTCGGTGTATTTCAGGATATCACCGAGCGAAAACAGGCCGAGAGTGAAACCAAAGAGAGCCGACAAAGGCTTGAGAACGTACTTGCTGCCGTTCCCGAATCGATCTTTATGAAAGACATGGAAGGCCGTTACGTTTTCTGCAACGACATGGTCGAGCAGGTGTTCGGCAAATCGCAGGATGAGATTATCGGTCACACCGATTTCGATCTGGTCAGCAAACAACAGGCGGAAGCGTTCCGGGAAAACGACCGGTTGGCGATGGAGGCTGATAAACCACGCATCAACGAAGAGACCGTTGTGTTCGGGTCGGATGGTCATGAGGAACTGTTGCAGACCATCAAAATCGCTATTCGTGATGAGGCGGGTGAGGTGATCGGCATGCTCGGCGTCGGGCGCAACATCACCGATACCCGGAAGGCGGAGCAGGCCTACCGCAATGAGGCGAGGCGCAACGAGCTGATTCTTCAAACCTCGATGGATGGCTTTATTCTGGCTGATGTTCAGGGGCAACTGGTTGATGTGAATCCGGCCTATTGCGACATGGTGGGTTACAGTCGCGATGAACTGCTTGGCATGAATATCGTACAGATGGAGGCGTGGCTGACGCCTGAACAGGTGGGCGAGAAGATCGGACGGATGATGCAGGATGGCTCTGCCCGTTTTGAATCGCAGCATCGTCATAAAGACGGCCATGTGATTGATCTGGATGTATCGATCTTTGTGATGCAGCAGGAGGGGCAGAAGCCACTGGTTTCGGCATTCGTGCGTGACATCAGTGACAGAAAGATGGCTGCTGAAATGCTGACGGCGAGCGAGCTGAAATTCCGCAGCCTGTTCGAAGAGTCGCGCGATATGATGCATATTGTCGGACGGGACGGATGTGTCATCGATGTGAACCGGGCCGAGTTGGAAACGCTCGGATATACGCGTGAGGAGATGATTGGCAAGCCCTTGAAAGCGCTGGTCTGTCCGGAATATCACGACATCACCATGCCGAAATTCGCCGAGTTGATGCAAGGCAAACCAATACCGATCTATGAATCGGCTATGCATGCTAAAGATGGCACCTGTATTCATGTCGAGGTGACTGCGACGCCACAGTTCGATAACGATGGCAACGTGGTTGCTTCCCGCGCTATTATCCGCGATATCCGGTCGCGAAAACAGAAAGAGGCGCTGCTGGCCCGGCGCGAGCGCCAGCTGGCCGTACTGGCCGAAGCAGGCTCCGAGATCAATGAGCAACTGGAAGTGGTCGAGATCGGTCGCAGGCTCGTAGAGCTGGCATGTCGGCTGGTGGATTGCGAGTCGGGAGCTGTCGGATTCTACCGCGATGAAAAGATCTGCTTCCGTGAATATCTGAAGCAGGGTAAGCGCATGGAGATCGAACTCGATTTTCCGGGTGGCTACGGCGTGCCGGGCCATGTGCTGGAGACGAGGGCTCCGTATATTTCCGCAGATGCGCCGAATAATGCGCATGTGATTCCCGAGATTCAGCAGAGCCTCGGTTTCATGAAACTGATCGATGTGCCGATTCTGAATGCACAGGGAGAACTGCTCGGCTGTTTCGAGATGCACGATCGCAACGACGGTGCCGATTTCGACGAGCAGGATCTGGAAATGTTGCAGTCGCTCGCAGGTATAGTAGGGGCAGCCCTGATCAATGCCAGACAGCAAACAGAGATTAAACAGGAAGCAGTTCGCATGAAGCTGATTCTGGATGCGGAATTTGATGCCATCGTCGTGCAGCAGAATGAAAAAGTAGTATTCAGTAATAAAAATGCTCAAACGCTGTTTGGCTACGACTCATTGGAAGAAACAATTGGAGAGAATGCCATGCTGGCCTTCCTGCCGGAGCAGCGCAGTTTTGCATCCCGGGTTGTCAGGCGTTCCATTCGAAGAAATGAACCTACCGGGCGAATTGAAATGATGGGCGTCAGTCGAGCCAGGTCCGAACCATTTCCGATGGAGATTGCCAGTGTACCGATTGAATGGGCAGGCAAGCCTGCAGTGGTTTCGGTTGTTCGTGACATCACTGAACGTAAGACAGCCCAGAAACAGATAGAATCAGAACGCGCTGCCATGCGTGCGATTCTGAATAACTTACCTTTCCTGGCCTGGCTCAAAGATGAAGAGGGCCGTTTCCTTGCTGTAAATGATTTGTTTGTTAAAGCGTGTGGGGCAGCCGATGCAGCATCGCTTGCTGATAAAACTGATCTGGATTTATGGCCGGAGGAGCTGGCGATTGCCTATCGGCTTGATGATCAGGATGTGATGGATAGCGGCAAAGCTAAACAGGTAGAAGAACAGGTAGAGGTGGAAGGTGACAAGCGCTGGTTTGAAACGTTCAAATCACCGGTGTTTGATGCTGAAGGTAAGGTGGTCGGCACCGCGGGTATGGCGCGTGATATCACAGAAAAAATAAACAGCGAAGCTCAAATGCGCCTGCTGGAAAGCGCTGTCGGTTCGGTGAATGAGAGCATTATCATTACCGACGCAGAAGGCGTGATTGAATATGTGAATCCGGGCTTTACCCGGAATACCGGCTTTACGTTTGAAGATGCGATTGGTAACACGCCTGCCATGCTTAATAGTAAACAGCAGAAAAAAGGTTTTTATGAGCAGTTCTGGCAAACGATTAAATCAGGACAAGCCTGGTCAGGGCGAATATTGGACCGAAAAAAAGATGGTACGATTTTTCCCGTTCATCTGTCTGTAGCTCCGATAGTCAATACGCACGGTCAAATTAGCCATTTCGTGGCTGTTCATGAAGATCTTACTGAAGCTGAAGCCATGCAGAAGAAAATGATGCAGTCACAGAAGATGGAAGCAGTAGCGACCATGGTGGGTGGTGTGGCACACGATTTCAATAATTTACTGGCCAGTATCGTTGGCAACCTCTATCTGATGCGTAATCAGCATAAAGATAATGAAAAAACGGTCTCCCGCATCCGGGGCATGGAGTCTGCCGTTCAGCATGGTGCTCAACTCATTCAACAGATGCTTACCTTTGCCCGTAAAGACAGAACAGATATGCAGGGCATGGATCTGAAGGTTTTTGCCAAAGAATCATTTAAAATGGCTCAGGCAGGGATTCCGGAAAATATCAAATTCCGGCTTGATTATGCTGCTGAAAATGAGCTGTGGGTGAAGGGTGATGCAACACAGCTGCAACAGGTATTGCTCAATCTGGTCGCCAATGCGCGCCATGCGGTTCGCCATGCAGAGCAGCCCGAAATCAGCATGGATCTTTACAAGGTGCCGTCTGGAAGTGCAATTATAGCTGAACACTCTGAATTGAGCAGCGAAAATGGATGGTGTTGCCTGACATGTACGGACAATGGAGAAGGTATTCAAGCCAAACATTTGCAACGGGTGTTTGAGCCGTTTTTTACCACCAAAGCGGTTGGTGAAGGCACAGGCCTTGGCCTGGCTATGGTGTATGGGGCGGTGCAAAATCATCGCGGCATTATCGATGTGCAATCTGCACCCGGCGAAGGTACCTGTATCTCGATTTACCTGCCCTTGTATAAGGCCGCTCCAGTGCAGATCGATGAGGATGATGAGTCTGAAGTGGATGGCAGCGGTATCTGTATCCTGATTGTGGATGATGAAGAGAACTTGCGTCAGGTGTTGGCGGATGTGCTCAGGCACAATGCCTTCAGAATTTTGCAGGCTTGCGATGGAGAACAGGCGATTGAAATGTTTGTCGAGCGTCGGGATGAAATCGATCTGATTTTGATGGATGTGGTGATGCCGGTCAAAGGTGGCGTGGTCGCTGCAGGTGAAATCAGGGAAATCGATGCCAACATACCTATCATTTTCCAGACCGGATACGGTGAACAGACCCAGCTTGAGGCGGCTGCGAGTATTAATAACTCCGCATCGTTGCAGAAACCTGTACTGATTCCGCAACTGATGCAGTTGATTCTCGAACAGGTTGAAGGCGGGCGCAGGAAAAACGGCAAGCGGGACTGATTATTCATTTGTTTGTTGCCAATTTGATTCACGGCTCCTGCCGTTCACCTGTCGGCGGCTTTGCCGTCCAATCCGGCTTTCCTGCCGGATTGTGACAGCCCATCCGTGGGCTGTATGGAATCTGCTGAATTAATCAGCGATTCCTTTGTGGAAAGCAGTCTGCAGTTGCGTCACAATGCCGCTATGCTTGAAATCTCTGATCTGTCGCTGTCTGTTTCCATTCAGGGGGAACGTGTAGATGCTGTTTCCGCGGTTTCTTTACGTCTTGAACCGGGCCGCGTGCTGGGGCTTGTCGGCGAATCCGGTTGTGGTAAATCGCTCACGGCTCAAGCCATACTCAGGCTTGGTGAGCATCAGGGGGTAGAGAAGTCATCAGGTGATATCAGCCTCGATGGCAATAGCCTGTTTGATATGTCTGATGAGCAATTGAGACGCGTGCGCGGCGGTCATATTGCCATGATATTTCAGGAGCCGATGACGGCATTGAATCCTGTATTTACCATCGGTAGTCAGATTACCGAAGTGATCCGCCTGCATCTGGACATGAGTGCACAGCAGGCCAACCAGCGGGCGATTGATCTGCTGCTGGATGTCGGTATGCAGGACGCAGAACAGATTCTCAAACAGTATCCCGATTCACTCTCCGGCGGTATGCGGCAACGTGTACTGATTGCCATGGCTATGGCTGCTGACCCCGATTATATCATTGCAGATGAACCAACGACCGCACTCGATGTGTCGGTGCAGAAGCGCATTGTGGCGCTGCTTTTGGATTTGCAGAAAAAACGTAACCTGGGCCTGTTACTTGTCACCCATGATTTCGGTCTGGTCGCTGAAATGTGTGATGATGTGGCTGTGATGTATGCCGGTGAGATTGTTGAGTCCGGAACGGTAGCTGAAATTTTCGATCATCCTGCTCATCCATATACGCGTGCACTGATGGGCTGTCGCCCTGAAGTGTCCACTCCGGGTGAAGCCTTGCCGGTAATCGCAGGGCAGGTGCCTCCACCCGGTCGCTGGCCTGCAGGTTGCCATTTTGCAAAACGCTGCCCGTTGTCAGAAGATGATTGCAGTCAGGCTGTTGCAGCAGATGTCTGGGTCAAAGGTGAACATATTGTGCGTTGCCTGCATGTGGGAGATCCATCTTGAGCGAGTTAAAGGTTTCAGGACTGAATAAAACATTTGCTGCAGGCGGCATGTTCAAGGCGATTGGCAAAGCCAAGCGGGCGGTGATAGACACTTCATTTGATCTGGCAGCCGGGGAGACTCTGGCTATCGTGGGTGAATCCGGTAGCGGAAAGTCCACCACTGCACGACTGGCGATGCATCTTCTGGCTCCCGATTCAGGTCATGTATTCTGGGCAGGTGAAGATGTGACGCAGATGTCCGGCAAAGCGCTCAGGCAGCGTCGCAGTCATATCCAGATGGTATTTCAGGACCCGTTTGCAAGCCTCAATCCGCGCATGAAAATCTGGGAAAGTGTGGCAGAAGGTTTGCGGGTACACAGGCCAGATATGACAAAACAGCAGCGGCGAGAGAAAGTCGCTGAAACACTGGCGCTGTGCGGACTTGATGCTTCGGGTATGGATCGCTATCCGCATCAGTTCTCCGGTGGCCAGAGACAACGTATCGGCATTGCCCGGGCTTTGATTGTCGAGCCAAAAGTGCTGGTGCTCGATGAACCTGTATCTGCACTGGATGTGTCGGTACAGGCACAGATATTGAATCTTCTGAAAGATATCCAGCAGGCAAAAAACCTCGCATATCTGTTTATATCACATGATCTCTCTGTGGTGCGTCATATCGCTGATCGTGTGTCGGTGATGTTTGCCGGTCAGGTGGTTGAGCAGGGCAGTGCTGCAGATATTTTTGAGTCTTGTGCTCATCCTTACACCAGAGCATTGCTTGATGCACGGCCGATCACGCATCCTGATGAGCGGAACCGGGACAATGAAGTGCTGATCGTGGGTGAAGGCATGTCAGATTCCGGTTGTGCCTATCAACCGCGTTGTGCATTTAAGCAGCAAGCCTGTGCTGATTTCAATGGTGAGCTGAACGCTGCTGGCTGTGCCTGCCTGTTTCCGTTAAATAGTTAATGAAAAATATTGCTAGCCAGGTTCGCCGCGATTTCGCGGCCGATTCAGCACTGGCAACAGGACTGGCCGGATACGCCCGGCGTGAAGAACAGATTAATCTGGCTGAAGAGATCGGCACGGCTTTTGAGCAGAAAAGCGTGTTACTGGCAGAAGCGGAAACAGGGACAGGTAAAACCCTGGCTTATCTGGTTCCTGCTCTGCGTTCCTATGAAAAAATCCTGATCTCTACACATACCAAAGCACTACAGGATCAGCTGGTGCATCGCGACCTTCCTTCTGTGCAGAAAGCGCTTGGCATAGGGCGAAAGGTTGCGCTGCTAAAAGGGCGCAGTAACTATCTCTGTCCACAACGCCTGCAACGATCAATTACCAGTCCGGAGCTGGAAAGCCGGACGCAAAAGAACATGCTTAAAGTACTGAAATGGTCTGAATCAACCACAGACGGCGATCTCTCCGGCCTTGATTTCGATGTGTTTGCCAAGGGTATAGGGCAGATGGTCACAGCCACTGCAGATCAGTGCCTCGGTGTTAAATGTGGCGAATATGATGTCTGCCCGTTGATGAAAGCGAGGCAGCGTGCTCAATCGGCAGATATCGTGGTCACCAATCATAGCCTGCTGCTCGCTGATGCAGCGCTTAAGTCCGGCGAATATGGTGAGATTCTCCCCATGTTTGATGCTTATGTACTCGATGAGGCGCATTCTCTGCCGGAGCTGGCCTGCCAGCACTTTGGCATACAGTTAACCCGTTTAAAACTGATTCAGTGGCTGAATGATATGCAGGCACTGCTTGATGAAATGGGTGATGAACCGGCACTGAAAAAAGATGTGGTCGCAGCTGGCAGAGATGTGCTGGATGCCTGGCTGAAACCGGGTCTGGATGAGTTAAAAGATGCATGGCATGGCATGTTTGATCTGGCTGAATCACGCCGTGAACGTAGCGAAGATATGGCACGCATTGCAGATCGGGCTGGCGAGATTCTGGTGGAAATCAGAATGGTGATGCAGCCGGCAGATGGTTTTGTCGGCTGGAGTGATGGCGAGGGTGAAAACAAAAGGTATACCGTTGCACCTGTAGAAACGGGTCCAGTATTGAAGCAGCATCTATGGGACAGGCCTGCCGCTTTCGTACTGCTCTCTGCCACGCTTAGAGTCTCTGGAAGCTTTGAATATGCCCGCTTACGGCTGGGTGTGGATGTGGCCGACGATAGTTTCCATGCTACTCCCTTTGATTATTCGCGGCAGTCGATGATTTATCTGCCGCGTCATATGCCTGATTCACGTTCTCCGCAGGGTGTAGAGGCGCTGACCGATGAGATGGAAACACTGATTCGTGCATCACAGGGGCGCGCATTTGTGCTGTTTACCTCTTGGGGGATGCTGAATCAGGTCGGGCCGGAGTTGGCCAGGCGTTTGCCATGGCATGTTTTGATTCAGGGGGAGAGCGGTAGCCGGGACGCAATTCTTGAAACCTTTCGCAAGGACACGCATTCCGTGCTCTGCGGCACACGAAGTTTCTGGGAAGGTGTGGATGTGCCGGGTGAGGCGTTGAGCATGGTGATTATCGATAAGATGCCCTTTGCTCCGCCCAATGACCCATTGCTGAAAGCCCGTATTCAACGCTGCGAAGAGAAGGGGGGACACGGTTTCAGAGATATTCAGTTGCCTGAGGCTATTGCCACATTGCGGCAGGGGGCCGGACGTTTGATCCGTTCAGTAGATGATCGCGGTGTGATGGCACTGCTCGATTCACGCCTGTATGCCAAGGCATATGGACGCGAGGTTGTACGTAACCTGCCTGCAGCTCCGATCAAAGATGATCTATCGGAAGTCCGCTGGTTCTTCGAGGAACAAGACCAATAAAGCCACGGGTGTGGCTTTATTGGTCGCGTTAGTCAAAATAATCCAAGCCACGGGTGTGGCTTTATGGGGCGCGTTAGTTCAAACCCTGTTGGGTTTTAGTTTTGGCTAACCCCGTGATGACGGTCAGATGCATACCTGTACAATAACAAGATTATCTCTTTGACTTACTTTGCGTACTCTGCGGTGAAATAGATCAAATAAGCGTTAAAGCACTGCGTGTTTTAATGAGATTGATCTGGAGTCGCGGTAGCCAAAGCTTTAAATCTCTGCTGCATTCGGCAGTGTTTGAGTTGCAGGAGGGGTGAATGAACAAGTCAGTTATGAAGCTACTACTTTTCTTATTCATGCTGCTGTCGGCGAGTTCGGCATTTGCAGCAGAAAATGGAATTGATGCCATATTCGGCACCATTAACGGTTATCTTGCTTCCGTACTGTTTTTCGATGTGATGCCCGGCGAAGGCAATATGCCATTTATTGTTGCATGGCTGATTACCGGCGCTGTGTATCTCACCTTCCGTTTTGGCTTTATCAATCTGCGCATGATGGGGCACGCCTTTCATGTTATTCGAGGCAAATACCACTCCAAAGATGCAAAGGGTGAGGTTTCCCCGTTTCAGGCTCTGACCACTGCACTGTCTGCCACGGTGGGGCTGGGAAATATTGCCGGCGTGGCCATTGCTATCAGCATTGGCGGTCCCGGTGCGACCTTCTGGATGATCATTGCAGGCTTCTTCGGCATGACAACCAAGTTTACCGAGGTGACACTCGGTCAGATGTATCGCGAATACCGTCCCGATGGTCATATTATGGGTGGAGGCATGCAGTACCTCTCCAGAGGCCTGAAAGAGAAGGGGATGCCAAAACTGGGTAAACTACTGGCGATTCTGTTTGCACTGTTAACCATTGGTGGATCTCTCGGAGCAGGTAACCTGTTTCAGGTCAGCCAGGCGATGGGTGCAGTACAGACTGAGGTGGCCTTCTTTAAAGAGTTCCCTTTCGCATTTGGTGTCATCATGGCACTGGCAGTGGGTGTTGTGATTATCGGCGGTATCAAACGTATTGCCCATGCTGCTGAAGCAATTGTGCCATCCATGGTGTTCATTTACCTGAGTGCCTGCCTGTGGATTATTGCTTCCCATGCAGCCGAAGTTCCGGAAGCTCTTGGTCTGATTGTAAGTGAAGCATTTGCCCCAACAGCTGTAGCCGGTGGCATGATCGGTGTGATTGTGCAGGGCTTTAAACGTGCCGCTTTCTCCAGTGAGGCTGGCATTGGTTCGGCTGCTATTGCCCATTCAGCAGCATCAGTGAAATATCCCGTACGACAGGGTTTTGTCGCACTTTATGAGCCGTTTATCGACACCATTGTGATCTGCACGATGACCGCACTGGTGATTGTCATTACCGGTGTGTACAACGCCCCTGAGCATGCGGCATTGGTTGAAGGCAGCAAAGGAGCTGCGCTGACTGCAGTTGCTTTCGGTTCAGTGATATCGTGGTTTCCGATCATCCTTTCTGTTTCGGTGGTGCTGTTTGCTTACTCCACCATGATTTCATGGTCCTATTACGGCGAGCGCAGCTGGACCTATGTGTTCGGCGAGTCCTACTCGATGATTTTCCGTATTATATTTGTTCTGTTTGTGGCATTGGCATCTATCACCAGTGCAGGAAATATCCTCGATTTTTCTGATCTGCTGATTCTTTCCATGGCTTTCCCGAACCTGATTGCGCTGTATATACTGCAAGGTAAAGTGGCCTCTGCTCTGAAAGAGTATCTGGTCAAATTGCGCGCTGGCGAATTCGAACACGAAGGCAAGAGTATGTAAGCATACATCTCATCAATGCTGATATCTCAGGCATGAGACTGGCATTCCTTGTTTTTGTGCTATACTAGGCTTTACTTTCGCCATCACTTGGTGAACAAGCCTGGCTAGGCAATGGAGATGCTTTGGTTCAAAGGATAAATGAGAAGGTGAAATTACTGTTTTCCGGCTATGGAAATTATAGTCCGGATGAAAGTGGCCAGAAAGCTGTCCTCATGCTGCTGCTTACGTTATCCATCTCAGTCTGTTCTGTTTTTTCGATTATTAACTTTCTGTATGGCCATGAATGGCTTGCCTATGTCTTGATTATAGTCGGCTTGTCGTTTGTTCCCGTTATTATCAATGGATACAGAGGATGCTGGTTCAATCATTCACGTGAGATTTTCATGTGCCTCGCTTTTCTCACGTTTGTAGCACTGTTTGCCGACGGCGGCATTGCAAATACCGGTATTTACTGGGGATTAATTTTCCCGTTTCTGGCTTTTCTTCTCATGGGGGTTCGCATTGGCTGGCTGTGGGTCGCGGCTTTCGTGTTTTTCTATGCTGGCTTGTTGGTATTAGATGATCTGGGCTTTATGGCTTTCAGCTACAGTGCAGATACCTTGCGTTTTGTACCCGCAATGTTTCTCTGTTTTTCAATTATCGCCTGCGCATTTCAGTTGCAGCAGGAGAGGCGGCAGACCGAATTGCAGCAAATTAACGATGATCTCAAAACCAGTGAAGAAGAGCTGCGCCATGCCCAGGATCATCTTGAGCAGACGGTACATAAACGAACGGAACAGTTAAGAATAATCAATCAGAAGCTGAGTCAGGAAGTGGATGAGAAAATCGAGGCACTGCAGCAGAAAGAGTTTGCCGAGATGAAGTATGAACATGCTCAGAAAATGGAGTCAATGGGCACACTTGTCGGGGGAATCGCGCACGATTTCAATAATATGCTCTCGGGAATTACCGCCAACCTCTATCTGATTCAGCGTCAGATTGATGCTCCGGAGGCGCAACGCCGGTTGGATAAAATCGGTGACCTGACCATGCATGCTGCGGATATGATTCGTCAGTTGATGACTTTTGCGCGTAAGGATGTGGTGACACTGGCGGAATTTGATCTGGGTGTATTTCTCAAAGAGGCCTACAAACTGGCCAAAGTGTCAGTGCCTGAACATATCTGTTGTGATCTGGTCTTGCCTGAAGGTAAATGTCTTATCAAAGGCGATACTACCCAGATTCAGCAGATTTTGATGAATTTGATGAACAATGCCCGTGATGCATTAAGTGGTGTCAATGAACCCTTTATCAATGTGTCGCTGGTCAGGAGTAAAGCGGGCAAGAGCTTTCTGAGGAAATACCCTGATGCAAGGAACTGTGAATACGTGATTCTCACAGTAGAGGACAATGGATGTGGTATCCCGGAAGAAAAACTGAATAGAATCTATGAGCCGTTTTTCACCACCAAGGAGGTCGGTAAAGGTACGGGGCTGGGCTTATCGATGGTGTATGGGGCGATACAGTCGCATGGTGGTTTCATCGACTTGGTAAGTCATTTGGGTAAGGGCACAACTTTTAATATCTATCTGCCTCTGCTTGAAAGTGAGCATGCAGCAATAGGGTGGCAGAATAAAGCGATAGAGACAGGGCAGGGGGAATGCCTGTTGCTGGTGGATGACGACGAAAACCTTCTTGATGTGAGTGAACAACTGTTAAGAAATCTTGGTTACAGGGTTTTGACAGCTACAAATGGTCTGCAAGCCGTGGAGGTCTACAAAGCCAATCCTGGGATTGATCTGGTGCTGATGGATATCGTAATGCCGGTACTTGGTGGGAAAGCAGCAGCAGATCGTATCCAGAAATTGAACCCGGATGCCAAGGTTATTTTTATATCAGGTTATGATCGCGATCATGAAGCAACCCTGGAAATGGTTTCCGACTGGAACATGGTGCTCAACAAACCATTGGCTGTGGATGAATTAAGCCGGGTTATCAGGCAACGACTGAATTAAGCCTTCGATTTAAGCGGAAATCAGTTTCATTATTACTGCTTGTATTGTTTTAAAAAGCTTGTCCTGACATAATACCTTTCCATGCCAAGGAAGCTGTTACGCCGTTATATGCCGGATCATAAGACGATCAAGGAACACAAATATTTACAGTGTTTTGGTACGCTTCTGCATAACCCCGCACTCTGGCATCTGAACCGTCACTCCGTCGCCAAAGCATTCTTGGTAGGCCTTGTCTGTGCATTTATCCCGGTTCCTTTTCAGATGGTTATTGCTTCAGGTGGTGCCATCCTGGTGCATGCCAACCTGCCACTGTCAGTCGTGCTGGTCTGGCTAACCAATCCGGTCACCATTCCCCCGATGTTCTACGGCGCTTACGTTGTTGGTGCGTGGGTGATGAATACACCGCAAAAGGATTTTGAGTTTGAACTTAGTCTTGAATGGCTGGGCAGCGAGCTTTCCCTGATCTGGCAGCCGTTCCTGCTCGGCTGTGCTGTTGTAGGCATTACTGCAGGTTTGCTTGGTTATCTGGGTATAAATCTTTTGTGGCGCTGGATGGTGTTGCGCAAATGGCGTCGCAGACACCTTGGCAATCAGCACTGATAAGCCATGCTTTGGCAGGCAGTAGAGCACTCTATATCGCAGGCTCTTGATTGCAGTTTTAACATCACTCATACCAACAGTCTCTCCGGTGGCAGCATCAATTCGGCATATCGAATTGATGATGGAGATAGCAGCTATTTTGTGAAATTGAATGGCGAACAAGGTCTCTCCATGTTCGAGGCCGAAGCCGAAGGCTTAAGGGAACTGGCTGCTGCGAAAGCTATCCGGGTGCCGGAACCCGTCTGTTATGGCGCTGAATCAGGGCGTGCATGGCTGGTGACGGAATATATTTCATTTGGCAGACAAGGGAGCCATTCAGCGCAACTGCTCGGTGAACAACTGGCCGCTCTTCATCGCAATACATCTGAACAATTTGGCTGGTATCGTGATAATACCATTGGTTCAACAGTGCAGCAGAACAGTCAATCCGATCATTGGGTAACATTTTACAGGCAACAGCGCCTGCAATTTCAACTGGACCTAGCATCTCGCCATGGATTAAGCGGATCATTGCAGGATAAGGGGGATCGGTTGCTGGCTGATCTTGATGTTTTTTTCAGCGATTATGCTCCACAGGCTTCGTTGTTACATGGCGATCTGTGGGGAGGTAACTGCAGCTTTGATACAGATGGCAACCCGGTGATATTTGACCCGGCAGTTTATTACGGTGACCGGGAAGCTGATCTGGCCATGACTGAACTATTCGGTGGTTTCAATGCAGGGTTTTATGCCGCTTATAATGAGGTCTGGCCGCTGCATGTGGGATACCAGGTGCGAAAAGAGTTGTATAATCTCTATCACACCCTCAACCACGCCAATCTGTTTGGCGGCGGTTACGCCGCTCAGGCCGAATCGATGATGGATCGCTTATTATCTGAGATGAAACCTTGAACCGCAGGGATATTTCGTCTTTTCTGCGGCGGGGGCTTTTACTGTCCCGCGATGGTCATACCGGAAACAGCAATGGATGGCACAGCCGTTGATCCGAACCAGCTCAGATCAGAGCCAACCAGTTCAATATTGGCAAACATCTCTTTCAGATTTCCCGCAATGGTAATGCCCTGAACCGGCCGACTAATTTCACCATTTTCAATCAGGAAGCCGCCAGCACCACGTGAATAATCGCCTGTGACCGGATTAACGCCAAAACCGATGAGTTCGGTCACAAGCAGTCCGTTACCAATCTCTTTCAGCATGGCTTTCTGGCTATGTGAACCCGGCTGCCAGATCAGATTGGATGAGCCAATACCGATATCACCGGTGAGACCACGCATGGCACTGCCTGTTTCCTGCATATTCAGACGCTTGGCAGTGTAGCGATCAGTGAGGAAGGTTGTCAGCACACCGCGATCAATCAGCGAGTGAGCGGAGCAGCGTGTGCCTTCACCATCAAACAGACGGTTGCCCAAGCCTTCCGGGTGATCGTGTTTGTCTTCGATGTTGACGAAATCCGGAAATATAGTCTGACCTAATGCATCTGTGAGAAAAGAACGCTGCTGTAAAACGGAGCGGCCATTGATGGCTCCGACCAGATGACCAAGCAGTGATGTGGCCGTACGTGGTTCAAATACGATGCTACTGTGTCCACTGTGCATGCTGCCGGCATTGAGCCGACTGACTGCACGCGATGCTGCTTCTTCAGCAATAAGTTCAGGGCTGCGCAGATCATTTACATGTCTGGCGCGATGCCAGGCATAATCTCGTTGCATACCTTCACCGCTTCCTGCAATGACAGAGACGCTGATCGAGGCTGATGATTTGCCGTATTCGGCGGCAAAACCGTCGCAGGAGGCGTAGGCGACCCGGTTGTGGCCGAAACTTGCTTCAGCACCTTCGGAATTGGTGATTTTATCTGAATAGTGGCGTGCAACGTCTTCGCAATGCAGAGCTGCATCTCTGGCCTGCCCAATATCCCAGCCGGGATTGCCACCCGGGTGTTTTTTGTTCCACTCTTTCAGCTCATCGGCATCAGGATGGTTCGCTCCGACAGGAGGCATGGCATTCGGATCCGGTTCTGAAATTCTGGCCATGAGAACGACCTGTTCAGCCAGTTTTTTGAGACCTGATTCAGATACGTCTGAACTGGAAGCGGTGGCAAAAGCGAGCCCTCTGTCTGTTTCAACAAAAGCACGTAAGCCCATACCCTGTGCATCTTCGCGTTCAACCGATTCAACAGCGCCGTTGCGTACGCTGATGGAGTCGCCGGTATCATTGACGGCCAGCGCATCAACATAGGTTGCGCCCGCTTTGCGCGCTTCATCAATAAGCTTTGCAGCCAGATAGGAGAGAGAAGGGGCGTGCGATGATGATTCAGTCGGCAAACTCATGTTTCGGTTCCTCCGATGGTCAACTCATCAATGCGCAGCGTTGGCAGTCCAACACCGACAGGCACCGATTGGCCGCCCTTGCCGCATGTACCCACACCCGGATCAAGCTTCAGATCGTTACCGATCATCGACACCTTTTGCAGAACCTCGTGTCCGAGGCCGATCAGGGTTGCGCCTTTAACCGGATGCTGAATTTTACCGTTTTCAACGTAATAGGCTTCCGACGTGGTAAAAACAAATTTACCTGAAGTGATGTCCACCTGACCGCCACCAAAATTAACAGCGTAAATACCGCGATCCAGTGATGCCACGATATCATCCGGTTCATCTTTACCGGCCAGCATAAATGTATTGGTCATGCGCGGCAGTACGGGGTGCGCATAGGATTCTCGGCGTCCGTTGCCGGTCGGCTGCATGCCCATCAGTCGGGCATTTTGTCTGTCCATCAGGTAACCTGTTAAAATGCCATCTTCGATCAGCACAGTACGATTGCTCGGTGTGCCTTCATCATCAATCGTCAGCGAACCACGCCGCTCATGGATAGTGCCGTCATCGACAACGGTAATCCCACGCGCTGCAACCTGCTGGCCCATCTTGTCTGAAAAAACAGAGGTTCCCTTGCGGTTAAAATCACCTTCAAGTCCGTGACCGATAGCTTCGTGCAGTAGAATGCCTGGCCAGCCCGGCCCGAGTACAACCGGAAAAGTACCGGCTGGCGCTTCCTGTGCATCCAGATTGAGAATGGCCAGACGTACCGCTTCACGAACCAGTCGTTTGGCTTCATCACCTTCAGTCAGTCGTGAAAGAGAAAAACGGCCGCCACCACCGGCAGAGCCTGTTTCGCGCATACCATTCTGTTCGACAACAACCGAGATGTTCAGGCGTACAAGCGGTCGGGCATCATGCAGATGGCCACCATCCATACGAATAATATGAATATCCGAAAATGAGGATGAGACGTTGGCAAACACCTGTTTCACACGCGGATCGAGGCTTCGCGCCAGCGCATCAAGCTCTTCCAGCAGTGTTTTGCGCTGTAGAAAGTCCACGCCTTCAGAAGGATTGATATTCTGGTACAGGGCAGGGGAGGAATGGTCCGGATGAATGGCAACCGGTCCTTTAGTCTCTCCGCTCAGAGCAATGGCTCGTGCCGATTTTCCAGCCTCCATCAATGCGGCCGGGTCAAGCCGGTCGGTAAAGGCATGTCCGGAAGCTTCACCTTTAATCACCCGTGCACCCATACCCTGATGCGTTGAGGCGGATACATGTTTAACGCGACCCTCTTCCAGTGCCAGAGATTCGGCTGTGCTGTGTTCAATATATAGATCACCGTCATCTGCATCGGCAGGCAACATCAGAGAGAGAACCGATTGCAGGGTATCTTCGGATACGGGTAGTGAATCTGAAGCGGGTGTGTGTGTTTGACTGGACATGCAGCACATCGTCATGTCTGGCCGCACTCTGTCAAGCGTGACGCGGTTAGTGAATCCACATAAGCTGCGTCCATGATAGAATTAATTAAGCTTTCCGACCCTGTGCTGCTGCAGGTTCTTACCGATGCACTTGCAGAGAGAAATATTCTGTTTCGTGTTGATAATGCAGGCATGAATGCACTGATGCCACTGCCGAGCGTCATGGATGCTCGCGTACTTATTGCTGAGGATGACATCAAGGCTGCTGAACTGGTGTTGAATGATCTGGAGTTGAACTGATGTTTAAAGGTGCTGCTCTCTTTATAACCGGTCTGAAGCAGCTGCTTGCCAGAGCAGAACTGCGCAGTGTGCTGTGGCGTATGGCGGGATTGCTGCTCGTACTGATGTTGTTGCTTACCGGCGGCGTATTCTGGCTGATTGATTATGTCGCCAACCTCTGGATTCCAGAAGGGGATGCCTGGTACTGGCAGATTGTATCATGGCTGGCCTGGTTGCTGGCATTTGTTCTGGCCGTCCTGTGCGGTATCGTCAGCTTTGTGGCTCTGGGTTCTGCGGCCGTGGCGCCGTGGCTGGACCTGTTGGCCAGACGGGTCGAGCAGCGTACCGGTTCTGAGCTGGCCGAACAAACTTCAGGCTGGATGCAGCTGGTGATGCACAGTTTGGCCAACTCTGTGCGGCCATTGCTGGGACTGATGCTCTGGGGGGGCGCAGCACTGCTGTTCTTCTGGCTTCCGCCAGTGGCAACTGCATTATGGGTTTATGGCGGAGTTCGTTTCCTGAGTTTTGAATTGATTGATACACCAGCCTCACGGCGCAACTGGAATTATGCCAGACGAAAAAGTGAGCTGAATGAGGAACGCTGGTTTTATATCGGTTTTTCCGGCCTGGCAACACTGCTGTTGATGGTTCCACTATTGAATCTACTGGTCATTCCGGCAGCAGTGGTCGGATTGAGCCAGCATCTCGTCAATCGTGAAGAGTAATCAGTAAATCAGCTGATCGGTAAAATTCCGAACATGTAAAAACCCTTGAAAACAGGGGGTGCAAAGCGCTGGTTAGCTGGTTACACTGCGTCGCTGTATTTCGATGGAGGTCATGCATGCCCTGGAGCAACAATGATAACAATCAAAACCAGAACCCGTGGGGTAATCGCGGAAATGGCGGAGGCAACCAGACTCCCCCTGATCTTGATGAGGTCATTCGTCGCTTGCAGGAACGCTTTGGCGGATTCTTCGGTGGCTCCGGCGGTGGTAGTAACGGCTCAGGTGGAACTCCGAATCTAAGCAAAGGATTTATTACCGGCATCATGGCGGCAGTATTTGTCATCTGGGGTGTTTTCGGTGGTCTGTATATGGTTGCAGCCGATGAAGAAGCCGTGGTACTGCGTTTTGGTAAACATGTGGCGACCAAAGGCCCGGGTCTGAACTGGCATATTCCATACCCGATTGAAACTGTTGAGAAGCTGCCTGTGACACGTGTACAGCGTCTGGAAATCGGGTTCCGCCAGTTTGGTGATGGCACCGTGCGCAAGCGTGCCAATGAGTCATTGATGCTGACCAAAGACGAAAATATTGTAGATATCTCGTTCATCGTACAGTACAAGATCAAGAGTGTGGAAAATTTCCTGTTTAATATCGACAGCGCTACCAAGACCGTACGCGACGCAGCCGAGTCTGCCATTCGTGAAGTGATAGGCCGTACCCTGATCGATGATGTACTGACCACCAAAAAGGCCGAGGTGGAAGTAGAAACTCAGGAACTGATTCAGCAGATTCTCGACAGCTATGAGGCAGGTATCTCTGTCAGCACGGTGAAATTGCAGGATGTTCAGCCGCCTGAGCGTGTTATCAAGGAATTCAAGGACGTAGCAAGTGCTCGTGAAGATAAAGAGCGTGCCAAGAATGAAGCGGAAGCTTATGCCAATGCGATTATTCCAAATGCGCGTGGTGAAGGTAAGAAGATGGTCCTTGACGCCGAGGCCTATGGTAAGGCTGTGGTCGAGCGAGCCAAGGGTGAGGCGGATCGTTTCGAGAGTTTGCTGTTAGCCTATAAACAAGCTCCTGAAGTAACCCGCAAGCGTCTGTATATGGATACCATGCAGGAAGTTTTGAGCAAGGCGGACAAGATTATTGTTGATGGCAAGGTGGCAGGCCACGTGTTGCCTTATCTCCCATTGAATAAAAATGCTAACAAGGTGGAGGTGCAGAAATGAGTCCGAAACAGACTATGATGGCAGTTGTTGCAGTAATTCTGGCCTCAATCATTGGTATGAGTGCATTTGTGGTGGATCAGCGTGAGCAGACGCTGGTGCTGCAGTTCGGTAATCCGAAAGATGTAGTGAAGGAAGCCGGTCTGCACTTCAAATGGCCATGGCAGAGTGTTGAACGTTTTGACGGACGTTTGCTGGAAAGTGATGTGCCGCCGAATGAAGTTATTACCAAGGACAAGAAATCGATTCTGGTGGATAATTACGCTCGCTGGCGTATTACCGATCCTCTGAAAGTATATCAGGTTGCCCGAACACAGAATGGTGTGGCGGCACGCATGGACGATGTGGTTCGCGGTAAGGTTCGTGAGGTGCTGGGTCAGCATACCCTGCATGAGATTGTATCCGGTGGTGATAAGGCAAATCTGCGTGTTGAGCTGATGCAGACGATTCGTGACCGTGCCGATGAAGGTGTGAAAGATTACGGTATTACTGTGGTAGATGTACGCATTAAACGTGCCGACCTGCCGCAGGAGAACTCGGAAGCCGTATTCCAGCGTATGAAGGCTGAACGTAATCGTATTGCCAAGGAGTATCGTTCCGAGGGTGAAGAGGCTGCCAAGGAAATTCGTGCAACCGCTGAAAAAACTCAGAAGACTATTTTGGCTGAAGCGTATAAGCAGTCCGAAATTCTTCGCGGTAAAGCAGATGCTTTGACCACGGCTATTTATGCCAGGGCATACAACAAAGACCGTCAGTTTTATGCTTTTACCCGTTCACTGGAAGCGTATCGCGAATCCATTGATGTGAATACACGTCTGGTGATTTCACCGGATTCTGAATTTTTCAACTTTTTTCAACAGTCCAGACGATAATGTTATTGCCCGCAGGGCTGAAACATCATGGATGATCTCTGGGCTGCTTTAGGTCTGTTGCTGGTGTTGGAGGGCGCAATCTATGCGCTCTTCCCCCAGCAGATGATCAATATGATGCGTAAACTTCCTGAAATATCACCGCGCGCGATTCGCATGGCGGGTCTCAGTGCAATCGTGATTGGCTGGCTGCTGGTGAAGTTCATCCGCAGCTGAACGCTTATATCTGTTGCGTCTGGAATTCGTTGAGTTTACTCATCAATTGGGCTCGTTGTTTTGCTGCATTGGAAAACAGCGCGTTGCGCAGTGGCGGATAAGCTTCCACGACAGTTTTAAAGGCATCACTGGAAATATGTACAATAGCCAGAGCTGACAGTGCAACCATATCGGCAGGGCAACCACCGCCCTGAATGACTGCTGTATCACCCACAAGCGAGCCGGGTACAAGTGATTTCAGCTCTTTGATCGATTCATTATTTTGTAATTGGAAGCAAGCTTCTCCTCGAATTACCAGATCAACATAGTTCAACTTTTCTCCCGACTTGTGGATCGTGGTGCCTGCAGGGTACTGGCGAATGAAACTCTCTTTAGCCATATGCTGGCGCATATCCAGAGGTACATTTTCCAGCAAGGGACAGGAAGAGATCAGACCGGTGATACGGCGGATATCAGCTTTGTGCTGCAGGGCGGCTTTCAGCGCAGGTGTGTTGTTTAGTGCCGCAGTCATTTTATTGCGTGGTAGTTTGGCGACAATGCTGTTTTTATTCGCTACAACATCAGTTTTATGCGGACCGGGTGTCAGCAGGTTAGCCTCACCAATCACGTCTCCGGTATGAACCAGATTAAGCAATACATGTTTGCCAGTCGCGCCACGGACAAATTCTGCAAGTTCTCCTTCACAAACAAGGTAAAGCGTGTCTTCCACTTCGCCGCGACGAAACAGGTGACGACCCTCTTGTACACGTTTTTGATGCAATTTCAGCCACAGGCGATTTTGCATGGAGGAGGGTAACAGACTGGTGATATCTTCCTGGCTTTGATCACCTGACTCTTTGATGCGCCCGATTTGAGGGAAGCGTCGGGCCAGCTTGTCTGCTTTTCCTTTGTCGCCTTTTTTTAATAACAGTTTATGCAGGTGGCGTAGTATTTCTGTAGCAGTGGCCAACTGTCCATCATCAAGCAGGAGTTCAGCGTATTGTCCTATATATGCCTCATTTTCCGGGTAGAGTTGAACCAGATCTGCATAGACCTTGAGTTGTGAGTTCTGCTTTGACGAGGCGGAAATATTTCGATCAGACATAAGAAACGAGACTACTGCCACATTCATCGTGCGGAAACAGGTAATTACATTACGGATACGAGAATTGTTTTCGCAATCAATACAGTTTCTCATTAAGATTAGTCACTAGGAGTTACACACATGGCTTTAACGATTACAGATGACTGTATCAATTGCGCGGTTTGTGAACCGGAATGCCCGAACCTTGCGATATTTGAGGGTGAAGAGATTTTCGAAATTGATCCGGAACGTTGCACCGAATGCGTGGGGCACTTTGATGAGCCTCAGTGTCAGATGGTCTGTCCTGTCGATTGTATTCCACTTGATCCTGAACGAGTTGAGTCGAAAGATGAGTTGCAGAAGAAATATGAGTTACTGACGGGGCAGGGCGCATGAGCGGCAGATTATTTATTGTTTCAGGGCCATCCGGTGCTGGTAAGTCCAGCCTGTGTACTGCATTGCTGGAAAAATGTCCTGATCTGAAACTATCCATTTCCTGTACAACACGTGGTCCGCGTCCAGGCGAAGTGGACGGGTCTGAATATCACTTTCTTACATCTGATGTGTTTGAGTCTCAGCGTGATCAGGGTGATTTTCTGGAGTGGGCAAACGTACACGGCAATATGTACGGCACGCGCCAGTCCGACATAGAAGCTATGCTGGCAGAAGGTTCCAATGTATTGCTGGAGATTGACTGGCAGGGGGCTGCACAGGTGGCTGAGAAAATTCCATCTGCAGTACGTGTGTTTATTTTGCCACCATCGCTGGATGAGTTGAAAAAACGTCTGACATCACGTGCTCAGGATAGTGCTGAAGTGGTTGCATTCCGTGTTGCTGCTGCAGAAGCCGAGATTGCCCATGCCGGTGAGGCACATTTTCAGGTGATTAATGATGACTTTGATGAGGCGCTGGCTCGCCTTTTGGAGATATTCCGGTAAATATGAAGTAAGGATGCTCAGGGGTAGCAGAGCACTCTTCGGACGTCACTTGCTGACCTTTCTCAGGAGTGAAATGGCATGGCAGCTGGAAACCGGGGATGAGCCACATGGATGTGGTGAATATCAAAAAAACATGGATCTGGTTTTTCAGCGACGTTCTAGATCATATATTATAAGAGTTGCATTTTACGCGGTCTTTTCTAGGTTGTCAGACATAGTTCAGTTGGAGGTAAGCCGCCATGGCTCGCGTAACAGTAGAAGATTGCATTCGTTATTATCCTAACCGTTTTGAAATGGTTTTGTTGGCATCCCGCCGCGCCCGCCAGCTGCTTAATGGCATGCCTCCGCTGCTTGAGACAGAAGGTGATAAACATGCTGTACAGGCATTGCGCGAAATGGGCGATGGTTATGTTTCGTGGGAAGCTCTGTTTGAACAGGATGAACAGGCCCGTCTGCGTGCCAGCCAGTTTGATGAAGAAGAGGCCAGCGCCGCCTGATTGCCATTGGCTTGCATGCATCTATGAATTTTATTCACTATAAGCCGTGAGCCGAATTTTTGAAATTACCGAACGTGTTGCCTCTTATGCACCAAAGGCAGACCTTGACCGTATAAACCGCGCTTATGTTTTTGCGGCTCATGCTCATGCCGGTCAGACGCGTATATCCGGTGAACCCTATATTACCCACCCATTGGCCGTAGCCGATATTCTTGCCAGCCTTGGTATGGATGAGGCCACTATTATCACGGGTATTCTGCATGATACTGTTGAAGATACCGATGTAAGTCTGGATGATGTTGAATCTCATTTTGGCTCGGATGTGGCCACCCTAGTCGATGGTGTCACGAAGATCGGTAAGATTCATTTTAATTCATCCGAGCATAAACAGGCAGAAAATTTTCGTAAAATGATTCTGGCTACTGCCAAGGATCTGCGTGTGTTGATCGTCAAGCTGGCTGATCGTCTGCATAACATGCGCACACTCGGTTTCATGCGTGAAGAAAAGCGTCGCATGATCGGAGAAGAGACGCTGCAGATCTACGCACCGCTGGCGCACAGGCTTGGCATTCACTGGATCAAACAGGAGATGGAAGACCTCGTATTTTCCTATCTCGAAACCGATGCTTACAAATCACTATTGCAAGAGATGCAGGGGCGCCTTGAAGGCTTGAACAAAACGCGTGAAAGGCTGGAAAGTATTATTCAGCAGGCTCTGGAGCGGCAGGGGATGGAAGTCCGGGTACAGGGGCGCATGAAACACCTGTATAGCATACATGAAAAAATGCAGCGCAAACATGTGAACTTTGATGATATATTCGATCTGGTGGCGTTTAGGGTCATCGTTGAAGATATGACTAAATGTTATCAGGCCCTGGGTGTTGTACACAGTCTGTATCGTCCGGTTCCTGGGCGTTTCAAGGATTATATTGCTCTGCCCAAGCCCAATGGTTATCAATCACTGCACACCGCTGTAATCGGACCGGAAAATTTCCGCATTGAGGTGCAGATCAGAACTGATGCAATGCATTCATATGCTGAAGATGGTGTGGCTGCTCACTGGGCTTATAAAGAAGGCTCAACTGAAGCTGGTGAGCGCGAAAGTTTCAAGTGGCTGAAGCAGTTGACCGATCTATTGAAGGATACTGAAAACCCGAGTGAATTCCTTGAGAATGTGCGACTCGATCTGTTTGTTCAGGAGGTTTATGTATTCAGCCGTGACGGTGATATTTTCCCCTTGCCAAGAGGAGCCCGGCCACTTGATTTTGCCTATGCCGTACATACTGATGTCGGTCATCACTGCATCGGTGTGCGTATCAATGGTGAAATGGCCGATTTTTCTACGCGTTTGAGAAATGGTGATCAGATTGAAATTATGACCAGTCCGGACCAGTCGCCAAGCAGGCAATGGTTGCAGTATGTGAAAACACCACGTGCGCGTCAGTCCATCCGGCAGTGGTTCAAGCGCCAGGAGCGAGAAACATGTGTCCGGGTGGGGCAGAAGATTCTGCGCGAAGCCATTGGAAAAAAAGATGTGCCTGCAGATACGCTGAAGCGTTTCAATTGTGAGAATATGGAAGATCTCAAGATACGTCTGGGCCGCGGTGAGATACCAATTCATTCACTGCTCGAGGCTACCGAACATGATAAGCGGGTTCTGCCACTGAAGCTGAAAGGGCTGAAACGCTCCATGATGCATGCGGCGGGTTGCTGTCATCCGATTCCGGGCGATCCTGTCCTTGGTCTGTTCACTGCCGGCGAAGGTATGATGCTGCATCATCGCAAGTGTCCTGAAGTTGCCAGCCAGGGTAACGTGGATTGGCTGGAGGTCGAGTGGGAGGCCAAACGTGGCCAACTGTTTAAGACCGGTATCGAAGTGCGCTCGCAAAATGAGCGTGGCATGCTGGCCAATGTGACACGTAGTATTGCCGATGCATCATCGAGCATTGAGGATCTGAAGCTAAGCCAGCGCGGTGGTTCAATGACTGAGCTGTTGTTTCTGGTGGAAGTGGAGGATCGCAAACATCTGGCTGCAGTATTGCGTTCGATCAAGTCTGTATCAGGCGTGGTGAGTGTGTCCCGTCGTAACAGGGTCGGGCTAAGTGGTAAACCGGAAACACGGGCTCTGGGTGAAACGCTTCGCGACTTCTTCAGTCGGAAATCTTCATCAAAAACAACAAACAAGAAGGAAAAAGAGACATGAGTTGTATACAGGTTATTCATTCGGATGATGCCCCTAAAGCAGTGGGCCCATATAGTCAGGCTGTTGTTTCCGGAGGTGTACTCTATGCCTCGGGCCAGATCGGGCTGGTGCCTGGCGAGGGTAAGCTCATTGGCGATGATGTAGAGTCACAGGCCGGGCAGGTAACGAAAAATCTGTCTGCCGTACTGAGTGAAGCAGGTGTTTCACTGACCGATATTCTGAAGGTGAATATCTTTCTTACTGATATGGGTGACTTCCCACTGGTGAATGCGATTTATGCAGAGTGGCTGGGCGAGCACAGGCCTGCGCGTGCTACGGTCGCTGTAGCTGCTTTGCCACTGGGCGCTAAAGTAGAGATGGATCTGGTTGCCAGAGCAGGCTGAAAACAGTTCTGGAATACAAATAAAAAGGGGCGCCTGACTGACAGGCGCCCCTTTTTTGAATTTAGTATGAGGTAATCAGGCGGCTTTCTGGATCTTGCCGGAACGCAGGCAGCTTGAGCAAACCTTTACTTTAGCAGTCTGTCCATTCACAACAGCACGAACTTGCTGCAGGTTAGGCAGGAAACGACGACGCGTCGTATTATGCGCGTGACTGACATTGTTGCCGCTCATTGGGCCTTTTCCACATACTTCACAACGTTTTGCCATAACTATTACCTCCGAAAACGGGGCGCACTTTAGGTGAATGTGCTGGAGCATACAAGTAAAAAGTTCACTCTTTTTGACCTGATATCGAAATAGACCAGATTGTTATGATTCTTTTGCCTGAACTGTTGAAATAAAACGGGTTTTTCAGCACATAAGATGCCTTGCTTCAGTTGTTGAGCTGTCCGTATTATGCCCGGTTGAGCAAGGCCATGTAATCGGTCAATATCAGCCTATGTACGATTTGTTTGCACAGCCGTTGACTGTGATACCCGGTATTGGAGCTACCCTTGAGAAGCGATTGATGAGCCGTGGCATCAACTGCATTGGAGATTTTCTCCTGCATCTGCCAAAGGATTACGTGGATGATCGCCACGTCATGCCTATCGCATCACTGCAGGAGGGGATGGATGCACGCATCAATGGTCGTATCGTCTCCAAACAGGCGCGCGGCTTTGGTCGAAATCGGCAGGTGATGATCAAACTTGCTGATGAAACAGGCTTTATTGCTCTCAATTTTTTCCATTCCGGTTATATGATGACCGATGCGCGACTGACTGAGGGCAGAGAAATTTCTGTGCGCGGTAGTGTGGAGTCATGGAAAGGTTATCTGCAGATGAATCATCCGGACTGGTGTGTGATGGAAGCATACCATCCGGGTTATCGGCCGGTTTACGCATCGCTGGCCGGATTAGGTGGAAAACGCATAAGCACAATGATCAAGCAGGTGCTGGCTCTGTTGCCGACAACGGCAGCAAGCCCCCTGGATGCCAGACTGGCGAGTGAATTTCATCTGCCTGACTTGAGAAGTGCACTGGCTCGTTTGCATGGCCCGGAAGATGCGGATCGTGATCTGTTGGAGAAAGCCAATGTCCGGCTTAAATCTGAGGAGGTCATTATTTACCTGCATCTGATGCGGGAGAAAAAAGTCGCGGCAGACTGTCCTGGACTTACATTGCAGCGGGAGGGCTTGAGCGAACAGTTGTTGAACAGCCTACCGTTTCCGCTGACTGAAGCGCAAACCACAGTCTGGTCGGATATCTCACAAGATCTGCATAGCGGCAAACGCATGCATAGATTACTGCAGGGTGATGTGGGAGCAGGCAAAACGTGGATTGCCGCCCTTGCCATGGCCAAGGCTGCAGGCTGTGGTTATCAGGCTGCACTGCTTGCTCCGACTGAGGTGCTGGCCAATCAGCATGCCGAAACACTTGCGGAACTGTTTGCTCCCTTAGGCCTTGAAATAAAACTACTGACCGGCAGTACAAGGGCCAGGGCACGCAGAGAGATGCTGGCGGAGTTGCAGAGTGGTGAGTTAAAGCTGATTGTCGGTACGCATGCTTTGTTGACTGAAGATGTGCATTTTAAACAGCTGGCGCTGGCACTGGTTGATGAGCAACATCGTTTTGGCGTTCGACAACGATGGGCTCTGGCCGATAAAAAGCGCGAAGGCCATGAAGCAGTTCATCTGCTCGGCATGACCGCAACACCGATTCCACGCACATTGGCACTTGCTCTCTATGGAGATATGGACCTCTCCATTATGCGTGGTATGCCGCCGGGCAGAAAGCCTGTGGAAACTCGCGTGATTGCTTCAAGCAAGATGCAGCCTCTGATTGGTGGTATGCAGCGCATCCTGGATGGAGATGGGCGAATCTACTGGATTGTCCCACGTATTGACGAAGATGAGGATGGATTGTCGGTCGATCAGCGTGTGGAGTTATTGAAAGGATATTTTCCTGATGCCAATGTAATCGGTCTGCATGGACGCATGAAGTCCAAAGACAAGCATGCTGCACTGGAGGCATTTACTACGGGTCAGTGCACAATCCTTGTATCCACGACCGTTGTAGAGGTGGGAGTGAATGTTCCTGAAGCACGCCTGATCGTAATTGAGGCCGCACAAGCTTACGGACTGGCACAACTGCATCAGCTCAGAGGCCGCGTAGGGCGCTCATCGGATCAGGGATATTGCATGCTGGTTGCCGGACCTGAAACATCTGAAGGCTCGATGGCACGTCTGAAGCAGATGGTAAATACTCATGATGGTCTTGAACTGGCTGAAGCAGATCTGGCCATGCGTGGTGGCGGTGATGCTGTCGGCACACGTCAGCATGGCGATGCGGGCTTCAGGTTATTGAATATGTCTGAGGATGCCGGTTTGATTCGCCAGTGGTTCGAAAACCTGCCTGAGTTCACGCCATCCGAAGATATGCAGCGCTTCTGGCGCCCGTTCGCAGAATCCACAGATTAGCGCATGTTTTCTTTTACTCTTTATCAATAATGAGAGGCCCGTCACATTAAATGTTGGCAGTATTTTGTATACTGAGGGCAAGGTATTTACCCTCGATGCAGGAGGTCTGATATGCAAAATGAACGTCGCAATGGTGATCGATACTGTTTTCATCTGGATCTGCAGCCGAAGGGGGAGTTAACTCTGTTTGTTGATGGACGAATACTTTCTGTGTGGAAGCTGGTGGATATCTCACCCTTTGGCACAGGACTTTCCATACATGAATCCCTGGATGCTGGCAGCAATGTTAGTTTGCAGTATCTGGATGATAATGGAGAAATTCAGGTGTCTGGCACAGTAGCCTGGAGTGATTTGGAGAACAGCCAGGAAGAAGGTGAAGGATACAGGGTTGGCATCCAGTTTTCCCGTAAAACAATGAGTCTGAACGTGGCGATTTTCAAAGCCGTAACAGATTTTCCTACTGACTATCATCGCTGTGCCGCATGAACAGCAGGACTACCAGGATAGTCTTAATGCTCTGATATAGAGAGTCTTTGTTCTGTCTTCAGCAAATGCAGCTTTCTATTTGTAATGAAATAAAGCCCCGTTCGACTTATGATCCGATTCGAGAGCAGAACGGGAGAATGACTGCATGCATGCAACACTGCCATTATTAAAAGAGTCCAATTTTCCAGCGATTAATCGTGGGCGGTTGGATACTTTGCAGGTCAATCTGGGTTATCTGTGTAATCAGACCTGTCTGCACTGCCATGTGAATGCAGGACCTCGCCGAAAAGAAATAATGTCTGAGGAGACAGTACAATCTGTCATTGATTTTCTGGCTGCACAAAAGATAAAAACGCTCGACCTTACCGGTGGTGCGCCGGAGATGAATCCATATTTTCGCCATCTGGTTGAACAGGCGAGAGCACTCGGTGTGCGTGTAATTGATCGCTGTAACCTGACTATTCTGGAAGAGGACGCTTATAGTGGTACGGCTGAGTTTCTGGCTGAACATCAGGTTGAGGTAGTTGCCTCATTGCCCTGTTACCTGAGCGACAATGTTGATGCCCAGCGCGGAGAGGGTGTTTTTGATGCGAGCATCAAAGCGCTCAAGCGACTGAATGATATTGGCTACGGTGTTGAGGGTTCGGGGCTGACTCTGACTCTGGTATATAATCCGCAGGGAGCCAGCTTGCCGCCATCCCAATTCGAGCTGGAAGCAGCCTATAAACGCGAGCTGCATATCCGCTATGGTATAGTATTCAATCAGTTGTTTACCATTACGAATATGCCTATTCAAAGATTTGGCAGCACTCTGATTTCTCGTGGTGAATTCGCCAGTTATATGCAGTTGCTTAAAGAAGCTTATAGCGAAGATAATCTTCCCGGTGTGATGTGTCGCAGCCTGATTAGTGTCGACTGGAAGGGCTTTGTGTATGACTGTGATTTCAATCAGATGCTGGATCTTCCAATGCTTGAAAATAGTGGACAACGCATGCATCTCTCCGGATTGATGCAGCAGAATATTACAGGTAGACCGATTGTGGTGATGGATCATTGTTATGGCTGTACAGCCGGACAGGGTTCCAGCTGTGGTGGTGCTCTTGAACAGGAATAAAAGGGGATAATAGATGAGTGTGAAAGCCGATAACGTGCGCCAGCACGTGCGTAAATCTTATGCGGAAGTGGCAGAGGCCAGCAATGATGGTGATTGTTGCGGAGTGGAATCCAGTTGCTGCGGGGTATCTGATGATGCAGCAATCAATACGCTGATCTCCACGCGTCTGGGATACTCTGAAGATGATCTGCAAAAGGTTCCCGAAGGTGCGGATATGGGATTGGGGTGTGGTAACCCGCGCGCCATTGCCAGTCTAAAACCGGGTGAAGTGGTTGTTGATCTCGGAACAGGCGGTGGATTTGATGCGTTTCTGGCTGCCCATGAGGTTACTCAGAGCGGTCACGTTATTGGAATCGACATGACCCCTACGATGTTATCTAAAGCGCGACACAATGCCGAGAAAGGGCAGTTCACCAATGTGGAGTTCCGCCTTGGTGAGATTGAACATTTGCCTGTGGCTGATAATACAGCCGATATCATTATCTCGAATTGCGTGATTAATCTCTCACCACATAAAGAACTGGTCTTTTACGATGCCTTCAGGGTGCTGAAACCCGGGGGTCGTCTGGCTGTTTCCGATGTGGTTGCTACTGCCGTGATGCCTGATGAGATGAAAAATGATCCAATGCTGCATGCCGGATGCATGGCTGGTGCATCCATGATTGATGAGCTGGAAGTGATGATGGCAGAAGCTGGCTTTGAACAGATTCGTATTGTACCAAAAGATGAGTCTCGCGAATTCATTCGTGACTGGGCACCGGGCCGTGGAGTGGAGGACTACGTGGTTTCCGCATATATCGAAGCGGTTAAACCCGGGGGTTGCTGTTCTACAACGACCTGCTGTTGAGTGTTTATGACCTTCGATCCGTTGGCGGTGTAATAATCTGTTTTTTTGAACGACCTACCGGACACTATGACCCAAAAGGGCAAAAGAGGAGATATAGATATGAAGCAGATAAACAGTTTGGCTATTGCGATTCTATTGGCGATGGGCCTGTCAGCCGCACCGGCATTTGCCGGTTCTCATGGGGCGAATCCATGCAATCCATGTGCAATGAAACATAATCCCTGTGCCAAGCACAATCCATGTGACATGAAAAATCATAACCCTTGTGACTCGAAAAGCAAAAATCCGTGTGAAATGAAAAGCCATAACCCATGTAATCCATGCGCGATGAAGAAAGGGCATTGATATATTAACTAACAGATAGTTCTCATTGCAGATAACAAGCCCGGTATGTGAATGCATGCCGGGTTTTTTGCTTTTACTGTAAGAAGTTGTCGATATGCACGACATAAACACATCAGTTCAGATATGGCTGTGTTGAATGACTGGAGGAGAAATATGAATAAACCAATGACCTTGTTGATAGCCCTGGTTATGAGTGCCGGCATGATGAGCAGTGCATCATTTGCAGGAAGCCATAATCCATGTAACCCGTGTGCTATGAAAAACCCGTGCAGTATGAATCCATGTAGTAAAAATCCATGTGCAATGAAGAAATCGGTAAACCCTTGTGGCATGAATCCATGCGCTATGAAAAAACCTGCGAATCCGTGTGCAAAGAATCCATGTGGTATGACATCCAACCCGTGCGCTATGAATCCATGTGCGGCAAACAAGACCACACCTATTCGTAAACCTGCATTCAAGAGCTTCAAAGAGGCTGTGACGCTGGGTAAAAAGATGTGGAGTGATGAGTCTCTCGGTACTTCGGGAATGGCATGTTTGTCATGCCATTCAGATCATGAGTTGTTGAATCTGGGCAAAAACCAGAACTACCCGCACTTTGTGAAGATGGTCGGAGATGTGGTAACGCTGGATCAAATGATCAATTACTGCATGGTGAATCCGATGAAGGGTAAGCAATTTGAACAGAATTCGAAGGAACTCACTGCGATGGCAGCCTATTTCCGTGCATACCGCATGGAATACTTGCAGGCGCATCGCAAATAAACCGAATCGCTGAATAATGAACAGGGCGGCCCATGGACGGGCCGCCTTTTTTGATAAAGAATGAGATATGGCAGACAGTATATGAAACGGCAGATTTGGATGGCAGTGGGTGTGATTGTGACGGGTATGATGCTAGCCGGTGCATCTGTTGATCCTGGTTTGCCGGTTGGATATTGGGATAACCCGCAGGCAAAAGAAGTAATAATGCCACATGACTGGTCGGAGCTTGAAACTGACCTGCGTCCTGAATCCTGTGCTCAGTGCCATAGTGAACAGTTTGATAGCTGGAAGAAGAGTCTACACGCTAAAGCCTATTCTCCGGGTCTGGTTGGGCAGTTCCCGGGTATGGGACATGAAGAAGCTAACAGTTGTTTACAGTGTCATGCACCTCTGAAGGAACAGCTGTATACAAGTCCCGAGGCGATGCAGAGGTCGGTATCACTTCGATTGAAACATGAAGAAGGGTTTTCAAAAGATGCGGATATGGATGCACCTGCTTTGCCGCTTACTCACTCAGGTGTCAGCTGTGCGGTTTGCCATGTACGTGGCATGCAACGTTTTGGCCCGCCGCCAAAAAACAGTGGTGCAATCGGAAAGGTGAAAGGACCAGTGCATGGTGGATTTACTGCAACGAAGGCTTTTGAGAGCTCACAATTCTGCGCCTCATGTCACCAGTTTCCGCAGTCGATGGCTATTAATGGAAAACCTCTGGAAAACACTGTAACTGAATGGAAAAAAAGTTCTTTTGAAAAGAAAGGTGTTACCTGCCAGCAGTGTCACATGCCAGACCGTAAACATGAGTTTCGAGGTATTCATGATCCTGAAATGGTGGCTAAAGGTTTAAGGTTCAAGCTCGTTCAGGATAAAAAAAGTGCAGCTTTGACGATGACTTCAATATGGATAGGTCACGCGTTTCCAACCTATGTGACTCCCAAAGTCATCGTGTTAGCAGATGCTCTGGATGGTAGAGGTATATCACTGCGACAGTGGCAGTGGGAAATTATACGCGAGATTGAATATGATAACGGTTGGCAGGAGAAGCGGGACACCCGTTTGATGCCGGGTGAAAGTAGAGAGTTCATGGTGTCGAAGATACCATCCCGTACCACTTCAATTCGATATCGCGTGCTGGTGGAGCCGGATCATTTTTACAAGGGCACTTACTCGGATCTGTTAAGTAGGGAAATGACCCCTGAAGCGAGGGCTCATATTCAGAAGGCCGGCAAACTGGCTGCAGCTAACGATTATGTGCTGTTTGAACAATCACTGAGTCGCAGTAGCTCAATGTTTCAGTGATCCTCTATATTTAGACAGCAGGTTAAAGATACTGATCCGCATAGCAAATTAATCAGGTCTATGTAGCCTGCCACCTGTGACTGTCCGAATTGCTGCTATCCGAGTACTTGATCAGGTTTTTTCCTCCCATGTGAAGGCGGGCAGCGCCATGGCTGTAGCCGAATGCGAAGAAAAGGATAGGCGGCTGCTGCATGAACTTGTTTACGGTGTATTGCGTCATTTTTTTGCTCTGGAAGCTGATTTCTCCCGTTTCTGCAAAACCAAACCCGATGCCATAGCGCATTGCGCACTATTACTAGGCACTTACCAGCTTCGTCATATGCGTATTCCAACCCATGCCGCAGTATCTGAAACAGTTGCGGCTATGGGTAGAATGGAACCCAAAGCCAAAGGTTTTGTGAATGCTGTTTTACGTCGCGTTACAGAAAATGAAGCACCAAAAAAACTCAAGCCACATCAAAGGGTTGAGCTTCCCAAATGGATCTATGCGAGTTGGCGTGATGCCTTTGGTGCAGAGATAGTGCAGGGATTTTCTGAAGTATTAAAGCAGCCACCGGCACTTTGTCTGGCAGTGTTTGAAAATCGCTCTGAATGGATAGATCAGGTGCAAAAGATGGGCATTGAAGCAGAGCCGGGAACCCTGTCGCCTTATGCCGTTCTGCTGCCATCAGGGACAGATGTGGCATCACTACCGGGTTTCGCAGAAGGGAACTTTACAGTTATGGATCAAGCCGCTCAGGCTGCGGTGATGGCACTGAATGTAAGCAAACAAGATGCTCTGATCGTTGATATTTGTGCAGCTCCGGGCGGCAAAACCGCTTTGCTGAGTAAACGCTATCCCCAAGCCAGAGTTATAGCAGTGGAGTTGAACGAGAAACGATTGCCGCGCTTGAGTGAAAATCTGGAGCGTATGCGTTGCGACAATGTAAGCGTGATTAGGGCTGATGCCGGCATTCTTCCCTTATTATCAAACAGGGTGGATGCAGTGATGTTGGATGCTCCATGTTCTGCATCGGGCATATTACGTAGACATCCGGATGCAAAGTTTTTGCATGATCGGGATGAGGTGATGAAACTTGCAGCTATTCAACTTGAGTTGTTGAGTGAGGCAAAACGTATTGTTAAAGCTGATGCTGAGTTGGTTTATGCCGTATGTTCCATTCATGAGCAGGAAAATGAAGACGTGCTTAATAACAGCGAAGTCTTATCCAAAACGCGGCTGTTTCCATCATCCAGCCATGACGGTTTTTTCTTTGCCACGGTCAAGGCTGATGATGGGCAGTTCGCTATAGAAAAAGGATCTGTTCAGTGAGCGACAACGAATTTTCCCTTATTGATAAGCATTTCAAGGGCAAGGGAGGGCATAGCCATCCTTTCACCCGTCTGGCCATTGGCGATGATGCTTCAGTTCATGGTTTGAAAGATGGTATGGAATTGGTGGTCAGTACAGACAGCTCAGTAGAGAATGTGCACTGGCCGCATGATATGTCGCTTGATTTGGCAGCAGACCGCTCAGTCTGTGCAGCCCTTTCCGATCTGGCTGCGATGGGCGCTGAAGCTATTGCAGTATGGGTCAACGTGATGGCAAAAGACAAGCATGCCGTGAAAGCCATGGCTAAAGGTGTAAGCCGTTCTCTGAGGCGATATAACGTTGAACTGGTCGGTGGTGATACCTGCAGATCTGCGACCAATGCTCTGAGTGTGACAGTCGCCGGGCAATTGCCTGCAGGAACGGCCATGTGCCGGAACACAGCTCTGGCGGATGATAATGTCTGGCTGGCTGGCAGAGTCGGTTTTCACGCACTCGGTTTAAAACAGTGGATGAGCGGTGATAAACACGGTGAATTTGTTCACCACATCAATGAGATTACGCCGCGACTGGCTGCAGGTGTTCATCTGAGAGAGATGGGGGTTCGATGTTGTCTCGATGTCAGTGACGGGCTGCTTCAGGATGCCAGACATCTGGCTGATGCTTCAGGGGTTGGCATGGATATCGAGGTGACTCAGGTGCCGGAATGGTTGCACCTTTGTCATCAGGTTGCCGGATGTGAGCCTGCATTCGAGGCCGTGGTGCATGGCGGCGAAGATTATGCACTGCTGTTTACAGCCCCGGCGTCCATGGTGATTCCGAATGCGCTGGCTGTGAAGATTGGCACTTGCCGCGCCGGGACCGGCGTGCATCTTTATCGGGACGGTGTGTTATGCAGTGTGAAAAAACAGGGATATCTGCATTTTGAGTAATCGTGGCTGGCATTTCTGGCTGGCTGCAGGCCTTGGCAGTGGCTGGTTACCCAAGGCACCGGGCACGTGGGGCTCATTAGCTGCACTGCTGCCAGCCTGGCTGTTGATTGAACTGGTCGACATAAGCGGGCTGTTCATAGCTTCTTTGCTGCTGCTGGCCTTTGGCTGCTGGATTTGTGCCGTAGTATTGAAACAGATTCAGGATAAAGATCCCGGCTGGATTGTTATTGATGAGTGGGTAGGGTTGTGGATAAACATGGCACTGTTGGCCATTGTTCTCGGTACAGCTCCAATGGTATATCTGTTGGCATTTATATCCTTTCGTCTGTTCGATATTCTCAAACCCTGGCCCATCTCGTTTGTGGAACTATTGGGGCCGCCATGGTGGTCAATCATGGCTGATGATGTGGCAGCCGGAATAATCGGGGCAGGGGTAGTGCTGGCTGCAGCTGCAATGCTTGGTTTTGTCTGATGGTTGGCTTGCAATGGTAAAATCAGCCCAGTGGATTATCTCAGAAGCTGGATTACTTAGCCTGAATGCAGCAGGTATCACAACTGGCTGGTTGAAAGCCTGGTTATTGTCTGCAGGGGCAGAATCTGTCGCTGTCCATTTAATAGAGTCAGGTGGTTGGCAACAAGAAAAAGCAGTATGGCGTCTGTTTTTTGCTGAGGAGTCCGAACTAATTCAGGCCGCTCGCTCGCTTGGCTTGCAGGTAGATAACAGTGAGATGGCTGAGACAGGTCAGTTTGATGCAAGTCACCTGTTATTTGAAAACCCGCATCGCATTTGCTGGACCTATCGGTCTGGTGAGCGTGCGATATTGTTTCTTTCTCCCGGCGATATCGCTTATCAGCGTCACTCCTATCTTTCTCAACTCAATCAGGGCGACTTCCTGCCGTTACATGTTATGGCAGGAACTGATGGTGCTCTCATGCTTGAACCCGGACTAAGTGCCTGGATAGGAAATGAGGCCACGAATTCAGCAACCATATTAAATGATCAAGGTTTGCTGATCGAAGAGCAGGTCATAGAAACAGTGCGACAGCTGGGGATGGGAATCCGCACAGTAGAGTCATGTACGGCTGGTGGCATTGCAGCTCGATTGTGTCGTATGCCCGGCGCATCCGATGTCGTGGATCGCAGTTGGGTGACTTATAGCAATGCAGCCAAAATGGATGAGGTACATGTAAGCCCGGTACTGATTACCGAATATGGTGCAGTCAGCCGGGAAGTCGTTACTGCTATGGCAGAAGGTGGAGGTGATGAAAAAAATATCTGCATTGCAGTTTCCGGCATTGCCGGTCCTGCTGGAGGCAATGCCGACAAACCCGTTGGTACAGTCTGGGTTGCAGTATCGCTACCGGATTCTGACACTGTGACCCGTTGTCTGAACTTGACGGGTGCCCGTCATGAAATTCAGGCGAAAACGGTTGTTTATGCACTGGCCTTATTACTTGAGGCTCTGAATTAACTGTGTGAACAATCAGCGGCTTAGCCGCTGATCGTTCACGAATTAAAAGACCTGTCGTTGGCCCTTTGATTCTGAACGTGACTCAATCAGCAAAGGGGATCCATAGGTGATCGGACCGAACATGGTATCGATAGTGGGACGGATTTTCAGGGCTACACCCTGTGGCATCATTCCATCCTCAGCAGCGAAGGCAAGAGCCAGGTCCAACATATCCAGGGCAGATTTTTCATCAAAAAATTCAAACATGTTCAAGCTGAGGTTGAGTGGGATATCCTGTGATTCTCCTGCGGCCATTTGGATATTCTTCTCCATACTGCCGCTGATGGTATCCCGACCATCGAGTACAAGTGTCCAGTCCATGCGGATCAGTCTTGCCGCTACCTGGTTGGCCAACGGATTTTCCGATTTCAGATGCAGAGTGAGATCCAGTGGCAGGCTCTGACGCGAAACGGCCATGCTGGCACGAGCGATTTGAAACATATTCAGTTCATCAAGTGTGTCGATCTCCATCAGGTTTATGCCGGCAAGCTGAACAGCAGAAACACGGTCCAGTGAAAATTTTACTTTCGATAGCTCGGTCGGGGTAATCATCGTTGCGCAAGCACTCAGAAATAAAACTGCGGTTAAAGCTGTCGCGCGGGAAAACAGATTGAATTTGCTCATGGGGAGAGCCTCCTCAGGATAATGCTGGCTCAAGTGTAAAGCATAAGAAGTATGATGCTGTGTTATATATTACATCCCTAGGTGTAACTATTTACCATTTAGTAAAGCCTCTGCACGGGCAAGATCTTCGGGCGTGTCTACACCGATACAGTGGAAATCACCCACTGTAACTGCAATATCATAACCATGATGCAATACGCGTAACTGCTCCAACTGTTCAGTCTCCTCAGCTTCACAAGCATCCATCGATGCATAAATCAGCAGGAACTCTTTGCGATACGCGTAGAGTCCGACATGCTGTAAAGCAGCGGCTGAACCTGAACGAGGGTAGGGGATAGCGGCGCGACTGAAATACATGGCGCGGCCTCTGGCATTACAGACCAGTTTCACCACATTGGGTTCAAACAGGTCTGATTCATTTCTAAGCGGGTGCGCCAGTGTTGCCATGGGCAGGTAGGCATCATCATTAAATGGCTCTACGACAGCGCGAATGGCAGCTGGATCAATCAGTGGTTCATCACCCTGCACATTTACCACAACATCGCAGGCGATTTCACGTACTGCTTCGGCGAGACGGTTGCTGCCATTGGGATGGTCGGGCCTGGTCATACAAGCTATGACCCCACAATCACGGGCGACTTTGGCAATGCGTTCATCATCGGTAGCAACAAATACAGGCCCGAGATCAGCAGCCAGTGATTTTTCTATCACATGCTGAATCATCGGTTTACCTGCAAGTTCAGCCAGTGGTTTGCCGGGGAAGCGGGTGGAGCCCATGCGGGCCGGAATGCCAATAGCTATCTTCATGATATTTGATATTGATGGACGCAGATGGACACTGAAATCAACTGGAATGGATGTGTTGAATTTATACTTTCAAGAGATTCTGCATCTGCGATAATCTGCGTGGACAAGGCGAAGTGCGTTTGCGCAAGAGAGGCTTCCCCAGAGCATCTGTGTCTAAAAAACATTAGTGCGCCTCGATCTCAGACCAGCTGGCTGTGGCAGTACCGACTTTTCCGACCACAACGCCTGCTGCTTGATTGGCAAGTTTTACAGCGGTCAGTGCATCATCACCTCTTGCCAGACAGGCCGTGAATACTGCAATCACTGTATCACCAGCACCGGTTACATCGAAGACATCGCGTGCCGCTGTCGGGATATGATGACTTTGCTGTCCATCATACAGGGTCATGCCCCGTTCAGAACGGGTAAGCAGAACATACTGGAGGTTAAGCTTAGCATGCAGGGTTTGGGCAATCAGTTCAGCATGTTCATCATCATTGATGGCCTCCAGACCTGCCATGGCAGCAGCTTCCATCAGATTGGGCGTAATGACTGTTGCACCGGCATAGGCATCGGTGTGTTCCGGTTTCGGATCTACCGCGATAATGCTGCCTTGCATCTGCTCAATTAGCTGGCGGATAAAATCTGGCGTTAATACACCTTTACCATAATCAGAGAGGATTGTGGCACTAGATTGTGGCAGCAGATCTTCCAGACTCGCCATAATGGCTTCGTGGCTTTCCTGTCTTGCTGCCTGAGTCCATTCCCGATCATAGCGCACGACCTGTTGATGACGGGCAATAATGCGGGTTTTGATAGCGGTAGGGCGATCATTTGTTTTGGTGATGACCCCGCTGTTATCCGAGTTTAACTCGGCAAGACGGTTTTTCACCCATTCACCCGGTTCATCGTTGCCAACAATACCGAACATAGCGGAGCCAGTGTCAAGCGCATGCAGATTACGCACAACATTGGATGAGCCGCCGAGCCTTCGATCGATTTCATTGACGGAAACGACCGGAACTGGGGCTTCAGGAGAGATACGTGAAACATCTCCCCAAATAAATTCATCTACAATGATGTCGCCAATAACCAGAATCATATTCCTTTATCCCCTCACTATGGTTGCCAATAGAGATAAGTATGGTGCCCCTGTAGCCGCCAATGTTTTACCAGTTTACCCAGCTTTGGGTCTTCCATCTCGCTCAATACATAAACCCGTCGTTCTTTGCCGTCATACCAGCGAAGATACTGATCATGCGGTGTGCGAACATTGATATAGCAACCAATACTCAAACCCGTGGAAACATCATTCATGGTACGTAGCGTTTTGCCATCCGTAATCTGCATAATATCTTCAACAACTGCCTGAATGTCACGCTCCGGCCTCCAGTCCTTGATATAGGGGAGAGCAGCAAAGCTGTATGGGACTTTAATGAGAATAACTATGGCGATGATCTTGAGTACCAGTGCTGAACGTTTGAAGTTCAACTGCAGGGTCAGTCCGGTAAGGACTAATGCCAGCAGTCCATAGAAGGGTATCAGGTAGCGGGGGGTGCCTGCGGCAGATAACCAGAAGGGGAGCAGGCAGATCAACAGGATATAGAGAATGGTTACGAGTTCCGAACTCATTACAAAACGCTGTTTATCTTTCAGATAGAGCCAGATCAGGATCAGGGTGACGGGAAATGCACGGCCAAGGAACAGTAGCGGATAACTGAGCCAGTGGCTGACATATTTTAATAGTTCATAACCTAGGAAGTTGCGCATGGCATCGCCGATGGCAATGCTGGTATTGGCACCACCATCCAGAATCAGATTTTGATAAATCCAGGGTAGTGTGAAACTGATAAGTACGGGTAGTACAAAAAATGGTTTAAGCAGAAGATCCCAGCTCCGGTATCGCCATAACAGGACGAGACCGGCAGAGATATACATGACGTAACAACTGATGTTTTTGGTCAGGAAAGCCAGAGAAATCAACAGCAGTGAAATAAGTAACCATTTCACCTGTCTTTCTTCAATCGCAATCCAGAGACTGGAGATCGCAGCAAAAATAAAGAAACCGAACGTTGCATCGGCATATCCCAGCCATCCGTACCAGAATGAGATTTCACCCATAGTGAGATAGATCAAAGCCCCCAGCCATGGTGCATTCACTTGTTTTGGAAACATGCGGCGGGCCATGAAAAATACGACTGCAGCAGAACCTAAGGATGCCGACACTGAAACGATGCGGGTTGCGATCTCGAGATGTTGCCAGCCGATAAGCTGAGCAACGCCGATAATCAGCCAGTTGTACAGCGCTGTTTTAGGCCATGCAAGACCGAAAACCGATTGGTGCCACCAGTGTTTATCAACAAATATTTCGTACGAGCCTAGTGCGTAATAACTTTCCTCGGCGACATATTGCATGATGGGCAGTGGAAGAAACAAAACAATTGCTGCCAGAAAAGTGAGAGTTTTTAATGACTGTGTTGTCATGATGAGCTGCCACAGAATGATTCTGAACTAATACCTTTCAACCAGTTGTAGTATTCTCTCATTCCCTCAGAAAGGTTAACGTTTGGTGTCCAGTTGAGTTCTTTTTTTGCCTTCTCAATATCCAGAACAACTTTAGGAATATCAAATGCTCTGCGCTTTTCTAGATGAATTCTTAATCTTGAACCATGGATACTTTCAAGCGTATTGATGATTTCTTGAATAGAGTGGCCTGTACCACTGCCAATATTGAATATACCAGAAATATCGCCTTCAACTGCCTTAACACAAGCATTTGCCAGGTCTTTGACTGGCAGGAAATCACGTACTTCTTGTCCGGTTCCCCATAATGTAAGGCACTCTCCTTGAACGGTTTTAGCAGTAAAGTTTGCAATGACACCTTGATTATCTGAAAAGCTTTGACGAGGTCCATAAGGGTTTGAAGGCCTTAAGATTGTTGTTTGGAAGCCATAAAGTTGAGCATACATGTTCAGATAATGTTCCATAGCGATTTTTACTACAGCATAAGAGCAATTCGGATTTAGAGGATGATTCTCAGATATAGGAATAGTATTGGGGATACCATATACGGTACCTCCTGAAGAAAGGAATAGTATCTTTCTTTTGTTATTTTCCCTCATGCATTCGAGCAATTGGATCATACCTGTCAGATTATTGTCGACATCTTCTTGAGGGTTTGAATTGGATGTAGCTGGAGTCGTTGAACTGGCTGTATGGATGATATAATCGGCTGATTTAACTGCTTGCTGAACGTGTTTAATTGAGAGGATGCTGTCATGAAAATACTTTACGCCTTTCAGCGGAGGACGAAATTTCTCACTGCCACGGTCAAGCACGCTGACTTCATGATTGGATGCTATAAATGCATCAACAATATGAGAGCCTATAAAACCACATCCCCCGATAACCAGAACATTCATTTTATGAACCTTAATAGCATTGAGATCAATTAAAACTATTGATGTTCACTAGCATCGCTAGTGGCACTTTGTTCTGCTTCATTTTTGCAGTTCATAATCAAATAGGTATATGGAACCCGTAATAAATCGTGGCGGAGAGTAGATGTTATATTGCTGAAGTGTGTCGAGGCCAGTTGGCAGTATCCATTTTCATTGCGCACATCCTGACCACGATCATGTTCAATCAGCCAACGGGCAATGGCTGATTGTTCCGGGCAAAAACAGGGATCAACTGTAATGACTGAACCATTGTGATCCAGAGCCTCGACGGCCAGATCAAATAACATGGCTGTTTCCGGGTCATCCAGATGATGCAACACACCGAATGCCAGCACCACATCAAATTTACCCAGATGGTTCAGATGTGCACTGTTGACCAGTTCGGAAAAAAACTCACCTCTATTTCCGAAACGTTGTCTGGCCTGTTCAATATATTGCATGGATGCATCGAAACCGACGTAATGTATATCCTCGGGCAGAAACTCGAGAATTTCCGCCGTTCCACAGCCGATATCGAGTATTCTTAAGCCTTTCTTGTTAGGGAAATATTCACTGGTAAGGATTCTTCTGGCTTTTCTGACACCCAGAAAGTTTTGTGTGAAATTGTACATGGCTGGATGCGAGAGAATGCTGCGAATACCGCTTGTTATCTGTGCCATATCAACTAGTCCTTTTGTTCCGGAAGACAGGATATTTCAAATATCATCGGCGTGGAAAGGCTGGCGGGGATGTTACGTACAAGCTGTTTAAATGGAGTTTTCATCATGATTTGTGCCACATAGACAATTAACCCCTTATGTCTTTCTTTAAACACCGGATCATCATCGACTCGTTTGAATGCTTTGTATAGCAGACCTTTTTCAAATCCATAGCAAAGTTTTCTTTCTTTGCAGAATTTTCTTACATTGAAGCAGGTGATGAAATTCAGAGAATTCCAGATATCGGTATCTGAGGTTTCAGGAAGAAACAGCCGCTGACTCAATGCGCGGAAGTGACGAAATACCGGAATACCATAATGAGGCTCATAGGGGATGGTATAGTTGGGGCATGAATGCACCATTTTTCCATTTTCGCTCAACACACTGGCCATGGCGTGAATTGCAGATTGCCAGTCGGGGATATGTTCCATGACGTTATTACTGAAAATGAGATCAAATGAACCGTATTTCTCCCGAGTTAATTCCTGTGCCGGGACAGTCAGCACTTCGAGTTGAAGTGTGGAGAAATGTTCTCGAATGGCATCTTTTGTTTGATCAAAAATGCCGTAACCACCGAGTGCCGGTTCCAGTGCAATAATAGGATAACCCTGCTGTTTGAGGAAAAGGCTCAACAGGCAGAGTCCAGCACCGACCTCCAGAATTCGTTCGGCGCTATCCAACCGCTCAATCACCAGATCAAGCGAAACCAGACTTTCGTTGGCATAAGTATCCAGCAGCGAAGAAATTTCACCGGCAGGTTTTCCTGTGCTGGCAGCAACTTGCTGAGCAATGGCGTCAAATGGAATCAGATCCAGAAATTCAAGCAGTTCGGATTTTAAAGTATTGATGTCTGTGTTCATGAATGTATGAGCAGGATAGACCTTTGCCGTTTAAAAAGATGCACAGAGACTATCATGTCGGAGAGCATGAATTCAATGAAATGCACCATTCAAGCAACTTTATCGGGCATCATTTTTCCAGGTGAGGCCCGCAACTGTATATTGAGGTTTACCATTGAGTTTGAGATAGGTGCGACCGAGATATTCACCGATCATACCGATACATAATGTTTGTACTCCGCCGATAAACAGAATGGTGGCAATCAAAGAGGCCCACCCGGCTGGCATTTCAGGGTGCAGGATTTTCTGGATGAATATAATCGCTATCATGACAAGGCTGAGTAACGCCAGTGCAAACCCCATAAAAGATGCAAATCGAAGCGGGGAAACAGAGAAGCTGGTTGCCATTTTCATCCACAGCGAGATAGAGCTGAGCAGGCTGTAATTTCCTTCCCCCTCCAGCCGAGCCTGGTGTTCGATATCAATAGCCGTGATTGAGCGGGTTACATCCAGAATCAGACCATCCACATAGGCGTAAGGACCATCATATTTTATAACTTCTTCGACGACTTCTCTACGAATGGCCTTAAAGGAGGAGAGATACAGTCCTCGGGGTTTGCCAAGAAACTTGGTTGATGCCCAGTCATTAAACTGGCTGCCAAGTTTTTTCCATAGTGGATGTTTGCGGTTCTTATAACGTGTATAACAGACATCATAACCATCAGAAATAGCAGTGATCATTTTGCCTATAACTTCGGGAGGATGTTGTAAATCATCGTCCATAATGACCACGATATCACCGGACACATGATTTAATCCGGCCATGGTTGCATTATGCTGGCCGAAATTACGCCGCAGGTTGATGCCTTTCACATACTCATGTTCATTGGCCAGCTTAGATATTACTTCCCAGCTATTATCCGGGCTGCAGTCATTGACCAGAATCAGTTCAAAGTGATCTGCAAGTTTTTCATCTGTCATGGATTTTAGTACAGCATCAACAAGCTTGGGCAGAATCGGTTCACTGCGGTATACCGGAACGACAATAGAGATCTGAATATCCGAAGAGGATTTTTGTGCCATCTCATGTTGAGTCAAATTCCACTCCTGTCAGGACTGTGTAATAAAAAGCCTCTACCCTCCATGCTCATGCTCACTGATATAGTATCGATCAAAAAACTGGGCAAAAGGGGGCTTATTTGTAGAGCTAAGCTTATCAAAAGCCTTATATATTACAGCAACAATTTTGAAGATGGCATAATGCGAATAGAAATAGCGTATTGATCTGATGCGGCATGCAGCTTTTTTCCTTAGTATCGCTGAATACGAAAGATTATGGTGAAGATAGCGAAGGTGATAGGCTGACATGATTCTTGATCGCTACATTTTACGTCTCTGGTTAGGCCCGTTTATGGGTGGCCTGATCCTTGTGATGGGCGTATTGCTGTTAGGACGGGCTCTGAAGTTGCTTGGAACAGTCAGCGATAGTGGTCAGGCCTGGGCCTTGATTGCTGAACTCCTGGTGTTAACCATGCCTTACTTTTTACTGCTAACGGTACCCATGGCATTTTTCCTTTCCATGCAGAATACGATCAGTGCCCTGCAGCAAAACAGCGAGATGGATGCATTACGTGCTTCCGGTATCTCTTATACGCGTATTTTTCGTAGTTTTTTCGGATTGGTGATAGCCCTGTGGCTGGCACTGACATACACATCCATGGTGCTGTTGCCTCAGGGGCAGCTCGGTTTTAATAATATTCTGACAAAAATATATGCTATGAAGGGAGTGATTACTTTTTCACCACAGCGATTTACCCAGGGTTTTGATGGCGTCACTGTTTATGTCGATGGTGAAGATGAACAGGGTACATATCATGGCGTCATTCTGGAGGATCATCGTGATGGTGTATCTGTAATCTATACGGCTGAATCCGCCCGTTTTGTCATGATTGGCAACTATCTGGAGTTAAAAATGCAGCGAGGGGTCAGGCTTGAAGGTCAGGCAGATGATCAGCGTATGCTTACTTTTGATGATTATGTTGTATCCATACCTGTCTCAGATGGCAATTGGCAGAAACGGGTATCGTCTGAACATGTGACGATGATGACCGTTGTTGAGCTATGGCAGGCAATGAACAAGTCCGGCAAGGCGGATGCGGTTGCCGAATGGAATCGTCGTATTTTACTGCCGACTACGGTGCTTGTGCTGTTTTTCTTTGCTCTGCCACTGTCCATTACGCAGAAACGATCAGGCAAGGCTGGTTCTCTGATTGCTGGTATCGCATTGCTGGTTGTTATCTATAATGTTCAGCTGATGTTACACAGGCAGGTGAGTCAGGGGGCTTTCCCGGGCTGGACGATGTGGGCATCCCAGATAGCCATGATGTGGCTGGGTATTTTCTCATGGAAAAGAGCTGAGCAGGGACATATGCCTAAAGTCTTTTCCCGTGTGGGAGACTGGCTGTATTGGTTGCATCAGGCTATCCAGCATAGAGTTGCTCATCGCTGGGAGAAAAAGAGCTAAAGCTTTATAGAAGCATAAATATCAAGGTATTCACAGGCTACATCTTTCCAGCTGTGCTTATAGAGAGGTGGAGCCGTCGCACGATTCAAAAACTCGTTGCACGCAGTGGCCCATTTTTCAGTTGCAGCATGCTCATCCAGTACAAGCCCCTGAAGCGCGTTGATTTCACTGGCTGCACCGCACTGGTCGGATACAATAACCGGCACCTGCGTAGCCAAAGCTTCTGTAATAACCATGCCGAACGGTTCCCGTCGGGCCGGGTGCAGTAGCAGGTCCACCTGGGGTAAAATTTCACGTGAGTCGGCAAGTCCCAGCAGACGATAACCACCGTGCCAATTTTTGAACAGATGCGATATATTTTCGGGCTCCGGGCCGAGTACCCACAGTTCGCAGTCAGGGCGTTGTTTTCGTAGTTGTTCAACAATGGCCACTGTCCGATCCAGCCCTTTGCGTTTCCACTCTTTGCCAATGAAACAGATAATGCCGCCATTGGCGGGTATTTTACGCTCAGAACGCAGTTCTCCTGCTTCCACGCCTGGCACAACCGGACGGGTCAGGCGCTGTTGTGTTTCCGGATAAGCATTGAGTAACTCTTGCGCTATGAGTTCTGAATTTGGTGAGACTTTTTGAACCTGTGGAGCACACAGTTCACGCTCTTCCAGCCAGAGGTTTGCATAGACGCGCAGAGAAATCCTTTTCCACCAACCGGACTGACGAATGCGCGCAAAAGGAGGGCCGTGAAAGGTGGTGATATGGTGTTCGCCTGTCGTTTCGTGACTATGAATGATTGTATTGAGTTGAGGATGTTCATTGATCCAGGCAGTGACCTTGCGGGAAAAGAGCAGGGCGGATAACCAGCGCGGTTTTCGTATTCCTTGTCCAAGCCGGTGTACCAGGATATTTTCAGGTGGTTGTACATGGCAACACTCGCAAAGCACATGCACATTTGCGCCCAGTTCTGCCTGAGCTTTAGTCACTTCAAGTACATAGCGTTCCATGCCACCCACCGGCCCGTATTGGCGAACAATGTGCAGTATCTTCATGCGAGGGCCTGATTAACCCCGATCTTTGTTTTGTAATTCGTAGGCTTTGGCAAATTTCAGATAGGTGGTCAGCGTTGAAGTCATGCTGTGCGTCAGTCCCGCAATACCATCGAGAAAACCCAATCTGAGAATGTAACCGCGCAGAAAACGCCAGAAAGAACGCAAAAACAGCTGGTCAAATCTCACCCGCTTGCCGGATTCTACAATGATCTTTGCCTGCAGATCTGTATAACCATTGATCTTCTCGATGTACTCTGCGAGCGATTCTACAGTTCTGTGACGAATGCTTCCCTCAAGTTTATCTGTTGGGCCGTTGATTTCGATATGTTCATGAATCGGGCGTGTATTCCAGTTGCCAGCCTGACGATTAAACAGACGAATATGCGGATCAGGGTAGGCTTCACCATGTCGTAACCAGCGTCCCATGAGGAAGTGTTCAAAGTTGCATTCAAATGCAACTATGGATTCCGGCAAATCTAAAAATGTATTTCTGATGCTGTCAGCTAACTTGTCGGTGACATATTCATCAGCATCGAGATTGAGAATCCAGTCATGTTTTGCCTGACTTGTGGCAAATTGTTTTTGTGCACCATAACCAGGCCAGTCATGATGAATCACACGTGCACCATTTGCTTCGGCAATTTCAAGCGTTCTGTCTGTGCTGCCGGAATCGATCACTACAATGTCATCTGCCCATTGAACACTTCTCAGACACTCCCCAATGCGTTTTTCCTCATTGCAGGCAACGATCGTGATACTGATCGGGGTTTTGTCCGGCTTATTCATTCAGGCAGGAGAATCAGAAACGGGCCAAGAATCAGTGCATCAAGTTTCGCATCAAGAAAGGCGCGAATGGCATCTGATGCTGTGCAGACAATCGGTTCCTCATGCATATTGAAGCTGGTATTGATGACGCTGGCAATGCCGGTTAGTGCATGATATTCGTGGAGAATGTCGTAATAACCTTCATTATCTTCACGCAGGATGACTTGAGGCCGGGCTGTCTGATCCACATGCACCGCTGCAGGAATATTCTTTTTAGCAATATCCGCAGCATCATAGGTGAGGGTCATAAATCGTGCGGCCTTGTGCTCAGGTTTCCAGGCCGGGAAATAGTCTGTGCAGTAATCTTCCAGGATCACGGGTGCAAATGGCATGAATTCAGTGCGCTGGAATTTTTTATTCAGCCAGTCGTTAATCTCGGGATCCGAGCAGGGGGCCATCACGGTCCGGTTGCCGAGTGCGCGCGGGCCGTACTCCATGCCGCCACAGGCACGTGCGACCACTTTGCCATTTGCTAATAGTTCGGCTGCAGTTTTGGCCATATTCACAGGCCGCTGATAGCTAATACCTGCCTCTTTCAGTGCCTGCTCAGCACTGTCTTCAGTAATTGCAGTGCCGAGATAGATATTATTCATGAATATGGGCAGTTTGCCGGGGTTCAGATCCGCGTAAGCCTGCAAAGCCGCGCCAGCTGCAAGACCACCATCACCCATGTTGGGGTGAATGTAGATATTGTCGATGCCGGGCAACTCAAGAATATATTGATTCAACTTCACATTGGCGAAAATACCACCTGCAAGAGCCAGGTGAGACACGCCTAACTCAGTGGCATATGCCTCGACCTTATCGCAGACCAGTTTTTCCGTGAAATGTTGCAAGCCGGCCGCGATGTCTTCTTTGCTCAATCCTTCGGTCAGTTCCGCAATACTGTTCTGTGCCATATCACCATGCTGTCTCAGTGTACATTTGGCCAGTTTGGCATGCAGCAGATGATCCCAGTCATCCGGATTCGCCAGTTCCATTAAACGGCTATAGAGGGGCTCAGGTTTACCGAATGCAGCCAGTCCCAACACCTTACCTTCGTGGCGGGTTGCCTTGAAACCGAGGAAGATGGTGAAAGCGGAGTAGAGCAGAGCCAGACTGTTGAGCGCATGCAGATGTTCCACATGTTGCATCTTGCCATGTTCACCGATCCAGACCGAACCCCAGGAAAAGTCACCGGATCCATCCAGCGAAATTACCCCGACTTTTTCATCTTTGAAGGGTGATGAGAAATAGGCAGAGGCGGCATGCGCCTGATGATGTTCAACAACCGTTGCAGGTTTTTTACTGAATGCTTCGGGCATCTTAGGGCGCGAACGTAACAAGCGTGTATAACGGTTCAGTTGCTGTTTGCGGTAAAACTTTCGGATATCTCCGTCTTCTTTAGCAAGTTCGGCAATATGTTCATACAATCGGTCCAGTGCAGGACGCTGATCCCCATGGTCCAAGCCAGCCAGTGCAACATGATCAATCTCATCAGCTGATATGCCAGTAATCTTGAGCACTTCATTGATGGCGGTATGCGGATAGCTGTTATCCAGTTTGACGCGAGAGAGTCGTTCCTCTTCAATGGCTGCAATCACTTCACCATCCCTGAGCAATGCAGCGGATGTGTTGTGGTGGGCGATGTCGTTGATGCCAAGTATGATCATGCTTTATCCTCTGCCTGAGTAAGGGGGCTCACTTCAGCTTAATCCTTGATTGCTTCCAGTTCGAAATAGACGCTGGAGGCAGGAAATATCCACGATAGACGACGTTCGAACTGCCATGAAAATGCATTGGCAACCAGACTGATGCCAAGTGCAGTAGTCAGATCATCAAAAAAGATTTTGCTATCAGTAAGTTTGTAACGGCAGTCGTAAAATTCCCATTCATGCGAATCTTCACAGAAATAGTCAAAGGAACCGCGTGAAAAGAAGTGGCAGTGCTGCCAGTGCCGGTAAGCCTCAACACTTGAGAAGTGCGGGGTATTGATAATTAGTTTCCCACCCGGTTTCAGCAGACGATAAAATTCTTCCATGATTTTGGGAAGATCCTGGAAATGTTCCAGAAAATGAAAACACCAGATCATATCAAAGCTGTTCTCTTCAAACGGGTAGGGGAACTTTAGCAGGTCATAGGTGACATCTGCCTGAAGTTCTGACGGCATATAGGAGCGTACATTGTAATCAAGTCCTGTCGCACCTTTGAACTTTACGCATCCACAGGCGACATCCAGCACCTTTTTTCCGGCATATTCAGCCTCAAAACGGGCTTTCCGCTTTAGCGGGTGGTCAAATAATCGTGCCATTGCAGTTCAATCCTCGGTTAAGATTAGTTACAAAGTGTTTAATTTCGCTGGCGAATGTTACCAGCAACTGCGCCAAAGGCCCAATGCGGTAATTTGACCAGCCAGCGTTAATCGCAGGCAGTCCCTGCTTGTTTAAAGGTATTGTATTTCTACCGTATTGTCCCGTTTTGAGCTTGCACAGCAGGATTTGACCGATAGGAGGTTAGACGGGCAAAGATGCGTCCGAATTTGATTTTGGCCATAACCTTGATTGGGATATGGCGCCCATCATCAGTCATCCAGATGGTCATTTCCCCTTTATTGGTGAAGATGCCGGCTGTTTTGAGTTTTGGTTTAACAATGATGCAACTGACTTTTTCGCCCCAGGGTGCTTTTATCACCTCTTTTTTTTCAGAGACGTTTACTTCGATTTCATAACGCTTCCGCGAATCAAAGACAGGGATATTTACGGTTTTCCCAGCTTCCAGATTCAGGCCTCGCACTGCCAGGAATGCATCAATAACACTTAGATGGCCTGCCGGCACATCGAAATGCTCTGTGACCTGGTTCTGAGTATGGGTCACTTGATCTTTTTGCCAGAGAAATTCGGTACGTTTTTTTGCCGAGTATTTGCGCTCCTGCAGATTGGCATCAAACAGTGTGCTCTGCATGCGACCATTTACACATACTCCCTCAGCCGTAATGTAATCACGTACTTTTCTGAAAATATCCAGGGCCTTGTTGGTCTTCGCTATAGTTTTGACCTGCCAGCCATTTGGCGCAGGGTGAATATCCATGCTGGCTGAGCCTGCATTAATAAACTCCCAGTCAACGTTAAAGCTCAAATGTTCGCCAATATAAGGCATGCATGGTTTTTGAATCTCAGGCGCTACTTCCGTGGCAGGAGCGGCAACAGAGGTCTGCACCGGGACCTCTATTGGAGCTTCATTGGCCGGTTCAGAAACATCATCGGCAACAGCCGGTGCAGGCAGCCAGAGAGCAACCAGCATCAGTCCGATAATATGAAGTGGTTTCACCAAGTGTCGTACACAAACATGCCCAGCAAGGCCATGGCAATTACGCCAGCAAGCAGACCAGCAGCATGTTTCCACTCTCTGTGCTGACTCACCAGAGCCCAACTGAATGAGCCGTCGAAAACCTTGGAGCTCCAGCGAGGTAGCAGGGCGGGGGTAGCTTTCATAAAATCGCTGTATGTATCGCCGAACTGTTCGGTGAGATATTTCTCTTCATTTTTCCATGTTGGCATGTAGACGATGAAAAATGAGATGGTGACTATGATAAAGGCAAGCATGCTGTCACCCACGATGCAGAAACCACTAGCGATGATCAGGTGGCCGAGATAGAGCGGATGACGACACATCGCATAGGGGCCGGTTTGTGTTACTTCGGCCATTTTGTGGATATGGCCGGATGCCCAGATACGCAGTGTTTCTCCGAGAACAATAACGGCTAGTCCAAGCAGCCAACTGGTTTGGGTAGGCTTGGCAAACACGATGATGGCCAGAGCCATCAATATGCTTGCCGGAATGCGGGCGCGCAGAAAAACCTTACGAAGGGGATGGCCGGAAATGGGTTCAGAGCTCATGTAATATCCTTAAAATGGATTCGGCTGAAATGGCATTCATGCAAACAAAGTTGTCGCATGTTCGTTTGAAACAGGGCCCGCAATCCGGATTCGATTCGATCTGCCAATGTTTCGCTCCATCTGTACTGCCGTTTCTTACACTTAACGGAGCCGAATTCCAAGAAGCGGATGGGCCCCAGAATGTGATGGTTGGTCGATTCAGAGCAGCTGCCAGATGTAGCAGGCCTGTATCAGCGCCAACCACCGCACGTGCGCCTCCGATAAGTGAGCACAATGCTGACATATTCAGGCGTTCGGGCAAGGCGTAGCCATTACACTTCCCGGCAAAGCTTTTCGCCTGTGCAGCTTCTGTTTCATTTCCCCAGCTGAATAGCGGCAGAAGATCCTTGTCCGCCAGGCCTCTGGCAATAGTCAGCCACGTCTCTTCAGGCAGTTTTTTGGTTGCCCAGCCACCTGCTGCATGCAGAATAACATATTGCCTCTCCTGCAAACCAAGCTTGCCAAGCAGATTCTTATCAGATGTACAGTGACTTTCTGACAGTCTGATTTGTGGCTGACGATAGGAGAGAGGGTTTTCCGGCTGATTGAAGTCAGCGATGAACGGGGCAGTTGCAATGCGACGATATTGTTGCACTACATGTCTGTCCTGATCATGAAAACGAACGTTTCTGGTTAACAGGGCTGCCGGTTTTTCACGCACAAACCGTTTGTCGAAGGCATACACTGGTGAGCCGCAGGCGCGTGCTAATACTGCGGATTTCATCAGACCCTGAAGATCTAATACTGCGTCGAACTCTTTGCGGCGTAGTTTTTTGATTGCTGCCCAGGCTGATTGCAGGGGTTGGTCACCTTTCAGGGCAACCTGATGCACCTGCACGCGAGCAGGGAAAATATCTGTGACGAATCCGTAGCGGCTATCCACCAGCCAGTGGACTTCTTCAACCAGTGGATGATTCAGAACGTCATCAAGGGCAGGGAGCGCATGAATAATATCACCAAATGCTGAAAGTTTTACGATCAGTATTTTCATTTCAATGCTTATTATTTCAACATGGAAAGGCAGGCATCAAGCAACATTTGAGAAGTGATGTTTGTCATGCATGGATGCCCTGCAACAGTACATTCCCTTTTCAGGCAGGGACTGCATTCGGCGGGTTGATAAATAATTTTTACAGCAGGCCCACTGGGTGCAGTGCGAGAAGGGTCGGTTGCGCCAAACGGAGTTACTGTCGGGATGGCAAGTCCTGCTGCGATATGCATAAGACCGGAATCATTGCATAACATCATCTTGCAGGCCGAAATCAGCTGCAGCGCCTGAGCCAGTGAGGTGGTGCCAGCGGCATTCCAGTGTGGTCCACGAAGGTCCTGCAGAATCAAGTCCCCGACCTGTTTGTCTTCTTTCATACCCAGAATGAGAAGTTGCCAGCCAGATTCCACAAGGCCGTAAGCAATCTCGGCATATTGTTCTGCTGGATAACATTTGGCACCACCAAACTGGGCACCGGGAGCAAGGCAGATCACCCGTTCCGGATTTAGCCCATGCTGTTGCATTAGTGTGCGGCCTGCCTCTTTATCACCATCCGGAGTGGAGAGGCAGACTTCAGTGTCGGCTGTTGTGAATTTCATCTGCCCGGCAATATCGAGATAAGAGAGGCGATGGTGTTCATGTTTAAGGCTGATGCGGTGAGGCAATGCCCGATCCAGCAACAACTTGCGCCATTGCCCCTGGTAGCCAATGATCTCTTTCACCCCGGCTTTTTTACATTGCCAGGCAGAGCGAAAGCTGTTCGGGAAAACATAAGCTGTATCTGCAGCAGGAATCGTTGCTTCATACTGGGCACCCGGGATATTCAGGTAGGGCAGCAGATCACTTAACCAGCTACGCCCACAGACTGTGATATGCTCAGATCCCAGTTGATTGCGATAGTGATTGGCAATCGCAGCCATGGCTGGTTGTGCCATGACCACATCACCGATCCAGTTCGGTGGCATGAGTAGCAGATGCGGTGCTTTATTCATAGATCACTTTTTGCCACTGCTTTCTTTCTTTGTGGCGTACATACAAAAAGTCTTTGTTCACGTTTAAAAAATGGCAGCCAGAGTATTTGTTTCTTGAGCTTCTGTTCACTGTTGATGTAGAAGTGTCTTTCCAGTGTTTTTCGGATGCCTTTTAAGGAGTAGTAATAGGGGCGAGGGCTTCTTGTAATACGTGGCAGGAATCTAAGCAGCCAGTAGTGCAGCCTTGCTTCCAGGGCGCTGTGCGTGCGCATTTCAACAATAAAAATCCCGCCGGGTTTTAGCAGACGCTCAACTTCATTGACAATCAATTCAGGATTCATCGAAAATGAAAGTGTATTCAGGCAGATCACGATGTCGTAACTGTTTGACTCTTTGTTGATGCGTTCTGCATTACAGGCCAGTTGTTCTCCATCTTCTGGCAGTTCCCCGGGAAACATGCGTCTGAAATCATCAATCAAAGGATCAAGATAAGTTTTGTGCTTATGTGGCAAGGAGTGGCTGATACATACAGGTCCACAACCAATCTCAAGAATGCTGCTATCAGCAGAATACTGTTTTGTATGCTGAGTCAACAGAGGCAGCATGCTCATTTCCATTTCTGCCCGTTCGAGTTTCAGGTTCTTTTTTGACCACTGAAACAGGGTACTCTTTTGCGATGCCTGCCAGAGAAAGCGTGATACCGGCTTATGCCTACTCATGCCTGTTCCTGTTCATCCAAATAGAGCCAGCGGCGATGAATCCATAACCACAGTTCTGGACGTTCATGAACATTCGCTGCAAACGACTCGCAAATCGTTTGCATGCTTGCAACATCATCCTGTTTTTTTCCATCTGAAGAAGCAGGTAGTTCAATTTTCCAAAAACGTAGTTTGAAGCGAAAGGATGTTCCGATTCGGTCAAGGCTTACGCCAAGCAGTGGAGTATTATATTTATTGGCAAAGGTGGCCGGTAGCGTAGTGGTATTGGCCATATGTCCAAGGAATGGAACCGGTGTTCCATTGGAAAGGTGTTGATCAACCATGACACAGATAGTGTGCCCGTTTTTCAAAGCACGGGGAAGCCAGCGCAAGCCTTCAAACCTGGATTGAAGATGGGCTCCAAAACGGGTTCGTGATAGTTTGATGAATTGATCTGCCGGAGCTTGTCTAAGTGGGCGATAGATAATGTCACATTCGTAACCCAGCATGGAGAAGCATAGTGCCCCCAACTCCCAGTTACTGTGATGCATGGCGGTCATGATTACACCGTGACCTTGCTCAACAGCACTCTTGTACAAGGCTTCGTCTTCTAACTCAATGCGTGATAGCAGGTATGCTTTTGAGCGCATAAATACATGTGGCATCTCGAACATTGTACGCCCGAGTTCAGCGAATGATTCGTGGGCAATACGGATTTTCCATGCATCATCTTTTTCAGGGTAGACGCGATCAAGGTTGCGCAGGGCAATATTTCTGTGGCGACGGTTCATGATATAAATGAACCGGCCAAGCCCGGCACCGCAAGCGCCAAGCAAGCGCACCGGTAGCAACTGCACCAGAAAAAAGAGGGTTTTAATCAGGATGGACAAGGAGGTAAGCCCGGAAAGCCAGAAATCAGCTACTTAGTACTTTTGCCTCATCGATCAGCATGACCGGAATATCATCACGGATTGGGAACTCTAGTTTGCAGGCATCGCAAACCAGTCCATTTTTGGAGTCATTATAATGGATATCCCCCTTACATTTAGGGCATGCAAGAATTTCCATCAAAGCTTTATCCAACATAGTAATCTCCATGGTCACAGCTGTTATCTGATATGAAAGGGGTGATACTAACGAAAATGCGGCCCAAAAACAGGCCGCATGATCAATTCATGACTTTTTATTCTGTGATTTATTCGTCGCCGAGCATGCCAAACATGGCCAGTAGATGCTGGAACAACAGGAATACGTCCAGATACAGTGTCAGAGCTGCTGAGATATACTCGTCATTCGGATAATCGCGCAGAATACTGGATGTATCATACAGGATGAAGGCGGAGAATAGCAGGACACCAACGCCGGAGAGCGTCAGTGCCAGTGCAGGTGACTCAAAGAAAAAGTAGTTGGACAGACCCAGTACGATCATGGCAATCAGCCCGGTCCATACAAAACCCTTGAGGAATGAGAAATCACGCTTGGAGATGAAGGTGTAAGCAGTCAGAGCTGTGAAGGCAACAGCTGTGGTCATAAATGCCTGCACTACAAGTGTAGGTGATTTGGCTGAGACTGCAGTAACCAGTGGTGCAATCGCCATGCCGGTAATAGCACCGAAACCAATCAAGGCTACAAAATTAAGGCCTTTAACATGGCGTACAGCCTGAACTGCAAAGATGCCTCCAATCATAATGAACAGCATCATCCATGGATGTTCATACGGGAATGCCAGGCCCATCGACATATAAGCGCCGATGCTGCCGGATGCGATGCACATTGCCAGCATGCCATAGGTCTTGCCGAGGAATGAGATGCGAGCGTCAGCCAGATGGGCTGAAGATGTCATTGTTGCTGGATTCATATGTGTAACCTCCAAAATCAGATCGTAATGTAAGGGTGTGAGATATCAGGTCAAGCGAAGCGAGCTTGCATCATGGCACGTGTTTATCGTGGGTAATTACTTCCACATCAATAATGTCAGAGCCGGAGCTGCTGTTATGACGGGCCTGGTGCGGGGATTGAATCTGTTGCGTGGGCAGTCTGCCAATCATAAAACGGCGAAAGGGCGGGAATAACAGCAGGAAACCGATACTGTCGGTGATAAAGCCCGGCGTGAATAGCAAAATGCCGGATAACGCGATCATCAGCCCATGCAGGCCATGATCGAGAGGAGCTTCTCCATGCGCCATACGCTTTTGTGCATCCACCAGTGTGGATAGACCCTGATAGCGAATCAGAAAGCCGCCGAGGGCAGCAGTAAGCAGGCAGAGCGCGATCGTGGATAGGCCGCCAATGCCACTACCAACTTCTATAAGAACCCAGAGTTCAAGTAGTGGGATAGTAATAAATAGTAGAAATACAATTCTTAGCATAATGCTATGTATAGGGTTGAAAGATCATGAATTCAAGGTCTGTTTGGATCAGCAATAGATTTCTGATTATCAGCTTGCGTAGTCAAAATCTTTTAGCGATATGTAAAAGAATGCGCCCGTGTAAAGTGTAATAAAAAGTCCGGCAAACATGAACAGGTATCCCATCGTCATTTCTCCTCAGACAGTCACATTATTGTGAAGTCATGGCTGTGATCATGGTTGCTGCAGGTTGTGCTTTGGTGAGGAACGACTTAATACTATTTAATGAACTGTCTTCACGAGGCTGAGGACTACTTTGATTTATCAGCATATTCCAAATGTGCTCCGTGTTTGATGTACAAGTCGGTCAGTTCGCGAGTCATGGAGCCATAAAAGGCAAAATAGTACGGGTAATCCCAATCAGCATCTTTGATGTTCGGGTCTGCACCGGCTTCAAGCAGTATGCGTATCGTATCGATATTTTTTTCGGTAAGATGAAGAGGGGTGGATGATCTGTCATTTTGTGCATTCAGATCTGCACCGTTCTCGATGAGGAAATGCATGATGGCGATATGAGCCTGTTTTGTGGCATGATGTAAAGCTGTATTTTTATTTGCATCGACAGTATTAATGTCTGCCCCAAGCTTGAGCAGGTGTCTTAAAGATTCTTCGTCGCAACGTGCAGCAGCATCAAGCCAGGCTTTGTTATGGTCAGTTAAATTATCACTTTGCACAGCAACCTCCAATACATCTAAGCATAGATCTTGTGGCTCAGGATTCAAGGATTGGGGCTTGTCCTGTTCAGTGTTAGCTAAACGACACCCTGAGACTTCAGATACTCTTCATAAGTGCCGTGATAATCCACAATGCCTTCAGGTGTCAGTTCAATAATGCGTGTAGCAATGGAGGAGATCAATTCCCGGTCGTGGGAAACAAAGATCAGCGTTCCCGGATAAGCTGCCAGAGCTGTGTTCAGAGATTCGATAAATTCCATGTCCATATGGTTGGTAGGTTCATCCAGCAGCATCACATTGGGATTCTCGAACATGAACTTGCCAAACAGCATGCGTCCCTGTTCACCGCCTGAAAGTGCTTTAACCGATTTGTTGATGTCATTCTGGCTGAATAGCATACGTCCCAGATTGCCACGAACTTCCTGCTCCCCATGTTCTTTTCTTTTCCACTGTGCCATCCAGTCAAAAAGATTCAAATCCTCAGCAAAATCTGCCGAATGATCTTGAGCATAATAGCCCAGTTTTACGTTTTCTGACCATTTGATAATGCCGGAGGTTGGTTTCAGATCGCCGGCCAGACAGCGTAATAGCGTGGTTTTTCCAATGCCGTTGGGGCCGATTACGGCAATTCGTTCACCGACAGGTACCATCAAATCAAAGTTTTCAAACAAAGGTAAGCTGTCAAATGATTTGCTCAGACTTTTGAGTTCAAGCGCAATACGGTAAAGCTTTTTATCCTGTACAAAGCGCATGAACGGGCTCATACGGCTTGAAGCTTTCACTTCATCAAGTTTGATCTTATCCAGCTTTTTGGCACGTGACTGCGCCTGAGTCGCTTTGGATGCATTGGCGGAAAAACGACGAACAAATGCCTCAAGTTCCTGGATCTCTTCTGCTTTTTTGGCATTAGAAGTTAATAACTGCTCCTGAACCAGGGCTGCAGCTGCCGAATATTCATCGTAATTGCCCGGATAAATACGCAGTTCTCCATAATCCATGTCGGCCATATGGGTGCAGACACTGTTCAGGAAATGGCGATCATGTGAAATAATGATCATTGTACTCTTGCGCTCGTTAATCACACCTTCCAGCCAGCGAATGGCGTTGAGGTCCAGATTATTGGTTGGCTCATCTAGCAGAATGATTTCCGGATCACCAAACAGTGCCTGAGCCAGCAGTACGCGAAGTTTTGAGCCAGGAGCAATGGATTTCATCAGATTATAATGGTCTTCCACCGGAATACCCATCTCTATCAGCAATTCGCCAGCATTGGATTCCGCACTGTATCCGTCGAGTTCGGCAAATTGTCCTTCCAGATCACCGGCGCGCATGCCGTCTTCTTCGGACATTTCAGGCAGAGCATAAATAGCGTCGCGTTCCTGTTTGATCGTCCACAGGGCTTCATAACCCATCATCACGGTATCAAGCACGGTAAACTCTTCAAATGCAAAATGATCCTGACGCAATTTACCAAGTCGCTCATGCTGGTCGATACTTACATTGCCGGATGTCGGTACCAGATCACCACCGAGAATTTTCATGAATGTGGATTTACCGCAACCATTCGCGCCAATCAGGCCATAGCGGTTACCATCTCCGAATTTAACCGAGATGTTTTCAAACAGGGGATAGTCCCCGAATTGCATGGTAATACCTGATGTAGAAATCAATTACAGTTCCGTGGTGCAGTAGATTAACCATGTTTGAGCATGGTCTGAATTGCTGCGCAGCATAATGCTGAGCATGATATATACAAGCAGCTTTGACTGTGGGGGGTGTGATTGTTGCAGCTGGATTCGACCAGCTTGAATTGCCTCGCGTAAACAGAGAGCTATCATTTGTACATCACATGGAAAAGAGGTGTGTTCTGCAAAATAGTATAAATTGTAACATTCGACTGGCCACCCTTGAAGATGTGGAGGCTATTATTGAAATTGGCCGTAGTACTTTTGCCAGGGCGTATGGCGCCATTGTCCTGCCCAGTGATATGGAATCATATTTAGCGAAGGTGTTTGATTCTGAGCTTATTCGCTCAGAGATTCTCAGTTTGAGTGTCAGTTATTATCTGACCGAGAGTGAATCGAACATCTTGGCTTATGCAAAGCTCGTGGAGACTTCAAAGCCGGAATATCTGGTTGATGCGAATGTGGCTGAACTGGTTCGGTTGTATGTTGTTCCTGAAGTTTATGGCAAAGGCATCGGTCGACTGTTGCTCAATACAGTCAGGCAGGAGGTGATCGCATCCGGTTATTCAGGCTGGTGGTTGCGCGTTTGGGAGAAGAATGAAGGAGCGATTCGATTCTACGAACGAAATAACTTCCGAAGGGTAGGCCGTGAACCTTATCTGATCGGTGTGACCGCGAACCCTGTCGTATTAATGTTTGAAAGTTTCGAGTGAGTCGTTCCCGTGTCGGATTACTTTTGCAGCAATGCCAGTGCAGAAAAAGCTGCAACACCTGAGCGCATGGACGATTCATCAATATCAAAGCATGGATGGTGAAGAGGGTACCTGGTTTCAGGACCGCCGCCGGTGCCAAGCCTGAACAGGCAACCTGGAGTGTCGCGCAAAAACTCGGCAAAATCTTCACCGCCCATGGAAGCTTCCTCAATATCAATAAGCAGAGTGTCCGGCATAATTTCTTTAAACACATCACGGGCTTGATTTAAGAGCTTCGGATCATTGCTTAAAACAGGTGTGGCCTGCCTGAGGTTGAATTTTGCGCTGGCACCCCATGCTTCAGCGGTTTGACGAATGATCCGATCCATGACTAAGCGGATCTCTTCGTGTGCTTCAGGGTGCAGGCTGCGGAAAGTGCCGGAAAATGAGATTTGATCGGGGATAACGTTACCAGCATGTCCCCCGTGAATCTGACCAATGGTGAGCACTGCCGGGTGAAGCGGGTTGACGCGACGTCCGACAATCTGGTGCAGGGCCTGAATGACCTGAGTGGCGACCAGAACTACATCGATGCATTCGTGAGGACGCGCGGCATGACCGCCTCGGCCAAGAATCTCCACATCAAACATATCGGCAGCGGCACACATCGGACCATCTCTAAGGCCAATAGAACCTGCAGGCAGATAGGGGTAAACATGCATGGCATAAATCTGTTCAGGCCTGATATCTCCGAACACATTGTCTCTCAACATGGCGGATGCGCCTTCGCAAGTTTCCTCGGCAGGCTGAAAAACAAAAGCGATATTATGATTCAGATGTTCCTGTTGGGCATGCAACAGATGTATGACTCCAAGCATGACTGCGGTATGGACATCATGACCGCAAGTATGCGATTTATTAGATACTCTGGAGGCATATGGGCGTTGCTTTCCATCCTGAATGGGCAGTGCATCCATATCAGCACGAAACGCGATCCAGGGCTTGTCCTCATCAATTTTCAGTGTGCTAAGCAAGCCAAAACCACCAATGCCTTCATGCACTTCCATGCCCAGTTTTTTACAGGCTTGAGCAACCATTTGTGCGGTATTCTTTTCTTCTCCCGAAAGTTCCGGGTGCTGATGCAGATGCCGACGCATATTCACTACCTCAGGCATCACGGATTCAACAGCAGCTGCAAGTTGTTCTTCAGTTATCCGCATTTCACCACCCATCCAGTTCACGCATGGCTCGTACCATGGCTGAAAAGTCATCAGTTGTATTGTACAACTCGCGCTGTGAATCAGCGCCACCACCATTTGTGCGCCAGTATGATATCTGCCTGGCAACCAGTTGTAGTTCATTGTCATCGATGCCGTAGGCAGCCAGTTGATCCAGTCGTTTTTCCAGCCAGTCGAGCACAGGGATCAGTTCTTCGCTGAACGGATCGATAATGGTTCCCCGTATACCGTAGCGGCAGGCTCGCCAGCGGTTCTCACGAATCAGCGAAGGATGAACTTTCAGAGGCTCTTCATGCCCGATTGCGGCCATGGCTTCAGCTCTGGCATAAGCAACATAGGCCGCGGTATCGTCAAAGCTTGCTGGCATGTCACCAATACGGATTTCAAGCGTGCCAAAGTCGGGGTGAGGGCGCATTTCCCACCATATATCACGCACCGAACCGATGCTGCCTGTAGCCATAAGCCGTTGTGTACAATGTTCGAAGTCCTGCCAGTCGGCAAAATAAAATGGCATGCCACCCTGACTCAGGCCTTCAAAGATCTTGATGCGACTGGCAGCCAGCCCGGTTTTTTCACCGTGCCAGAATGGGGAATTGGCAGAGATGGCCAGAAATACCGGCATGATCGGCAGCAGATGGTTCATGACTTTGATACAGTTATCTCCATCAGGCATACCGATATGTGTGTGAATGCCGCAGATATTAAAACGCCTGGCTACCCATTGCAGCCGTTTAAGCAGTTGGTAATAACGGGGGTCATCACTGACTTCCTGGTCACGCCAGTGAGAAACAGGATGAGTGCCGGAAGAGAGCAGGGCACCGTTCTGGTTTTGTAATACGACATCGACCTGTTTATACAGATCGAGTAATTCCTGCATGGCTGAGTTTGTAGACGTATGAATTTCAGTGTTGATTTCAACTATCGAGGTGAACAGTTCCGGCTTGATGCGCGGTGTGTCTCCAATGACAGAAAACACATAAGGGGCAAGCGGAGCCTGTTGCCCTGAATCTGCATCCACACACATCCATTCCATCTCCACACCCAGCGTGCCGGGAGTAGAACTATTGAAAGGAATGCTGTTCGCTGTGTCAGACATCACAGCTGAGTATAGCGCTGATGGCTTGAATGATGAAGTCGAAGATGCAGGTGCGAATCATGGTAGTTGTGAAGTGCCGTTGCTTTGGTACATTGCGTCAGTTCCGATTGTCCAAAGACGTTTTCAGGTCTCATTCAATATTAAAGGATTATACAATCAATGTGGTTTAAAAACATACACTTCTACAAATTTGAAGATGAATTCAAGCTGGATGCGCAGAAATTGCACGTGGTTCTGGCAACGCGTAAATCCCGCGCTTGTGGTCAGATGGAAATGGCTGCTCAGGGCTGGACTGAACCATTGGGTCATAATGGCCAGATGCTGGTGCATCAGACCGATGGTAATCTTATGCTCTGTCTCAGGCGCGAGGATAAGGTGCTGCCTGCATCTCTGGTAAAAGAGCAGGTGGAACTGCAGGTCATGCAGATTGAACAGGAAGCAGGGCGTCTGGTTGGTCGTAAAGAGCGCAGTGATATCAAGGATTCGGTGCTGCAGGAATTAATGCCCAGAGCGCTGGTTAAAACCAGTCTTACCTATGCGGCTATTTTGCCGAAACAGGGCTGGTTCATCGTCAATGCAGCCAGCGCAAAAAAAGCCGAAGAATTGATCGAATATCTGCGTAAAACTTTGGGCACCTTTAATGTGGTTCTGCCTTCCACCGATGATTCTCTGGAAGCAGCCATGACAGAATGGCTGGTTAATGATCATAGCCTTCCATCAGCTTTCACACTGGAAGATGCCTGTGAAATGCGTTCCAGTAATGAAAATCAGGGGGTGATCCGCTGTGCTCATGTGGAGATTGCATCTGATGATGTGCGGGCGCATGTCAGAAATGGTTATAGAGTGAAAAAGCTGGCCATGAACTGGCAGGAGCGCTTGTCATTTGTACTAAACGAGGACCTTTCCATTAAACGCATGCGCTTTGATTCAGCTATTCTTGATGAGGCAGGTGAAGCCGGTGATGATGAGGTCACTCGTTTCGATGCTGATTTTGCCATTATGGCAGCAGAGTTGGCGGAATTTATTCCTCAACTGCTCGCTGTGGTGAAAGCAAAAGGATAGACTTTAGCCCATGGCAGTGTACGCGGTTGGTGATATTCAGGGCTGTTATAACTCCCTGAAGAAACTTCTCAAAAAAGTAAAATTTGATGCATCCAGTGACACACTCTGGTGCGTGGGTGATCTCGTTAATCGTGGGCCGGATTCCCTGAAAACTCTGCGCTTTCTCAAGAGTCTCGGTGATTCATGCATCTGTGTGCTGGGAAATCATGATTTGCATTTGCTGGAGCTTGCTGCTGGTGGGCTGAAATATCGACGTGACTCACTCGAAGATGTTCTTGATGCCGAAGATTGCGATGAATTGATCCAATGGCTGCGGTTTCGCCCGATTCTGTATCATGATGAAACAATGCAGTGGACCATGGTACATGCCGGCCTGCATCCGAACTGGTCGCTGAAAAAAGCCAGGAAGCGGGCACGCAAGATCGAAGCGCAGTTGCAGGGCAACGAATGGAAAGAGTTTTGCCGCCAGCTACATCATGTGAAATTCCCGATTCGCGAACCGAAAAAAGCGGATCCAACAAGATTACTGTTTGCTACGGCTGTATTCACTCGTACGCGTTACTGTACCAGTGACGGTTTGTTTAACTGGGATGTGCGTACCGGCGAAAGCAGCAATTATCGCGACAGGGCTTGGTATGCACACAAAAGAGCAAAGTGGCATAAACAGACGCATGTGGTTTATGGACACTGGGCAGCTAAAGGTCTGGTCAAAGACCAGGCACACGTATTGGGGCTGGATACCGGCTGTGTGTGGGGTAATAGAATGACTCTGGCGAAACTAAAAAAGTGTGGTGGTTTCAAAATTGTCGCACAGGTCAAATAACTGATCAATCCTCATTCTTTAGATGGGGTATAATGAAACTGCTCATCTGCAAATATTCGCAGGCATCCCTTGCCTGATTTTTTTGCCTCATACAGCGCTTCATCAGCTTTTTTCAATAAGGTTTCAGCGTGAGCAGTCTCGCCGGACTGCGTAACAAGACCGATGGAGACGCTGGTTTTGATTTCAGGGGCATTCACAAGATCAAAGTTGGCAACCTTTTCGAGAATACGCATGCCGATCCTTTCCAGACAGGAGCCCTGCATGGCATCATCAGATGGAAGCAGGATGACAAATTCATCTCCGCCATAGCGGGCACACAGGTCGTAGTCCCTGATGCAGCTTTCGATACTTGTAGCTATATGCTTTAGCACCAGATCGCCGGTTTGGTGGCCATAGGTATCATTGATCTGTTTGAAATCATCCAGATCGATAAAACCACAGGTCAATGTGCCGTTTTTCATGCGTTTGATTCGGCTGACTTCCTGATGCAGCTGCATATCAAATTTACGACGATTGAACACGCCGGTTAATGCATCGAAGATGGCCATCTCCTCAAGCTGCTGAAAGTGATCCAGTGTTTTGAAAGTCATATTAAGATGAACTGATGCCATCTTCAGGGTTGTTTTCTGCTCTTTGCTCAGTGGGGCCTGGATATCAAACAGCAGTACGCCTGACAGGCGAGTGTCCTGCCACAGAGGTAATGCAACATTGTAGCAGTTTTCGATGGCCTGACATTTAATCTGAATCGAAGGTTTAAAAAGCTTATAACGTTCCTTTTGGGATAATCTGCTACAGGCATCGAGGATGATGCCATTGCAGGACTGACATGACTCGATTTCAGAACAATCGGGGGCATTCTCACCGATAGCACCAACGCATTGAGGGGCTTTGCTTTGTTTATCAAAGATCAGAGCTAATCCACTTATCGCATGAACATGGCTATGGATATCAGCAAAAGATCGGCTGGTGATATCATGAATAGGCGGGCGACTTTCCAGTTGCAGGGTGATTTCCAGCATACAGTCCAACAGACTTAATCGGGAGTTCTGTGTTTCGATTGTACGCTCGCTTCGCAGTTCCTGATTGGCCATATCAAATAGCAGCTTGGCTGATTTGGCAGAAATCAATTCTACCTGATGTTCTCTTTTAAAGGCTATCAGTTTGCTACGTAGTGAAGCGTCACCGGTTACGTCGATGATGATATCGCCTCTGAATGATTCCAGTTCTGCAGAGCTGTCGGTCGAGGTGTTGACGCCCAGTTCATGTGCAAGTTGAAATGCGGGTGCATCCTCTGAGATGTCGATAATGGAATGAATACTTACATGTTCAGATTGGCTCAAGACCTCCAGCATCGCCAGACCGCCGAGTCCTGCACCGAAGATCAGGACATCGAGGTTTTTTGTAACTTTGGCAACGCTTGCCAGCGACTCTGCCAGTACCTGCAAATCTTTTGCAGGGTGGGTGGTGTTCATTCAGCCTCCGAATTCTGCTGTGATTGGAGCGTGGTCAGAATACCAATGATCGGTAAAAACATCAATTCTTTTAATGGTATTGGCGATTGCGGGAGTGCAAATATGATAATCAATGCGCCAGCCGACATTATTGGCACGAGCCTGGCCCCGATTCGACCACCAGCTGTACTGCTCTTTTTCAGGATACAGTATGCGAAAGGGGTCGACGAAACCGGCAGAGAGCCACTGGCTCATCCAGGTACGTTCTTCCGGCAGGAAGCCGGAATTCTTCTGGTTACCGCGCCAGTTTTTCAGATCGATATTCTGATGTGCGATATTCATATCCCCACATACAATTAACTCGCGCCCTTCATTCTTCAATCGCTGCATCAGTGGCAGGAACTGCTCAAGGAATACCATCTTGCCAGCCTGACGGTCGGGTGAACTGGAGCCGGATGGAAAATAGGCTGAGATGACGGACTGGTTACCGAAATCTGCCATGATAAAACGCCCCTCAGCATCAAAGCGCGACCAGTCAGTTTCAGGGTCGATCGAAGCCAGTCCAATATGTACAGCATCGGGTTTGTTGCATGAATAAAGTGCCACGCCGGAATAACCTGGTTTCTCGGCAAAATGATAATGCCGATAGTAGCGCTCAGGTAAAGACTCTGGTGGTAGTTGGTGCTCGTGCGCTTTTAATTCCTGCAAGCAGAGGAAGTCTGCATCCTGATCGTTAAACCAGTCCCAGAAACCTTTGCGTGAGGCTGCCCGGATACCGTTGAGATTAGCGGTGATTATTTTCATCACTCAATTATGCATGGTCATTCTTCAAGTGCAAAAGTAGTAAGGACTATCCGGCATTTGCAACTGAACAGGTCGGACCTAGAGTCGCCTGATGACCAATAATGATATTCTGCGCCGTGTCCGTTATGCCTTCGATTTTAACGATTCTAAAATGATTGCACTATTCGGGTTGGCAGACTTTCCGGTAACACGTGAGCAGACCAGTGCATGGTTAAAGAAAGATGATGATCCTGCACGGCAGGAACTCACTGATCGGGAACTGGCTCTGTTTCTTAATGGTCTGATTATCGATAAACGCGGTAGACGGGACGGGCCACAACCCGAACCTGAACAACGTTTGAATAATAATATCATCTTCAGGAAGCTGAGAATTGCACTGAATCTGAAAGACGATGATATTCTTGAGATTCTTGCACTGGATGAGCGACGGATGAGTAAGCATGAATTGAGTGCTTTCTTCCGCAAACCCGGCCACAACCATTATCGTGCCTGCATGGATCAGGTGCTGCGTAATTTTATAAAAGGCCTGCAAATCAAATATCGTGGTGAGAAAAAATCAGTAGCCGCAAAGGTGAAAACAAGGAACGTAGAATCCGCAGTATCGAAACCTTCAGTGTCAAAAGAAACTGCGTCCAAACCCGCATTTCAGTGGAAGCGGAAAAAAGATTAAACAAGCAGTTGCAGGGCGGCGCATATCTTTTACATAGTCAGGGCACTAGCATCCGGCTATCACCACTCTTGAACAACACCGTTTAACCACAGGATATTATGAGCAACACAGCCTTTTCATCTCTCAAGATACATGCCGACCTTTTAAAGAACCTCACTTCACTGGGGTATGAACATATGACGCCGATTCAGGCAAGGAGTCTGCCGGATATTCTGGCCGGCAAGGATGTGATTGCTCAGGGTAAAACCGGCTCAGGAAAAACCGCTGCATTCGGCCTCGGTCTGCTGCAAAAGCTGGATGTGAAAGTTCATGCTGTGCAATCGCTGGTGCTTTGCCCGACCCGTGAGCTTGCAGATCAGGTAGCCAAGGAAATTCGTCGTCTGGCGCGCTCGGTATCCAATATTAAGGTGCTGACATTATGCGGGGGCATGCCGTTCGGGCCTCAGGTGGGGTCGCTGGAGCACGGTGCGCACATTGTTGTCGGCACACCCGGTCGTATCGAAGATCATCTGAGTCGTGGGACGATGAGACTCAACCGGGTGAATACACTGGTGCTGGATGAAGCTGATCGCATGCTTGAGATGGGTTTCCAGGCCTCACTGGATAATATTGTTAATCAGATTCCCAAGTGGCGCCAGACACTGCTGTTCAGTGCGACATTTCCGGATCAGATCAAGTCCATTTCCAGGCGCATTATGCTTAAGCCTGTGATGGTGCAGGTGGAATCGACTCATGACAGCACAACGATTTCACAGCATTTTTATAAAGTTGATAGTCCGAAGCAATGTATGACTGCGCTGCATCTCCTGTTAGCCGAGCATCAACCCGAATCCAGCGTGGTCTTCTGTAATACCAAGAAGGAAACCTGGGAGATTACTGAGGACCTGAGACGTCTTGGTTTCAGCGCCATGGCTCTGAATGGTGATCTCGAACAGCGCGAGCGTGATCAGGTCATGGTGCGCTTTACCAATAAAAGTATCTCTATCCTTGTGGCTACCGATGTTGCAGCGCGTGGTCTGGATGTTGATGCATTGGATGCAGTGTTCAATTTCCAGTTTCCGCATGAACCTGAAACCTATCTGCACCGCATAGGTCGCACAGGCCGTGCCGGCAGCAAGGGCGCTTCCTTCACGCTGCATAATGGAAATGAATACAAGTTGGCTCTGTTCGGCGACTACCTGAACACAAGCATCGAGAGTGAGCCGTTGCCCCCTCAAAGTGTGCTTGATAAACCCGTCTTTAAAGCGGCCATGGCAACCTTGCAGATCGGTGGCGGTAAAAAGCAGAAGCTTCGTCCCGGTGACATTCTCGGAGCCCTGACAGGTGAGGGTGGCATCACCGGCAAACAGGTGGGGAAAATCCATATCCTCGATAACTGGGCTTATGTGGCTGTTGGTTGTGATGTGGTTAAAGCTGCCCTGAAAAAACTGGAAACAGGCAAACTTAAAGGCCGCACTTTCCGTGTCCGCCTGATTACTACAGCCTGAGATTAATGGCTTTGGTGCTCTTATCATTTGACAAATCGGGTATAACCGAGTAAAACAGTGGGGTAAAGCGCTCGTCAAACTGAATGTTGCTTAGGCAACACTGGGGGGAGACGATGGAAAGTGGCCACACTGAGCGAGAAATTATTTCGTGAAGCCCATAGCTTGGCATAAAAGCCTGAGGATGCGTCTGCTTTTGCCGCTTGTCGGCATTCTATCCCTGACTTTTATCATTACCTCGGTCATCCTGATTCGAGAGCAGGGTGAACTGATTACGGACCAGGCGCGTTCTGAAGCGGATAATCTGGCAAACTCCATGCTTTCCAGTCTGAAGACTCTGATGACTGCCGGAGATGCGCTCTATGTGCATGACTGGCTCAAACGAATTCGAAGTCATCCCGATATGCAGCGTATCGGGATTCTCCGTCGTGACGGCAATGATGCGTTTCAGGATCTGCGCACTATCAATCAGGTCAATGCTTATATTGGAGAGAATCGCTTTATGCGTGAGCCTTTGCCATTACATCGGCAGGATGATCTGCCTGCCAGTTCGGTTGAGCAGGCTGCATCAGGTCAGACGGTAACGCTTGAGCAGGGTAGCAATATGACATTTCTCTTGCCGATCAAAAGGGACGCACAGTGTGCAAGTTGCCATGGTTACGATGCTTCGCCTGTCCGGGGAATTCTAAGGCTCACACTTTCCACAGAAAAAACAGCGTTGGGACTGCAGCAGACTGCATTGACCGTGAGTCTTATCGCTGCCGGTGCCATGCTGATGCTGTCCTGGCTCAGCTATATGATTATCCGTAACCGTATCCTTGCACCGATTGATCAGATGACGCAGGCCACTGCGGATATCACAGCAGGTAATCTTGATGCCCGCGTTGATACCCGTGACGGGGATGAGATTGCTGCTCTGGGTCATTCGTTTAATGATATGACCGAGAGTCTCGAACAAACCACGGTTTCAAAGTGTTATGTGGATCAGATCATCTATTCACTTGGGGATATGCTGTTTGTGACCGATGATGACGGCATCATTATCATGATCAATCCGGCTGTTTCCCTAACGCTCGGATTCGAGTCTTCCGAACTGGTGGGTAAACAGGTTACAGAAATTGTATTGGGTGGTTTGATGACGCCACAAGAAGCTGAAAGCCTTGAGGCCGGTTCAGCCATCAATAGCATTGATCGGCAGATACTCAACAAAGCCGGTGAAAAAATCCCTGTTCTGATCAGCGTATCAATGCTGGAGCCCAGTAAAAACAAGCATCAGCTTATTTATGCCGCGCATGACATTACACGTCAAAAGGTTGCTGAACGGCAGATGCAGTTGGCAGCCAAAGTGATGGATACGGTATCCAATGGCATTATCGTTTCCGATGCAGAGCATCGTATTCTTATGGTGAACCCTGCCTTCACTGCAATTACTGGTTATGAAGCCGAGGATGTGATCGGGCGCAAGCCCGGCATGTTGCAGTCCGATGAGCACGATGAAGACTTTTATCAGCAGTTGCGGGATAAAGTGATGAGCCTCGGCTACTGGGAGGGTGAAATCTGGAACAGGCGCAAGAATGGTGAAGTTTACCCACAATGGTTAACCATCAGTAGTATGCGGGATGACACAGGGGCTATTACGCATTGCGTAAGCACCTTTCTCGATATCAGTGAAGAAAAGCGTATTCATCATGAGCTTGAATATCTGGCTAATCACGATTCACTCACAAATCTTCCCAATCGCAAACTGTTTATTGATCGCATTGAGCATGCCTTGCCCATGGCCAAGCGGGCAAAACATACGGTTGCACTGCTTTTTGTCGATATCGACGGGTTTAAACCGGTGAATGATATGCATGGACATGCTGTGGGCGATAGCTTGCTTAAAGCCATTGCTGTTCGTTTGCGCGAATGTGTACGCGAATCGGATACCGTAGCCAGGATTGGTGGCGATGAATTCACCATCCTGATGGAAGGTGTGGATGATATCTCACACGTGATGCCGATTGCGGAAAAAGTGCTCAATTCCATGAAACGTCCATTTGATGTCGATGAGGTCCATTGCCGGATTGGAGCCAGTATCGGTATCAGTCTCTATCCTGAACATGCTGATAATCTTAATGATCTGGTGAAAAGAGCGGACGGGGCGATGTATCAAGCCAAAAAGTTAGGACGCAACCGTGTCTGCGTTTACCGGCCAGATGCAGATGATGATAAGGATTATATGATATAACTCATTCATTTAAATCAGAACGGGTTTATTTTCCGGCATCTGTATGATGGAGTTGATGGTAGACAAACTTCTTTACGGAGGAATGATGCATAATCGAATCTTTGCAGTATTGCTGGTGGCATTTTTTATGTCCGCTTGTACTCAGGAACAGCAAAATAAAATCAGCCGCGTTGTGCAGAACTATACTGGTACGGATGGAGTGCTGGAAATTTATGCTGGCGAGAAGCTGGTGAAGCGATTTATCAAAATTGATAAACTGTCCACGGCTATCAGCACGAGCGATGATACACCACGCCCTTATCGCTTCGGTTACGGTATTCTGGATGCAAACTTTAATATGAGGGCTGATGCCGGTGAAAAGAAGGTCTACTTTGAATTCAGTGATTATTCGACCAGTTATATATTCTACGGTCATCCATAGATTCTGAGGATAAAAACATGAATGAACACGGCAAGATCAATTACGTTGAATTTCCTGCAACTAACCTTGAAGCCACGAAAGCTTTTTTTTCTGCTGCATTCGGCTGGTCATTTGTGGATTATGGACCAGAATATACGGCGTTTTCAGACCAAGGGCTGGATGGTGGCTTCTTCAAGTCGGATTTGACGGCTTCAACAGTAAATGGCAGCGCGCTGATCGTTTTCTACAGCAAAGCACTAGAGCAGACTCAAACCAGCATTGAGCGTGCCGGTGGTGTTATCATCAAGCCGATTTTTGCTTTTCCTGGCGGACGTCGCTTTCATTTTACTGATCCGAATGGCAATGAGTATGCAGTCTGGTCAGACACTGAGCTATAACTGCATCCAGGGTTCAGCCTGTACCTGACGCAGGTACACCGGTTTTATTATTCACTCATTGAGGAATTCTCATTGTCGGAGTATCTTCCCCGCGTTGAAAAAAACCGCAGGGCTACAGTTCATCTCTTCTCGAAATTAGCCTAAGAAAAGGAAGCGAAATCATGGCAAGAAAGTTTAACTTCAGTGCAGGTCCGGCAATGTTGCCGACAGCAGTAATCGAGCGCGCACAAGCCGAAATGCTGGATTGGAATGGCTCAGGCATGTCCACTATGGAAATGAGTCATCGTGGCAAAGAGTACATGTCCATTGCTACAAAAGCTGAGCAGGATCTGCGCGATGTAATGGCCATTCCTGACAACTACAAAGTGCTTTTCCTTCAGGGGGGAGCTTCTTCCCAGTTCGCTGCAATCCCGCTGAACCTGCTGGGTGATAAAACCAGTGCCGATTATCTAAATACCGGCATGTGGTCCAAAAAGGCGATTGCCGAAGCCAAACGTTACTGCACCGTGAACATCGTTGCTGACACTTCGGATAATGGTTTTACCACTGTGCCAACGCAGGCAGAGCTGAATCTGAATCCTGATGCGGCTTATGTGCATTATACGCCTAATGAAACTATCGGCGGTGTTGAGTTTGATTATATTCCTGAAACCAACGGTGTTCCACTGATCGCTGATATGTCTTCCACGATTCTTTCGCGCCCGATTGATGTGTCCAAATTCGGCATGATCTATGCCGGAGCACAGAAGAATATCGGTCCTGCAGGCCTCACCATTGTAATTATCCGTGATGATCTGTTGGGTAATGCATCAGCGAATACGCCGACCATGTTCAATTACGCGACTCATGCGGATAATGATTCGATGTATAACACTCCAGCGACCTATGCATGGTATATGGCTGGTCTCGTGTTTGAATGGATCAAAGAGCAGGGCGGTCTGGAAGCCATAGCTGTAGTTAACAAGCGCAAAGCTGACAAGCTCTATGCTGTTATCGATAGCAGCGACTTTTATGGCTCGCCAGTGGCTAAAAATGGCCGTTCATGGATGAACGTACCATTCACTTTGGCTGATGCTGATCTGGATGCCGCGTTTTTGAAGAGTGCAGCAGAAAACGGACTGATTACCCTGAAGGGTCATCGCTCTGTTGGAGGTATGCGCGCCAGCATCTACAACGCCATGCCGGAAGAGGGTGTGGATGCACTGGTTGCATTTATGAAGGAATTTGAAAGCAGCCAAGCCTGACAACCAAGCTGCTCGATCAATCAAAGTCCTCTGCCGATCTTTTGAATATTGGCAGGGGGCTTTTTTTTGGTTTATCGCGCATTAGCGGGAGCCATGCCTGAAGAAAACTTTTGATCCCTGTTAAATAGATACATTCAATAGTTACTACTCTGCTAAAGCTGAGCATTCCCCTTTCTTTAGCGGTAAAGACAAATCTACAGGAGAGTAGATTTGGACGAGCTTTAGCTCGCCCGAAGGGTGAGAGCCATGCAAGGCTCGAATCAAAAAGGGTTCGCCCCATTGAACGATAAATACGCAGGGAGAAGCAGATTGCCGGGCAGTTTTCTTTGCTTCGTTTCTTTTCTGGAAAAGTTGGAACAAACAATTCCGTCATAATAGCAAGAGAGAAACGCCTTCAGTTCTTATTTACAAAGACTGTTTCCCGGACTTTCGTGATGAACCTTTTTTTCAGTGTGTGGATGCCATTGTTAACTCATTCATTAGCGTTGCCTGTATTTAATTGTGAACTCACTAATCTTTTTGCAAAAGATGACCGATTTGTTGTATGGTCGCAGTTGAATACCATGCATCACATCAAGCCCTGTTATTTTCTCCGTAATGCATGTGTAGAGTAGTGCCTTCAGCTTCCCGTTTGTTCTGATCGGCGGGGTTTCGGCATACCAGATTCAAAGCAAAGGACATATTTAAGATGAGTGCAGATTACGATATCGATTCGATTAAAGACCTCGATGGGATTTCTCATATCCAGTTGCGGCCGAATATGTATACCGATACGGGCACGGAACTTGGCTGCCATCATATTGCACAGGAAGTGCTGGATAACTGTGGCGATGAGGCGATTGGCGGATACTGCTCAAAGATCATCGTAGAGCTGGAATCAGAGAATGTTGTAAGCATTTCAGATAACGGGCGCGGTATTCCTGTGAAAGCAAATCAGGATGGCATATCCGGCGTTGAGCTGGTGCTTACCAAGGACAAGGCCGGTGGCAAGTTCGATCATAATGCCTATAAGGTATCCGGTGGTCTGCACGGAGTCGGTATCACCGTCACCAATGCGCTTTCATCATGGCTGGAAGCGACTGTGAAACGTGATGGGGGAGAGTGGTTTATTCGCCTTGAAAACGGGCGCACAGTCGAGAAGATCAAACAGATTGGAACATGTGGTCCTCGTACGCATGGCACAAAGATCAGGTTCTCGCCCAATCCGAAATATTATGAACGCGCCAAGTTCCGCGTGCAGCAGTTGCGCCAGCAGGCGATGGACAAAGCAATCCTGATTCCGGGGCTGGAGGTGGTGTTCAAAGCGCCCGGTCTGGAAGATGAGACTTTCTGCTTCAAGAATGGCCTTTCCGAATTTATGACTTCGCGCATGGAAGAGTCTCCGATGTTCGAATTCTCCGGTCAGCTTGGGGATATGGAGAAGGTGCATTGGTTCTTTGCATCCTTTGCTGAAACCACCCCGATCTATACCAGATCCTATGTGAATACTGTACCAACTCCTCGCGGTGGTACGCATGAAAAAGGTTTTGAGTCGGGTCTGCTCAAGGCTGTGCGCGAATACATCGACATGCGTCCTGAGTTGAAAAAACTGCTCGGCAAAAAGACCCGCATCGCTGCATCTGATATCATGACCAACAGCCAGCTCGGGCTTTCGGTGTACATTCAGGATATATCCTTTGAAGGGCAGACGAAACAGAAACTGACCTCTTCCGAAGCCACCAAGTTTGTCGGTGGAGTGATTAATGATTCTGCGGCCCTTTGGCTCAATCGTGATGCGGAAATTTCTGATAGTTGGATGAAGCTCATTATTGAGCGTGCAACTACGCGTACGGCAGCAGAAAGCGGTAAAACCAAAAAGGTGGATCGCAAGTCTTTTACAGGCAGAACGCCGTTGCCGGGCAAGCTTCTGGATTGCCGTAGCAATGATATTGAAGATACAGAACTCTACCTTGTGGAGGGTGATTCTGCGGGCGGTTCTGCCAAGCAGGCCAATGACCGCGATCTGCAGGCGATCTTCCCGTTAAAAGGTAAAATACTGAACTGTGAAGGTGTCACATCGACCGATGCAGCCAACAGTGAAGCTGTAGCCGATCTAATCACTGCAATTGGCACAGGCATTGGTGAAAACTGTGATATTGAGAGAAGACGTTACGGCAAAATTGTGGTGATGACCGATGCGGATATTGACGGCAGTCATATCCAGACTCTGCTGTTCACCTTCTTCTGGCGGCAGATGCGACCAATGGTAGAGGCAGGGCGTGTATTTATCGTTCAGCCGCCACTATACGGGGTCACCATAGGTAAGCAGAAACACTATGCTCAGGATGAAGAAGAGCTCGATGGCCTGAGAGCCATGGCTCTGGCAGAGAAAAAGAAGATTGAATACATCCGCTTCAAAGGTCTTGGTGAGATGAATCCGCCGGAATTGAAAGAGACCTGTATGGATTTTGAAAACCGCGTGCTGGTACAGGTGAGCCCTGAGGATGCGCAGCGTATGGATGCGCTCGTTACAAAGCTGATGGGCGATGATGCAGGCCAGCGCCGTGATCTGCTGATGGGCAAAGAGATCGAGGAAGCCAGGTTTCTGAATATTCCGGACGATCAATTATTCGATGACCCGAGCGATGTGACCGATGACCTTGATGATCTGGAGCCTCGCTTTACACCCTATGAATCAGGCAATAACGCCATCGCTCCATTTGAAACAGTGTTCCGCGAACTCTACCGCAGCTACGGCCTTAAAGTGGTGGGTGATCGCGCCATTCCCGATGTGCGGGATGGATTAAAACCTGTTCATCGTCGCATTCTCTATGCGATGGAGAAGCTGCAGCTCAGATCAAACACCAAAACCAAGAAATCGGCACGTGTGGTTGGTGATGTGATCGGTAAATATCATCCACACGGTGATTCGGCTGTGTACGGGGCTATGGTGCGTATGGCTCAGCCCTGGGCAATGCGTTATCCGCTGGTGGACGGTCAGGGCAACTTCGGTTCCATTGATGGCGATTCAGCCGCTGCCATGCGTTATACCGAAGCAAGAATTACACCGATTGCTGAAGCGATGCTCAGCAGTGATTTGAAAGATGGTATCACGCCTTATCAGCCCAACTATGATGATCAGGACAAGGAGCCGATGCTGCTGCCTGCACCATTCCCGTGGATTCTGATGAACTCAAGTACAGGCAATCCGGCCGTAGGCTTTAAGACTGAAATACCATCGCATAACCTCTCTGAACTGCTGGGGGCATGTATTGCGCTGTGCAAACGCAGAAGCAGAACCGGGGCGGGGGCATCGAACAGGGACTTTGCGCTGGTTCGCAAGCATATCACTGCACCGGACTTTCCCGGTGGCGGTATTATCACCAGCAGCGAAGATGAGCTGGAGAAGATGTATGCCAGTGGTTACGGTAAAATGCTGCTGCGCAGTAAATGGCATAAGGAAGATATTGGCAAAGGCATGTGGCAAATCATTGTCACGGAGCTTCCCTACGGTATTGAAAAGTCACCGCTGCTGATCGAAATGGGCGCACGTATTTCAGACAAGACGATTGCCGAATCACGCCAGTTGCCGATGATTTCAGATTTACGAGATGAATCGTCTGCGGAAGGCATCCGTATTGTTATCGAGCCGAAATCAAGAAACCTTGATGCAGAACAGATCATGTTACATCTCTTCTCGGCCACTAATCTGCAGGTCACCATCCAGTATGCCACTTATGCGCTGGAGAAATGGATGGATGCCCCGAATGGGGATCGCTATCGCCTGCCAAGCCTATTTTCGCTGGATGATATGCTCAACTCCTTCCTCGATAACAGGGAAGGAATCGTGATGAGAAGGGCAGAGGTACGTTTGGCCGAGATCAATAAACGCACCAATATCCTTGAAGGGTTGTTTGTTGTTTATCCGAATGTCATGGAGATTGTTCAGACGATCTATGACAACGACAAACCAAAACCTATCCTGATGCAGAAATACGGCTTTAATGAAGAACAGGTCATTGCCATCCTTGAGTTGCGCCTCGCACAGTTGCGTAAACTCGATGAAATGAAGCTGATGAATGAGCATGCAAAACTGCTGCAGGAAAAAGCGGAGCTGGAGCTGATTGTTGATGATCATGCTCACCGCTGGAAACATATCACCGGTGAACTGAAAGATGCGCTGGCCAGATTCGGTGATGAGAGACGAACAGTGGTGGATGCCAGTGTAGCGAAAGCGCGCACCATGAGTAAGCAGCAGACAGTTGCTCGTGAGCCGATCACTGCAATTCTCTCCAGGCAGGGCTGGCTGAAGGGCATGCGCAGCAGCAATGTTGACCTGAAGGGACTTAAATTCAGGGAAGGGGACAGACTACTCGATGCAGCAGCAGGTCATACCACGGACATGCTGGTACTGATCGGACGCAAAGGGCGCGCCTTCAGCATGCTCGCCGCAGACCTGGCAGGCGGGCGCGGAAACGGGGAACCGATTTCAAAATCTTTCGTGTTCAGTATCAATGAGGCACCCACAAGAATGGTGATGATCAGGGACGACTCTGAATATCTCGTCGTAACCACGGCAGGGCATGCATTCCGGGCTATGGGTGAATCCATGCTTTCGGCAAACAAGAAAGGCAAAGCCTTTATCAACTTCCCGAGCGGTTCGAAGTTGCTCTGCATCCGCGAGATCAATCCGGCACATGATGCATTCGCTTTCATTGATTCCGACGGGCGCATGGGAGTCATTGCAAAAGATGAGTTTCCTCTGATCGCTAAAGGCAAGGGAGTCACTGCAATCACGATGAAGAAGGGCTCCAAAGGTTTGCGCGATGCTGCACCTGTGACTATCAAGGACGGCGTAAGGGTGGGTACGGAGAAGCGTGCAACGAGCATCGATGAGGATGAGTTAAAAGAGGTTTATCTCATCCCCAGGGCCAAAGCGCCAAGGGGACTGCCAATGGCAGCCGTCAATGGAGTGGTGGTTTAACAAGATCAGGGATCAGCCTGAGTTACTCGACAAATTTAAAGCCCTCTGCTGATTCTTTGTTCATTGGCAGAGGGCCTGTTGTTCATTCAATTTGAGTTTGAAAAACCTTTTTTCTAGCCTGATGTTCTCAACGCTATATACTGTGCTTCGCAAAAATATTGTTTATTGTGTTTTTAGGCTGATTTAGTAGATCCTTGATTGATCTTAATGTTAACACTTTTAAATACATGTTATGCACAAATTAAATATATTAAGGATGTAAATAATGGCAACAGGTACTGTTAAGTGGTTCAATGATACTAAAGGATTCGGCTTCATCTCTCAGGATGATGGTGGCGATGATGTGTTCGTACATTTCTCTTCAATTCAGGGTGATGGTTTCAAATCTCTGGCTGAAGGTCAGAGCGTTGAATTTGATGTAGAAGATGGAGCAAAAGGCCCGCAGGCTTCTAACGTTTACGCTAAATAAGGTAACGTAGTTCTTTTTTAAACACCCCGCCGATAAGCGGGGTGTTTTTTTATGGGTGTCGGATAGCCGAGGTCAGTATGGCTGATTCAGTACTGTTCACTCTGCCAGTCTCGGATGAGTTCGATGTAGACGGATTCATCTTTCAGTTTTTCAGGATCAGGAACGAATACATTCATGTTAGATGAATTCAGGTGATCCAGCCATCCGGCCAGAAACTGTTTATAGATCTCATTCATCATGGTCTCTTTAGCGGCAGCTTTCGGGCCTATATATTCATCACCGGAGGTGATCTCTGCGCGCACGGCAATGTCCAGATTGGTGATAATGGAAACCTTGCTGGTATCGAGTGCAGCGAAGTGCCCTGCAACATTCAGATATATCAGCCACGGTGTGCCCGACTTGTGCGCTGCAAAACACTGAATCATCTGCTCTTTTGCAGGCACCGGCGCTGAAGATTCACGGTGCAGAACGGCATGGGCAAAAATGCCACGCATAAGAAAGTCGAATGTACCTGCTTTCTGCTGCGGGATTAAGCCATGTTGCTTGTCTTTTTTCATGCGACGACCTGCCCAGTCTTCAGCACTCTTTTTGTCTGTAATACGCGCATCGCCATCTTTTAGCGTTTCAGCATAGATGCATTCACGCCAGCCATCATTTTCAAGCAAACGCCATGCTTTGGCCCCGCTTGGAGATAGGGCATCAATGGAAAAGCTGACTTTCATGTTGCACTGTTCTGAGTTATAGGTGTGATTTCAGGAAAACCTGTCTGTGGGTTGATATGCAGACAGATTTCACCACGCAACAAGCGTATCAAATCGTGGCCAACCAACTCATATCGCCAGCCGTGCAGGCATGCCAGTTCAGGTGTGTCGCCTTTGCAGCGATAACCCCATGAGGCCAGCTCGGAGAGATCGGATTTGTTGGCCAGAATAGCCGAGGCGATTTCGCCTTCTTCAGCTTTCAGGCGTACCAGTGTGTCGAGCATTTCCAGTCGCAGGTCGGTGCCGCGGGTATTGTGGCGACGAGGCGCCATTTTAGGCCATGTGTCTTCAGAGGCCTCGATACCTTTCTGCCATGCCGCGGTGACTTCAGCGCCGAAACGTTTAATAAATCCATCGTTGATGCCGCGCATGCGCTGCATTGTTTCCCTGCTTAAGGTGTCACGCCGCGCAATTTCAACAAGTGGTTCGTCAGCCATCATGCGGCGACGTGGAATATTCCGGCTTTTGGCACCGCGTTCTCGCCATGCTGCAAGCTCTCTCAGCGCTGACAGGTGTTTGCCTTTTAATTTGCTTCCACCTTTTACACGCCAGAATATTTCCGATTCATCATTATCATAAGTGTTTTTGTCACTGAGTCGGGTTTGCTCTTCCTGCAGCCACGAGGTGCGTCCTGTTGCTTCAAGACGCTCCTGAAGATGCTGGAAAACCGGCATCAGCCAGATGACATCATCGGCAGCATAGGTCAGCTGCTTGGGCGTGAGGGGTCTTGCTTTCCAGTCGGTGAAAGATTCTCCCTTGGGTAGTAACTTCTTGGTGACACGCTGAACCAGATTGCCGAATCCAACCTGTTGCCCGTAACCGAGCAGGGCTGCAGCCACCTGGGTGTCGAACAAGGGCAAAGGCATGTTGCCGGATTCCTTGAGAATGATTTCCACATCCTGATGTGCGGCATGGAATACCTTGAGGATATCAGGGTTGCCCATGAGATCCCATACAGGTTTCAGGTCAGGCAGTTTGATAGGGTCGATGATCCAGCACTGACCATTGCCGTATATCTGCAACAGGGCAAATTCAGGGTAGTAGGTGGATTCACGATGAAACTCGGTATCCACGCAGAGGACCTTGCATGCGGCCATGGCCTCTGCTGCTTTTTCTAATTCGGACTGCTTATCGATAAATATGAATGAGTTATTCGGCATGACGGCATACTAGCAATGCGGAGGCATCATGACAGCAAGCTATTCATGGGTGTGAAGGAGATAAACAGGAATGTCACAGATGGGCTGGATAGTTTCCTGCTGCATACAGTCGAAACATGGTAAGAATATTAATCCGGGAATCTATGCTGAGATAGCGTATACTGTGTCAAATATAGTGAGCCACTCTTGAATGTCCGATAAATGAACATCGGGTGTGTCCGCCAGTGAAGTCATAAACACAGCTACACATATTCTCAGGTCAGGCATGGCCGGCAAGGAGAGAGAGATGGCATATTCAAAAGACCTGCTCATATTACGAGATGGTCAGGCTGTTGCAGGCAAGGTTCTAAAGAATGAATTTAAAATAAAAACGTCATTTGGGGATGTGACTGTAAATAAAGAAAAAATCGCCCATCTATACCTTAAACAGCCAGATGGCACAGGATTCCCGGCTACAGATGAACTGAGAACAATAAACGGCGATGATATAAAAGGTCAGTTAGTAAAAACGCTGACAATTTCATTTGTGCTGGCTGCGAACAATCAGACGGAACGAATACATCGGGACAAAATTCATTCAATCGTGATTTTTGATGCACTGGATGCTGATACTGAAGGCTACCCAAAACTAAGTTGACCCATACAGTACTGGCTATAGAGTGCCCACGCACTCCGTTGTCGGTGTGACAATCCTTCTTTCGGAGTGATCATTATTATGGCTAAGGTTTGGATTGCAGACAAAATGTCCTCACGCGCGATTGAGGTGTTCAAAAGTCGCGGCGTTGAAGTGGATTACAAACCGGGCCTCTCAGATGAAGAAAAGCTGGCCATTGCCGGTGATTACGATGCCATTGCTGTACGATCTTCGACAACATTAAAGGGTGCACTGCTGGATGCAGCCAAGCGCGTAAAGGTCATTGGCCGCGCCGGTATCGGTGTTGATAATGTTGATGTGCAGGGCTGTTCGCGCCGCGGTATCGTGGTGATGAATACACCATTCGGCAACACCATTACAACAGCTGAATTGGCGGTATCTCATATTGTCGCAGCCGCACGTATGATTCCACAGGCTTCCGCATCGACCAGAGCCGGAAAGTGGGAAAAGTCCCGTTTTATGGGCATGGAATTAACAGGTAAAAAAGCCGGTGTTATCGGTGCCGGTAATATCGGTGCGATCGTTTGCGATCGTTTGAAAGGCCTGCACATGTCCGTGTTTGTCTATGATCCGTTTATTTCTGATGAACGTGCATCGGCCATGGGTGTGACCAAGGTGGAAACAGTAGCCGAACTGGCAGAAACCGTTGATATCCTGACCATTCATGTACCTTTGCTGGATGTGACGCGTGGCTTGATTAATGCTGACATTATCGCCCGTATGAAAAAGGGCTCCATCCTCGTTAACTGCGCCCGCGGCGGCATTGTTGATGAGGATGCGCTTTATGATGCATGTAAATCCGGACATTTGCGTGCCGCAGCTCTCGATGTGTTTGAGAACGAACCGGCACGTGAGAATAAATTATTTGAGCTGGATAATGTCAGTTTCACACCACATATCGGTGCTTCAACGGATGAGGCTCAGGAAAATGTGGCTGTACAGGTCGCGGAACAGATGTCCGACTATCTGCTCTCCGGTACCGTTTCCAATGCGGTGAATGTGCCATCGCTCTCAGAAGAGGAGCAGCGTCTGCTCTCTCCTTATATGTTGCTGGCTGAGCGTATGGGCAGCTTTATGGGGCAGACTATGAAGCCGGGTTATAGCAAGGTGAATGTCTGTTTTGAAGGCAAGGCGGCGGGTATTAATCGCAAGCCGCTCATCAATGCGATGCTACAAGGACTGTTATCTCAGAGTATGGAAGAGGTTAACGCGGTGAATGCAGGTATGCTGGCCAAGGATCGCGGCATTGAGTTGATGGAATCAGCCTGTGAAAACTCCGAACATTTTGCAACGCTGATCAGACTCGAGGTTGAAGGTGATGAAGGTCAGCGTTGCGTATCAGGTACGCTGTTTGATGAGGCACGGCCGCGTTTTGTCAGTTTTGATACCTGTGAGGTTGAAATTGCGCCTGCAGGCAATCTTATTTACTTCCAGAATGAGGACAAACCGGGTGTGATTGCGTCAATCAGTAGCGTGCTGGCTGAAGCAGGCATTAATATCGGTGATTTCAGACTGGGTCGTCGGGAAAATACTGGCAGTGCTGTTGCGCTGATTCAGGTAGATTCCTCTCCAGGAGAAAACATTCTGACCAAAATGAGTGAATTACAGCATGTTCAGGCGGTTCGTTTTGCCGAACTGGGGAGTATCTGATGCCTTCGCATAAACCGATAATTGGCCTGGATGATGCCATCGGCTCACGTGCGAAAGCACTTAGGACCATGCAGGGCAAGTTACTCGATCTGTTTGATGAGTCCGGCTATGAAGAGGTGATTCCACCGATGCTGGAACGTCCGGATGCATTGAAATCAGGTGCAGGCCGTTTTCTGGCTGACCAGACTGTTGTGTTTTCTGACCCTGCCGGTGCAGGGACGCTGGCGATTCGTTCTGACATGACACCACAGATTGCGCGTATTGCTGCTACACGTTTACAGGGCGAAGAGGTCTTGAAACTCTGTTATTCCGGTACAGTAATGTTGGCCCGTCCTGATCAACGTGGTGGTTCTCGCCAGCAGTGGCAGACCGGCGTGGAATGTCTGGGCGTAGCAGGGGCTGCCGGCGATATTGAAGTCATGCATCTGGCAGCACGGACCATGCAGGCTGCAGGTTTTAATAAACCAGTATTGCAGGTGGGCCATATAGGGCTGCTGAAAGCACTGGTGAAAGGTTGCACTGCACCGCTGGAAACCTGGACAGCACTGTTGTCGCGTCGTTCACCTGATGATCTGACAGAAGTGATGAATGGTGAGAATATGCCGGAAGCTGCCAGGCAGGCGCTGCTTGATCTTGCTACCGGAAATAGTGGTAAACAGTGGATTGAAAATCATATCGGCGCTATCAATGATGATTTCGATGCTGCTGCAAGCGAATTACTTTCGCTGGTCAATGAAGTCGGTGGCAAGATGGAAGGCAGCGTATCTGTCTATGCTGATGCCGCAATCATGCCGCGTTTTCTTTACCACAGTGCTATTCTGTTCGCAGGATTTGCAGAGGGTGTGGCGCATGCAGTTCTGCATGGTGGTCGTTATGACGCTATGATGAAAGCACATGGACGTGACATGCCGGCTACAGGTTTTTCCTGTGATTTATGGGCATTGATAGACACAGTTTGATTTGAAGGTTCACCACAGAGGACGCTGATGTCACTGAGGAAAGACGGGCTTGCAGGATGGGTTTGAATCAGACTGTTCTGCTTTGCAGACGATATGATTCGTATGTTTTTTCTTCGTGATCTTCGTGATCTTCGTGGTTTTAATAGTTGGGGATTGATATGACAAACACAGTTGCAATTGGAATCCAGTGGGGTGATGAAGGAAAGGGTAAGATCGTTGATCTTATGGCCCCCGATATGGATGTGGTCGCTCGTTTTCAGGGTGGTCCGAATGCAGGCCATACGCTTGTACTGGGTGATAAAAAGACTGTATTGAATCATATCCCGTCCGGTATCCTGCATGATGATACACTCTGCCTGATTGGTAACGGTACGGTGGTTGATCCGTTCCGTCTGGTTGAAGAGATGGACATGCTGCTTGAAGCGGGTATTCCTGTTGCCGATCGCCTGAAGATCTCTGACCGCTGTCAGCTGATTCTGCCATATCACCGCGATCTTGATGCAGCGCGAGAAGCGGCCAAAGGTAAAGGCAAAATCGGTACAACCGGTAAAGGCATCGGGCCTTGTTATGAAGATAAAACCGCCCGCCGCGGCATCCGTCTGATTGATCTGACCTCGGATGATCTGGATGCACGCATTGATGCAAATATCGAATACGTCAACTTTATGCTGACCCAGTATCTGAATGCAGAGCCTGTGAATCGCGCCGATGTGGATGAAGCACTGGAGCTGGCCAAGGCACGTCTATTGCCACTGGCTGCAGATGTGCCGTTGATACTGCAGAAACGCATCAAAGCCGGAGACAAGATTCTCTACGAAGGCGCACAGGGCTCCATGCTTGATGTTGATCATGGTACATATCCGTTTGTAACCTCATCCAATACCGTTGCCGGTGCAGCACTTGCCGGTCTGGGTGTCGGCCCGGGGCAGGTGGATGCCGTACTGGGTATCTGTAAAGCTTATACGACTCGTGTGGGTGCCGGTCCTTTCCCGACTGAATTGTATAATGCTGATGGCATGTGTGATGAGAAAAACTCAGGTAAACATATGGCAGAAAAAGGTCATGAGTTCGGAGCCACCACGGGCCGTCCGCGTCGTACCGGCTGGTTTGATGGTCCGGTTGTTCAGCATGCCGTTCGCATCAATGGTGTAACCGGCCTGGCAATCACCAAGCTGGATGTTCTTGATGGTCTTGAAGAAGTAAAATTGTGCGTGGGTTATGAACTGAATGGGGAGCGTCTGGAGTCCATCCCAGCATGTTGTTCCCAGCTTGAAGTCGTGACGCCGATTTATGAAACGCTTCCGGGCTGGTGTGAAAACACCTTTGGTGCAACCTCAATGGATCAGTTGCCAGCCAATGCCGTAGCTCTGCTCAAACGAATCGAAGAGGTATGTGACTGCAAAGTAACCATGCTCTCAACCGGTCCGGATCGTAACCACATCATTCATCTGTAACAAAATAGTCGACGGGTGAGGGGTGTAGAAAGACTTACTGCTCCTCACCTAGATGGCTGCTTTCAGCCAACAATGGACACTCAAATGCGAATGCTGCTTTCTAGGCGATTAAATCAGCTTAAAACTAATAGTATATTTTTCACCATCAATTTCTGTGACCCTTCCTATAAGATGATCTAGAACTCGAAATGATTTTTTCACAGTGCTTGCATTGTTGCCATTTTGAATCTCATTAACTTCTTTAGTTACCACAAGAATTAAACGAACATTTTGATTTGTTTTATAGGCATTTGAAACATTAGTACGAAATTCATTGTTCCCTGGCCCTGACCACCGATCAAAAAAATCCTCAAACACCAATTTATCTTTTATGTTTTTATCTATGTGATGCTCCCAAAGGCTTATGACCAATTCATCATCTTCATTAATTGCACACACTGACCACTGCACATTCTTAAGTTTCGCACTGTATTTCCCAAAAGCATCAGCAAACGAAATGTTCGACATTTTCACACCCCAGATACATGCATCTATTTATTCGCCCTCTTGATGAGGGTATACCGCTGTTGGTTAGCCAATAACTAATAACATCATATATTTCCCCTACCTGCCCATGCACCTGATAGGAGGAGAAATGAAAAATTTCTTTTATATAATTTCACTGCTGTCCGGTTAAGCATTGAGCAGTGCCATCTGGCGAGGATTCACGGTCGGTTTTCGCTTTGGAGGCGGTGAGCTTCCTCCCAGCAATTCGGCGATATTCCTTCGCTGCATGAGGTTGACCG